>JBGSUV010000181.1:0-89052 GCA_041753315.1 Pirellulaceae bacterium | reverse complement strand
GCAGGTCTCCCCGGATAAGAACATAAATTTTCGCTGCGCAAGTTCGTCATTTACCTGATCGGTCAACTGGGAACGGCTTTGTGATGATTGGCTCACTCGCCCGACCGGTCCGGCCTTGTATGACGTTTCTGTTCGTAACCTCGCAGTTTTGGCTGGGGCTTCCTTCCCACCCACGGTCGCCCGTACGCAGTTGCCTTCGCCTAGTGCTTTATCAATCGGAGTTGTCATTTGGTATACTGAACTCCTTGAGACTCCCAGTCTCGCACAGGGGACTAATCCCGAGGGATGCACCCCATAAACTTATGCCCATGACGGGCGTACCCAATGAAATGCAGCCAAGTTCCGGTGGCCAGTCACTCCTACACAACAGATCAACTGCCGGAACTGGATGATTTCGGTCGTTCGCGATGAAAGACTGAAGCTTCGCCCTAGAAGCTTTTCCCTAAGTACAGAGATGCTGGAATGTCAATTGAATTACCCCTGGAGAGCATGACGCTTGCTGACAAATTGGAAGCGATGGAGGCCATCTGGGCAGACATCTCGCGGAGACCCGCAGATCTGCCATCACCAGATTGGCACAAAGCAATTTTGGATGAACGGCGGCGACTCGTCGCTGAGGGAAAACTGAAGTTCCTCGACTGGGATACCGCCATTGCCGACCTAAGGAAGGAACTGCGTGGAAATCCAGCTACTTGAAAGCGCGAAAGAGGATTTGCGGGAGGGTTGGAAATTCTATGAACTCGCCTCTGCGGGGCTGGGAGACTATTTTCTCGACTGCATTCAGGCAGACGTACGCTCCCTGGAAGTGTTCGCTGGCATCCACGAGATGTCCGAGGGCTTTTATCGGATGCTAGTCAAACGGTTTCCCTTCGCTGCGTACTATTTGCTTGAGGGGCGGATCATCGAAATCTATGCGATTTTAGACTGCAGGCGTGATCCTGAGTGGATCGTCAAACGGCTGGGTTCGGCGCGAACCAAGCGGTGAACTAGATCGCTCGGCTCTTGCTCTTTTGGTCGGGTGGACGTTGGTTTGATATCTCGCAGCCATTCGAACTATGGTGGGATTGGAAGGCGATTGAAGAGATTGTTCGGAGCCATCGATTTAATAATGTCCGGGGCTATCGATGCAAGGGGATCCGATGCGGCATTTTAGCTTGGAACTCATCGCCGCCTGCAGACCGCACGTACACGCACGTTATTGACCGACCAGAGACCAACTGCGGCGGGAATCCACATCGCCCGGCACCGAGGCGAGTCGCTGCCGACCAAGAACTATTTTCAGCGACCTAGTGTCGACGCTACAATGACCGGTACCAAGATCCTGGCTTGGTCAACAAACCCAGCGCGCGGCGGAACCCGACACTGCACGAAAGAATCGGTGGACGGTCACTTGTGCACAGCCAGTCACGCGGCGGAACCTGGTGACTACAACCATGCGTCGGATGAGTAAACAACTTGAGCACAAATCCATATAAACCCTCAGTAACGTCGAGTCTTCACCAAGATTCGACAATGACTCCACTGAACTGGCGTGCGATCTTCGTCGCCATCGCAATCTGGTTTGTTATCGGTTGCGTGGTCGGGGTCGGATGGGGAATGGTGGCATTCCCGCTTGCGATGACCATTGGACCATCGATCGAATCATATATCGACAGTCCAGTCCTAGTGGTTATTGGTTTCATTGTCGGCCTGATACCGACAGCAATTGGTGCTATCTATTTGGGAAGACAGTTGGAATCAAGGCTGCTTACCCATTCGATACTATATTCGTTTTCGAATATCCTAATTTCGGCCCCTTTTATGTTGATTCCCTCTGAAGCGGGAAATTTCTGGACAAGCTTCGCCTACTGTGTTCTATGCGTACCTATCTCGATTGCCTTTGTCGCGTATTCAGCTCGATCTCGCTAACAGATGCTTCAGGGCCGATGCACAATATTTTGCACCCACGGTACGGATCAGCTGTTTCCTGATGGTAAATTGGGCATGTCGCGGGGCGATAAAATAACTCCGGGTAGTTCTATCCCGCAAGAAATATGGCGACCTGCTTAGAGGCTCGACAATTGTCGCTGCGCATTTTCCGATTTCTGTTTTTACTCGTTGTGTCGTGGGTCGTGATGACGTTCACGCATGAGATGGGGCATATTATCGGTGGAGCGTGTTGTGGTGGAGTGCTCCAATCCGCCGAGTTGAGGCCCTGGCGTCTGCCGTATAGTTTCTTTGAGCCGGATCCGTTTCCATTGGTGACGCTGTGGGCTGGGTTGTTGATTGGTGTATTGGCTCCCCTCGCGGTTGCCATGCTTGTCCGCCGCGATTGGATATGGTTCATCGCGAACTTCTGCGTGCTCGCAAACGGAGCCTACATCGCGGTGGCTTGGTTTTCCGGCGACCGGTATCTCGATACCCCCAGATTGCTTGAGCATGGCGCCAGTCCCTTCACGCTAGCGGCATATTGTGTACTGACCATTGGAGTTGGTTACGTTGGTTTTCGCCGCTCATGCATTTCCGCCCTTAGTGAGCCGGGGAAATCGCAAGCCGAGAAAACAGTTAACGGGGACAAACGAACGGATGCACGCAAGTCGTCAGTCGAAGGCGAATAAATAAACGCAGAGGCACAGAGGACATTGAGACTCCGCGCGGTGTGCTCTGTGAACTCCGTGTCTCTGTGTTTTAAGAATTAATCATTGTTCGCCATCTGAATGCTCTTCGGCTGGCTCCGGGGCCTCTTCGAGCAACTCGGCAACGCGGACAGAGACTAATTCCGCGATCGTAAGTTTGCCCCCCGCAGTGTTGCCAGCTTGGGAGGGAGTGAAGTTGGAAAGTTGACGCGATGGCCACGAAATGGTCACGGCATAAACGTCCGCAAAACGCTCTGCCACGCGTTGATGCGTGTCGCCGAAGGTTGAATTGAGTTTCTCTAGCGGCGCGACCAACTGCTTTGCCAACGCGAGCGCTTCGATGACATCGAGCAGCTCGAGTGGATAACAAGCTACACGCTCCGCCAAAGCCCACGTAACCCCTTGCGGACTCGAGTTTCGACCGCCTCGGGTCAACTGAGCACTGGGTGGCCTTCTCAAATTTAGGGAAGTATTTGGATGTACCGCATCATAGTCTTGATCTAGGGTAACCGTCTGAGTCTCCCAGTCAGCGATCGAGAGCAGCTGCTCCAACCGCATACGGATCGCATGGACCAGCTCTTCGTCATCAGCCAATGCGCGCACGACCGCACGACGTTCCTCCGAGGCCGTTTCATTTGCCGCCGATTGGCCCTCCCAAAGAAACGCCTGAATGGCCAGGCAGGCTGCGGTGACCTCTTCCTGGGTTGCCGTCATGTCCATCAGGCACTTGCGAATCTGCTCAACCATGGCAACCATCAAGGGCTGATCGTAGTTGGCAAACGCGTGGGGAGAGCGATACAACAACTCGCGCGGGAAACGAGGCTCCTCCAACACGATCTGCTTGGCTACAGCTTGCACCTCCGCTGGTTTTACCGGAAAGGCGGCTGCGCTGACAAGCAAATAGCCAAGCGATGTTCTTAGCGGCTCGGTGATCTCATCGCTGGCGATCTCCTGACGACTCCATGCCAACAATTGTCGATTGCCAAAATCTTCCAGCCGTATTCCCATTGAGACCAGTCGATTGCGCCAGACAGAGTCCTCCGTCCACTGCAATTCGCTCAACAGCCTAGCTGGATACTCATCAGCCAGCGCCAGCCGCAGCAAATCAAACAAACGATAGTCAAGCTCTGTGAGTAAGTCGACGTTGGTGTCCTGCAAGTAGCTGTAGCTAGGGCCGATATCAAACAAGAAATTGGCAATCTGCTCCTTAGTCGCCGGACTGATCAGGGCCGCGATGGCTGCTGCGGCTTCGACCATTTTTTCTTGCTTGCGTTCTTCCTTGAATACAGTCAGCCATTCGCTGAGCGGCTTGCCGTCGTAAACCGGATCTCCTGTGCTGGACGGGCGACTGGCTTCGCGAGGACTCGTTGTGCTGGTGCTGTTGGTCGGCGGCTTATCCGCCTGTGCAATTCCCGCTTGATCGAGCAACCCTGGTAATCCGTCTTGTTGGTATTGCAACAATGTCTCCAGTTGTCGCCGCTTCGTCAGCAACGATGGATGCCCGTTGCCCAGCGTGCGCTGCAGTTCGAGATAAGCCAGCAATTCTTGAGTAAGCAGAGCTGCGTTAGGCTGCGAGTTAGGCTGCGAGTTCTCGGCAGTGCCAGGCTGCTCCGAGCGAGCATCGGATCGCGCAGCGGATCGCGACACGCGGGCGACCACGATACCTCCTTTGGTCAAGTTGAAGACGCCGTTCTCGAGCGTTACGGAATCCGCGCCAGCAGCGATGAGCACCTCGTACTTCCCTTCCTTGAGCCGGATGCTGTTGGGGCCGGTTTGCAATTCGAATTCCTTGGCGACTTGGTCCTCTTGCAGCACGCGGACCGATACATCCGCCGCATCGGACTCGATGATCAATTGCCCTTTTTCCAGTTCCAGCTTGATGAACACACCGGCGGCGGCAAAGGCCAGAAGAAGAAGTCCAGCACTGGCCAACGCCATCACGCGATTCCGCCAGCCCGCTCGCTTTCCAGGGCCTGTGCCATTCGGCGCCGTCTGTAGCCTCGGTTCACCCAGACCACCCACCGCGTCGTTTGCGAGGGCATTGCCCTGTGAGGCCATCGCCAAGTTTGGCTCGGGCTGGTTTTTCAATTGTTCTATGGCATCCGTCAGCAAACTCGGCAGGTCGCTGCCAACACTGAATGGCTCGAGTGCTTCGGCCACGTGGGCAGCGCTGGCTGGGCGCTCTTCGGGGTGGCGACTGAGAAGTTGAGCGACCAGTTGCACCAGAGCGGGAGGCAGGTCGTCTCGCAGCGTGCTTAGCCTCGGAGGGATGGCGTGGCTTAACAAACGCAGTTTGGCCAGCGGCGACATGTGGGGCGTTGGTGCCAGCGGCGGTCGTCCGGCCAGCAGTCGGAACAGGGTCGCGCCAAGTGCGTACAGATCGGCTCGATAGTCGACGGTGGCAGGATTCTCGGCCTGCTCGGGAGCCATGTAGTCGAGTGTTCCCATTAGTTGCCCGACAGTCGTCTGTTCGATGACCGCTTCGTTCCACTTGCCAAGCTGCGCCAAACCGAAGTCTAGGATCTTGACGGCGCCGCCAGTGCCCAGCATCACGTTCGACGGCTTGATATCGCGATGGACGATACCGACCGCGTGAGCGTGGTTCAGGCCAACCGCTACAACTCGCATCAACTCGCAAGCCTCGGCGACCTCCAGCCGACCGACAGTGCGAGCCAGTTGTCCCAAGTCGAGCCCTTCGACGTACTCCATGACCAGGAAGTGCAGTCCGTTGTGTTCACCGGCATCGGTGGCGTTGATGATAGCGGGGTGGTTCAAGCCGCCGGCCGCTCGAATTTCTCGCTGGAAGCGTTCCACCTCTAGCCGAGCTGCTGGCGAGTTGGCCCGAATGACCTTCAGTGCCATCAGCTTGCCGAGTGAACGATGTCGCGCCAAGTAAACGGCCCCCATGCCGCCCACCCCCAGCGGTCGCACGAGTTGGTAGCCGGCAATGTGGATGGGCTCCAGGCCATGCGATTCCAGGCCATGTGCTTCCGGGCCAAGTGATTCCGGGCCAAGTGATTCCAGGCCATCGGCGGGCGCCGGATCAGCCTGGCGAATGGATTTGGCCCGTGCCAACATCGCATCGACCATCGAATCAACCATGGGATCAACCATGGGATCAACCGTTGGCGAGTCACTAGGTCGCTCTGCGGAGTGACTGGCGAGGTGGGTTCCCCGCAGCCAGTTGACCAAGGTCACTTCGTCCGTTTCCAATCCCGCGATGGTTTCACCGCAGCGGCTGCAGTGGGGCAAGTGCGATTCAATTCGCGACTCCAATGCCTCGTCGGCCCAACCTGAGAGATAGGCTCGCAGGTCGTCGTGGGCGACACATTCGTCGGCTGTGGTAGGGCTGGTCGATAACATCGGCTCACGCTCGCTTTCGGATATGCTAGTGTATGGTAGTTTAACAAGGCTGCTGATTCCCCTTATTTCAAGAACGAATGGAGCGTGACAGCTGTGCCCCCGTTCACTCCGTCTGCTGGCTCTCCGTCTAATGGCACTCCGTCAACTGGCACTCGCTCCAGCCTGCTGCGTCGCGCCCAGCAGCGCGATACGGAAGCGTGGAGTGAGCTGGTCGTACTTTACGGTCCCCTGGTCCAACACTGGTGTCAGCGGTGTGGGCTCGACGCCGAGCGGACGGCCGACTGCGTGCAGGACGTTTTCTGGGCTGTGTCCAAATCATTGAACACGTTTGAGAGTCGCCGCGCGGATGGATCATTTCGGGGCTGGTTATGGACGATTACGGCCAACAAGGCCCGCGACCTGATCCGGCGGGAATCGCGGCACACCGCCCCTGGGGGCTCGACCGCCTTACGATCCTTGAACGCGATCGCCGAAGAGCAGTCGCTGCCGAGTGAGGAGCCGACCAGCGAGCTCGAGCGGACGCGGTTGTTGGCTCGAGCGATCGCTCAGATGCGAGGGGAATTCACCGAGCGGAGTTGGGAGATCTTCGAGCGGTCGGTGATCGACAATGTTCCGACGGCGGTGGTGGCTCAGCAATTTCAGGTAACCGATGCCACGGTCCGCCAAATCCGCAGCCGCATCCTACGCCGCTTGCGTCAGCAGTTGGGAGACCTGTGAAGCCGCCGATTCAACATCGGAGGCTGCTCAAATCCACCCTCCTTTTAAGCCTTGGATTCGTTTTCTGTTAACTTGAGTGGTTGCCAAGGCGATGCGTCGACAGGTACGCTTCAAGGAGTCACCGCAATGTCATGTGAAAGTCCTGAAACATGAAGAATTTTGAGCCCATCTTTTCACTTGGGGTACTCGGCCCTCGACAAGACCGCCTGCGATCTAAGCTCGGAGGACTTCCGTGGGGTTTGTCGCGTAAGCACTGGCCGCAAGGCATGTCGTTGCTCGCGCAACTCGTGCATGAACCTCCCATGATTGACCTTGGCGGTGACTACGTTCTGCACCTTTGGCACTGGTCGGATTTTGAGAATTACTGTGAACCACCAGATTATATCGCCGACCCGAAGTTCAGTTTGCTTGTACCTCGTAGTTCATTGGGACGAGGTTTAATTCCGCCCCCGCACGGCACAAGGCTGTTTGGTGAAGTTCTAATTGAAGGCTGGCGCGAATTTGATGATAACATGCCGGATGATTGGTTGCCGCTATTCTATTCATCGAAGACATTTCGTGAGGTTTCTTCGCGAGAGGGAGGATGCATCGAGTTTGGAAATGGCTTAAGGAATAAATTTGGTGGTCAACCCTGTTGGAGCGTTGCCGGTCCGGATGCTATTGACCATGTCCCAGGTGAGTTGCCATTCTTGTTTCAAACAGATGGATGGATACGTATCAAGGGACCTGTGCCATCTTATGAAGAAGTGGGTGCGGTGCTGTTGGATGACCACAGCGGCCCTGAGAGAATCACCAAAAATCCAAAGGCTATGCGTCCAGAAGCCCCTTGGTATCTGATGACAACGGACCGGGATGAATACATTGCAATTATTGCGGATTTCGCTTCCGACGGATCTGCATACGTATTCATGGATCGTTCGATGAATCCGCCAGTACCGCGCTGGACGTGGTCGCGGTAAATGCCATTCGCGTCTTTCCAATGACAAGGGGCGAACCCCTGCCTCGGCGTGATTATCCAGTGTGGAACTGAAGGGCCCTAAACGAGATAGCGCAAACCCCGTAAAATTACAGGTTCTGGGAACCAAGTTTTGACTCGTCCGAGGACCCTTCATGTCTATTGGTGTTGCATTCCGAGCTTTTTTTGCCGCGTTGTTTCAACGCGAGGTGGCTGAGCGCATTCGTGTGGCCCTGGATTCGAAGAGCTTGCCGGCCCCCACTCCGGTGGCTACTCCGGCTACACCAGCCCAACTCGAGCCGCCCAAGTCAAAGCCTGCCGCTCCGAGCCGCAGCGAGGCGCTGACGTTGCTCAGCACCCTGCAGCGTGAAGCTCGTTTGCTCGACTTGGTGCAAGAGCCACTCGATCAATTCCAGGACGCGCAGATCGGTGCCGCGGCCCGCGAAGTCCTCAAAGACTGTCGCAAGACGCTCGATCGCCTGTTTGCGATCCAGCCCTTGGCGGAGCAAGATGAGGGTGCGGTGTGCGATGTTCCCGCGAACGCTTCCCCCAATCGCATGCGTTTGATTGGCAAGTCGTCGGGGGCAAGCGGCACGATTACCCACCGCGGTTGGCAAGCGACGTGCTGCGAGATTCCGCAGTGGAGTGGCGGACGCAACGACGCCTGGGTCTTGGCTCCGACTGAAATAGAAGTGAATTGAACATGCGCAAGTACTCGATCGGAATCGACCTAGGCACGACCAACTGCGTCGTGGCCTTCAGCGAGCTGAGTGTCGACAAGCCTAAGTTGCAGTTGTTGCGGATTGAACAGATCACCGGCCCCAACCAGACCGAGGCGCTGCCGAGTTTGGCCAGTTTTCTGTACGTCCCCACGCCGGCTGAAAACTCGGCAGGGATCTATGCCATCCCGGACATGCCTGCCTATCCGACGGTCGCAGGTAGCTATGCCCGCACCATTTCGGCAGAAAATCCAGAGCGAACTATTCTGGCTGCCAAGAGCTGGCTGTGCCACGCGGCCGTCGATCGCCATGCGCCGCTGCTCCCCTGGCAAAGCCCCGATGAGGTCAGTAAGTTCTCCCCGGTAACGGCCACCAAGTTCTTATTGCGGCAGTTGGTCGATGCCTGGGCGGTTCAGTTTCCCGAGTCGCCGCTGGCCGAACAATTGGTTACACTCACCGTGCCGGCTTCGTTCGATATGGCGGCTCGCGAGTTGACGCGAGAAGCAGCCTTGGCGGCCGGACTGCCCGCCGACTTTATCTTGCTCGAAGAGCCCCAAGCCGCAGTCTATCATTGGCTCGACAAGGCGGGTGAGAGTTGGCGTCAGTCGGCCAAGGAGGGGGATTGCTTACTGGTGTGCGACGTGGGTGGTGGGACCACCGATCTCACTTTGGTGCGGGTTGAACAGGAGCAAGGCGAGTTGGTGCTGAGACGCGTTGCGGTCGGCAATCACTTGCTGGTCGGTGGCGACAACATGGACCTCGCTCTAGCGCACTTTGTGGCTCAAAAGTTTGCCGAAAAAGGGACTCGGCTTAATCCCTGGCAATCGATCTCGCTGTGGCACGCCTGTCGCCGCGCCAAAGAGTCGCTGTTGGCGGTCGATGGCAAAGAAGTGGAGACGATTTCGGTCCTGGGGCGTGGTTCGAAGCTGATTGGTGGTACGGTCAGCGTGGAAGTCAACCGAGAGGAAGTTCAGCAGCTGCTCCTCGACGGCTTCTTTCCAATGTGCGAAGCCGACGCGCGGCCCAACCGTGAACCCAACTCGGGCTTTTACGAACTGGGACTCCCCTTCGAAGCCGACTCGGGGATCACCCGCCATGTGGCTAGCTTTTTGGCCGACAACTCGATCGACGAGTACCGGCAACTCCATCTGCTGCTCAACGGCGGCGTGTTCAAAGGACCCGCCATCCAGCGGCGACTCAACGACGCCATCTGTCATATGCTCGGGCGGCCCACGCTGAAGCTGGGAGATCACGAAGACCTCGATTACGCTGTCGCGCGGGGTGCCGCCTATTATGGTTGGGCCAAACAACGCGGCGGCATTCGCATTCGCGGTGGGACGGCGCGGAGCTATTATGTCGGTATCGAAACGGCCGGGTTGGCCATCCCCGGTATGCCACGGCCGCTGCAAGCGGTGTGCGTCGTTCCGTTTGGGATGGAAGAGGGAAGTGAGCTGAGTGTCCCCAGTCGCGAAATTGGTTTGGTCGTGGGACGCCCCGCCAAATTCCGTTTCTTTGCGGCCGCGCATCGACAGCAAGACACGGTGGGGACGGTCCTGCGCGAGTGGGACGAAGAAGAACTGGTCGAGACCGCTCCGCTCGAACTGACCTTGCCAACCGAAGACGGGGTCGAAGAGAGTGTGGTCCCAGTCAAGTTCCTCAGCCGCGTGTCGGAGCTGGGGGTGTTCGAGTTGTGGTGCAAGAGTGTCACTGGCCAGCAAGCATGGAAGCTCGAGTTCAATGTGCGTGAAGCAGCCGAGGCGACCGGCGCGTGAACGAATCGCAAGCGAACGATGGCTTCGAGCAACTGCCCAGTCGTTATGTCGTGGGGATCGACTTGGGGACGACCAATTGCGCCGTAGCCTATGTCGATACACAACAAGCCACTGCGCCCATTCATGTTTTCCCGGTCGAACAGTGGGTTGATTTTGGCACTTCGGAAAAAAGAAACTTGCTCCCGAGCTTTCACTATCAGCCCTTAGCCGCCGAAGCACAGAGTCTGGCGGATAGCCCGGTCGTCGGTACGTTGGCCCGCGATCGCGGTTTGCAATTGCCAGGCCGACAGATCGCTTCGGCGAAAAGTTGGTTGTCGCATGCGGGGGTCGATCGGCAGAGTCCCATCTTGCCTTGGCAAAGCGACGAAGGAGTGGAGAAGCTATCGCCGGTGGCGGCCAGCGCGAGCTACCTGGCACAGATCAAGCAGGCGTGGGATGCGGCCTTCAGGTCGCATCCGCTGGAAGAACAGGACGTTGTCCTGACACTCCCCGCTTCATTTGATCAAGTGGCGAGGCAGTTGACCATCGAAGCTGCCAAACAAGCCGGGCTTGCCCGCGTCCTGCCGATCGAAGAACCTCAAGCGGCGTTTTATGCTTGGCTGTCGCGGCACAGTGCACAGTGGGAGTCGCTGGTCCAGGTGGGCCAGACAATTTTGGTGTGCGATATCGGTGGCGGGACAACCGACTTTACGTTGATTCGGGTACGAGAAACCACTGCCTCTGCAACTCTTTCATCCGCCGCTCCAACGCTTAACGAATTGCACCATCAACGTTTGTCGCTGCATCGCGTTGCGGTGGGACAGCATTTGATTCTCGGAGGCGATAACATCGATTTGGCCCTTGCCAAGTTCGCCGAGCACAAGTTGACCGGTGGGCAGCGGTTGCCGCCGCGCAGTTGGGATGCACTCCGCCAGGCTTGCCGAGTGGCCAAGGAGACCTTGCTCGCCGATCGCCCCGCCAGCGATACTGAGAAGTGCGAGAGCTTTACGATGCATCTACCGGGGACCGGTTCGAAACTGATTGGTGGTGGAAATCAAGTCGATATCACGGTTGCCGAAGTGGCTGCGACGGTGCTCGAGGGATTCTTCCCTGGGTGCGACCTACAATCCCGTCCACAAGGAGAGCAAATAGGTTTTCAAGAGTTTGGTTTGCCCTTCGCGACCGATCCGCGGGTGACTTGCCATTTGGCCGCATTCTTGTGGAATCATCGACGCGATGGGCGTAGCGATGAAGCGCTGAGCACTCTGGATGATGTGCAGTTGGCCCGCCCCGACTGGATTTTGTTCAATGGCGGTGTGATGACCAGCCGTTTGTTGACCGATCGCTTGCTGGATGTTGTCGCGAGCTGGTTTGCCGGCCAGAGCGGTTTGAGTGCCGACTGGCGTCCGGGGGTACTGGATGGAGAAAGTCTAGATCTGGCTGTGGCCATGGGAGCAGCTTACTTTGGCAAAGTGCGCCGTGGTGCGGGAGTGCAGATCGAAGCCAAGTTGGCCTGTTCCTATTATTTGCAGACTTCGGCTCATCCGCCTCAGGCGCTGTGTATTGTTCCGGGTTCGGCCAGTCCCGGCGATGCATTTCAGCTAGCCGAACAACCGCTCGAGTTGGCTATCGGCCAGCCTGTCCAATTCCCGCTCCTCTACTCCACGACGCGTCTGGCCGATCGCATGGGTGAGTGTGTGCCGATCGACGCGGAGCATTTTGTGCAACTCCCTCCGATTCGCACCGTCCTCGACCTGGCTGGACGCAAACGACGCGACACGCTGCCTGTGGTCATTGATACCGAGTTGACGCAAATTGGGACGTTGCAAATGTGGTGTCGCGATACCACGAGTGAGCATCGCTGGAAGCTGGAGTTCGACGTTCGCGGGAGTACGCAAACCGATTTTACCGCCAGCGAGCTCGCCGCGAACCAAGACGGGATTTTGGACGAACAAGCTGAGGCCGCCGCGCGGGGTGTGTTGCAACGGGTCTTTGGTGACTCAGGCTCCGAGCTGCAACCGTCCAAGTTGGTACCGGTACTGACCGAAGCGTTGGAGATCAGTCGGTCGAGTTGGCCACCGAACTTGCTGCGATCGATGTGGCAGACGTTGATGGAGTTCAACAGTGGACGGAAGAAGAGCGCCGCGCACGAAGCCCGCTGGTTGAATCTACTCGGTTACAGCCTGCGTCCCGGCTATGGCCTGGCAGCCGATGATTGGCGAGTCGCGGAAACGTGGCGATCGGTGCACGGTAAACTCAGTTTTGCAGCGCCCAGTTCGCGCAACGAATCGCTTATTTTATGGCGGCGCATTGCGGGGGGCTTCACCGCTGGACAGCAGCTGACGGTCTATCAACAAATAGCCGGTCCACTGCGAATGGTGCTCGATCCAGCCAAACGTGCCAAGGGGGGCGGAGGGACGGCGCCACACGAGTTGATCGAGCTCTTGCGGCTGGTCGGGAGTTTGGAATTGTTACCCAAGTCGGAGAAGCATCTGCTCGGAGATTGGTTATTGCAATTGCTCGAAAACAAAAAGTGGGCTCCATGTCAGTCGGCCATGTTGTGGGCGTTGGGCCGCATTGGCACTCGTTTTCCAACCTACGGTCCGTTGAACGTCGTGGTGGATGTCGAGGTGGTGTCGGGCTGGATCGAACAGCTACTGAGAAAACAAATCGCTGATGATAACTATCCGTTGGCCTTAATGTTGTGCGCTCGCCGCGTGCAGGATCGATACCGCGATATCGCGGAAGAGCTGCGCGAGCGGGTGGTTGTTCGGCTAGAGGATCGGCAAGCCTCGGCCCACATGGTGCAGATCGTCCGCGATGGCGGCAAGTTGGGGAGCGAAGAGGCCACGCAGATTCTTGGGGAATCGCTTCCGCTGGGACTGCGTTTGCAAGGCGAGCGGGGGTAGTTCTCACTTGCCATTGTTCTTTTGTTCCTCACAGCATGCAGATGGTGTAGTTCCATGTCGGAACAGCCGGTTCCACGGTGTCCCAAGCCGGTGAAATGTAGGCGTGCGGACCTGTGAAAATCGAGCGATCAACGACTAACGGCTGATCCTACCGATATCTGCCGAAAGGTGAGATTGATGCGTTCGCCGACAGGGCGTTTGGTTTTGGGGACGGCGTGTTGCCAATGCGACTGCATGCTGCCCGCCATGATGATGAGCGTTCCATGGCACAGATCAAAGGCCATCGTCTTGCGACTTGCGTTGTGGCGCATGCGAAAGCGGCGGGTGGCACCGAGCGACAACGAAGCGATGGTGGGGCCCATCTCGGGTTCGTCGTCGGCGTGCCAGCCCATGCTATCGGCACCCGTGCGGTAGCGGTTGAGCAGGCAGTAATTGTATTGGCCCTGCACCGCTTCGATCCGCTGCTTGATCTCCGTCAGTGTCTGCGTCCAGGGACGGGCGGCGTAAACCGCGCCGGAATAGCGGTAGCTGACTCCAGAATCGCCATGGGTGGCGATAAGCCTGGGCTGCATGTACCCAAAAATTCCGGGTTTCGCCTCCCACTCGCATTCATCCCGCAGGCTCGCAAAATAGTGGTCGGCCGCCGGTTGTTCCAGAAAGTTGGCATCCAGATGCAGCCAGCCCCCATCGGCCAGTTCAATCGTTTCCATCGTCACTCTGAGCGTGCCTCCAACCCACACAGGGTTCCCCTACTAAGCCATCCGAATTGAGTTACACTGATTCTCGGGCTACGGTTAAAACCATCTTCAGGGGCGGGTCGCCACGTTCGGCAATCTCCCCCTCACTTGGTAGTTGATGATAAGGTAAGGGCAATATGGTTGCGTTGAGCGTTCGCGAGCAGTTCCAAGCGATTCGGGAAAAGGTCGAGGCGGGGCAACGGTTGACGTTCGAAGACGGTCTGACCCTGTACGATCCGCGGGTCCCGTTGCAGGAATTGGGGCAGTTGGCCAATCAAGTTCGCCAACGCCTGCACGGCAACGTGGCCTACTACAACATCAATACCCACCTGAATCCGACCAACGTCTGCATTTACCGCTGTCGGTTCTGTGCCTTCCGGAGCGATCTCCGTGATCCGAAGGGTTACCTGATGTCCGACGAACAGATCGTCGCGCGGGGGGCCGAGGCGACAGAAAACGGCTGCACCGAGATGCACATCGTCGGCGGCTTGCACCACAAGATGGGCTACGAGTGGTACCGAGGTATTTTGGAAACGCTGCACAGCCACTTCCCGAAAATTCATTTAAAAGCTTGGACACCGGTCGAAGTGGGTTGGTTCGAGTTCCTGACCAAACGCCCGCTGCGTGAAATCATGGAAGACCTGCGCGCCGCTGGACTCGGCAGCTTGCCGGGGGGCGGGGCGGAGATTTTCCACTCCGAAGTCCGAGATCAGATCTGCGAACACAAGGCGGACGCCCGCAAGTGGTTCGAAGTCCATCGTACGGCCCACGAGATTGGACTGCGGAGCAATTGCACGATGCTCTACGGTCACCTCGAAGAAGCGTATCACCGCGTCGATCACCTACTGCGGCTCCGCGACTTGCAAGACGAGACGGGCGGTTTTCAGACCTTCATACCACTTGCCTTCCACCCCAACAACACCGAGTTGCACGAAATCAAAAAACCCTCAGCGCTGGCCGACTTGCGGAACATGGCTGTGGCGCGGTTGATGCTTGATAACATCAGCCATATCAAAGCGTACTGGATCATGCTCGGCATCGAGACTGCTCAAGTGGCCTTGCATTACGGTGCGGACGACATCGATGGCACGGTACGGCACGAGTTGATCTATCACGATGCCGGCGCGACCACTCCCGAAATTCTGTCCGTAGAACGCATTCGAGAGTTGATTAGCGAGACGGGACGCGAGCCCATTGAGCGAGATACCCTCTATCGCCGCGTTCATCGCGATCCAGAGAACTTCAGCCACTGGACGCTCGGTGAACCGGTGGAAGCTCTGGCTGCCAGTTAGCGATTTGAGAGACGGTGATAGGTCGCGGCCCACGACAACTTTTATAGTCAGCCAAGGTTTGACTCGCCGCCAACGCACCTTCATCTCCATGTGCCATCAGGGCTCGCAGTGCAGACGAAGATCATGGGACTTACTTACCAACAACACGTCCTATCTACTAACTCCAAAAGCTTGGCGGAGTCGACTCGCATTCAGAGAAATCTCGAATCGCAATTCGTTCATTTCCTCGATTTCATGTTCGAGATGCAGTTTGTCCTCAGCATGCATCGAAGATGCATCTTCCATGGCATGTTCGTTCGCATGTGCGATAGCGTGCTCAAGCAACTCGAGTTTCTTTCGTAGCAGATAGGTTTGCATCTGTTGATACGGCCGCAATTCGAAGTTGCGGATCGCATAACCAACTTCCAGCTTGCGAGACCAATCGTCTACGATCGGTATCCAACGTAAAGCCCCATCGTAGTCTTTGCTCGATACGCCGCTCAACAATAGGTTTCGGGCCAAACGCATTTCTTCGAGCGATTCGTCGGGGGCTGGATAAAATGCATAACAACCCACAATACTAAACGCCATCAAGCCCGACAGACAGGTCAGACCGACGGTCCGCGATGAGACGTGCCGGTTCATGCCCACCTTGGGATCGACCAAGGTTTCCGCTGGTACTTCGTTGAGCAGGCGATCGGCAGGACGCGCCAACACGGTTCGCGTTAGGACGCCACCTAGCAGGACAAACGCCACAATTCCCAGGCCAATGTAATCAGCTAGGCCGATTGTTTTCCCGACCGTATCCAAGATCTTTGGGCCACTCACCGGCGCGCCCTGCGTAAATGGATTGGTGTAAATATCAAAAGCGTGGGTGTGTCCCTCCGGTTTGATTCCGGGAGGAATCAACGGACGATCGACGGCATAGGCGCAGCCCAAGACGATCAAGCATAACGAACTGAACCAGATAAACGTCGCCTTGCGACCGTAGTTTATTGCGACCCACACCAACGTCGCCAAATTGACCCCTGTCCCCAACAACAACAGGCAAAAGGCGGCCCCTGGTGAATTACCGTGCTCGAACATCATCCCGAGTTGACTCATCGCCAGCATCGGTGTGGCGTATACCGGGACGGCCACCAATGCCATCTTGAGAGGTGCTAGTGGATCAAGTTGTTCCACCGAACTTTGCAGCGCACCGTGCGGCAGAAGCATCCCCAAGACCGCCAGCCCGGCCACGGCAATCAAGGTAAGCAACCCAGTTAGCCCAGTCACTTCACGGGCCATGAACAGGGCACAGGCCCCCAATCGACGCAAACCGATCGGGTTGCTAACGGCAGCCGGGGCGACGGTTTGTGCCGGGGCCTTGAGATCCCAGATAACGCCGAGCAGTGTCACGACAACCAGCGAGCCCATGGCAAAACCGACAATGATAAACGGCCGCGAGAGGGTTAACCCATAGAGTAGCGAAAGGGGATTGAAGAGCGGGGCCGAGAGGGCGAAGGCGGTAATCGCTCCTGGACGAACCCCCATCCGCCGCATCTCGCGAATGATCGGAATGACTCCAATGGAGCAGACCGGCAACAACATCCCCACCAGCCAAGCTTGCGGGAGCGAACGGATGCTATCACCGCCGAATAGCCGCACGGTACCCTGGGTCCCCAGGTAGTATCGCAACAGGGATGCAACAAAAAGACCAACGATCAACGTCGGAGCCGCTGCCGCTAGCCCTTGGAGCGCGCGAACCATACCACCCGCGATAACAATATCCACGTTGAGAGACTCCTTGCTGTTTATTCAAATCTGTTCATGGCTCGTGCGGAATCATGGCCTAAGTCGATTCGTTTGGGTCGACCGCCGCGTTGTCTGTATGTGCCTCCGCGTCCACTTCGACTGAGTCCGCCGTGGTCTCAGGAGCACTCTCCGCAGGCGACTCAGCCTCGCGTGGCAAGTCCGGTGGCTGCAGTTTTTTCAATTCAGCGTGAGTCACCGAGAGTGTCTCAGCGAGCTGCTGCAACTCAGTCCCCAGCGCGGTGTCGTACCCCCGCAAAAGCCGCCTGCGTAACTGCTCGCACTGCGAAAAAATTGGATTCCAATCCGACTCTGCGAGCTCTGTATCGGCAGCGATTTCTGGCACCCAACTCATCAGGTCGAGCAACTCCTTGCGAGCGGTCTCATCTTCCATGGCTCGGGGCACCCGCTCCACGATCAATCGCGATGCGCGCTGTAGGTCGGTAGGCCAGTGGGCTGGAACAAAGTGGTCATGCTCATACAGCGACTCTTGTTCGTCGCCGCAGCCTACCAAAGTGGTCAATAGCATGAGCATGCTCAAGCACAGCGTGGCCTTCCGAACATGCACATAAAGGGTTGCTCGTGGTGCGATCATCTGCATGTCGGTACCTCTACGGAATCAAGGATCTTCTCGAGCACGGCGGTGGGCTTTTGGCCGCGCGTCACCAAACGCACGCTCACCACCGGTCGCGCCACCGCTTGGATATCGTCGGGGATGACGAAGTCACGTCCCTGGAGCACAGCCCGCCCCTTGGCGACCTGCTGCCAGAGCAACATCCCGCGTGGACTTACCCCCAGCAGCACCGCCTCATGAGCCCGCGTCGCCTCGCACAACTCCACTAGATACTCTTGTAAGCCAGGGGCCATTCGACAACGGGTGACTTGCTCTTGTAAGCTTTCTAATGTGGCCAGCGTTAGCTGCTCTGCGGAATCTGCCGGGAGGCTACCGGCCGCTGGCCCTTGATTGAGAATGGCCAATTGAGCCTGACGGTCGGGATAGCCGATTTCTAACTTCATCGCAAAGCGATCCAGCTGGGCCTCGGGGAGTGGATAGGCTCCGTGGCTGTCGATCGGATTTTGCGTGGCGATTACGAAGAAGGTCCGCGTCAGCGGTCGCGATTGACCATCGATGGTCACTTGCCGCTCCGCCATCGCTTCGAACAAAGCGCTTTGCGTTCGCGGCGTGGTGCGATTGATTTCGTCCGCCAATAAGATGTCGGCAAACACGGGTCCTCGATGGAACTCGAACTCGCGCGACTTTTGGTTAAACAAGTTGAAGCCGGTCACGTCCGTGGGCAAAAGATCGGGCGTGCATTGGATGCGGGCAAAATGAGCCCCGAAACAGCTGGCAATCGCTTTGGCCAAGGTGGTTTTCCCCAACCCCGGCAAGTCATCGAGCAGGAGGTGCCCGCGCGCCAGCAAGCAGGCCAGTACAAGTTCAATGCACTCCTCTTTGCCCAACAGGACTTGATTAAGTCGGCTGCGCAACAGCCCGAGGGCTGCGGTGGTGGTTGTAGTCAATTCAGGCTCGGCGGTAATCATGCAATTTAGTTAGGGTAGCTATGCGTTTTGGTAATAGTAATCATTCACAGCGGTTACGTCGCGACCGGGGATTTTTTGCCATCGCGTAGCTTGGCGGTGGTCAGGTTCCGCCATAAGTCCTTGACGGCACGCCGCCCCTCCTGCGACATCTGCCGCTCGCCACCGAACCACAACCGGTCGGATTCCTGCCAGAAATTTCGAAGTGCAGTCTCCAACCGTTCGGGAAGCTCCGGCTTCAGTTGCCTGAATTGCTCGCGAGGGATGGTGCCTGGCGAACGGGGCTGCCCAACCAAGCTCAAGCGCAGATCGATGATGCGGGTCAGCCAAGCTACTTGGCCACGATCGCTGAGCAGCGCGATCAGCGGCCAACACAAGCGGCACGCAATTTCAAACAAGAGCCGTCTAAGGAGATACACGACCACGACAAAACCGATGCAGGCCAGTCCGCTCAGAGCGATCGCTGTCCGGGCCTTGACCAATTGATACCACCAACTAGTCCGGTAACGTGGCTGCAAGAAACCGGGGGTGGGTTCCAGTGGAATCCAGTAGCCATGCCCGGCGTTGACCTCCAACCACACATGCGCATCGCGGGGGAGGATCGCCAGTTCTTTGTCGCGACGGAAGCGATGTTCGGGATTGGCGTAGAAGCCGGTCGCTAAACGGGTCTTGTAGCCAACATGTTCCAGCATCAGGGCGGTGGTGGTGGCGAACAGATAAGCAGGCCCTGCGCGTTGGGCCAAGAAACCTTCCAGCGGCGAGGAATGGTCTGGGAACTGCCGCGTACGATCCAGGGTGCATGAACGGCGGACCCCCTCCACGATCGCGGCAACCTGTTCCCAGCCGCGCGGCTTGTCGATAATCAACTCGTGCGACCAACGAGCGATGCCCGACTCGCACTCAGCAGAGAGGTTCGCATGCGGCATTCCAGGTGCACACGATTCGAGCAAACTCTCCAGACGCTCCAGGTCAATCTGACTGTTGACGAAACGGACCACCGTGTAGTCGGGGACATGCTCGCGGCTAGGCATGCTCAAGCAGTTGTCGGCGCTGAGCGAAAAGAAGTCAACGCGCGTTAGCTGATCAATGCTCCACAATTGCATGCCGGGTCGCGTCGGGATAATCGGCTCACGGTATCGGGTGAATTTCAACGCCTCAGGCACCACCCCTACAAACGGACTTAGCGAATTCTGCACGGAGCTTCCCGTGGGTTGGAACCAAGCCCGATCCTCGATGTCAACCAACGTCGGCGCCGCCCCAGGTTTGCGCGTGGGTGACTTGTGCCACTCCCATCCATCAAATTGATCGTAGCGTTCCACGGCCAATCGCACACCCGGTTCCCCCGCCCAAAACATAAGTGCTTCCGAGGCTAAATCGTTTACTTGCGGCGGGCGTTTGCGGGGAGCCTGACGATTGGTGCTAAACGGTTGGGTCCCGGAAGAACGATTGGCTTCAGCAAACTTTCCATCTTGGCTAAGAATTTCTTCGGGAGAGAGCGCCTGCGCTTGTTCATGTCGCCGCAATTTCATCGGCTCTCCAAACTCTTCGCTGAACACGTCAAACAAGCTGGGCTGGTCTGAGTCAAGAAACAGATCGGTCTCCACCGCACCAAACGAAGAAGCATGCTTGCGGGCGGCAACCAACGCATCGCCATTGCCGACACCGCTGCGGGCCGCTGCATCGTGACTCCCAGTCCCACCACTGGTCGGCATCATTTCAGTCGTCAACTGCCGCAGAACTGGCAACCGGTTGGAAAACATCGTGGCCGCAAGAGCAAACACGGCACACCCACCCACAATCGTCAGCAACCGCTGTGTCTTGGCGACCGTCACCCGTGATGCAGCACAGGCTTCAACTCGTTCCCAGTGATTGGTCACCAACCACCAGGAACACAACATGCCCCAAGCGTACGTAAACCATGTTGCCGTCGATGAGTCGGAGATGAAGGTGGTAAACAAGGTCAAGAAACCGCTACACACCACCGACAAGCCGATCGTCCGCGGTTGGCGGCCCGTCACCGCCGCAGCCACACCACCCCAGGCCAAACTGCTGAGCATGACGATTTCCATACCATTGCCATACCCCCAACCGCGGGCCAGCCAATCGACCACCCAAGGCAGGGCCAGCGTGCCAGCCACCAGCCCGATGGTCAAGGGCTGCACCGGAGCGTTGGCCGCTGTCCGCCTGACAGCAAACGCAGCCAGTGTGAGCAAAGCGATGCACCCAAGCGTCTCAATCACCATGACCACTGCACTGTCGTAGTTGACGCGTCGAAAGGCCAACACGCCGACCGCCAGGGCAGCCATCAACAAGGCCCCAAACTTACGCCGCCGCGACAGCTCATACCAAGCCCCCGTCGCAGCGCCGAGTTGCACATTCGAACGCCGTCGGAACGCCGCCGGTTCAGGCAACAATAGATGCATGCGTGGCCTCCGTGAGCAGACGGTTTAACTGATCGGAGATGTCTTCATCCAGATCGATGGTGCTCGACCGCAACGAATGGTCGTCGCGAATCCCTTGGCTCGCATGCTGAATATCGACCTGCACGCGCTGCGCTGAAAGTGGTCGCTGGCTGCCGTCGCTGCCAGAGATTCGAATGCGACTGGACCGACTTGGGCGACTTTCAGATAGATTCTTTTCGGATAGCCCCTTTTCAGATAGCCCCGCGCGCTTGCTCAGCGATGTGTCGAGTGGGATGTGCGCCAGTTGGTCCCAGGCAAGCCGACGACCAGCTGCATCCTCGGGGAGGGATTGTCGCTCCCCGTCGATGAATAGCTGAAATGGCAGATGGCGGGAAACCAACAAATCGATAAAGCTCGCCGCAATCCGCACCCGCCACGCCAAATTCTCACGGGCTTCCAAACGGTTCCCTTCGCAACGGCTGGTCGACAAATGAACCTCAACGGCCTGCTGCTGAGGACCACCCCGCTCGCAAACGATCAACTCATCCAATCGCGCCGACTGTACCCAGTGAATACCCTTCAATGAATCGCCGCGGCGGAAGGCGCGAACTCCCAAGAAGTCACCGTGTGTCGACGGCCGCAGGCCTGTCCCTACCTCGGACAACCGGCTGCCGGTGAACTCGAGCAAACCATCGATGGGAATCAACATGGGCCACACAGTGACTGGCGTAACCCGCCCCAGCAGACGCCGCGCTGTCCAGATCCCGAAGGGAAACGAACACGTCATGCTGGGCGGCAACGCGGGGTAGTGACCGCGGTACTCAGGCCGTATCACCAGCCGATACGTGGCGGTGCACAGAGGAGGCACACGGGCCAGTCCCACATCCGGCTGCTGCTCAGCGTCCACTCCAAAGTCGCTCAGCGGCAGCGTGAGATACCCCTCAACCATCAACCCCAGAATGGGAATCGGCAGGCGGTTACGCACTTCCAACTCAAGCTCCGAAGCCTCTCCCTCGTGAAGCTCCGTGTTCAGCGGCCGCAACTCGCAGACGAGCGTCCGAGTTGCCAGCCAAGGTAGCCCCAGACCGAATAACAGAATCGCGCACAAGCCCGCCGCCACCGTCCACCCCAACGGACTTAGAAACGCTCCCACCAATAGGCTAACGGCCAAAGCAACGACAAACCAACCCACGGGCTCTTTTAACCAGTAGACGTATTTGTTCGCCCCGGGGCAAAAGTCGCGATTGGCCAGCGACAAGAGCGACCGGAGTCTGGTGCGGTTTGTGAGTGAAGTCTGCATCTGCCTCGAGCCCTTGAACACCACCCCCAAGCAACGCACTTTCCATAGCTCCCCTGTCTAGGCAAGCTTTGTTGGCGCGATCCCCCGGCGAAGGGTCCAAACGGGTTGTTTTTCAACTAAACTACGGAATCCCAAGTGAACTCTAGCTTGCCAGTGAACACTAGCTTGCCAATGAACTCAGGCTCGAGAGTAAACTCTCAATCTGCAGGGACTACTGCACAAGTGCAAGGGTCGCCCGGGTAGCGCGGTTGGTGCTCAACAATGGTTGGTCGGACCGATTTCGGCACGCCGCGCATACCACGGGCGAGTCCGCACTTGAATAGAATTACCTACTGGTAGGTTGCTCAGCACAACACTTGACAATTGCCGCGATGCGCAGCAATTGACGTTCTACGGTTGCCTATTTGTTATCCACTTTGATTCACCCGCCACTTGGCATTCGAATCCGTCAGAGGACAACGAACTAGACGACACAATCTACGAACAGTACCAATAGCCAAAGTGCTGAAAACGCCTAAGCGCAGCAAGGCGGCCCGCGGGCCTGGCAGAAAGAATAGGCCACAGCAGCAACGCCGCAGCGAAGCTCTTCAATGGCATGAATTGCAAGAAGGCTCGTCGTTTCCGCGGCTGGTGCCGCGCCCACTTGAGCCTGGGCATAATAAGCACAAATCGCACACGGACCGTGGCGATCGATCCCCAACCAAACCAAACCATCGCTAGTAAGGGACTCGGTGTCCGAGACCTGGGCTTGCGTCGACGCAGCGGCTTCCGCATGGTCCAAGTCATGCTTGCAGCCAAGCGGGCAAGTAGAAGCGGGGGTAGCCGACGCTAGATTTGCTGAACGATCGGAACAATCAGAGTGACTTTCCAGAACTGGTTCGCTCGTACAACCACATTCGGCATGTTCGCACGAGTGCTCGTGTCGGTGCCAATAAGGCCCAACCGCAGCTAGAGCTCCATAGAGCACTAAAAGGCAAATTGCAGTGATACGTTGCGAAAACACAGAATACTCCGCACGAACGGGTGCGGTCCGACCGCGTTCCAGTCTATTGCGAATCCTACCGCCAGTCAACCTTCTGCGGTCCCAATTGGGTGAAATTGAGTAACCGTCGGACCTGCCGCCACTCACTTTGTTACGCGAGTCGGCTGGCAACTGTTCGGCAAACCATTCAAAATACCGAGCTTTCCTCACACACCTTGCAAGAACGACTCGACCGTGACCCCAGCCCAACAAGCCCTCGTCGCCCGCGTGAAACTGGTTGTCATTGAGAAAATGGGGCAACAACAAGCCGGTCACGGGGTCGATCATATCGAACGTGTCGTCCGAGCCGCTCAAGAAATTCAAAGCGAAGTGGGTGGCAATCGTTTTATCGTGGAACTTGCCGCTTGGTTGCACGACATCGGTGACGCTAAATTCTGCAATGGCATCGAACGCTCTGCGGAAATGTCGCGTGAAATCCTGGCAGGTCTCGCCATCTCTCCAGCCGAAATCGAACACATCGCGGAGATCGTCGACAACATTTCGTTTCGCAAGGGCGTAGACGCCTCCCAACTTTCACTGGAAGGAAAAATCGTCCAGGATGCCGATCGGCTCGATGCACTGGGGGCGATCGGAATCGTACGAACCATCGAGTACGGGGCTGCTTTTGGCCAACCGTTCTACATCCCAGGCGATCCAATAGCGGAGAGCAAGTCCGGGATCGGACACTTCCATCAAAAGCTATTCAAACTCCGCGCCCTGCTAAATACCGAACCTGCCAAACGCATGGCCGCGCAACGCGAGCAATTCATGCAACAGTTTGTCGAGCAATACATCAGCGAATACCACAGTGCTGAACGCCCCACGGTCTAACCGTCTTTCATCGCCCGCCCAAAATTGTGACTGACTGAACCGACACTTCGCGTCAAATCGCCAGTTTCCCTTCGCCGCAATGGCCACAACTCGGTCTTTTCAAAACAACTGTTCTAACACTTTGTAATGGGAATCGACAAAGCCCGTTCTCAAGTAGACCTCCTGCGCTCTCAAATTTTTGGTCTCGACGTAAAGCCGCAGCCCCACGACATCCGGAGTCTGCTTCATTTTGTCAATTACCGTCTCGAGCAAGCTGCGAAAAACTCCCTGACCGCGATATGAATCGCACACATAGACACTCTGCACCCACATTAACCAGCCATCTCGCCAGTCACTCCACTCCCTGGTCAACATCAAACATCCGATCAACTCCGCCGTGTCTTGTGGATTAACCTCCGCCACCCAATAGCTGACTTCACCCGCGTGCGTCAAACCACGCAGCACCCCACGTCGGACCACCTCACCCGACAACTCCTTGCCCTCGGTTTCTCGAGCAATCGCGCAGTTGAATTCCACCAGTCGATCAGCATCCTGCATCGTAGCAACGCGTATCTTCCATTTCATATCGTGGAGGCCTCGATCGTTAAGGAGTTGTACGGAGTGACTATTGCGATGGGAGCTGCTTAACAAACACGGCGCGGTAGACGGGCTGACTATTGATGCGAGCTCGTCGCTCAAAGTGAGTTGTGTAGTCCATAGCATGGCTCACCGTTCGCTGAGGAACATAATGGGGCCCAGTTAATGTTGTTAGCTCCATGACTTGTTCACAAATATGCTCGTAGTAGTCGAGCACATCCGTCCAAAAATGAAATTCGCCCCGCAGCTGAAGCGTTCGTTGAATGTCTGCCAGCGTCTGTTCGTTCAACACGCGACGCTTCTTGTGTTTGTTACGCCACCACGGATCAGGAAAATAGACATGCAGTCTCAATAACGCCTCGTCAGGCACCGTCTCTGCAAGAAATCGCTTGGCATCACCCCGCAACATCACCGCGTTTGCGAGACCACGTTTGGCCAGGCGTTCGGCTGCCTTGTTGGCAAACTTGGCCGCCAGTTCAATTCCGACAAACTGATGGCCAGGATTTTCTGTCGCAGCCGTCTGCAAAAACAAGCCTTTACCCGACCCGACCTCCAGCTCCACTGGTCCGTTGAGCGGGGTCAATTCGTCCCACGACTTGGATTGTGTGAACAGATCCAGCGCCTGAGCTTTGCTAGCCCTGCCATGCATGGTTGATGTTTCAGATGGGTGGGAAGTCTTCAGCGGCGACTCGCTAGGCAGCGACTCACTAGGCGGCTTCGAGGTCAATGGTTCAGCTGGAGGTTGGGACGTAAGGTCAACCCATGGCGTTTCACCTTCAGTTGATGATTTCATCTACACATTTCTTTCTCTGATCACTAAGCAACACACAGTTTCTATTGTCGCCTTTGTTATTGTTGTCTTTCGCTCCGCGAAAGATGCGTTGTTCTATTGTTGTCTTTCGCTCCGCGAAAGACACGTTGAATTCGTTCGTTCGCGGAGCGAACGACGACTGTCCACACGGGGCTCGCCGTTTCCTCTATAATCGCAGAAGTTAATGCGGTTTAATGATCATACTTCCCTTCTGGCGATGGACACATGCGGTTTGCAATCTGCAACGAACTATTTCAAGACTGGCCTTGGGAACGCGCGCTCGAATTGACCCTGGAATGCGGTTACACCGGTTGGGAAATCGCACCATTTACTTTAGGGCGTCGGCCCGAGCAGCTAACGAGCGAAAGGCGGCTTCAACTGGCAGAACAATTGCGCCGCAGCGGCGTTGAGATGGTCGGCCTGCATTGGCTGCTTGCGAAAACCGAAGGATATCATTTGACCACTGCCGACGGAAGCGTCCGAGATAAGACCGCCAAGTACCTTGGGCAGTTGGCGGAACTCTGCCGCGACCTCGGGGGGACGATCATGGTCCTTGGCTCTCCGCAACAGCGTAATTTTCCACCTGAGATGACCCACGAACAAGCCGACGAGAACGCCATCGGGGTGCTTGAAGCGTTGTTACCAGAATTAGAACGACTGCAAGTAACTCTTGCACTCGAACCATTGGGACCAGGCGAAGGAAATTACTGGAACCATGCAGCTCAAACGGTAAAGGTGATCCAACGTCTCAACTCGCCCCATATCCAACTTCATTTGGATGTTAAAGCGATGAGTACGGAGGGGAAGCCGATCGAGGACATTATCCGAGAACAGGCCCAGTACCTCGTACACTTCCATGCCAACGACCCCAACCTGCTTGGGCCTGGTATGGGGGACGTAAAATTTGAGCCTATATTTAAAGCACTAGCAGATGCAAATTATGATGGTTGGGTGAGTGTCGAAGTGTTCGATTACTCGCCCGGTATCGAAGCCATTGCGCGGCAGAGCATGCAAAATATGCGACATGCACTCATGCACGCCGAAGGAGACGTTTAAACCGTGTTCCAGCGCGAAGCGCAGCTAGGTGAATCGAATTCAAATTCAAATTCGCCGTTTGTTGGACCGTTGCGAGATTGTCCCGAAAGCCCCAACTGCGTTTGCACGCAGGCCACCAGAGAATCTCAGTCCCTGCCTGCGATCCATTTTAGTGGTGAGGCGACCACGGCAATTGCTAGACTCGCGGAAGATGTTGCCAATTGGCCCCGCGCTCACATCGTCTCGCACAGATCAAACTACTTGCATATTACGTTTCGATCGCTGCTGCTCCGCTTTGTGGATGACGTTGAACTCTTTGCCGACGACCAAACGCATCTGTTACACTTTCGCTCTGCCTCGCGGCTAGGCTATTCCGACTTGGGTGTCAATCGTCGACGCATGACAAGACTGAGCATTCGCATCGCCAAATTGCTGCAAAGACCTGTTTAGAAAGTTCCTTTCCGCAAGAATTGAATCGTCGCTTCTGCTGTGGCCTTTTTTATGAGGATGCTCGAATGCATGCCGGAGATAACTAGGCAATGCGCGGCACCGGGCAGATTCGTGCTCGCCAACGACACCACCCAATCGCCACTGGCTGCGATAATTCCGACCGGCACCTCCAGAGGCAAAGTCTTTGGCAAGCGATTGACCCAACTTTCAGGTAAATCTGCGATTTCGACAACCGTCTTGCATAGGCGACCCAATACAGTTGCGATGCGCGTGGCGGCGTGAGAACCGCTGTTCGGTGGGCATATCATGACAACTCGCCCAAACTTCTTTGGACGCCCCTGCAACAACGCTTGACGAGCGACAATACAGCCCATGCTATGGGCAACAACATGCAGCGACGAAATGTCTGGGTTATCGTCAAGGTCGATCAGCGTTCGCCGCAAACGCTCAGCATGTGTCGCGATATCATTCCAAGTACTACGATATCCCCAATTAATGACCATGTAGCCAGCTTGTCGCAATCTGCGGGCCAGCGGCAACATGACCAAAGGATGTCCGCACAAGCCGTGTATGAGTACGACCGCCTCTTGCGTCGGTCCTGCAACGGGTTCTTCCAAGTCGATTTTCGTTGGAGTTGACACGAGAATTGCGGTTTTAGCTGGGAATGCCGTCCAATTACGAATGGTTTGGCGAACAAGCCCGGTTTTGGGTTCGAACCTAAAGCAGAAGAACGCTAAGATTGTAGGGCAAGTGGCGAACATCTAGGCGGTTCAACGGCCGAAGTTACAATTGACGCTCCAAACATCTAGCAATGGGCTCCAAGCGGGCACCACATAGGGTATTTTTACATGGTCAAAACTCCGCCAAAATCCAATTCGCGCAATGATGACATCGTGATCGCAGATGGCGAGGACTTAAATCTGCGCAATCGAAATGTTGCGGCGTTCTTGGCTTGGCTGATACCGGGTGCTGGCCATTATTACCAACGACGCTACTTCAAGTCTGCCATTTTTTTCGTCTGCATCGTGAGCAGTTTTCTCATTGGTTGGTTTGTCGCCGGTGGAAAATGTGTTTATGCGTCATGGAATCAGACGGAGAAACGTTGGCAATTTATACTTCAGGCCGGAATCGGCCTGCCAGCAGCGCCCGCAGCCATCCAGGCATGGCGTCAGCGCAACGGACACCGTCCCTGGGGCAATTTTATGGTTGCCCCCAAGAACACAGATGAACTTGACAAATGGAATGCCGAAATGGCATCCGGATTTGACATGGGAACGTTGTATACCATGGTGGCTGGGCTGCTAAATTTGCTCGTCGTTTTCGATGCATACGCCGGGCCCCTGCCACCTCCCACCAATGCCCATCGCAAATCCAAAGCCGAGGAACCGCCTCAAGGCGAAACCTCATAATTTCTATCTGCACACTTTCTGCTGCAGGAACCAGGTTGGCGTTAGCCCAACCTCTCCAACGCCTCGGTTCTTCAAGTGATTAAAAAACTTTCAAATTGAAATTGGAGAAACACCTTGGTAATTAGCATGTCGTGGGGATATCTACTGATGTACCTGCCGCTATTGGCTGCCGTGTCGTTTGTCATTGGAGGCTCTCGACATGAAAAAACCCATTTGATCTTGGATCAAGCCATGCGAACGGCCATTTGGATATCTACCTTCATGTTGACAATTTACGCTGTGCTTCAAATCGTCTCATGGATTGTCTGACAGGCAGATTCACCACCTGGCGTAAACCGCTTTCACTTGCAGCGCCACCAAAGTTCGGGAGGCATCCCAAGCTGGAGCGACATATCTTCGATCTCTTTTCGATACCGCTTGGCATCGACTGGGTAACCGGCTGTTGCCCGCAAATTGGGTAGATGGTGTTGCCAAAAGCGATTCAATAGACCCATCGACCGCTCGCGCAGGTACTTGGCCAACATGGATGCCAATGCCGTGGGTGGAAAGCTATCTCCACCAACGGAGAAGTGTATGTCCCATAGGGCTGCATTTTCATCTGTTGCATGACTTCGATAACTACAGCGCGCATTGCTTGATAACACTTCCGTGAACCATCGATCCGGCATGGCGTCGAGCAGTACCGGCATATAGTTCTTTCGCCCCCCTTGGCGGTCGCAGTAAACCTCCGCTGAGAGATCGGGAAACTTCGCTAACATTTCCGCAACCAACTGCAACGTCGTTTGCGACAAAAGTTGTCCTTTTGAACCCGACTTGGATACCTGCTCATTAAAATAGGGCTCAGTTACGACGACCGCCCGCTGGTCGACCAATTTAATGCCAGCTTCGGTAAGTACTTTGTGAGCGACTTCGGACAACCGCTCGATTTCGTCACGCGCAAGACAACTGGGGGGCAAGATAGCAGTTCCGGAAAACTCTCGGTTTCCCCCTTCCAAATCTGAGACGGGAACTGGATGTTTCGACATCGCGTCTAAGTCGTACCATGGCAATTTAGCATCGGTTGTCCACACTTGCGCTGAGGCTGCGAGCAACGATTGAAGCGTCTGCGGGAACGGGGACACGACATGGGAAAGTAGCGCCAGCAAGCCAATTTCGAGCGTCTCGATGCCGCCCCCCGATAGAAAAAGTTTTTTCGAGTCACCGAGCGGTACAAACGAACTTCCAGCACGCCACGCATTTGGCCTAAATGAATGGTCCAAGGCACGACAAAAAGTTGTCTCAGTCATGTCAGCGGGTGCCAACCATGCAGTTCCACACACCAGCAGCGGCCCCAAGTTGGGGCCGTACCCCGCCTCGTCCACACCCACAAAAAGTCGCTTGTTCACGAATTCTCATCGATTTCCAGAGAGATTGAATAGATTTGCACCGACCGTTCGCCAATAATGGGTTCTGTCCCCGATAGCCTGGAACTGTTCCCCCAGTTTGCTGTGTCGGAGCTGAACATTAGCGTGTCCCAGCTAACGAAAACAGTGCAAGTGAGTTGCCTCGCGCCCTTTACATACGTATCTGATTAAACTCTGAGTGCGTGCCAATGATGACCACTATACCAATAAGATTTCAACTCATAGCTGCTCTATTTCTGTGTACGTTGGCACACAGTACCGCTCGGGCTCAACCAGTGGGAGATCCGTTTGGCGGCGCCGCCATTCAGATTCAGAACCAGAGTGTGCCAGGTGCAAGCTCGAGAGTTCGCCCAGGAAATGTAAAAGTTGCTCCTGGTAATCCCGGCGCACCTGGCGCTGCGAGCACACCTGATGGCCAGCCCGCTGCCGCCGGACAGCCGACACCCCCTGACGGCGCGGCAGCCGCTGAAGCGGCCGCACCATTAGAAGCTGTCAAACGTACGAACGAGCCTCCGGAGCCTCCCAATCCAGACGAACTAAAGGCCAAACCGGACGGCGAGGGACTGGTTCAATTCCAATTCCGCAATCAACCTTGGCCTGAAGTGGTCCGCTGGCTCGCTTCGGTCTCCGATCTCTCTTTAGACTGGCAAGAGTTACCAGGAGACTACATCAATTTGGCGACCCAACGTCCGTTCACGTTGGAAGAAGCTAGCGACATGATCAATCGAGCGCTTTTAGCTCGAGGATATACCCTCTTGAAGCACGAAGGCGTGTTGCTCGTTGCCAAAGTCGAAGCGCTCAACCCCGCCCTTGTACCTCGCGTGCGGGCCGAGGAGTTGGCAAACTTACCGCCACACAGTTATGTCCGCACTTCGTTCCCATTGACTTGGTTGATCGCCGATGAAATTCACGAAGAATTTGCATCCATGATCAGCAAGAATGGCAAGTTGACGCCTTTGGGTTCAACCAATCGTTTAGAAGGAATGGATGCAGCTTCCAACTTGCGCGACATCTATGAAATCCTGGAAATGGAGCAATCGGCCAAAGCACTTGAAAATCTCGCCAGGGAATTTGTCTTGGAACATGCTCGCGCATCATCGATCAAAGTGCAACTGGAAGAATTCCTCGGAATCAATCGACCAGGTGGAGGTGGGGGAGGCGGTGGATCACGAGATGCAATGCAACAACAAATGCAGATGCAAATGCAACAGCAGATGCAGCAAATGCAACAACAGATGCAACAGGCACAGCAACAGGCTGGCGGCGCAAAGCCCTCGCGCAGACGAGGCCCACAAGAAGTCTTCCTCGTGGCAAATGATCGTTCCAATAGCGTGATCGTGCACGCCTCTCCCGACAAAATGGCCATCGTCGCGTCATTCATTGCGCGAGTTGACGTGCCCAACGAAAACGCCGCCGACTTTCAACGCATGAATACACGCATGAAAGTCTTCCGTCTAGCTTCACTAAGTCCCCTGGAGTTGGTCAACTCGCTCAACTCCATGGATGTCTTGGAACCAACAACTCGGTTGCAAGTGGATGAGACCAATAACGCTATTATCGCGTATGCCTCCATCGCAGATCAATATTTGATCCAGTCAGTCGTTGAACGCCTTGATGGTTCCGAGCGAACCTTTGAAGTGATCCAACTGCGCCGTCTCGAAGCCGAGGCCGTCGCGGGGAGTATCAAGTTTCTGATGGGTGCTGACGAAGAGGATATGAGCAACAACCGCCGAAATAGCTATTCGTATTACGATTATTATGGTGGCTACGGCGGCTACGGTGGGTCAGCCAACAAACAAAAGTCGTCCGATAAAATGCGAGTCGGCGCCAATGTGCAAGACAATCAAGTGCTCCTGTGGGCCAACCCGATTGAGATGGAGGAGGTGCAAAATCTGCTCGTCAAGCTGGGGGAAGTCGCTCCCGCGGGCGGGAGACGAAGTACGACTCGCGTGATCGATGCATCCCGACAACCAGAAACGTTTGAGTACCTTCAGCGGTTAAAGGAACAGTGGGAGCGCGTGTCACCTAATCCACTGGCGATCCCTGACGCTTCCGAGTTTTCCAGACCGAATGAAGAACCTCGTAAAACCACTCCCGCAGAAGACAGTAAACCAGAACCAGAACCAGAACCGGAATCGGGCAACCAGCCACCGCCAAACAAAGCGGTGCCCATCGGGGATGGCAAGCTTACCTATGCAACGCCCGCTGCTGCTAGCGTCCGTAAGTTGGATTCCACACAGCCCTTAAATCCTACACAGCCTTTAAATAGCCAACGTTTGGTCAGCTCACCCTTTGCCCAGGCTACCGAACCACAACAACTTGAAGATAATCAACTTGCAACACCGGCCCCGCTTGTGGACCAATCGCAACCACCCGCTGCACCGCCAGTGGAAATTTCAATTGATTCGACCGGCAACTTGATCATCCAATCAAATGACACCGACGCACTTGACCGTTTGGAAGAAGTCATGATGGCCAATCGCCCGCCGCAGAAACCTTATGATATCTTCAAGGTAAAGTACGCGCGGGCAAGCTGGGTCTCACTGAATTTAGAAGAGTATTTTGAGAAGAAAGACGAAGAGTCGAATCGTTTCTTTTCGTTTTTCTTTGATGGACGGCCTCCAAAAGACAAAGAAGAGTCTCAATTGGGGAAAAAACCGCCTCTGCGATTCATCTACGACAACGACACGAAATCGATCGTTGTACAAGGCGCAAGCGATGACGACCGCAAGACGATCAAAGAGCTGATCGATCTTTGGGATGTCCCCGAGCCCGAAGATGAAGAAGACAAGAATCGCTACACCAAGTTGCTGCGCATCAAACACTCACGCGCCGATGCGATTGTAAACACGATTAAAGAAGCCTACCGCGACCTACTGAGCGCGACCGACAAATCGGTCCAACCGCAGCAGGATGGAAATGAAGAAGAAAAGCGATCCGGTAGTGGTGGCGGTGGCATCGTGCAATCCGGCGGCGGCCTGAACTATGCTTTCAAAGGAAAACTCTCACTGGGTGCAGATACCATCACCAACTCCATTCTCATTTCCGCCGAAGGCCAGGCACTGATGGATATTATCTGCGACATGATTGAACAGCTCGACAATGCTGCTCGTCCAGAAGGAAATGTCGAGGTTTACCAGCTAAGTTCGGGAGTAAATGGCAAGTCGCTGGAGCGAGCCCTCAGGGCGATACTACAGTCCCCGAGCCAACAACCCCCGGAAGCACAACAGGCGCAAAATGGACAGCCTGCACCTAACGGTGGTGAAGCTCAAACTGCACCAAATAACGGCGGACAAGGACGAAGAGGTCGCGGCAATGGTCGAGGGGCACCCCAAGCCCAAGCGGTCTTTGGCGGCGAGTGATTTTAGCTCGATGGTGCCTATCGGAAGAAACCTGCGCCACGTTATGATACTGGCCCATGAATGGACGTCGCGCAGTACTTAAAGTCTCACGCGGCAAAGACCGCACCGAATTAACACTGGCAGATGCCGTCAGCCAAGTGTCGGAGTTGCACGTCCTTGAACAAGCCGTCCAGTGCTTGGCCGATGATGGCAAGGTCTCGTTCGAAAATGTGTGGCTCGGCGCTTTGGCCCCGATTCTCGCCGGTTGGCTGAAACGCAACGATCGCCCCATGTTGATCGTCGTCCCGCATGTGGCCGAAGCGGAAGCGGTCGGAGCAGAAATCGGGGAATTGACGGGAAGACCCATCGACATCTTTCCGCCGGGTAGCGAGGAAACTGAACTCGAATCGCTAGCCCATCAGGAAACCGCCCAGCGATTGCATGTGCTCAGCCGACTTTACAAGTTTTTTAACGAGTCGGAAGCGGCGGCGGACAAACAATCACCAGTCATCGTCACGACTCTTCCAGCCTTGTTGCAAAGCGTCCCCAGCCCGACCTCGCTCGAAGGCGACAAGCAGGTACTAACGAGTGGCAAACGCATCGACCTGACGGCGCTGCGCAAATGGTTGATTCAAGCGGGCTATCATGCCACCAGTTCTGTGCAGTTGCCCGGCGAGTTCGCGCTGCGCGGTGGCATCCTTGATATCTTCGCACCCGACGAACCATTGCCAATTCGTGTCGAGCTGTTCGATGACGAAATTGAATCGTTGCGTGCCTTCGATGTTGTCTCTCAGCGCAGTATCGAAAAACGTGACTCCCTGCAATTGCTAGCCGTGCAGGGCTCGGTCGCACAAGATGGCTCACTCCTGAATTACCTACCCAGCAATTCGATGGTCGTGGTCCATGAACAACGTTCGGTGAATGCGTCAGCGGATGCTTTTTTACACAGAGTTCCGTTTCCCGAACGATTCACGGCTCCGCAAACGGTATGGCAAGAACTGCTGAGACATCCCTTCGTGACAACAGCTCAGTTGGCTGAAGATGGCTACTTGGGACAATTGCTAAGATTGCCTCTCGGCAATGTCGAACGCATTGGCGGCGATTTGGAGAAGCTCGCCCAGGATATCGATGCGAATGTTGGCCAGCGGCAAGTCGTGGTCGTGGCTCTCAATGACGGAGAGAAAGACCGACTGACCGAGCTCTTGGCCAGCGCCATCGCAACCCAGGAAAAACGCTTGACGATCGTCGTCAGTCAATTGCAAAACGGATTTGAACTGCTTCCCGATGGCATCTTCGTCCTGACCGCCGGACAACTGCTACGGCGCTCGCATGTGCGGCGAGTAACGAAGCGGACCAAGAGCAAGCCGATCGACACTTTTCTCGATCTTCGCCCCAGCGATTTGGTTGTCCACCTGTCACATGGCATCGGTGTCTACCGTGGTACTGAGTTGTTGGAAAAACATGGACAGAAATTTGAGCACCTGGTAATTGAGTTCGATGGTGGCACGAAGCTATTTGTGCCAAGTTCAAAAATCGAGTTGATTCAACGCTACGTTGGCGGCACAAAGAGCCGACCCAAGCTGGCCAAGATCGGAGGCATGTCGTGGGCGAAACAGAAGAAGGCAGCCGAACGAGCCGTTCAGGACATGGCGGTCGAACTGCTCGAAATGCAAGCGCGGCGTCGTAGCCTGCCCGGTGTCGCATTTGCCGCCGACAGCATCTGGCAAAATCAGTTTGACGCATCTTTCTCCTACGTGGAAACTCCTGATCAACTCAAGGCAATTGAAGCGGTCAAGCAAGACATGAGCACCCCCCGCCCCATGGATCGCTTGATCTGCGGTGACGTCGGCTTCGGCAAAACTGAAGTTGCCATGCGGGCTGCCTTTAAAGCGGTCGACAGCGGTTACCAAGTCGCCGTGCTCGTCCCCACCACCGTACTCGCTGAGCAGCATTACAAGACGTTTCGCGAGAGAATGGCTGAATTTCCATTTGACATCGCCAAACTCAGTCGCTTTGCCACTCCCGCACAACAACGCGAGACAGTCAAAGGAATTCGCGAAGGAAAAGTGGATATTGTGGTGGGTACCCACCGACTTGCCTCGAAAGATCTCAAATTCTACAACTTGGGATTGTTGATTATCGATGAAGAACAACGCTTTGGCGTCGAAATCAAAGAACGCCTGAAGCACTTCAAGACCAACGTGGACGTGATGACACTTTCCGCTACTCCCATTCCACGCACCCTGCATATGTCGCTGGTCGGCGTTCGCGACATCTCTAACCTTGAAACCCCTCCCGAAGATCGCCTCAGCGTCGAAACGCGTACCATTCGCTTTGACGAACAACTGATTCGAAACGCAATCCTTCGAGAACTCAACCGCGATGGACAGATCTACTTTGTTCACAATCGCGTCAGCGATATTGAAGAACTTGGCGCGAGGCTGAAACGAATTGTCCCCGAAGCCAGTTTGGTGATCGGGCATGGACAAATGGCAGAAGGCGAACTCGAGCAAGTCATGATCGACTTCATCGAACACAAATACGACATTCTGCTCGCCACCACCATTATTGAAAGTGGTTTGGATATCCCCAATGCCAACACCATTTTTATTGACGAAGGAAACCGCTACGGGTTGGCAGAATTGCATCAACTCCGCGGACGTGTCGGTCGCTACAAGCATCAAGCCTATTGTTATTTGCTAGTCGACAAACACAAACACTTATCACCCGATGCCTCCCGTCGTTTACATGCCATCGAGGAATATAGCCAAATTGGTGCCGGTTTTGGAATTGCCATGCGCGATTTAGAAATTCGTGGTGCCGGTAACTTGCTAGGAACTCAACAAAGTGGACACATTGCAGCCATTGGCTATGAACTTTATTGCCAGTTGCTCGGCAACGCGGTCCGGGAACTGACCCACCAACCACCGGCGATGACGATCGATGTCGAAGTCGACCTACCGGTCCAAGCATTCCTTCCCGTCGAATATGCACCCGAGTTACGTCAACGGATCGATATCTACCGGCGACTCAGCCGCATTGCAGATGTCCGCGAATTGGATGACATGCGCGACGAACTGCACGATCGCTTTGGACCATTGCCCGACTCTGTAACAATGCTCCTGCAAATCGCCGAGCTCAAGATCGACGCGGCGTTATGGTTCGTCAAATCGCTGCAGATTGAAGACAACTACTTGGTACTCACCTATACCAATCGCAATCGGATCGAGCACTTGGCTAAACTGCATGACAAACGATTGCGAATCGTCGATTCCCAAAAAGCCTACTGGGTTACCTCGCCCCTGGTGGGCAAAGCCAAGTCGATCGATTGGCTCAACGAGGCTCGTCAAGCTTTTCGTTCAGTTTGATCGTACGCAACCCGAGATGTCAACTATCACGACAAGCGACACTCGACCGCGACAGTTGACTTGCAATGACGCTCATCTCGCAATTGTCATTCAGGCAACAACTCGATGCGGCCAAATAGGTGGCCACCGACGTCGTCGTGTTGCCATGTCCCCGCGTATTTGTCTTTGTGAAAAACGACGCGGGCGGCAAAAGTGCCAAATCCTGGAATGGTCAGGTTGTCCAACGTCATCACGGGTGTATCTCCCGCCCATTTGACATCCAATGGAATTGGAATCGTCAAGTCGCGTTTTCCATATTTGATCCTGGACGTAATGATCCAACCATCACCCTCGGCTTGCTTTTCTACCTTCTTGATCTCATAAGATTCTTCCGTCAATTCATTCAACGGCTTGCCATCCACAGTAAACTGCCCGGTGAGCTTGGCCCCGGTGAGCAACTTAGTGAACCGAGGGTAGAGAACTTCTTGCTTATACTTTTGTAGTTGCGGCGAATCCTCATGTTCGCTGAGGGTTGCCGTACCCGCCGCAGGAGTTTGCCCCCCAGTATCATCTGGTTTGGTTTGTTGGAGATCCTCTTGTTGAGTAGTCTCTTGTTGAGTATCGGAAAGTGCTGGCGAGGCTTGCTGGCCCCAGCTGAGCGATGTCATATTACCCACAACCAACATGGATAGTGACAACAGCGAAATCCGCAACGGTCTAGACGACATGTCAGTAATTCTCCGGAAGGTAATGGGGCATTTAACCATTAAGTCAATGGATCCATGGTACTAGCCTCGACTTGCCTTGGGAACTACTCTTCCATCGCTGAAGGTCAATAAGTCCGGCACACGCAGGCGATGCGTGGCGGACCACTACAGACTCCAGCTCAAGAACTTGACCAAGAGCGGGGCAAGAACGGTGATCAACACCAGGGCTACCGGATAAGCGGCGACGTAGCTGGTGACCGGCTGACTCGATTCCGTCGAACCAGTCAAGACGGCCAGACCGGGTGTCGACGTCATCCCGCCACACGTCGCTCCTAAGACCTGAAGTAGTGACAAGCGAAATGCATGTCGTGCTACGTAGTATCCAACCGCCATCGGTAGAATTGCAATGGTGAATGCAATCAACAGCAATGAGGGGCCATGTTCCATCAGAACCTGCGCCACATTTTCGCCCGCCCCAACGCCAGCATCCGCCAAGAACAACGCCAATCCTCCTTCCGTCAACAGGAGTTGGGCCGCCGGTGGAAATGAACCACGAATTGGCCCCACACGTCGAAAGTGACCAAGCAGTAAACCCACCGCCAAGGGACCACCTGCAATCCCTAAGGAGATCGAGAATCCGCCGATTTCCAACGCCAGGTTGCCCACCAAGATGCCAACTCCTAACCCAATCGCCAGCGACAGCAAATCGGTTTCGTTGAGCGTCCGCGGACGATGTCCCATGGTGCGTTCAATGGTCGCCAAACTAACCGGTTCTCCAACCAGAGTAAGAGTGTCCCCAAACTCGATGCGGGTCCTCGACGATGGGACAAATTCGATTTCATGGCGACGAATCCTTGCAACGGTTACTCCGTGTCGCGACCGCAAGCAAAGTTCTTTAAGCGTCTTGCCGTAGATTTCTTTCGAAGTGACGACGACCGTTTTTCGCTCACGGTCCGCATCCAGGAGCGCAACGTCGCCGTCCCGCAAGATGCCCAACGTCTCGGCCACAGGCGTAAGCTCTGCCAACTCACCGACCAGTAGAACGTGTTCACCGAGCTCAAACACGTATTCGGGAGGAGTCGGACGCCATCGTCCATCCAACTTGACTCGCGAAATTTGACAGTTGGATTCCGACAAAATAACGAGTTCATTGAGTCGTTTTCCCGCCACCCCTGGGTTGGCAATTTCGACGACGCGACGTTCAATCGACGAGGACTCAACGGGATCGGAGTGCAAGTACACATCCGTCGCATCTGGCTGCGGTTGTAGAAACTTGAGGGCCAGTTGCACAAACAGCACGACAGCCACGATGCCTATCGGATAGGCCAATCCAAAACCAACGGCCACACTTGCACGGTCGAGGCTCGTTTCCGTGATCGCGCCCAGAGCGGGAGTACTGGTCATCGCCCCAGCCATCAAGCCTCCGGCGAGTTCCGCCGGAATCTGAAAGAGCTTGGCAGACAACCATGTTGCGAACACCGCGGTCAATACGATAATCGCCCCCAGCGACGCCATGGTTCTACCACGCGACGCCAGACCGCGAAAAAAAGTGGGGCCAGCCGAAATCCCCACGCAGAAAACAAAAATCGCCAAACCCAGTTGCCCAATTCCCTCCGGAATATCGAGCCCCAAATGCCCTGCCAAAAGCGCCACAAATAAAATGGCAGAAGTGCCAAATGAGATACCAAACAAAGACAAACGCCCCAATGAGAGGCCGATCACGATGATGCCCAGCAAAACTGAAAGTGGAGTCACTTGAGCGCCCAATCCATTCCTATAGAAATCCAGACCGAAGTAAATGCCAGCTCGTTATAGATGGAGCCATGCGTTATGAAAAGCGACTTCCTCGAATGCCAACTGCCGCCCCCTTGCATGGCAACAAGGGCCGATTCCTCGACACCGGAAATCTTTGTTCAACATGAGTATGGGCTTTGATGCAACATTGATTTCATTTTCAATGATCCAGATACCACGCACCGCCCCTGAATTGCGGATTGGTATATTGAAGCGTCACCACAATTCTCCCTATGGTTACCTCCGATGTTCCGCTATTTCCTTCCCTTCGCCTCTCTATTCCTCGTCAGTGCGTTCGCTGTGACCGGAACGGCAGACCAAAGACCGAATATTGTCTTTGCCTTTGCCGACGATTGGGGACGTTTTGCCAGTGCCTATGCGAAACTTGAACCAGGTGGTCCCAGCGATATCGTGGCCACCCCCAATTTCGACAAGCTTGCCCGGCAAGGTGTGCTTTTCACTCAGGCTTACGTAAATGCTCCGTCATGCACGCCCTGCCGCAGCTCACTACTGAGTGGTCAGCACTTTTGGCGTACGGGCCTGGGAGCTATTTTGCAGGGGGCAGTTTGGGACGACACCATCCCAACCTACCCCCGACTGTTGGAGGAGTCCGGCTATCACATCGGCTTCAGTCACAAAGTGTGGAGCCCGGGTACACCACCCAATCAGCCGTACGGTGGCAAACGCAATAGTTATCAGTCGGCAGGAACACGCTTTAACAACTTTTCGCAAGCCATAGCGCAAGCCGCCGATAAGGCGGCCACCAAACAAGAACTGTTAAGCGAAGTTCAAGGCAACTTCACATCGTTCCTCAATGCTGATGATAGTGGAAAACCATTCTGTTATTGGTTTGGCCCAACCAACATCCACCGCAAATGGATTCAAGGCTCGGGGAAAGCGGATTGGGACCTTGAGCCCGATGAACTTCAAGGCAAACTACCAAAGTTTCTACCCGACAACTCGATCGTGCGCGAGGACTTCGCTGACTATCTTGGAGAGGTGCAAGCCTTTGACGCAGGCTTAGGCGTATTACTCGATGAACTCGATCGGCGCGGGTTAACAGAATCAACCATGATTGTCGTCAGTGGTGATCATGGTATTCCAGGCATTCCGCGTGGCAAATGCAACCTTTATGACTTGGGGACACGCGTACCACTTGTGATTCGCTGGCCGGGAGTAACTGGGCAAGGTCTTGTCGTTGATGACTTTGTCAGCTTACCCGACTTGGCCCCCACCTTCCTGCAAGCAGCTGAGTTGCCCCCACCTAAGCTCATGACGGCGCGGAGCCTAGTACCGGTCCTGCGGGCGAAGCGATCTGGCATCGTCGATGCAACGCGCGATCACGTAGTGATGGGGCGCGAAAGGCACGTGGCTGTAGCACGTCCCGACCTACTTCCCTACCCACAACGTGCGATCCGCACAGCCGAATATCTTTACATTCGCAACTTCGCTCCCGAACGTTATCCAATGGGAATTGGACCTGGCTATGGTGGTCCTCCGCAGATGGAATGGCCGACCTTCGAGTCCCTGCGCGAAGATACATATGGTGCCTTTGCCGACTTGGACGCGAGCCCCACCAAGGCTTGGATGTTGACTAATTTGGAGCAGCCACATGTGGCTGAGCTGACGGAGCTAACGTTAGGCTTGCGTCCGGCTGAGGAGTTGTACGACGTGCGTATTGACCCCGACCAGATGCACAATCTCGCCGAGGATACCGAATACGCGGATGCGAAACGGCAGCTCGCAAATCGCCTGATGCGAACGTTGCACGAAACGGAAGATCCACGAGTCCTGGGCGATGGCACGACCTTTGATAACCCACCTTATACATCGAGACCCTGATATGCCGATGGCAATCCAGACGACCAATTTGACACGCATGTTTGGCTCGCAGTGCGCTGTTAATAATGTTCAGCTCAGCGTGGAGCAGGGGACCATTTATGGTTTCCTAGGACCAAACGGTGCCGGCAAATCGACGACCATTAAGATGTTGACTGGCATCTTGGCTCCCACGCATGGAGATGTAGCCGTGTTGGGCATGAACCCATGGAATCCGGATCAAGCGATCGAGATCAAGCGGCGGATTGGTGTGGTCCCCGAAGGGTTGGCTTTGTTTGATAACCTAACGGCAAGGGAATATCTGACCTTTGTTGGGCGGATGTTTTCACTGCCGAAGGAGACGATTCGACAACGCAGCGAAGAATTATTGGGCATCCTCAGCCTCGACGGTGTCGAGAAGAAACTGACGCTCGAATATTCCCATGGAATGAAGAAAAAGCTGGCTTTTGCGGCCGCATTGCTCCCCAACCCGGATCTGCTTTTTCTCGACGAGCCGTTTGAAGGAGTTGACGCGGTGACCTCGCGCGTCATTCGTGAGATGCTCGCCAACTACGCTGCCCGCGGGTCTACCGTCTTCATCACCTCACATGTTCTCGAAATCGTCGAACGCATCTGTACGCACGTGGGTATCATCGCCAAAGGGGAATTGGTCGAACAAACGTCACTGGAGGAACTCCGTCACGGTAGTTCGCTGGAACAACGTTTCCTCGAAAAAGTTGGCAATGAAAACGCAGAGCTACAACACCTGAGTTGGCTCGACGATGCACGCATTCAGGAAGGTCATCCATCTTGAATTGGGAGCAGTTAAGAGCAATTCTCTGGTTACGCCAGCGGTTGAGTTTCAACCAGTGGCGCAAAGCTGGCGCCGTCAACTTTGTGCTGATGGTCATATTCTACGTTTCGATGATCAGTTTTGCGGCACTCGCCTTTTTTCTAACGCTCGGACTTGGCGTTTTTTTGCTCCCCAAAGCATCGCCGACCGTCGTGCTGATTACTTGGGATGTCGCCATCGTCATACTGCTCTTCAGTTGGGCAACAGCGTTGCTCATCGACATTCAACGCATGGAACTCCTTTCGCTCGATCGCTTTCTGCATCTGCCCATGTCGCTCAGAGACGCGTTCCTGATGAACTACCTTTCATCGCTCATGAGTTTGAACATGGCTTGTTTTGTGCCTGCGGCGTTTGGGCTGTGCATCGCTTCCGCAGTCGTGCATGGTCCAAGATTGCTGTTGTTAATTCCTGTCCTATTCAGCTTTATTCTCGCGTTGACAGCCTTGACCTATCAATTTCGAGGTTGGTTGTCGGCATGGATGATCGACAAACGTCGGCAGCGCACTGCCATCACCTTGATTACCATCGGCTTCGTTGGCCTCACGCAAATCCCCACAATTATTGTCCAGTTGTCAAAACCTGAAGGAGATAATCGCCAACGACAGTTGATTCAGGAACACAATGCAGAAGCAACTGCCCTCATGAACTCGCTCTTCGAACAAGAGATTCCACAAGAGGAACGCGATCGGAGAATGGAGGAACTCAAGAAATCGCACATCGTTAAACTTGAGCAAGTTCGCAAGATGCGATCCGATGCTTGGCACCGTAAACTCGTCTTGATCAACCAGATCCTGCCAGCAGCCTGGCTGCCCTATGCAAGCTACACACTCGTCGAGCACTCTTGGTGGCCGTCGCTGCTTATTTGTGGAGTGATGTTGTTGGTTGGCGGCGCGAGTCTGTGGCGATCGTACCAATCAACCATTCGCTTCTACACTGGACAATTGTCTCCTCAGTCAAGAAAAGCTTCGGTGGTCGACCCGTCGCCCACCAACAAGACACACGATCGGACAAACCAAGGCGCTGCTTCGGCAAATATGCTTGAGCGAAAGCTACCATTAATTTCCGAGAACGCGTCGGCCGTAGCGATGCTCAGTTTTCGCGTTCTCGTGCGGTCACCCGAAGCTAAGATGATGTTAATTGGCCCAGGAATTTTCGCGATCATGTTCACGGTTCTAGCTCTTGGCAATCGTCTACCGAAGATCCCCGACGCCTACCATGGCTTGGTATGGCTTGGCGGGGTTTCGGTAGTCATGTTTATGTTGATGATGCTGACGATGAATATCTTCGGATTAGACCGCAGCGGCTTTCGCTGTTTCGTGCTGATGCCCGTACGCCGACAGAACATACTGATGGGTAAGAACCTCGCGATGCTCCCGGTTTGTGCGAGCATGATCGCTTTCGTGTGCGGAGCACTTTCTTACATGGCCCCAGTCAATGCGACCCATGCGTTGGCCAGCATTTGTCAGATGTTGATAACGTTCTTTTGCGCAAGCACCATCGGCAATTGGGTGTCGCTTTTTTTTCCGTTTGCAGTGACGCCAGGGACAGGCAAACCCGTTCAAGTGAACTTCACGATGGTCTTAGCCCAACTGGTCGCCATGTTCTTGGGTCCAATTGTCGTCCTACCAGGATTACTGTTATACGGCATCGAGTGGAGTCTCAGCGGCGTGACCTACATTTCAGAAGTGCCACTGTTCCTGCTCTTTTCGATGCTCGAAATGGCCATTGTGATCTGGGGCTACCTATATCTGCTTAGAAGCCAGGGAGAGATACTTCAAGCTCATGAGACTCGCATTTTAGAACGCTTGGCAGCCAACAACGAATAGCTTTGGGGTCAGGCCTTGTATTGAGTTTTCGAGGGAGAATGTGTGGACGGAAAGTCCGTATTGAACACACAACACAGGACCAAAACCTCTGCAATCTCTAAAATTACGGCGAAATGCAACTTGGCAATGGCGACATGATTGGGTTGGTATTGGATAATGTCAGCTTAGAGGCGCCGAGATATCTTGATGCCTCAACGCAAAGCCTGCCCCCCGAACCATAAAAGGAAGCCATGCTTGCCCCACTAGTCCGAATCGTTGCGATCGTGACAGTTTTTCTCGTTTCCTGCCCACGCGCCGACGCGGAAGAAAAGACTGACTTCTACAAGCCGATTGAAATCGACGTCGAAGGCTGGACTGTGCGACTTGATCCACGGTTCATGGAAGATCCTCATACCAGCCAAAAGCAAGCCGCTCTGTCGGCTCTGGCAAATCACCTGCAGCGTATCAAATACATTGTGCTGCCCGATCGGGTCGCCAAGTTGCAGGAGTTGCCCATCTGGATGGAGCTGAACAACGCCTCATTAGAGTCGATGCAATACCATCCAAGTCGCCACTGGTTAAAGGAGAATGGACATGATCCGGCACTCGAGCGGCATGTCCATATCCCTAACGCTGCCGACTTGACCGATCCTCATACTTGGGCCAAGCACCCCTATGTCATCCTACATGAATTGGCCCACGCCTATCATGACCAAGTGCTAACCTGGGAACACCCGGCGATCATCGGAGCTTACGATGCCAGCAAGTCCGCCGGCATCTATGAAAAAGTTCTGCTGTATACCGGTGAGCATGTACCGCACTACGGTTTGAGCAATCACAAAGAGTACTTTGCGGAAGCTACTGAAGCCTATTTTGGTGTCAACGACTTCTACCCCTTTGTACGCGCCGAGCTGAGAGAACACGATCCACGGATGTTCGAGGTGCTGGAAACAATCTGGGGAAAAGTGCGTTAGCATCTGGCTTTCATTTCCGAACAATCAATTGACCTTGAGGAATCTTCAATGCATCGCATATTTTTGAATCGAATTCTGCACTGTATACTGTTCGGCGGCATTGTCCAATTGATTGCTTTCACGCCAGCCAAGGGTGACGAATTGCGGGTGGGCGCGGCTCTGGTCGATGTCACTCCACAGCAGCTTCCTGTCCTGGTCAACGGTGGCATGACGGCGCGTTCCGAAAATGCGGTCAAAACTCGCATCAACGCTCGAGCCATCGTTCTGGATGATGGTCAGGAACGCATCGGCATCGTTGTAGTCGATAGCTGCATGATGCCTCGCGAGCTCTTGGACGAAGCTAAGCAGCTTGCCGCAACCCGCACACAACTTAAGCCCGATCGCATATTAATCTCAGCCACACACACCCACACGGCTCCAAGTAGCATGGGCGCCCTGGGTACGCCAGCCGATCCCAACTATGTACCATTCTTGCGACAAAAGTTGGTCGAAGCCTTAGTAACCGCGGAGCAGAAACTGACGCCTGCTATAGTCGGTTGGGGCAGTGGACTGGCGCCTGAGTTCACGGCGCTGCGGCGCTGGATTCGTCGTCCCGACCGAGTCGCTGTCGATCCCTTTGGCAATCCAACCGTTCGCGCGAACATGCACGCAGCCAGCGACCCGGACGATGCGATCGGACCTAGCGGCCCTGAGGATCCAGAACTGACCATGATCGCTTTCCAGACGCTCGATGGAAAACCCCTGGCGGTCATAGCAAACTTCTCGATGCACTACTTTGGTGATTCCGCGATCAGCTCGGACTATTTCGGTCTATTCTGCGATGGCCTACAACAGCATTTGTCGGGCGATGAGGACCAAGCCGATGTCGTGGCCATCATGTCTCACGGATGCAGCGGCGATATCTGGCGTCGCGACTACATGTTACCCAGTCCGCCACAGGGGACGATCGAAGAATACTCGCAAGGACTACTTGCGATTGCTACTCACATCTACGACCAGATTGAAACGCAACCCAACGCCACGTTGGCCATGCTTGAAACTCGTCTACCCCTGCGCTATCGTACGCCGGATGCCCAGCGTCTTCAGTGGGCTCAACAAATTGTTCAAACGATGGGTGATCGACTCCCGCAATCGCAACAAGAGATTTATGCGCAAGAACAAGTCTTTCTCGATCATCTGCAAGAAACCGACGTGGTCTTGCAGGCGATTCGCATCGGTGATATCGCGATTGCAACCACGCCCAACGAAACCTACGCACTGACGGGTTTGAAGCTGAAATTACAGAGTCCTTCTGATAAGACAATGGTCATTGAACTCGCCAACGGTGGAGATGGATACATTCCGCCACCAGAACAACATGCGCTCGGCGGCTACAACACTTGGGCAGCCCGCTCAGCCGGATTGGAAGTTATGGCGGAGCCAAAGATTGTCGCGGCAAGCTTGAATCTGCTTGAGCAACTATACCGCCAGCCCCGCCGCAAGATTCAACCATCGATTGGTCGTGGCGCCCAGGCCTTGATGGATGCCCAGCCGAAACACTATTGGCGATTGGGAGAGACCTCGAACACAGGTGCCATCGATCAGATCACCGGCTTCACCAATGCCCAGTATGAAACGGGCGTCGTATTCTTCCTGGAAGGTCCAGACAACTACACTTTACCCATGGAGACCAATCGCTGCGCTCATTTCGCAGGCGGCCGCCTGCGCACCCAGCTCCCGAATCTGCAAGAGGATTTTTCCATTGTCATGCATGTTTGGAATGGTATGCCCGTCGAGGGCCGCCCGGTAACCGGTTGGTTCTTTTCGCGGGACGAGGACCTATCGACGACCGATCGCGGCTTGCATGTCGGCATCGGCGGGACTGGCTCGCAGCCAGGGCGTCTGTTGCTGCAAGTCGGACATGGTGCGAGCATCAGCGGCAAAACGGAAGTGCCGCGTTGGAGTTGGCATCGCGTGACGGTGCGCAAGTCAAACGGCAAAATAACGGTATTCCTGGACGATCGTGTTGAACCTGAGATTGAGGCCGATTTAGCGGATGGACAACTCCAAAACATGTCACAGAACTTTTTCTTCGGCGGTCGAAGTGATAACGATTCCAACTGGGAGGGACGCTTAGATGAAATCGCCATTTATGATCACGCGGTGACGCCCTAAGTCGCTCGCGCCATGGAAGTTGTTCATTTGCTACTGATCTAATGCGCGGAACGATAACGCTGAATTGCTTTTTCGATCAGTGCTTTAGCTTCCGTAGCGTCGCGGAAACCACTCAACTCGATCACCTTCCGGCCTTCCGGCAGTTGCTTATAGACTCGAAAGAACGCTTCTATCCGCTGCGACTCGAGCGTTGGCAGATCTTCCATGGTGCGGATCGAATCGTAAGTTGAATCAACTTCAGTGGTGGGAACGGCAATCACCTTATCGTCCTCATCTCCACCATCCAGCATTTTCAGTACTCCGATCGGTCGAACGCGTATCATGGCGCCAGGTACAATGGGTTCGCGACTGAGCACAAGCACGTCTAAGTTATCACCATCACCGGCCAACGATGACGTGATGACTCCGTAGTTCGCTGGATAAACCACCGGCATCGACTGAAAGCGATCAACCGCAATGATTCCTAACTCAGGATCGATCTCGTATTTTGTGAAACTTCCCTGCGAAATCTCGATAACTGCGACCACTTCTTCTGGAAATGATTCGCCTTGGGGTACATCAAACGGGTGCACCCATTGCCTGATGGCCTGCGGCTTATCGGTGGTTGAATGACCAGCCTCCGTGGTGGCATTTTGAAGTTGGTACGCACTTGCACATAGTAGCAAAATGCCAACTCCCGCTCCGCTGATCTGCTGCAACCTACGCATAACCAAAGCTCCCACCATGCCGATGCTCGAACCGGGCCTACAAATAAGTGAAATCTGAACATCCCCATCGACGACGGGCACGGTCAAAGCAACCGAGATGCGCCTGATCGTCTACGAAGTCCGTCGATCTGCCAAGGTCGCGTAGGGGCAATACGGAATCGAATCTTCATGTGATGTAAAGGATGCGCTGCAGTGTGATGCTCGAGTCTTAATTTATTCTTCACACATTCTTAACAGAAAACACACAAACCCTTGTTACAACTGGTCGCACACTTCCTGTGCCAACCCTCCCACAACAGCTTAAGCGAGACGCTTGGAACAGCGTTGGCCCTCCCAGGGCGGGGAGAAGCACAGATCTGCTAAACACCATGAGAATAAGCAGTCCGCCATAAATTAACGTTACGCCATATAGTTGCGTCCCGCGGACCAAGAGGTTCGCAACGAAGTACTTTTGTAATTTTTGGAGATTTTGTTGATGCGTAGTTCTAAATCCCGCAGCGGATTCACTTTGGTCGAGTTGTTGGTCGTTATTGCGATCATTGGAATCCTGGTCGGACTACTACTACCTGCCGTTCAGAGCGCCCGCGAGGCAGCTCGTCGCATGCAATGCATCAATAACATGAGGCAATTTGGTTTGGCGATGCACAACCATGAAAGCACTTACAAAGCCTTTCCCCAGTCTCGCCCGCGTGATCTGGCTGGGAATCGAATGAGCTGGTGTATCGTGGTGCTTGACTTCATCGAGCAAGGCAACTTGGCAAACATTTACGACAAGAATGTGCGTTGGAACACAGGCAGCAATGTTGTTGCGGGACAAACCGCTCTGCCACTCTTCATTTGCCCTTCGTCAGCAGCTGGAACGTCGCGATTCCCTGCCAACGGCACTGGCTCAGACATAGATGGCGTCGTGATGGGTCCTTCGGATTACCTCGTCATGCACCGACTCCGCAACCGCTTCTACACCGCCAATGGTTTAGTGAATCCACTAGGGACAGCCGATCATGACGGGGTGCTGGTCCAAAACACGCAGACCAAAATTGGACAAATTACAGACGGCACAAGCAACACGATTCTGATCATGGAAGACGCTGGTCGTCCGAATTGGTATGTCCTTGGTCGCTCCCAAGGAACGATCCTTCCTCGACCAGAAGGTTTTGGCTGGACCGATCCTGACGGTGGCGCTGGCTCGATGGACGGAACCGACCGACAGACAGGTGCCATCAATGGCGGCAGCGGCACCGGGACATGCATTATGAACTGCAACAACGACAGCGAACCATACAGCTTCCACACCGGTGGCATGAACATAAGTCTAGCTGACGGTTCCGCGAGATTCATTTCAGAAACGATCGACGCAGCAACGTTTGCAGCCCTAGTCACGCCTCGTGGTAGTGAAGTATTTGATTCGGACTTCTAGTTTTCCGCAGTTCGACCAATTGCCTATTGCCCAGCGTTTGAACAAGCCGACTTCCCGCGGACAGCCATGCATGCGTCCGCTATCCGCATCAGACCAGCTCAACCCGGTGTTATTCAGATGTCCGCTTCGCGCTATTTGTCCATTTGCTTGTTCGTTTTGGTGATGACTGGTTGCGTTGGCAGCGGAGCTCCCGCGCGGCCGGAAGGTGTAACAGTAAGTGGCAAAATTATCCTGCCAAACGGTTCGCCACTTACGGGAGGCACGTTAATTCTCAGGCCGGATGCGGGGCTCTTCGGCGCCACTGCGCTGGTTCAATCCGACGGCAGCTTCACTCTTCAAGACACATCGGGAACACCCACTGTCGTGACTGGCAAGTACCAGGTGTTTGTCAGCTTTCCAAATCCTAACCATGCGTCGCTCAGAAAATCCGTCGCCACGCGCTATCAAGAAAGCGATGATGGCGACTCCGATCTGTTTGTCGATATTCAGCATCCTTCCGAAGAATTGATCATCCAGCTGAAAAGATAGTCGACTCTTTACTCGATGCGATCAGGCGCGAACAGCAATAAACCACTTGCGAAGGCAAAGGGTTGGTGAGTCTTGAGAGAAGACCAGCTTGCAATTGGTTGACCTGCGCGGACACGTCGTGCAGAGACTGCCCACGCCCCTCCCTCCAGCGACGAAGCAGTCGTCAACTCTGCCAGTTCGATGGCGACTTCCGCGCGCCACTGATCGACATCAGGTTTGACCATTACGTGCCATTTCGGATTGTAACTTGAATAGCCGCAGCAACGATCATACGTTTGCCCATTTTCGGCAATACCAAGCTCGATAACCGAACTATAATCGCGGTCGGTATCCAACGTAAGTTGTATGTGGTCCAGGTGACTGATCTCTGCATCGTAGTTTCTGCTAGCGACTAACTCCCGCGCGTCGCGATCCACCCTTCGACACTCTATTGCAATGTACAGATAGCGATCGTCATAGGCCCAGGTGATCTTGCTCTGACTCCCCGGATCCGCCGTGCCAATCTCCAAGTGACTCAGCTCCATGGCTGGAGCAGTCTTCCAACAGGGTTCGTTCAATTCACCATCCAGAATTGGTGGCGAGTTCGTCCGCACGACGAACGACAGACTCTTCAATTCATTCAAACGTTGATTGGCAAGCAGTAGTTCTTGCTGAGCCGCTTGCCTCCATCCGATCATCCACGACTGTGAAGCCACCGTTTCCAACATCTGGATATGCCCCGTTTCGTTAACGACCTTTAACATATTTTGTGCCACAAGCATGTTTAGATCCGTACGCGAAAGTAATGTGGGCGAACGTTGTGCTGTTTGGTCAAGCAATGGAAACCACGACATATTTTGTGTGTGCGTCGGAGAGTGTGGTCCATCGGCCAGCTGACGTCCGTCGTTCGTTACTTGCGTTGACGCTGTTACGACCGCAGAATCTTCTTGGCTAAGAGTGCTCACAGCGCTCGCAACCTGCGAATCAAATGGTGATGCGTTCCAGGCAGCCTGCTTTATAACCACAGCCGATTCACTTTCAGCGCTTGCCAGTTCCGTTCCAGTGGCTTGTTTAACGTCCAGCCTGCTTCTCCATGCAGCAAATTCGTCGCTACTGGCCAAACGCAATATCTCAAATCTTGCCCAGTTGGTAGCATCGGCAAGTGGAGCTCGCGCGGCGAGTGTCTCCAGAATCACGCGTTGGCGCCTGAAATTCCCCAACTCGAGCGCGTGCCGCGACTGGTGGACCAGGGCTGGTGCAATCTCGGGAGCTGGCAGCGTATCTAAAAGGAACATGAGATGTGCCCGCCACTGCTCTTCCGTCGACTCCAACTCGGGTTGCTCAACGATTTGCTCAAGTGAACGATTGCGATGAATGCGTCCCATTACAAGTTGGTAGTTTCCGATCTTCCCCAGTCTCAGCTCTCGCGCCACTGCCGGATCACGAGCGATCCCTCCTAGTAGAGATGCATGCAGTACATTTGCTTGACTACGAGCCCAAACCGTACGCATGGAGACGGTCTGTGATTGCTCTCGAAACTGTGGAGGCAGCGGCATGAGCACGTCCCAAAGGGATATTCCCAAGTCCCCCAGAACGCGCGATAGTTGTTCGCTGTATTGCCCGCTCGTCCCCGTACTCATCACCACCAATTTCGATGTGCTCCATAAATCCAATCCAAGTTCATCCGCCACAGGTAAGGACTGGAGTGAGCTGGAAGCTAGCTCGATTGCTTCTCCAACCGAAAACCTTTGCGACTCACTTGGATCGATTTGACGAAGACTTTTCTCGTCCGTCAGGACAACGTCTGGACGCCAGGTTAAAAACGCCACCGCCAGTCGTCGCGTGACCTGCTCAAACGACTCATCCTCGATCGACCAAGTCTGGTGCTGCGCCAACCCAACCTGGGGTGCATGGGAAGCGAGCTGCATCGCTTGTGAGGGCACGAAGTTCGCGTGATCTAGAGGCTCGTAGGCCTCAGCCACAATGGAGGTCGCAGAACGTTTTTCATCCCAAACCGTTGCGACCAACGGGAGCCACGGAATTTCCTTCGAATCCTGGACAATCGAAAGTACCGAGGCTCTTTGCGCATATTGCCGTTGCGGGTACCAACTATTCCCCCCATCGCGTGTTGCGAGAATAAGGCCTTGTGCTCCAACTAACCAACCACGGTTCTTGTCAATAAAACAAATATCAGCAATAGGCAAGCTCTGTCCGGTTAACTGTTTTCGCCAGTTTTCGCCGCCGTCACTGCTATGGAAAAGGATCGACCCTGGCGAGCCACACACCCAAATGTGACCTTCAGAATAGGTCATCGTGCGACAGTCGAAGAGCGAACGGGCTTCCGAACTCAGGGGCAATTCCCTATTCACCCAATTCACTCCATCCAGACTCGAAATCAATTCGCCCTTTGCCCCGCATCCGATCCAACGGCGGTTATCATGTATCAAAGCATGAATTGGTGCATTCGGATGAGCCACTTGCCGAACGATCGATTGCTGGGAGAACAGTGCATTCCCTAACATATCGATCGCGCCCAATTCGCCTGAGCCAGAGAAGCCAACTGCACTGGCATGCCCGACGCCGGCGGCGACTCCACGCCACGATATCCCGCCATCAACACTCTCCATGACGCTTGTCTTCAGTTGCGGACTGTAGTCGCCCCAAACAATCAAACGATCTTTTAGAATTTCAAGCCCCTTGAGTCGGGAAAGCTGCTCACATGCCAGCGGACTCCAGGTTCGGCCACCATCGGTCGACTTGAGAATTGCTCCATAGCTTAGCCCCGTGAATTGACCGATCCATCCACCTACGGCAAATCCCACTTCACCTTGAAATGCAACTGCATGGAGATTGCAGGTTGTCCCCGAGCTCTGCGGAACCCAGTTTCTGCCTCCGTCCTCAGTGATAAGGATCATTCCGCAATCCCCAACAGCGCATAATCGGTCTGCGCTGATGATCGCAATCGAATTCAATCCTGCATCCTCAGCGGAGGCTCGCAGCAATGGAGAATTTGGCAATTGACTGGAATTTGCATGACTGACCTGCAGAGGACGAACATCCGATGTTTGGTCAATAGCTGCCGGTTGAGCGCGTAGACTTACCACTAGTACGAGCCATCCGAACGCAAAAAACCACAACTGCGCGACATTTGAGCGAATTGTCGACACGTATCTATTCCTTGTAGGTCCATTTGCCAGACATGAGTTAACGCCGGGAGTCTATCGCGCAGGATTGGTCGATTCCAGATCAGTGTTAGCTAGCGAGCCAATCCTCAACTGCCAATTTCCTCTTGGATCTTTAGAACCCCATCGCAAGTGGCATTGCGGTCGTCAACTGGTTTTGACTATTGACCAACATACGAGTATTGGCACATGGCAGTCGCTTAAATTGACATTTCAAAGCTTCACTCCAAACGCCAACTCCGGTATTAACAGCGTCTTTTGATTGGACATCAATAATGCCCAATGTAGCCAGTCACAGTTTGAGCTTGAAATCCTTACAGCAACTTGTGACGCAGCCTGAACTGATCCAATCGCAGATGATGTCGATTCTGGCGAGCTTGGCCTGCGATGACGAAGAAGTGATAGCCTACGCTAACGATTGCCTTGAACAGATCGAGCAGCTTTCAGAAGATATGCTGCCGCAGCTTGCCCCCTTGTGCACCGATCCTTGTGCACCTTTAGCAATTTGGGCCTGCAAGCTGGTCGGACACATCGCCACGCCAACATGCCAAATCCCCTTGGTCGCCGCACTTCGCAAACATCGGTCTATCGGAGTCAAACAACAAGCGGCATTGTCACTTTCGAAGACCCCTGACCTACAGCCCGATACGATCGAAGCGCTGTCGGCCGCAGCGCAAAGCGACGATCCACGCTTGCAGAGAATTACGCAAAAACTGCTCAATGAACTGAGCTGACGACCTGACTTCGATTGGGTTTTTCCCAACGCCGTTCGACGCCACCATAAATCTTAACGTCGAGCAACTAAACACTTAAACGAACTAGCACCGTTCCAAAGCAAGGAGGCGATGGGATGCGATCATTACCATTCTACCCATTGATGGTCTTACTGCTCATCGGTCTCGGTGGCTATTTGGGCTGTGACCCAAACTCCGTCGTTCCTCCGCTAGACCAGGTTGTCAATGATAGCCAAGTTGTTGACTCGACAAGTAATTACGCTGCGACGATTCCCGAACGAACATCGACGACCGTCTTAATCGGCAGTTTCAACATCCAACGATTGGGACCAACTAAACTATCGAATCCCGAGGTAATGGAACGGCTCGTCGCTGTCATACGACGATTTGACGTGATCGCCTTACAAGAGATAACGAGCGTCGACCAACGAACGCTCCCTACTCTAGTTGATTTGGTCAATCGTACCGGGCAAAACTACACGTACACCATTAGCCCGCGCATCGGTCGCGAAGCTACTCGGTACTTTGAACAGTATGCGTTTGTCTACGATGCAAACCGAATCGCCGGTGGGCCGGATTTTTGTTACGTGGTCCAAGATCCTCAAGACACGTTGCACCGTGAGCCATTTGTGGGCAGATTTAGAACACTCTACCCTAACCGCCCGTTCTCGTTCACGTTGATCAACATGCATACCGATCCGGGAGAAGTTGAAGAAGAACTCGATGTATTGGCAGCAGTTTACAAAAATGTCCGAGAATTCGAATACCCCGAGGACGACGTGCTACTTGTCGGCGACCTCAATGCAGACCCGAAGAAGTTTGGTGCGCTCGCCAGAATCCCCGACTTCATCCCACTGATCAATGGCATACCGACCAATACCCGAAAAAACAATACGCTGGATAATATTGTTATCGACCGCCAATTGACCAAAGAATTTACGGGACGCGCTGGAACGATCGACATGGAACAGATGTTCCAGTTGGATCGTGCTGGCGTCGAGGACATCTCCGATCACTTGCCGGTTTGGGGCGAGTTCACAGCAGCCGAATTCACTCCAGGTATTACTGCGACCGCCGGCGCCGAAGGGGGTGTATTGCGTTGACAAGTGCACATAGATCTCCCCTGCTAGCGTTTCGCGCGGCCCAACATATGGCGCCGTAACTGAGGGCAAAGCCACTAACACGCTCCGGGTTCGTGGCCTGAAGGTCTATTCTTGCTCGATCAATAACACTTGATTGGACTCAATGGGCCCCTCAATTGTTTGTGACTTTGAACCTGGCCAATGTATCGTGATCGCATCAATGGCGGCTGCATCTCCAAGCCCAAAAGTTAATGGTAGCGCGCTTTGCGACAGGTAACCCGACTGACCGTCATGAACTTGCGTCAAAACGCGGTCGCCGGTTTTCACTTCGACGCGTGCCCCAAGCCCATCTCGGTTGCTCGATTTCCCTTGCAATTTGACGACAAGATACCGCATGTCGGTCATCTGTTCGCTCAAGTTACTTAGCAAGACCCTGGGCCGCGAATTGAATTCGATCGTAACGATATCCAAGTCGCCATCGGAATCGACGTCGAAGATAACAGCCGAACGGGTCCCCACGGCCCCCCAAACTTCGACAGCACCACTCCGTCCCTCGCTGTGCTCATGTTTGGCATCAACGCCATCGCAGTCAAGGGTATACCAAGGCACCGCGGTTGGTCCACTGCGTGGTTCTATCCCCAATATAAACTCGGCATCCCTGAAGGTCTTTCCTTCATCGTTCAACAGTAGTGAATTAACGTGATAACGATAGGGATAGTTCATGCTTGAAGCAACAAATATGTCTTGGAAACCATCTGCGTTTAGATCGCCCACGCTTGGGCCCCAGGGCCAATAGTTGTCTGCATTCACGTTGGTTGCAATTTCATCAAAGCCGCCGCTCGGGCGGCGCACGAACAGGCCACTGCCGATGACATTTTTCCAGGGTGTTCGGCTCTGCAGGTAGGACTCGGGAACCGTATTGGGAGGTGCTCGACGCTTCTCGACCTCTGCCCCCAAGATATTCAGTTTTAATTGCCACATATCGGCGTGCATGTTGGTGACATACAAATCCATAAGGCCATCGTTGTTATAGTCGAAGGACTTCACTCCCATCCCACCCCATACCGATGTCGGAAACACATCGCGACTCTTGTCCTCAAACCGCACCCCACCGATATTTTCATAATAGACATCGTTGCCTTGCATATTCAGTATGTACAGATCCATCCAACCGTCTTTGTTAATATCAATGGGTGTTGCGTCGCCAGACCACGCGCGATGTCTGAATCCCATCTCGTTGGAGACGTTGGTGAAGCGTCCATTTCCTTCGTTGTGGTACAGAATGCTTGGCTCCGACAGCGACGGAAACAGGTGCCCTCCAAACGAATCGTTGGTCCCAACATAATAGGGATCTTCCTGCTGTTCTCTCTTACCGCTATAGCCCACCGCTTCGCTCGTGAATTGGCCAACATTGGTGACCAACAAATCGAGCAGTCCGTCGTTGTCATAGTCAAAGAAATCCGCCGAGGAGGAATGACCGCTATAAGCCACGCCTGACTCAACGGTCACGTCTTTGAAACGACCTTGTCCGTCGTTGTTAAACAGCGCGTTACCATGCCGCGTGGTCGTCACGAATAGATCTGGATCGCCATCGTTGTCAATATCGGCAAATGAAGCAGCAACGCTCACTCGATCCACCAATCCAACCCCCGCGCTCTCAGTAATATCTTCAAAGCGCCCGCCGCCGAGATTCTTCCACAATTCGTTTCGTCCCCGTTGGCTAGTAAAGTACAGATCGATGAGTCCATCGCCATCGACATCCGCCGCTGCGATACCATTCGCATGATCGTAATGGTTGCTCTTGAAGTCTTTTGCCGCATCAGCGACGGGGCGGTTAACAAAGGTAATGCCACTTTCCTCGCTGCGATCTTCAAACTGAAAATCGTGGAAGGCTTTGATTTCTGCCGCTTTGGCAACTTGCTCTTTGCCGCGCGATGATAACCAAACCGGATCAAAAACATCCGCTGGCACTCCGATAGCCACGGCATCAGGCGGATTGTCAATCGGTTCAGACAATAGAATTTGTAGTTCTTCGACCAGCTTCTCCAGCTCTTCGTCCAACTGACTGTTATAGAGTCCGCGCACCCGCCCCTGTGCGTCTACCAAGACAAATCGTGGACTGTGGGTAACCGGATTCGCCTGGTCGAGTGCATTTGCAGATACCGGAAATTTGAATCCATCTTTACTTAGTTGCCACAAATCGGCTCGCTTGCCTGTCAAAAATTTCCATCGCTCATGATTCGCGTCATATCGATTGGCGTATTCCAACAACTGCTGCGGACTATCGTGTTCGGGATCAACGGTGATGCTGAGCATTCTTACCCGGTGAGCATGCGGCCACTGTGAAATACGCGTCTGCAACGCAGCCAGACTTGCCGATTGACGCGGGCAAGTTGCAAGACATCTCGTGAAGATGAAGTTTGCAATCCAAACGCGCCCTTCAAGCTCTTGACTACGAAACAATTGCCCGTGTTGGTCGGTTAACTTAAATTCGGGTGCCTCAAAGAGTATGGGTGGAACAACCGACTCCTTCGCATCCAATTCAGACCCAGTCTCGGTTGAATCGCCTTCACTTGATTTTGACTCGGTGCCGCCGTCAATTCCTGTAACGACCTTACTAGGGCTCTGACTTTCGCGAGTGCATGCACCCGAAAAAAGCGGAAAGACGATCACCAGGACAAAAAATGGCTTAGTGCAAACATGTCGCGACATGGAATAACTCACTTAGGTTTGCCGCCGCTCAGCGACTGACGAGAAGGGAGACCAGTAGGGAAAGGAACAGCAAAGAGAATGTGGATCAATTGGTGGTTTCGCGATGCTTATTCGACCTTCGGTTCGCCAAGATTCTCCAGCGACGGAGTCGGTCTTGGAAATTTGAGACAGGTTCAACAATCAGTCGTCCCGGTGCTTTGCCTCTCAATCCGCCGCATAGTTCATCGCCGACCAATTCATGTTTCCCGAGTTCGGTTGGAAGAAACTCCATCGTGAACTCCAAGCGTGGTACAGCTATTTCCTTAATGCCAAAGTCGGGTACGGCGAGCGTATAGATGTAGTCCGTACTCTGCAGCGCCAGCAAAATCCTGGTGCCGACAGGGACATAAAGGTCACTCCCGGTTTCTAAGAACATTGGCTTCAAGGCTGCCCCTTGAATGCCTGAATATTCCATTCGCCAGCGATGGTCGGTTCCAGTGAGTTCGATGCGGTAAGGAAAAGCCAAATCGACGGTAGTCACTGCGTCTGTCACCACCTGGCCCCGTACTTTTGGACGCTCGAAATCACAGCCCCCACATGCAAGAACCATCACCACCAACACGTGCCACCAAGCTATCTCCTTGGATCTTCGCGCTAACAACTCATCATGAAGCCATCGTAATGTGGCGGGAGAAAGTGTAGACGTCATGTGGCCTACAACCCGACAGCAGCCCCAAGGTTCCGATATTTCTCCAAGTTCATCGGATTGATCGCGAGCGGGTGTTATACATCAGCCACAAGACCGCTTTTACATGAACACAACTTAACTTTGCCTTGCGTGGCCACTCGCATATTAAGTTACTTTCATCAAGCTCGATGTTCCAAGTGTCGAGCGATTGTCCCCAATCACTTTGACTAAGTGTCGAGCGATTGTCCCCAATCGCTTAGAAACGACTGAGACATCGCTTGACCGAGTGTAGAGCGATTGTCCCCAACCGCTTCGGAAACGACTGAGACAATGAGAGCATTAGGACCAATCAAGCGGAGCATGCCAAACGTCGAACAACTCCCTCCAGGGAAGGTCAACCAGCTTCTCGGTGGGACTGGTCATCACGACGCGATCATGTGGCGCAACCACTCCCAGCTTTACGAAGGGGACTCCTTGGAAAAGCTCTCCAATTTCTGCTTCCCGTGTCGCGTCCACTTCAATCACGAATCGACTATTGCTTTCTGAGAACAGCAGTTCAGCAGCATTCACGTCCGAAGCAACGCTCGCCTGATGCAAGTCGATCTCTACGCCCAACTCGCCCGCAAACGACATCTCAGACAAAGCAACGGCAAGCCCACCTTCGCTCAAATCGTGGCAGGCGCGCACGCTCCCAGATCGAATGGCCTTATGCATCGCGGTAAACGTCCGCCTGGCGCGATCTAACTCAACTTTTGGTACCGCGCCACCATCCAGCCCCAGCACTTGGAACCAATGCGAACCACCAAATTCGCGTTGCGTTGCTCCAACTAGATAGAGAACATTTCCGACCGACTTTAAATCCATCGTCACGCAGGAGGCAACGTCGTCAACTTGTCCCATCGCACTGATCAACAGCGAAGGGGGAATCGCGATCGATTGTTTCACTCCCGCATCATCCACCCAGGTAAACTCGTTGTTCAGGCTATCTTTGCCACTTATGAACGGTGTTTGCCAGGCGATAGCGACGTCCCGACAGGCAAGGGCAGCGCGTACCAGTGAACCAAGAGTTTCGGGTCGATCAGTATTCCCCCAGCAGAAATTGTCCAGAATCGCGATGCGAGACGGATCGGCCCCCACCGCAACGGCATTGCGTACGGCTTCATCAATCGCACTTGCCGCCATGTGGTAGGGATCGAAGTCTCCATAGGCTGGATTCATGCCACAACTGATGACCACACCGCGGCGACTATTCAATCGAGGACGCACAACGGCCGCGTCGCTTGGACCGTTACAAGTAGGTCCAACCAACGGCTTGACCACGCTTCCACCCTGAACTTCATGATCATACTGCCGAATGATCCAGTGTTTGCTGGCGACATTGAGTGAACCAAGGATCTTTTTGAGCGCTCCCTGAGCAGCTTGTTGATCGAGTCCTGGGGTCGGAGTGTCAACCACAGTTGGTGGATTGTAGGTCGCTTCACGGACGACTGGAGGCCGCCCATCGTGCAAGAATTCCATCGCTAGCAAGCCGACTTCTCGCCCGTCATACATTAAACGCAACATGCCAGTGGCGACAAACTGACCGATAACCGAGGCCTCAACGCCTTCCGCCGTGCATATCGCTTTCATGCGTTCGAGCTTGGCTGGTGGTACAGCAAACACCATCCGCTCCTGAGCTTCGCTGATCCAAATTTCAGTGTAACTCAAACCTTCATACTTCAGGGGAGCTCTTTCAAGCCACACTTCAGCCCCCAACGCTTCTCCCATTTCACCAACAGCACTACTAAAACCGCCTGCTCCGCAATCCGTCACAGCGCTATACAAGCTTTCGTCTCGGGCTTGCAGCAACACGTCGAGCACCATTTTTTCGGTGACAGCGTTGCCAATCTGAACGGCGCCGCCCGAAATCGATTCGCTGTCGCTTGTCAGTTCCGCGCTGCTAAACGTGGCTCCGTGAATGCCATCGCGACCCGTGCGGCCACCGATGGTGACAATCCAATCTCCTTCTCGCGGACACTTGTCAACTTTGTCGACCGGCAATAGACCTGCATTGCCACAATAGACGAGTGGATTCCCAAGATAGCGTCGATCAAAATACACCGCGCCGTTGACTGTCGGAATCCCCATGCGATTACCGTAGTCGCGAACGCCCGCCACGACTCCCTTCATCACCCGTCGCGGATGCAGCAATCCAGGCGGCAACGTTGCCGGATCCGTATCGGGTGGTGCAAAACAAAAGATATCCGTGTTGCAAAATGGCTTGGCACCTAGCCCCGTACCCATCGGATCACGAATCACGCCACCAATGCCGGTATTGGCACCACCGTAAGGCTCAATGGCGCTCGGGTGATTGTGCGTTTCGACTTTGAACACGACATGGTACTCATCATCAAACTTGACGATCCCAGCGTTATCCGAGAACACTTTGACACACCAATCGTCTTTACCCAACTGCTGGCGGATCGTCTGGGTCGCTTGAAAAATCGTTTCCTTCAGCATATTTTCGAAACGCTGTGAACCATTTTCGTCGACGTAGGCAATTTTTCCGGCGAGCGTCTTGTGGCTGCAGTGCTCGCTCCACGTCTGTGCGACCGTCTCCAATTCAATATCGGTTGGCTCACGTCCAAGCGATTTAAAATGTCGTTGAATCGTCTGCATTTCAGGGAGTGTCAAATACAACTGCCCCGACTTGCTCAGCTGCATCAGTGCGCTATCATCGAGTTCACGCAGTGGCACGCGAACGAGTTCATATTTATACTCCGTGCCAACATCAAGTTTGTCCAGAAGTAGCGGACCGGTGACGACACGTTCAATCGAATCGTTGGACAGGAGCTTTTGACAGAGTCGTTGCAAAGCGGCCGGCTCCAAGTTACTCAGCCAGTACTTGCGGAATGTAGTCAATTGCTCGACGGGTAAACTCATATCCTGTAAGGCCTGGATCGTACTCAACGCCACTGGATCCATCACGCCGGGCTTTGGCAAGACATGCACCAATTGCGAAAGTCCATTCCGCGCAGCTGCCAGATGCTCGTCACCAATCTGAGCGATGGTGGTCGCTTCGGTGATCGAATCCGCCAATAACAACTGGGCGGCACGTTTCACTTGCTCTTCCGTCAAATCGCCTTGTAGCAAAAAACCATGGGCGGCAGCGATGGTCAACTGCGGGTCCAGCCCGAGGTCACGGGCTTCCGCCGAGAGTGATTTACCTGCAACATCTTCCTGACCGGCGGCCGGAAGCACATCAATTTCCCACAGAGTCACGCTGCTGTTTTCCTGTTTCCAAAAGTTGAGTAAGCCGGTCGTCGTCCCCCCGCTCAAGCGATTCGATCAAGCTCCCGAGCGATTCGGCGAACTCCTTCAAAGCGTGCAAAACGGGTATTCGATTTTCGCAAACAATCTGCCTCCAAAGCTCGACGTTGCCTGCGGCTACACGTGTTGTATCGCACCAACCAGAAGCTGCCAGGGGGAGCAAATCGGCCGAGGTCATTCCGGCCAGTGTCGAAGCGACTAAATGTGGCAAATGGCTCGTGCGGGCGACCGCCTCATCGTGATCAGCGGGTCCCAGCAGAAGGGTACGGCTACCCAGCGATTGCCAAAACAGTTCAGTCCGTTTCACCAATTCAGCGGGCGTGTGCGGCGTCGGAGTCACTACGGTCAGCCTGCCCTGGAACAAATCGGCCTGCGCATGAGCAACTCCACTTTTGTCACTGCCCGCCAACGGATGCGCACCACAAAAGGTCTGATGCAATCGTCCCTCCAACGCATCGCAAATGGTCCCTTTCGTACTGCCCACGTCGGTGACAAGTGCCCCGTCGCGCAGTAGCGGCAAGCACTCGCGAACCCACTCGGCAACCTGCTGCACTGGCGTACAAACAACCACCACGTCAGCGTCGGCACACGCGCGCGAAATATCCGTCTCGAACTCGGTAACGGCACCTAACTCCAGCGCCTGCTGTAAACCGGGTACGCTTCGTCCGACGCCTACGATTGAACGTGCCAACTTACGATCGCGCAGCGCCAATCCGATGGATCCACCCAGCAGACCAACTCCGACTATCACCACACGATCGAAATGCACCATTTCTTTTGCAACTTCACATCTTCTGCAACTTCACGTTGCCAATGTTCATTTGGGCGATTATCGGCGCGCTCGCGCGCATTGGAACGGCAACCAAGCTCCATTTTGTTTACTGCTCGCCACCGACTGTTGAATGAACAACATTCCTTCAACGCCGTCGTGAACATTGGGATAGACCGTATCTTTGCGTTCGACCTTTTCCCCTGCTGCCAGTGCCACAATCGCATCGAAGGCACCAACATAAACATTGGCAAATGCTTCAAAAAACGCCTCAGGATGACCGCTAGGAAGCCGGCATGCACCACGCCCCAAGTCATTCATATAAGGTGCGTTGGGATCGCGCGTGTACATTTTGTGAGGCTGGCCATTGCAACGAACAACCATCACGTTGGGTTCTTCCTGCCGCCAACTTAACGAACCCTTGGTACCGTCAATTTCAATCGTCACATCATTTTCGCGACCGTGGCTGATTTGCGAAGCAGTGACGGTTCCCAGCCCACCGTTTTCGTACTTGATCACCGCAGTGCCATAATCGTCCAGCTTTCGCCCCGGTTCAAAAGATCGTAAATGGCAGGATATCTCGCTGGGCAGCAGGCCGCTCATGTAACGTCCAAGGTTGTACGCATGTGTGGCGATGTCGCCAAAACAGCCCGCGGCTCCACTTTTCGTCGGATCGGTTCGCCAAGCGGCTTGCTTCTGATCGGAGTCTTCCAGCTTCGTTCGCAACCAGCCTTGGATGTAACTGGCTCGAATCGCTTGAATTTCCCCCAGTTCCCCGCTGCGAATCATCTCGCGAGCTTGTCGCACCAGCGGATATCCTGTGTAGTTGTGGGTAAGTGCGAAGACGACATTGGAGTTATCGACGGCTTGGGCCAACTCCTCAGCTTGCGCCAAATCGAACGTCATTGGCTTGTCGCACACCACATGGAAGCCTGCATCGACGGCGGCTTTGGCAATTTCGAAGTGGGTGTGATTGGGCGTGGTCACACTGACGAAGTCGATGCGTTCACCCTCAGGCAATTTGCTCTCTTTGTCAAACATTTCCTGGTATGAGCCGTAGGCCCGTGCGGGGGAGACGTTGTAGTCCGAAGCCGACGCCTTGCTGCGCTCGGGATTGCTCGAAAATGCTCCAGCCACGACTTCGGCACGATTATCGAGACAAGCCGCGATCGAGTGAACTTTACCGATAAAGGAACCTTGGCCACCGCCGACCAAGCCCATCTTTAACTTCCGATTTAGCGGCCCATTCGTCATTTCTCGATTCTCCACCTGCTGAGGAACGTATTGGTACTTTTTTCTTTGCCGATCTGGCCGCTCATGTTTTACCACATCTCCCCGAGCATCGGCAGATACCTGCAACGTTTCCCAGTCTCCGCGATCAGGTCTTAAGTGGCACCAGCCGAATCCTTCCAAAGGGATTATGGATTGGACTCGTCGGCTTGAAATCGTCGGGCGTATAGCGTTCCACCTTATATTTCGGCCCCGACTCAGGCTGATAGATAAAGCCTTCGTCAACGGCCTGCCCGCGCGCACTGACAAATCGCGCGAACTCGATCAACGTCGCACTGCCTTCGAACGGATTCGTTCGATGCAAGACGATATCGGGAAAGCCGAATGCATGCAGCCCTGTCGACCATATCTCCTTTTGACCTCCAACGACTCCTAAAAAGCCGAAACACAAAGCATCGGCACATCCGTCTTTTGCAATTTCGAGCCAATCCTTGCGTCCATGCGAAACAGCACTATTGTCGATGAAAACGCCCAGCCCGCCCGCCTGCAAGAGCGCCGCTGCCGCTTGCACCATCGTTCGCGCCGACTCCATCGAACCTCCAGGACCGACGATCCCCGCGATGCACGTGTAACCCTCCAACTTCTCAAGGGCACTGGCTGACAACCCACCGTGGCAAGCCCTGCGGAAAATAGTGACAAACTGATCATCTCGCGGCAAGAACCGCAGCATGATGCTCTCCCCATTCGGCAACTCCAGCGTGCCCTCACCCATCCGATATCCTTTGGGCAATTTTTTACTCAACGCGGAATTTGGTACCCAACATCCAGGCACTCGCATGTTCAGTTCGACGTTCATAAGCAACGGCTCCAAGGGGCGATATAGCCATTCGTAAAATAAGGCATTAAGCGAACTGCGGCACACCACAATCGCCTTACTGCAAGTGCACCAATTGTATCGGATTAAGCTCCAAATTGAACCTCCACATCTTCACACATATGCGTCGCTAAAAAGCGGTAGAATATCTTGCACGCTGATTTGCTCCCCAAAACAGCAACCGGGAGAGAGAGGCTCCTGCCGAGCTTTTTCGGGCAGCGTCCCATCGTCCACAAGCATGAACCCGCCACAGGTGCTCGTTGGCTGGAACATCCGTGCTTCGGCTTTGCCATCCGTGCTACAGAATTGCGTGCAGTTCCTTGCTTGTGGACGTTGGACGGCAGCCCACAAGTTGCTCCGCAGGAGCGTCGCACTCCCGTGACAGCGCCGCACTAGCTATCCTCCAATGTGATTTTGACCATCAAATATGCAGTCGGGAGAGAGAGGCTCCTGCCGAGCTTTTTCGGGCAGCGTCCCATCGTCCACAAGCCAATCGAGTACAGCCCCTTGCCTGTGAACGGCAGACGGCGGCCCAAAAAGGCTCCGCAGGAGCGTCGCCCTCCCGAGACCGCGTCACAAAGATGTTTAGAGCGGTGGCGTCGCACTCCCGTGGCAGCGCCGCACTAGCTATCCTCCAATGTGATTTTGACCATCAAATATGCAGTCGGGAGAGAGAGGCTCCTGCCGAGCTTTTTCGGGCCGCATCCCATCGTCCACAAGCATGAACCCGCCACAGGTGCGTGTTGGCTGGAACATCCGTGCTCCGGCTTTGCTATCCGTGCTAAAGTCGTCCCTCGAACAGCGATTTAAGACGTTGCGACGAGCAGTCTCCGATGAGGTCATATGGTAAACTACGCCTTACCTGTTGGTATCAACTTGTGAGTTAACTGTCCGACTGACTGAGACGGCACAAATCGACGACAATGCTCTCACCACAAAGTGGGCGACTGTTCTCGCGCACTCCCACCACCCCAAGGCGCTCTTATGAAAAAATCACAAGGAACGTTGGTTATTACCAATGGGCAACTGGTCGATGGCACTGGCCGCAGTGCGATTGACCAAGCGACCCTGCATGCACGCGACGGTGTCATTACTTACATCGGACCTGCGACCGATGCGCCAGCGCTTGCAGATGTCGACCTAACGATTGATGCACGGGGCGGGACGATCTTACCAGGCTTGGTCGAAGCGCACTTTCATGCGACCTACTTCAATATCGCCGCCTTGGAAGATCTCGATATCAAGTATCCGGTCGAGTACGTCTCACTTCTTTCTGCGGTCAACGCGAGACTTGCGCTGGAGTGCGGCTACACCGCTGCTCGTTCCGGTGGCTGTCTCTTTAACATTGACGTGTGGCTCAAGCGAGCCATTGAAAGCGATTTGATTCCCGGCCCTCGCTTATCGGCTTCGGGACGCGAAATCTGCTCGGCGGGCGGATTGATGGATTGGAACCCTGAGTTCCGTAAGATTGGCATGGAAGGCTTGGTATTTATCATCAACGGCCAAGAGGATGGTCGACGCGCTGTGCGAGCACTTGTCAAAGATGGCGTCGAGTGGGTCAAGACCTACCCCACGGGCGATGCGGCATCGCCCGACGTCAACGACCATCATACGCTTTGCATGACATTTGATGAGATGCATGCGGTCGTGGCCACTGCGCACAACCACAAACTGAAAGTGACGGGACATTGCCGAGCCACCGAAGGCATCAAAAATGCCCTCCGCGCAGGTTACGATTCAATCGAGCATGCAACCTTCATTGATGACGAAGGACTCGAGCTCTTGTTGGAACGAGATGTTCCCATTGTTCCTGCGTTGTATTTTGAAAAAGCAAGTGTCGAACTTGGGCCTGAATTTGGCTTGCCGCAAGCCGTCATCGACGGACATCAAGAAACATTGGAAGGCGGGGCTGCCAGTGCACTGCGCATTTTGCGAGCCGGCGGTCGCGTGGGCATGGGAGGCGACTACGGCTTTGGCTGGAATCCGCACGGCGACTACGCTCGCGAATTGACTTTCTTTGTCCGCGAAGTTGGCTTCACACCGTTGGAAGTGATCATGTGTGCCACGAAAACCGGGGCCGAAATCATGGGCCGCAGCGATGAATTTGGAACGCTCGAAGTTGGCAAGCTGGCGGACGTTTTGGTGGTCGATGGCGATGTTTTGCAAGACATCTCAATCCTCGAGCGGCGTCAAGATTTTATCGCAGTACTGCAAGGTGGTGTGATCAAGGGAGGACAATTGGCCAAACCGTTTCCCACCGTCGTGACGAGTGAAAAATGAGCAACAACGGTTCACCTCCCGCTTCGTCGATCGATCCCAACAACCCACCCTGGCATCAACTGGCGTTCGACGAACATTTCACCCATACCCATAGCGGCAACTTGATCCACTGGACAAGCCGCGCGTGTGACCACTCGAATTGTGACACAACCATCGTCTTCTTGCATGGCGTGCTGCGCAATTGGCGATCGTTTTACACCTTGTTCAACCCATTGTTCCAATCTGCGAATATTGTGTCCGTTGATTTTCGTGGACACGGTCGATCCGCTTCCACTCCGCAGGCCTATCGCGTTGTTGACTATGTCGCTGACGCGGTGCATGTCATCGAGCAATTGCCGGGGCGGATAATTGTCTATGGGCATTCGCTGGGGGCAATGGTGGCACTGGCTGCGTGCACGCGGCTACCTAAGAAAGTCAGCTTGGCAGTCCTCGAAGACCCTCCCTTTGCCACGATGGGGAATCATCTGCCGGGCTCATCCCTGATGAATTACTTTGAAGGTGTTTCACTTTGTTTAAAGGAATTGCAACACGAGTTTCCGGAGCGTCCACATAGCAAACTTGACGCGAATATCGCCAGAGCTCCAAAGCGAACTGCGGAACACGCACAGTCGCCGCTGCGCAATCAACGATTTTTTGAGGCATTTTCCGACATAGTTGTAGGGCTCAATGCCGAAGGCCGTCCAATTCGCATTTGCGATCAACGCGATGAACCGTCGCGTCGATTCACCGGTGAAAGCCTTGCGCAGGTGGATCCCAACGTATTGACTCCCATCACCACTGCGCGGTGGCTTGATGACTATGACATCACACAATTAGCGCACGACGTTGATTGTCCCATCCATTTATTGCAAGCGGATGCAAGCCTGGGCGGCATGCTGGTCGATCAGGATGTCGAACTGCTGCGTACTCAACTGGGCTCGCGATTCCAGCACACCTATTTTCCCGGTGTCGGTCACTCGATTCATTGGTCGCAGCCTGAAATGATCTGCGACCTAATGAGATCACAACTGGGTGTTCCCCGAACATGACGAAAGGAAAGCGGTCCCCATCATGACCAATCGCGCCACACGATCGATTGACTTGAACCGAGTTGCGTTAGAAACTCGTCCTGGCAGGATCGCTGGGTGGAAACTAATTTGGCTGGTCATCGCCTGGATTCCAACCGCAGTGATCGCGCAACAAGTCGACGCTATAAAACCTCCAACTTCGACCGCGCCCGCGCGGCGGATCGATGGATACAAGGGGATTTGGTTCACCTTGGGACAATTTTACGGCGAAGGTGACAATGGTCAGCTTTATTCTGAAGTATCAAAGACGCCCCGCTTTCCTTACGGCGACAAGTACTCTGGCGGTTTAGGCACCTACACGGCAAAGCACACTCCGCTGGCCATCTACTGTCCGCAAGTCGACCGCACCTTCTTTGTTTACGGTGGCACGACGGGCCCCGCAGATCGACATTTGTTGTGCATGATTTCGTATTACGATCATCAAACCCACTCCGTACCAAAACCCGTCGTTGTGCATGACAAGCAAGGCGTCAACGACCCCCACGACAATCCGAGCCTGGCGATCGACAGCGACGGTTTTCTATGGGTGTTTGTCAGTGGTCGTGGTCGCTCGCGTCCTGGGTTTAAGTACCGCAGCAGCGCCCCCTATGAGATCGACCAATTTGAACAGATCTCAGAGGAGGAGATGACCTACCCACAACCCCACTACGACGCCCAGCGCGGCTTCTTGCATCTGTTCACGAAATACACTGGCGTACGCGAGCTCTACTTCGAAACCAGTTCCGATGGTCGCACATGGTCAGACGATAAGAAGTTGGCTGGAATTCGTGAAATTGGTACGACGCGCGGTGGTCATTACCAAACGAGTGCGACCCAAGACAATAAGACGGGCACGTTCTTCAATCGCCATCCCGATGGCAATGTCGATCAAAGAACCGACTTGTACTATGTTGAAACTACGGACCAAGGTAAGACGTGGACAACAGTTGATGGCCTTCCGCTAGCGATTCCGCTTACTGAAGTCGACAACCCGGCACGCGTAGCCGACTATGCCGCACAAGGACTTAATGTCTACCTCAAAGACATGGGTTTCACTACTGATGGTTTTCCTGTCTTGTTGTACCTAACGAGCCAAGGGCATGAACCGGGACAACCCAATAACCCGCGTTTCTTTTTCGTTGTAGGCTGGGACGGGCAACAGTGGCAAACGTCGATGATCACTGGCACGGACCACAACTACGATATGGGGAGCCTCTACCTTGACGCGGAGAAATGGACGGCGCGATTGCCAGCCATCACCGGACCTCAACCTGACCAGGGCGGCGGCGAAGTGACTTATTGGGAAAGTTCCGACCGAGGAAAAACTTGGCAGTTGGCCAAGCAGGTCACTCGTTCAAGCCCGCGCAATCACAATTACTTGCGCCGCCCCATCAATGCCAAAGATCCTTTCATAGCGTTCTGGTCCGATGGCGACCCAACTCAACTGGGGCCCTGCTTTCTTTACTTTGCCGATTCCAGTGGCGAAAACGTCTGGCGACTACCGTACGAGATGAACGACGACACGGCCACTCCCGAACGATAGCCTCGACGCCTTCGCCCGGACCGAGACTACAACTCGCGTCCAAAACATTGTTCTATGGATTGGGAGGCGAAGTGCAAATCAGTACTACGAGTGTTTGAGACCCTGTGTTCTCGATTCCATGCACACACCAGGGTGGAAGATAGACAAAATCGCCTTTGGTCACGACGCGTTTCTCGCGATGAAAAGTCATCGTACCTTCACCTTCCAGAATGACATATGTTTCTTCGGTTGGATGCGAGCCGGGCTCCAAGACAACGTGAGGTGGAACATAGAATAAGACCAACCCCATATTTTTGGCTGGTGCATTTGGATTTACCGGATGCACGACGCGGACACCCAAACCATGACAACCTGGGTAGACCACTGGCACACCATCTTGCACGTTGACAATCATCGGATCGGGAGGAGTCTCTGGCTTGGGAATGTCGGGCATCACTTCTTGCCCTGTATAGCCTTTGAATTGAGTGATCTTGGCCATCGTTGCTTCGCTTTCTGCTTGGGAGATGATTGAGGACCAGAATATTGTTGTCAAATTGTGTATGGATCTATTTGTAACCGGCGATTCACAACCGCATCAATGAGTGAAAGAGCAGGGCTACTTATCCGTTGTTCTAAATGCTTGCACCACGCCGCGCTCGTGGCCCGGAGTTCCGCCAGCGTTCATCGCCATATTGCCGCCATCAAGCGGGATGATTGCTCCGGTGATCCAAGCTGAAGCCTCGGAGGCCAGCAGGACGGTCAAGCCCATAATGTCGCGAGGTTCGCCCAGTCGCCCCGCTGGAATGCCTTTCAGAAATCGAGCTCGCAACGTTGGATCGTCTTCCATCCGCGCTATTAAACTCGGATTGACGATCTGCGCCGGTGTAACACAGTTGACTCGCACACCTCGGTGACTCCACTCGGTGCTCAACTCACGCGTCATTTGGACGACTGCACCCATGGCCATGCTGTAGGCCACGTGCCCTCGTCCGAGCGCTGTTGAGCTGGCCAACGAGCCGATATTCATGATCGAGCCAGCGCCCTGTTGGAGCATACGTCGGCCCGCTTGTTGGCACATCGTGAACCGACCAACGACAAGGTTCTGCAACACCCTGTGCAACTTTTCGATCGACAGTTCTTCTGGCGCAGACAAATATCCGTCGCCCGCGATATTTCCCAGAAAATCGACTCGACCAAATTCTCGATCGACTTCGCAGAACAGTTCGGCGATGGCAACAGGATCTGAAACATCGGTGCCCTGCACAACGGACCTGCGCCCCATCGATCGCACTTTGTCCGCAGTCGTTTCTGCTCCTTGCACATTGCGATCGACCAACATCACATCCGCGCCAAACTCGGCCAATGCAAGCGCCGCGGCTTGCCCAAGTCCTTGAGCAGCTCCAGAGACGACGGCGACTTTGCCAGTGAGATCAAAAAGCGGACTCATGTGTGCGACCCCTTACTAAGAACTTTGCTGACTTTAGGCTTTGGATCGAGTGTCATGGCAAGGATCGCGCCAGCAAACAGACAAATCGCCATCGACCAAAGTCCGAAGGTACCAAGGATGGTGGCTCCGAAAAAACCGCCAATGTTGGCCACCGAGTTGATCAAAGCAATTCCACCCGCTGCTGCAGCACCCGTCAAAAATGCCGTGGGCAATGTCCAGAAGATTGGCAACATGCTCATCATCCCAGTCTGTGCGATACAAAGCCCGATCAGTGCCACGATCGGCGAGTTGCTCATTGCCGTCATGGTCCAGCCCACCGCTCCAAGCACAGCAGCCAATGCAAGATGATTGCGACGTTCACCCGTTCGATCCGAGTTGAATCCGAAGAGAATCATACCCACCACGGCACATAGATGCGGCACGGCGGTCAACAGACCGATTTGGAAGGGACCGAGCGTTTGGAACTGTTCTTGAATGAGCTTTGGGAAGTAAGCACCACCAGCGTTGGTTCCCACGGCCACGGTAAAGTACACTGCGATCAACAGCCACACGCGTGGCTGCAGTATGGCGCCAATTCGATCTGCATTGTGATGTTGCATGCGTTTCTGCTCCTCATCACGCATGCGTTCAACCAGCCATTCACGCTGTTCGCTCGATAACCACTTCGCGTCGACGGGTTGATCGGTGAGATAAATCAAGACCACACCCCCAGTGATCACCGATGGAATACCTTCCAACAAGAACAACCATTGCCAACCATGAAGACCCGAGACTGAGTCCAGCGATTGCATGATCAGTCCAGACAACGGGTTCCCAACCACGCTTGCCAGGCCGATGGCGAGCATAAAAAAAGCAGTCATTTTGCCGCGTTCTCGATCTGGAAACCAATAACTGAGGTATAGAATAATGCCGGGGAAAAAACCCGCTTCGGCAACACCTAACAAGATGCGGAGCGCATAAAAAGTCCACTGGTCATGAACAAACATCGTTGCCGATGAAATCAGCCCCCAACTGATCATGATTCTCGCAATCCAGCGTCGTGCCCCAAAACGTCGCAACAACAGGTTGCTGGGGACTTCGAACAAGAGGTAGCCCACGTAGAACATGCCGTAACCGAGGTTGAATGCCGATTCGCTCAATTGCAGATCGCCTTGCATGGCAAGCCGGGCGAAGCCCACATTCACTCGATCCAAAATATTCAGCAGATAGAGTAGACAAACAAATGGAATCAGCCGCCAAGCAACAATCCGCAAGGTCGTTCGCTCAAGGCTGAGTGCATTCATGAATTTGACGTTTCGCTAATGTCAGTTGCGGAAGTCTATGAGGATAAGTGGTAAGTACGTCCCATTGCAACTAGAGAGCGGTTTCCGGATGTTATTCTTTAGTCATGCACTGACTCGTGTTGCGTCAACATTGAAAATTACGGTAGTGGACCTTGCTAAAGGTCCAGCAGCAAAGGGAGCTTTAGCAAAATCCACTACCACGTACCCTAACAGTTAACATGTGGACGCAGCACTAGTGGGTTTCCTTGTAGGAATTCCATAACCAGTGATTTTTGCAGTGTGCAAGAGCATCCGTTCGATGGAATTTGTTTCGCTGACCATGTCAAATTTGCGATTGAACAAGAAACTGATCGTCGTTTTCACGACGATTGCGACTGCTGTTGTTGCCTTGTTTTGGGTTGTCATTGAATCGAATGACACCGTACATCGGCCTCGATCGATTCGTCGCGCTCAGCCCGATACCCCGCTCTCAAGATCGCAAAGTCTAGAGCACTTCAAGATCGAAGAACTGGAAGCTGTCTTAGCCTTGCCAGTCATGGAGCCTGAGCCGCCCAGTGCCTTGTTGGACCTAACGCATTGGAACTCGAAAGTTGAGACGTCTATTCAACAGTTGACGGCGCTATTTCCCAACTCTGCTGAAGTCGAACATCTTCACGGGTTAATTCAGCTACGACTAAAGCGGACCAAATTGGCTGAGCCATTGCTACAACGCTGCGTCGAAATGGCGCCGTCCAATCCGAAAATGCGCATTGACTTAGCCGAACTCCTCCTTCAACTAGGCCGCGCGGAAGAAGCACTGCAAGTGCTGCACGTTCCAACTATCGACGCGAAACCTATGGAAGCCCAATATTTGGAGATGTTTGGTGATTGCCAAGTGCAAATGGGGCAAATTGCCGAGGCTGAGACTTCTTTCCGCGCCGCACTCGATATCGCGCCAACTCTGCCATCGATTTGGACAAAGCTCGGCAAAGTCCTTTTGCAACAGAATCAACTTGCCGAGGCAAAACAATGCGCGACGCGCGCCATCGAAATCGACGCTGATCTCGCGCAGGCATGGTTGTTGCTTCATCAGCTCGCTGTCTTGCAAAGAGAAACTGTCGAGGCCCGCGAAGCCTTTGCACGATGGACTGCTTTGACAAAAGTTCGTCCAAAAATAGACCAGGAGACTTCGTTTGATGAGGCACATTCGCAGAACATGGGCATGGTATATGGCAGTATTTTCCGATCAATTGCTACCTTGTATCTTTCGCTTGGCAACCTGCCGCAAGCACTAACTCATTTGGATCTCGCCATCGAAATCAATCCGCGAGACACCATTGCACTTGCCGCTCGCGCTAACCAATGGCGACGCATCGGTGACTTTCAGAGAGCTGCTGAACTGAATCGACTTTTAATTCGGATGCAGCCGCTTGAGGCAGCTCACTACCAGAATCTTGCAAACCTCTGTATGCAATTGAATCAACCGCTGGATGCCGAGGCAACGCTAAGGCTTGCGTGTCAAAGACTCCCATTGAATGGGCAGCTGCATCTCGCTTTGGCACAATTTCTCTTATATCTTGGCAAGCCGGAGGAAGCACTCGCACCTGCCCGCATAGCAGCCAAGCACCTCAATTCAAACGCGGCGCACGACATCCTCAATTCAGTGCAAAACGCTGTTTCGAATCGTCCGGTGACTCACTAAGCCCTCACATGGGGACGCACTTTTAGCTGACGAGGCCGCCCCCCCTTCGGTAACTACTGAAAACCGGCACAACTACCGCTGCCGATTAGGTGACTCCATTCGCCACTGATCCGCCTCTAGAGTGGCTTTCGTCCCCACAACCATTGACTACAGGCTCTCGCTTACAGTAAGCTCAGCCAAGTTTGTTTTGCGCTAACTTAGCGCACTTTTCTAACTTCTCGTCTTTGTTTCTGAATTGAGGTGCTTGATGAAGCGATCGAAATTGCGGTCATACTTGCCACGGGCGAGTGGGTTTACCTTGGTTGAGCTGTTGGTAGTGATTGCCATCATTGGAATCTTGGTTGGCCTGCTATTGCCGGCTGTTCAGGCAGCGCGAGAGGCAGCCCGTCGGATGAGTTGCAGCAACAACTTGAAGCAAGCTGGGCTTGCATTGCACAACTACGAATCGTCGTTCAAGCGATTTCCGGCGCATTGCACAGGTTCGGGCAACATGGGTCAATATGGTCAACGGGGGCTTTACTCGGGATGGTTACCGATGCTTCCGTACTTGGAACAAAACAGTCTCTACACTCAACTCGAATCGGTGCAAATCGTTCCGTGGGCTGACAATCCAGCCGGAAACTTCGCGTTGATTGCGCAGCGACTCTCTTTCCTCGAGTGCCCAAGTGACGCTGGAGAAACGGACCCCTCGCGTCCACAGCGAACAAATACGTTGAGCAGCTATGCGTTTTGCACCGGCGACAACTATTCATCGACGCAAGTCTCACCGGGTGAACGCAATGATGCAGCACTTCGCGTTCTAAAACGCCCAATCAACAACCGAGGGATCTTCGGACGATATCACTATGCAAAAATGGGCGATATCGCCGATGGGACCAGCAATACGTTAGCGATTGGCGAGCGCCAACGTCCACATACGGTAAACAATCGTGGAATGGTGACAGCCGTTGCAGGTGATATTTCCTCCATGGTTCCGTTGGTTTGCCGAGCCACTTTGGCCGGTTCGAACTATTTGGATCCAACTGCGATTCCAGTCGGTGACAATGCACCGGGCTATCGTGGTTTTGGTGGCAATGCCTATTTTGCAGCTTTCACTACGATATTGCCACCTAATTCAGCATCGTGTTTGATTGCCGAAGGCGGAGTCTCGTACCACCACACCAACGGCATCTGGTCGTCCGGAAGCGAACACACTGGAGGTGCGCAGTTTGCGCTTGCTGATGGAAGTGTGCGATTCATCTCTGAAAACATCGACACAGGAAATCTATCGGTGGTTGCGCCAGGCGTCAACGGAGGAGGGCTCAGTCCCTACGGTGCTTGGGGAGCATTGGGAACTAAAGCAAGTGGTGAAGTTGCGTCCGTTCCTGATTGATTCGTTCAGTTTAGTCACCTAAAAATTTCACGCGGGGCGAGTCTACAGACCGCCCCTTTCTTATAAGGATTGACCCACGTGATTCGTTCTATTTTGCTATTCGGAATTTTAGTGCTCCTGGCTGGTTGCGGTGACAGTTCTGGACCGCGTACGGTCGAGGCGTCAGGCGTTGTAACCCTTGATGGTAATCCGGTCGAAAAGGCACAAGTCATCTTCGTTGATGACAGCTCACAACATCCTGCTTCCGCATCAACGGATGCGAAGGGCCGGTTCAGTCTTTTACACAATGGAGAAAAAAAGGGGGCTGTCCCCGGCTCTTACAAGGTTCAAGTCAGCAAAACATTGCTTCAGAATAATAGTGAAGGGGGGGCGGAAGTCACGATCAACCATGGTTTGCCTAAGAAATACGCATCCATAGTCACTTCTGGCCTCACATTTACGGTTCCTGAGAACGGAACGAGTGAGATTAAACTTGAATTAACCGCTAATTAGCCACCCGCGAACTGGTCATCAAATGACACCGCGCAAGCAAATGTCGTACAACGAGAGTGCACCGCAAGATAAATTCGTCTAACATGTTAGTCGAACACGTTCCGCGACTTCCTATGTGGTGCAATCTCAACTACGACGGCATTTGCCATGGGCAACATCTCCTTTTCTTTTGAATACCCCTGGCTGCTATGCCTGCTGTTGATCATTCCACTACTGTGGTTTATCAGCTTTCATTCGATGGCCAGTCTTGGTGCGGGGCGACGACTGGCGGCGTTGATCTTTCGTTCCATCGTAATGCTGCTGATTATCTTCGCCATCGCTGGCATTCAATGGGTCTGGATTAGCGACAAGCTCTCGGTGATCTACCTGCTCGACCAAAGCGATAGCATTGCCCGCGCAAAGCGTGACCTGATGCTCGACTACGCGATCACTTCGGTTAAGAAACACCGCGGCGCCGAACGAGGTGACCGTGCCGGACTGATCGTCTTTGGAAGGGAAGCGGCAATTGAGTTCCCTCCCTACGATGACGACTTGCCGGTCGTAACCGGAGTCGAAAGCTATCTGGGACGCACCGACGCCACGAATCTGGAGTCCGCGCTTAAACTAGCTCAAGCTTCTTTCCCAGAAGATTCCGCCAAACGCATCGTGCTCATCACTGACGGCATCGAGACGATGGGTGAAGCCGCAGCCGTGGCGCAGTCGATGGCTGAGGCAGGCATAGGTTTCGATGTCGTTCCCATTGCGCTCGAAACGACCAGCGAGATACTAGTTGAAAAAGTTGACTTGCCCAACAATATTCGACAAGGCCAGCCTTTTGAAACTCGCATTGTCATCAATCGCTTTCAAGAAGGGGAGGGGCAAGAGGTTCCCGGTCGCCTGCGATTGTTGCGCAGTGTCGGACCGCGCGAACAAGTGCTGCTCGATGAAAGCGTTGTACTCGACAAAGATGTCAATGTCTTTCCGATCCGTGACACGATCGATCAACCCGCCGGTTACACCTATCGGGCCGAGTTTGTACCTGATGAAGCAAGCGACGATGCCTTGCAACAAAACAATCGCGCTGACGCGTTTACCTATGTCCGCGGCAAGGGACGCGTCCTTTTGATCGAAGACTGGAATGCGGCCGGCGAATTCGCGCCCATGATCGAAGCGCTCAGACGCAGTGATATCGAAGTCGAAATCCAACCAAGTGACCAACTTTTCACATCACTCGCAGAACTCCAAGCCTTCGACTGCGTCATCCTGGCCGGAGTCCCCCGCAGCAGCGGTGAAACGGCGGACGACATCGCCAACTTCACCGACGAGCAACTTGACATGTTAGTCAGCAACACCGAGCAGTTCGGCAGTGGCCTTTTGATGCTCGGCAGTCCAAATTCGTTTGGAGCGGGAGGATGGGCCAACACGGTTATCGAAAAAGCGATGCCCGTTGACTTCCAGATCAAAAATACGAAGGTGGAAGCGGTGGGCGCCTTGGCGATGGTGCTGCATGCCTCCGAAATTGCACAAGGGAACTACTGGCAAAAAAGAATCGGTGAAGCTTCGTTAAACGTGTTGGGACCGATGGACTACTGCGGTGTGTTGCAATACGGAGCCCTAGGTGACTCGTGGTTGTGGGGTGGCCAGACTGGAATGTTGCGAGTTGGCCCTAACAAGACGGCGATGATCAGCAGCCTGCGGGCAATGGTGCCTGGTGATATGCCCGACTTCCAACCTTCGATGCAATTGGCCCTCCGCTCGTTGGTCAATACACCCGCATCGATCAAGCACATGATCATCATCAGCGATGGGGATCCGACTCCTCCGGCGACTGGTATCTTAACTCAGTTTGCCAACAATCAAATCAAGATTTCGACCGTTGCAGTAGGCGCACATGGTCCCGCCGGCCACCAAACATTGCAAAAGATCGCCACAACCACCGGTGGCAACTATTATGTCGCCAGCAACCCGGCGGCCCTTCCAAAGATCTTTCAACGCGAAGCGATGCGCGTCTCAAGACCGCTCGTCTACGAACCCGAAGGTGGCGCGTTGCCACAAATCACTTACCCTCACGAAATCGTGCAAGGGCTTCCGCGCGACTTGCCAAACCTTAAAGGTTTTGTACTTACGTCGCTCAAAGATAGCGCTTTGGTAGAGGTACCCATCCGCGCGAGCAAGCCGTCTGAACCGGAAAATCAGACCATTCTGGCCACCTGGACCTACGGCGCAGGACGCTCTGCAGTCTTCACCAGTGATGCCGGAAAACGCTGGGCCGGCGAATGGGCCGATTGGAGTGGCTATGACCAATTTTTTGCACAGTTGGTGCGCTGGTCAATGCGTCCAACCACTTCCGATGCCAAGTTCACGGTCGCCACCAACGTAGGTGGCGGTGGTGTCGAAGTTGTCGTCAATGCACTCAACCAGGAAGACGAATTTTTAAACTTCCTCGATATGCAAGCCGTGGCGGTCGGCCCCGACCTCAAACCATTGCCATTGATTATGCGACAAGTTGCACCTGGGAGATACGTCGGTTCCTTCGAAGCGGAGGCGGCGGGAAGTTACCTCATCAACGTTATCCCAGGCCCCGGCATGGCACCACTCACCACAGGTGCCAGCATTCCATTCTCCGACGAATATCGAATTCGCAACACCAACATCAATATGCTCGAGCGCTTGGCGCAGCTCGAACCCGATGGTGGTAATGCGGGCCAGCTTTCGGAACCACTCGACCCACAAAGCCTCGGGCAGCTGACCGAAAACAACACGTACCGTGGCGGCCTTCCGCGTGCGATGAGCATGCAAGATATTTGGCCCTGGTGCCTGCTTGTTGGGGCGGTTTGCCTGTTCGGAGACATCTTTGTACGCCGTGTTGCACTCGACTATGCCTATCCACTTAAATGGCTCTCCAAACGCCTCAATCCAGGAGAATCAGCTCAGGATTCCGAGCGTCGGCAGAGCCTTGAACGCTTGCGATCGAAGAAAACGCAGGTTTCTGGTGAGATCGAAGATGTCAAGGCAAATACGCGATTTGAGGCCGAAGGCGATGTCGATGCGAATACCCTTGATCAAGCGATGATCGGCAAGGGCGCCGATTCGCGGAAGGACAGCCGTTCCGCGGCCTCTCCCGGCATGGGTCAGAAAGAGGAGCAAGGAGGTTACACCGCACGCCTGCTAGCTGCCAAGAAAGCTGCCAAGAAAAAAGGCGAAGACGAATCTTCATGATGCATCCGAATCGATTTCTTTCATTACAATGTTTTCACGAGGCGCCGCCTCGCTCATACTCAACCATCTAGACCTCTTTAGAAGTAACTCCATGAGTAATGTCGCCGAGCAAATGCAGCAACAGGCCGAAGAGTTTCGTACGCGTTATCAAACCGTGCGAGCTGAAATCGGCAAGACCATTGTCGGCCATGATGAAATTGTGCATGGCGTGTTAACCAGCATGTTTGTCGGCGGGCACTGTTTATTGGAAGGTGTGCCCGGCTTGGGCAAAACTATGCTCGTCCGCACGCTTGCCGAGGCCCTTGATTTGCCGTTCAATCGCATCCAATTTACTCCCGACTTGATGCCCGCCGACATTCTGGGCACCAACATGATTGTCGAAAATGAGCATGGAGCAAAATCGTTCCAGTTTCAAAAGGGTCCGATCTTTACACAAATCTGCTTGGCAGACGAAATAAACCGCGCTACCCCTAAGACTCAGTCCGCCATGCTTGAAACGATGCAAGAAGGAACTGTCACCGTCGGTGGTACGCGTTATCAACTGGACAAACCCTTCTTTGTACTCGCCACTCAAAATCCGATCGAGCAAGAGGGAACATACCCACTGCCAGAAGCACAACTCGACCGCTTTCTTTTTAAGTTAGTCGTGGGGTATAGCACTCGCGATGAGTTGAACACGATTGTCGATCGGACCACTCGCGGCACGCATATCCAAACGAACAAAGTGATGGACGGTATCGAGATCCGGCGTTGGCAACAGTTGGTGCGCGAGGTGATTCTAGCGAAACATGTCCAGGACTATATCGTGCGACTCGTTCTAGCTACCCATCCCGAAGGTCAATTGGCGCAACCGATAACCAATCAGTACATCCGTTGGGGCAGTAGTCCTCGGGGTGCACAGACACTTGCTTTGGCCGCCAAAGTGCGCGCGCTGCTGGACGCTCGCTTCAATGTGAGTTTCGAAGACATTCGCCGCGTTTTTCTCCCGAGTATGCGACATCGCGTCATTCTCAATTTCGAAGCGCAGGCCGAGGGGATCGATGTCGATCAGGTTTTGCTAGAAATATTGGAAAAAGTCCCTGAGAAATCGGATCAGTCTTTACAAAACGCCTCTTAATTATCTGACGAGTATTTAGTTTTGCGAATCGGATATTTAACGGCAGGTGCCGCTGGCATGTACTGTGGTAGTTGTCTGCACGACAACGCGATGGCCAAAGCGCTCATCCGTCGCGGCCACGATGCAATACTCATCCCTACCTACACACCGATACTGACCGACGAAGTCAATGTCAGCAGTTCGCAGCTCTTCTACGGCGGGCTGAATGTCTACCTGCAGCAGGTCTCACCTGTCTTTCGCTGGATTCCAAATTGGGCTGACAAATTCCTCAGCTCACCGAAACTGGTGGGCTGGGTCGCCTCGCGGGCCATGGGAACCTCCGCCAAGAACCTCGGGAGCTTGACCGTATCGATGTTGAAAGGTGCCGACGGCTATCAGAAAAAGGAGGTCCGCCGGTTAGGCAACTGGCTCAAGACGCTGCAACCAGACATACTCATTTTTTCGAACTTGCTAATTGCCGGTTCTCTTCCGGAGTTGAAGAAACAACTTTCTTGCCCGATGGTTGTCATCTTGCAAGGCGACGATATTTTCTACGACGGATTGATCGAGCCGTATCGCACGCAGGCCCTAACGGAGCTGCGTAAGCTAGCGGGATCGGTCGATCGTTTTTTGGTGCATAGCGACTATTATGGGCAGCACATGCAATCACTGCTGCAGTTTGCACCGGACAAACTCAGCGTCAATCCGCTTTCGATCGACGTCTCGGACTTCACGTCCCTGCAGCTCGTCCCTCCGCCTGTCGATCGTCCACCAACCATTGGCTACTTGGCGCGGTTGGCACCGGAGAAGGGATTGCACGTATTGGTTGACGCGTTTATCAAGTTGCATGCCGACGGTCGACTGCCCGCTGCAAGACTGGAGATTGCTGGCTGGCTTGGAAAACAACACGAGGCCTATTGGTCAGAACAGCTACACAAACTGGATGTGGCCGGCCTGAGACAATTTGCGACTTATCATGGCAGTGTCGATCGGCCTGGCAAGTTGCGATTTCTGCAATCGATCGACTTGCTGTGCGTTCCCACAACCTATCAGGAACCCAAGGGACTTTTTGTGCTCGAAGCATTGGCCGCCGGGGTTCCGTATCTACAGCCCGCGCATGGCGCATTTCCTGAGATGCATTCACGGGCGGCAGCGGGCCATCTGTTTGATCCACAATCCCCAGACGAGCTTTCCACTCGACTGCTGGAATCCCTCAGTAATCTTGAGGCGACCCGGCAGCTTGGCGCCATTGGACGAGCATATGTGCTTGCCAGTGCCACGACCGACCACGAAGCCGAGCGATTGTCGGAGCTTCTCGAGAGTCTGGTACAACCAGTGTAGAACAAGCAGTGTAGAACAATTGTCCCCAATTGTTTCCCCAGAGTAAAACAATCGTCCCCAATTGTTTCCCCCCTGCTTAAGCCAAGCATCACAAAGCACAAAACAATTGGGGACAATTGTTCTACGCTCGCGAGGTCACCTAAAATCGGAAAATGTAGCAAATCGAGCGTCAAACTTGCTGCGAAAAGGCGTCTACTGAAGCTGGCGCGCGTGTAGACTCCACCTTTAGGGGCGAATGCGAGCTACCCTCCTGTGATGTTCGGACCTCACACCCACCAAGCCTCCCATGAAGAATCGTGCGCAACAACTGACGCTGGAGCAAGTTATCGCCCGATATGTCCAGGATTGCGAATCGGGAATACCGGTCGATCCAGAACAACTCCTACAAGCGCACCCCGAACTTCTACCCGAACTACGAGAGTTCATCGACGGAAATGCACAGTTTATCGAAGCGGCGCAGGCCGCGCGCGATGAACTCGCTGCGACTTGTTCGCATGCCCCTACCAATAATGATGTTCTTCCCACTAGCCCCCTGGCGAGCCAACCTCGACCTTTCCAAACCAGTTCCTCACTTGCGCTTAACCCGCCGAAGATCTTTGGCGACTATGCAATCGAAGATGAAATCGATCGAGGTGGGATGGGCGTGGTCTACAAAGCGGTACACGTACATCTGGGTCGGACTGTCGCACTAAAGTTGATTCGGTCGGGTGAACTGGCCAGTGACGAGGAGATCCAACGCTTCCGTACCGAAGCCGAAGCCGCCGCTGCCTTAACCCATCCTGGCATCGTCCCAATCTTTGAAGTTGGCATGTTGCATGATTTAGTCTACTACACCATGGCTTACATCGACGGAAAGAGCCTAGCAGAGATTGTGGACGAGGGAGGGCTTGAGCCGCACGAAGCAATCAAATTGATGCTCAAACTGTGCGCGGCGGTTGCTTACGCGCATCGCAATGGTGTCTACCATCGCGACCTCAAACCTGCAAATGTCTTATTAGACAAATCTGGACAACCGATCATCATCGATTTTGGCTTGGCGAAAAATGTCAATCGCGATAGCTCTTTGACGATGACTGGCCAAATTTTGGGTACACCAGCCTACATGTCGCCCGACCAAGCCATGGGTCACACGACGGTGGGCCCTGCGTCCGACGTCTACTCGCTTGGCGCAATTCTCTATTTTCTGTGCGCTGGACAAGCACCATTTTCTGGTCCCACGCCCTTTGATGTTTTGTTGCAAGTCCTCGACCGCGATCCGCCAGCACCGTCAAAACTAAATCGCCGCGTATCGCGCGAACTCGATTACGTCTGCGAAAAAGCGTTGGCAAAGGAATCTACTGCTCGTTATCAATCGGCAGAAGAACTTGCCAACGACTTGCAAAAGGTGCTGCGAGGAGAACCGCTGGATTGCCCACGCGCTCGACTTGCCGAGCGACTTGAATCTTGGTGGCGACGCGAGCCCATATTGGTCGCGCATGTCTGCGGCATCGGGGCCACGACCATTATCGTGGCGCTGTCACATTGGATCCGCAACGATACTTCGACTGCGTATCCGTACCGCATCGGCCTGCTGTTCGTTTGGTTGATCGCGTCCTATGTATTGCAATATTGGGTTATGCGCGCTCGCTGGCGGGATGTCGCCTGCCTCAGTTGGGCAACGGTTGACGTCGTGATTTATACGTCGCTGGTAGCATTTGCCGATCCACCCCGTTCGATGTTGCTCATTGGTTATCCGATGATGATGGTGGCCAGCAGTCTATTCTATCGCAAGCGTTTTGTTGGTTTCATGACATCACTCTGCATTGCTGGATTCTTGATTCTGGCGATCTTTGTACCACAAGACGATTTTAGACGCCTTGACTTCTGCGCCATATTCGTCAGCGGTCTCGGTGTCATATGTTTGACATTGATCTCCATGATCCGCCGAGTGCGTGGGCTAAGCACTTTTTATGAAGAACACTGAGTTGTGTAACGGACCTCAATCATGATCGAATTCATTACGTTCATATTAGGACTTGGACTGGTTCTATTCTTATGGTCCGGAATCGGTCACTTGATGTGGCTCGCAGCCTCGTTCTTTTTTAGGCTGGTTTTCGGAGTCAATTGCCCGCAGTGTGGTTATCGGCGCGTCGCCACGGAATGTCCTCAGTGCGCGAAGCAACGCCAATCGCAACGACGCTCCAGCGAGGCATCTTCGGCACCAAGCGTGAAAACGGACTTAGCCGCCGCCAAACGCCTCATCGACTATGCGAGGTTTAATCGCTGGTTGAGCGACGAACAAGTCGCTTCGCTCGAAAGACTTATCAATCGGCTCAGCGCGCGCATCGACGGCTCCGACCCAATACCGCCAAAAACCCAACCCGTTCAAGCTAAACCAATCACACAAGCTAAGCCACCTGCGGAGGCTAAACAACCTGTTTCAGCATTTCAACTGGCTGAACCCGAGCAACGACCTAGCTCGCCTAATTTACAAATACCATCGCCGCGGGTGGCACCAACAATCACGAGTTCGTTCGAACCACATCCTCTCGATAGGCCCGATGAGCCACCCGTTGCCATCATACCGCGAGCTCCATTGCAGACACGAGTCACCGCCAACCTGCTTAAGACGTTCATGGAGCAATCAAACATCCGATGGGTGGAGCTGATCAGCGCGACATTGATCGTCGTTTGCTCCGTCGGTTTAGTCATCAATTTATGGAGCACACTGTCGAGCACCAGTCGCTTTTTTCCATCGTTGGTGTTTATGCTGGCGACGATTGCCGTGCATGGAGCGGGGCAATATACGCTGCGAAAGTGGAAACTGCGTACGACCTCGCGAGGTATCTTGCACATCGGATTGATGCTCATCCCACTGGCAATGTTGGTTGGCATTTTATTGTCGCGTCGGGAAGGTGGCTTGCCAGCGCTAACTTTAACTACCGCAGCCGTCATTCTTTTTGGCACCGTCGTCTATGGAGGCCTGGCGATCACAGCTTGCAAGTCTCTTTTCTCAAGACGCTGGCCAGTGGTCGCACTGCACACGATCGTAGCGAGTTTAACGCTGCTGCCAATCAACTATCTATCTGAACGCAACCTGCTGATCAGCAACGCCTCTGTCTGGTCGCTCGTCCCACTAGTGCTGGTCAGCATGTGGGCTGCACTGGTGATCAGTCAATCCAGCCATCGACTGGTCGGTGGAGCGTCTGGTGTCATCCGTTGGATGGCGGGTTCCGTCACGCAATGTTTGTTTGGCGCCCTTGTCGTCTTAGGTTTCTGGCTCTTACAAGTCCGCGGATCGGCAGAGCAAACAGAATTGATTAGTGGTTGGTGGATAGCCAGTGGAGTGCTGGCCGCGGCTTGGGCGAGTTGGGGATGGTCGGTCAGTCTTTCGCAATGGAGGTTAGCGCAGCCAACCAACGGCGCGTTCAACGCGTCTGAACTTCGCAGTTCGCGCGGCGTCGCGAGTAGTTGGCTCGTCGTGGCAGCTTGGTTCATCGCGACTTCCCTTTCTCTCTTTCTTCTGACCGCCATATGGCATGCCAGCGATGCTCGACTTGCGCTCGTGACGCTACTTGTGACCATTTCAGCCTGGTGGCTCGCACAAGGTTGGTTTTGCAACTTGCGAATCAGTTTGCTGGCGGGCTCACTGAGTGCTATTGTCGCCGTCACCTTGGTCATTGAACAGAGTCTGGCCCCAGCAGCCCTAATGAGTGCCGTTCAGTGGCTTAGCTTTAGTCGCATTGCAACCTTGTCGGTGGTTGGCCTGGCAACCAGTTTGGCCGCATCGTTCTGGTCGCGAAAACAACACGATAAAGGAGCCAACGCGCGACGCTATTCGATCAGTCGCGTCACCAAGGCCTCGCTAAGTGACGTTGGTCAACAGTTCCAAATCGGTGGAGCTTGTATCGTTGCCATAGCAGCATGCCTCACGATCGTTGCTAGCCTTGTTCCGCTTGGGGAGACTCCCTACGGCGGCAATTGGGCAGCAATTCTATTGTGTTCCTATGGTGTCATGGCATTGTTCGCAGGGATCGGTTTGTCGCAGTTGAAGCAACCCCACCCGCTCATGCAGTTTGTCTTACCTCTTGGACAAGCCTTACTATTGCTGGGTGTTGTCCGCTTATGTCAGACCAGTCCCATGCTGGAAGAAACCCTGGCACACCTCCGGCCCACTCGATCATGGGCCATTGGCACGGCAGGGCTGGCTCTTCTTTGGTCAAGCTTGGCTGCCGGACTAAAAATATTTTCCGATCGCAGACAACAATTAAACATCGACTGGCTGGCCAACGTTGCCTGCGCACTTAGCCTTGTCACTGCCGCAGCACTGTGGAGCGCCTCCGACCAATTGTGGCTCGCCAGTTCCGTTGGCTGGTATCTACCGCTCAGTTGTCTCGCTGTCTTCATCGCTTGGCGTCGAGGGGCATGGCGCGAGACGACGCTAGTAACATTGTGTGTGTGGGTCGGCTCGCTAGTTATCATGCTCGGCTTGCGACATCAGTGGTGGGAACAACTCGGATTGGCAGCCAGTTCGGCTACGCTCATCGCCGCGCTCACCTTGGTCGTCATTGCATTCGAAGCACTTGTCGTATTGTGGCATCGACAATCTTCATCAATCACTGCGGTTAGAGAAGTACCAACGCAGGCTGTTGAAGTTAGTCCCGCGAGTTCAAATTGGATTATTGCGGAAATGCATTGGGGGTCACAAACTCTGCTCACATGTGGTTGGGCCATTCTGATATTAAGTTTGCTCGTCCCAACGACGGTCAATATATCGCTGAGCCTGGGTGCTACGACGACGACGAGCCAACTGAGTGACTTTGTGGCTCGCGCACTCGGCGGGACCGGCTTCAGTTTGACGATTGCTGCGCTCGTTGCACTGACTACTGCCAGCATTTGGCTTGGAAGAAGCCAAAAGTCTGTTTGGTTACAGAATTCCGTTGCAATTGCACCATTGGTTTTGGCGATGACTTTGGCCGCTTGGTTCAGTCCTGCACATTCCCTCGCGGCCGCTCTTTGGAGTTTGTCTGCTTGGATCTTGTTAAGCGATCTAATACTGCCGCTGTTTGGTGTCACCTGGGCTGCTCGTTCACAGGCGGCATGGCAACAGATGGTTGCTGCCAAAGAAAATTTTCCAAAATCCGAAATGTGGTTGGTGCTGGGTCGAGCCTTAGCGATCAGCTTGCTCATCCTCGGAAGTCTACTCTTTGTCATCGTCAGCCTGTCAACAGAATTATTGCAATCCAGCACCGTGGCCTCGTCGACTTGGTTCGCGCATATCCGAACTTTGCTGGTGGTCCTTGGACCCGTCTTAATGTTCAGTACTGTGCGATGGATGCTGAGCGTTTGGAATGCAGAATCGCCAACGATGACGACAAGTGCTATCTTGCTCACTGCGTTGTTCAGCGGACTTCTGGCTGCAATTGGACTGATCGACTACTCACAATTGAGAGGCAGTCATCCATGGGCGTCGATGGCAGTTGTTTCACTGCAAACGACCGGCTTGGTGAGCGCCGCGTGTGCTTGGCTGACGATTGGCTTTACGGCGTCGCGTAACTTCTTGGGCCTGCGTCAGATGCTGCGTGGTAAAGTCGCGACCCGCGAGTTATTGAGCAAAACGCTCAAGGGATCGCGTTGGCAGCGAGCCGAAAAGGCGAGTTGGAACGTGAGTCGTTTTGGATTGCCGCTGGTCGTTGTTCTGGCCCTTGCCGCTGCATGGCTGGTAATCACTTATCCGATCCGTCTGCCGGCTACTGGAAACATGCTCGAACGACTCGGCGGGCCTGCCGTTGCCGTAACGGTGTTCATCACACTCAGCTTAACGGGTTGGCTTTCGTTCCGACGTGGACTACCGAAGTTTGGTCTCTTGGCTATTGGACATGGGTTAATTGCTCCAACTGGCGCAGCTGCGTATGCCAATTGGCTGATGGCGGTTCCCGCGCGTAGCTTTGTAACTGCCCAACGATTTGAACCGTTTCGCGCGATCATCGTTTTATGGCTGCTGGTCCTTACCATTGGTTTGATCGTGCGAATCGTAGCTTCGTTGCGGCGACGCACCTTTTCGCAGTGGGGAGAGGCGGCTTGGGTCATTCTGGCTGTGTTTGTTGGTGCATTGTCTATCGTCAGCACCACTCAAGATCCCAATTGGGTCTGGCCATTTTCTGAGTTGAGCGCATTGGCGTTGATCACCTTATTGAGTAGTGTGATCGCGCAGCAGCCATGGCGAGCTCATGTGGCTGCCGTCCTGGCTGCGGTGGGTGTAAGTGCCTGGTCGTTGCACCGCCTTCCGGGATCGAACCTACACGAAGTCTGGCTTATTTTGTTTGGTCCCGTGTCAGTCGCGATTTTCACAATCATTTTTCGCGGCGTCTGGAACCGCCACCAAACGAGCGAACAGTTGCCGTCGTCAGCTAACAGGTCGACAAGGTTCTCGGTCGAGCAATCGGTCAGCCTGCTCTACCCGTTTACAGCAATGGTACTGAGTTTTCTCTGGATGGCTGGCCGCCCCATCCTGGTCTCGAGTTCGACGTCGCTGCTGCCAGCGATCCTGCTGTTGTCTCTGTGCGGTTTGTCGCTCGCGATTGCTCGACTATGGGAACCGCTCCCTGCCAAGCGTGGACTAGGTGTCTACCTAAACCTGATCGCTTGCGGACTTGTTGCGGCGATGAGTATCAGCGCGTGGGGCGAGCTACCCGCTTTACAAAGTAGGTTAGTTTGGCTGGCGAGCGGTCTTAGCGCGATGGCCGTCATGGCGGGACTACTTCGAGAACTCGTGCGCGAGTCGTCTCCGCTGGGAGCCCAGCTGAAGTTGGGTTCTGTCACTACGGTCGACCGATATCGTCATGCACTGCATTGGATGCCAATCGTGCATTCTGTGGCGGCGATGCTTGCACTGGTACCCTGCATTTTGCTGGTGCTTGCTTTTGAACAACGTGAACTGCGCATTGCAGCTACAGTGTTACCATTTATCGGTGCAATTGCCATTTTGCCAATCGCGATCGAACGTGGCAGGGAAGCGTTTCGCTATTGTGGCCTGATACTCATCTCAACGTCGCTGATATTGTTGTGGTGGGCCGATTTACCCAACGCGTGGGCAGTCACCAATATCGAAGGCTCGTGGATATTCGTTCAACGCACGTTTGCAGCATTGGTTGCGCTCGGTTGCCTCTATCCGGTTCTTGCTCATCTGTTGAGACATAAACAGGAGTGGGTTCGACCGTTGATGAATATGGGATGGGCGACATTGACATTGGGGATTGCGACGGGAATCGTCATGTTGACGGGGAGTATTGGCAAGCAGTGGGACCAAGTCGCAGAGTCGATCGATATCGGATCGAAGTTGATGACCATCACCGCGTGGATCGCAGTGGTAGCTCGCCTGCTCCAGTTCGCCGCACGTCCCCACAGTACCGATCGGAATGCACCAGTTCAATTGCGAAAGGCAGCCGTTTTTGGAGCGGAATTCGCAATTGCATTCATGTGTGCGGCGACCTACTTTCATTTCCCCCACCTATTTGCTGGAATCTTTCTCAATTGGTGGCCAATTGTATTGTTTGGAATTGCCATGTTGAGTGCTGGAGTTGGCGAATGGATGCGACGACTGGGGCAGACGGTGATCGCCGATCCCGTTCAACAAAGCAGTCTTTTGCTTCCCATCATTCCCTTGGCTGGAGTGTGGTTCTTTCGCGCCGAAGACGCACAGCTGGCGTGGAACGAATGGGGACGTTATGCCTTATTACTGCTAAGTGGTGCGGGCTTATATGGGCTACATGGTTGGGCTCGCAACTCCGTTGGACTGCGCGCCTTGTCAGGCTTGATGACGCTGTGTGCGTTTTGGTCTTATTTGCACAGTCATCCCGATCTGCGGTTTTTAGAGCACCCGCAGTTCTGGTTGCTCCCACCTTCGCTAGCCGCATTGGTGTTTGCCGAATTGAATCGCAACCGTCTGGAGAATGGAGTTGTCGTGGCGACGCGCTACACGGCCATTTTGATCGCTTATTTGAGCAGTACTTCAGAGATATTCTTAAAAGCCTTTGAAGGGGAGCTTTGGCAGCCGCTTTTGTTACTTGTACTGGCGCTTGCAGGTGTGGCCGCAGGTATTGTCTTGCGGGTTCGAGCGTTCCTCTTTTGCGGAGCGGCATTTACGATGGTTGCCTTATTAGGGATGGTGTGGCATGCTCAACAAGCGATAGGTCAAGTGTGGCCGTGGTGGGCGTTTGGTATCGCAACGGGAATTTGCCTAATCGTTTGCCTCGGCTACTTCGAAAAAAACCGCCCCCGAGTTATCTCGTACCTCGACCAATTCCGACAATGGGAGAAGTAATCATTTTAGCGTCACACTCCTTTGAAAAACGATCGCAGTTGTCCCCACTCCAGCCTCAAGGTTGCCTTAACCGCCATTACGGGCAGGTCACCACCAATGACTGCAACATAAGTCGCAAAAGATTTTGAACAAAAAAGCGACCTTAGTGTTGCATTGGAAACAGGAGGTTGCTACCTTTGGGGGTTGGGAGATATTTCGTGGACCGTCCGTGGAATAAGCCCCAAAAATCCCATTATCCACGGTCCGTCCGAGGATAATTAATGGTTCGTTGCGTCAATGCTCGCCAGTGGCGTGAATGATCGACTGTAGCCAATCAGCATGGAACTAAGAGAAGCTGACTTGGTTCGGACAGAGTTGAGCGGCAACGCTGATACACAATTCACTGACCTAATTGCTTAGCACGC
>JBGSUV010000180.1:0-34179 GCA_041753315.1 Pirellulaceae bacterium | reverse complement strand
GAAAAAGTGCACCATAGACCGGCAAGCGTGTTGCCGAGAAAGCTGAACAGGAAGAGAAGAAGGAGTGCGACCTGGACGGTTCCGTTGCCAAACCATCGCAGTTTTTCGTAGCGCATGAGTTTTGAAAGCACGCCTGTTGGTTGGGCTGAACCCACTTGTTTCATGGCGGGTATGTGCGATGGGTCGTTAATCACACCGTGTACCCAGTCCGTCATCGTTTTCAACGCACCGGGCGCATAGCCGGGCGAGGGGCGGTGCAGCTCGCCCGTTTCGGAAGCTTTCAGATCGTGATTTGCCTTAGGAAGGATAATCAAAGTCCATTTCTGATTATTCGCCTGTGCCAGAGAATGCTTCAGACCCAGAATGCTCTCGCCGACTGGTTGATGCTGATCCAATTGTCCCCACATCATCAACACTGGCTGGCTAACCCGACTCCAAGCGGGTTGCAGATATTTTTCTGGCGGAGGATAGGTTCTCGGGGCAAATGTCGAGAGAACGGATTCGTCTCGCAAATTGAAGAACAGAGTATCCGCGCCGAGCTGGGCTTTCTCAGCCACGTCACGCAATGTGGCCGATAGACCATATCTGCGGAACAGGTTATCACGATAGTAGAACAGCATGCCGTCAGCCACCGCAGACCCCACGGCGACAACAAATTGAATATCTTTGGATCGAGATGCCGCTGCGGCGCTGATGGACCCGCCTTGACTGAGTCCCCACATGCCAATTTCCAGAGGTTCGATCTCGGGGCGTTGTTTCAGAAGTTCGACGGCCGCGAGCGCGTCGTTAACCAGATTTTCGTAGGGACTACGACTCTCATAGGCCCCGCCGGATTCGCCCGTTCCGCGTTTGTCGTAGATCAATGCGGCAATGCCTTGGCTTGCAAAAAATTCTCCCTGCTTGCGATACTGCGCGCGAGTCTGTGGGCCAGCACCATGAACAAAGACAACGGCTGGAAGCGGTCTCTCGCTCTTTGGCAATAATAGACTTCCAGCCAGCTTCACATCGTGGTTGTGGAACTCGACGCGATGCTCGTCAAAGACGGAATGCGCCCCGGTTTGATCAGCACAGGTCGCCGGTCCGGCCATCGCTATCATCATCGCGATGGAACATACCGCAACAGGCAAGATCGGTATGCGAGTGACGTGTGACATAATTAGCAGTTCGACAGTGCTGCAGCGATATTGGACAAAAAGCTCATAAATGAACCATGTGTTTTTAAGCCGCGCTGGTTTCGGCAGGAGATTACGGAAGACTCCTCCAAACGGTCGCCTCGCTCTGGTCGAACCATCCGGCATCGTTACGTACCCATAACGACAAATGCCACGCCCACATGTGTAGCGTAGCGACTTATCGTAGAATTTTGCTTCACGCTTTATAGGTATTCTCCGCAGAGATCATCATGCGACGCCTACAACTTTTCGAATTCGAAGATCAACCCTGGTTCCCAGCGACGATCCGCAATTGCATGACGGATTACCTCAGCCACGTGGTCAACCTGTTTAATTTTTATGAATCGATTGTTCCGATTCTAGAGAAAGGTGTAAGCAAGAGTCAATGTTGTAGAATTATCGACATGGGCACAGGCGCAGGAGGAGGTTGGCCTAAACTGGCCGATTTGCTCATTCAAAGGCTTCCGTCGCTGCAAATTGTATTAACCGATTTCTACCCTAATAGCGGAGCACTGAAACGATTGGTCAGCAATTGCAATTCCGTCATGAAGTTTGAACCTGCGTCAGTCGACGCGCGGGACATCCCGGATCGACTACGGGGGCTGCGCACTCAGTTTCTATCGTTTCATCACTTCAAAATACAGGACGCGAGGCGCATTTTGCAGAATGCAGTCGACGCTGGACAGCCAATCGCAATATTCGAAGCTCAAAAACGAGATTTAGCACATTTTATTCAGTTTGCACTTTCACCACTGGCGGTGTGGTTGCTTTCCCCAGCGATACGTCCGTTTAAATGGAGTCGTCTGTTTTTGACCTATCTGGTGCCAGTTGTGCCGCTGTTCGTGTTTTGGGATGGATTGGTCTCCGTGCTCCGCACTTACAACGAAGACGAGCTAATTCAACTAACCAAATCGCTACATAAGGGTGACGCATTTGTGTGGGAGATTGGAGAGTCCAAGTCCGGCTCAATTGTGATTCCATATCTTCTTGGCTACCCGCGATGAGACATCGCTTTGGAGGCAAGGGTCTTGTTTTCCCGCCCGTCGCGCGAATGCTAGCGTGCACATGAAGAACCGTCATTTGCGGGAGCCACGCTAACCCAGGACACGCCCTCCTGAGCGCTTCAAAGGTGAAGAAATCATTGAGAATAGCTAGGTCACCACTCGGGCTACCGCTGTGCAACGACTTCATCAGGTGGTGACCGTTTTCCGGTGCCAAACCAGTGAGGTGTAGGTACTCGACGGCGCTCGATTGCCTATATGTTCCGCTTGTAGCTCAGAGAAGAAGTCGCCGATGCACAGCTCACGACAGGAAACTCACCATGCGCGAACATGTCCGCGCATGGTTACTCAGTTCGAAGACATCCATGAGCCGATCGATGAGTTGCCTTATTTTTCATTCTAGAAGTTTGATCGGCAGTTCAGATTCCTTCACGTCCTCGATCGAGAGGTCGCCGTAAACGACGCGGAAATTCGAACTATTCTTAGGTTTGAACCAGCACACGATTCTTGAGGAATCGCCGAGTTTCACGTCAGCACCAACGTATTGAAAACTGTCGGGTACAGCATGGTCTTCCAAATACTGAGCGACAGGCGACGCGTATATTTCACGCAGCTTGATCTTGTCACAAATGTCGATGAGCCGATTCGCTGCTACGGTGCGATCCTTTCGGGCCTTCATGCTCTCCTCGTTGTACTTATCGACATCAAATGAACGAACTAAAGAATCTGGAAAGGTTTGATTGTTAAAATCCGCGTTGGCGGCAAGGAACTCTATCATTTCCTCCTGTGTCACCGTCTGCTTTGCAATTTGTTCGATCTTGTACTCGGCAGGGGCGTCTAATGCAAAGTCGGCTTTGTCGAGCCGTGCATCCAATTTAATATCACTGACTCGCATTCCAATTGGTTCCATACGGCTCCATTTCTCCTCGGCGGGATTCTGCATTTCACCAGTCGGAGCCTCTGGGTCGAACTTCTCACCGGAATTCATCGAAATGATACCGACGAGTTGCTTGCTACTTACATCGAAGTAAAAGTGTTGCAACTGCAGCTTGCCAAACTCGCTCTTCTTCCACTTGACGTCAGTGACTTCCTTGTCATCGATTTTGCGATTGCCGACAATTGAAATCGTACCACCTCGTTTACCGCGGAGGTGTTCTCCGACCCAAGCAAAGGGACCATTCTCGTCGTGTTGTTCACTGAACGGCTTTAGCGAACCGGTTTGATCTTTCGTATCAAATTGCAACGTGCGGTTGGCTATTACATCAGAAATTGTGACCCATCTCGGCTTTCCATCTTCGTCCATACGCGTCGTACGGTACTTGCCTGGACGTTGATATGCACACTCGCTCCGCTCTTCCCGAATCCACGTCCGTTTTCCATCTTCGCTTGTCACGCGAACGTAGAAAATCTGCGTCCAGGTCATCTGCGAGACTGCATCGACTCCAGCAATTTGTGCTGCGAATGCTCGCGACTGTCCGATCCAGTTCGCTGTTCCCCACCAGATCACACTGCACGCAATCGCCACCACAGCAGCAATTCTCAACAGCGTGGTACTTACTTGCCGACGAATCGCTGACAGAATCGGATTGTTGCATGCAACAAGACCTTCTACCGGAGTTTCCAGATGCTTCGCTCGCCATGCATCGAAATCGGCAACGGGGACCGGTCCGAGTGCGTCACGCAGATCATCTTCCCACGATTCGTTTTCAGGTTGTAACTTCATTCTTTGGATTCCTCTGATTGAAAGATTTCTCGCAGTTCACGTCGAATGCGTTGAAGTCGGCCATGAATTGCTTGCGGAGTCAAATCGACGATCTCCGCAATCTCTTGGTAAGACAACCTGCTGAAGTAGTGGAGCATTACCAGTTCGCGAGCAGGTTCATCTAGTCGATCGATGACGTCCTGAACGTGCGCTCGCATAGCCTGCCGAGTTGGATCGCAATATGGTTCATGCTCAGTGTAAATGGACCGAGTGTCTCGTCGTGCTTGAGCAATCTTGGATGCACATCGTCGACAGATTGTCCCAAGCCATTGCGGGAATCGAGTTCGATCCTGCAGAGTGGCAATCGTTCGGTAGGCAATGGCAAATGCTTCATGTGCAGCATCTTCTGCCAGTTGCACATCGCTGACTCGGCTGCGTGCCAGTCCGACCGCCATTTTATAGTGGCGTTCATACAGTTGCCCAAAGCTAGCGACATCACCGCGAACTGCAGCATCGACTAATTCCACATCAGATTGACTCAAGCAAGTATCTCCAAGAAAATAAACTCCAGGTCGTTGCTTCTCCCGTAGTTAGTGTGAGAAGCTTCCTGCCGATGAGCGCCCGAGAGAGAAATAATCTCGGATTTTCCGAAACTTTCGCCAAACGCACCATTTTCAACGTGCAATACATTTTCAACGTGTAATAGACGCGAAGATTCCTGACCGACTCTATTCGCGTCTTCTTACGACTTAAAAAGAAAGTCCAGGCCTGGATCTTAAACACCCACTACGCCAGAAACCCATGATCCTGGCCTGACGTCGGTCGTTGATCGCGCCCGAGGACGAACCGACATAGGTGATGATTGCGACTGGGTCTAGCTCCGTCGTGAAGCTGCGGAACTCATGCTCAATACGATGTTTGAACTTGATGCCCGTCCGGACCAGCCCGATGCGAGGCGTGTTTTAGGTCACGGTGATACAGGGTCCTTTATTGACGCGTCCGACATCAATGCGATGTACGAATATCTCTCGCGACACGGAGTTGTCGCAGATGCTCCGGTCGTGACATCATATGGCATGACACAACTTCAATTGAAGGACCCCGACGGTTACGGCATCTGTTTTAATGGACGGCTAACGAACAAAATGATGCACGTGAACCACACAAACAAGTTGGAATTTGGGACCTTTGTTATTGCGGGCAAACCCCGCGCACTTTCGATTTTCAACAATTTTCTTTCTGTCATGCGCCTTGATCATGAACATCTACGTATTACTCGCTCATCCTGACTCCAACAGCTTGAACGGAGCTTTTGCTGATGCTTAATTTCCTGTTTCTTGTAATGCTTCCTGTCGCTGAGAGAGTGGAAGCGGGATGGCATGGCGCCAGTAGACAGTGGCGAGTTACGAGCGAACTTGCCTCACCAAAAGTCAGAAAATTTTGGAAAAACCACAACTCACGCCGAGCAACTGTTTAATTAATTCAGAACATTTGCTAATGCTCTCCATCATTCCCCATCGCCGCGCTATCTCGCGCGTTGCGGCAGATCGCCCGATGGCTCCGCCACTCCTTCCGTACCTGCTTCAGCCTTGGAGTCTGCGGACAGACTCAAGGCGATGCGGAAACCGTAGTCGTCTAGGCGGGCCGATGGTTGGAACATGCTCCGGCCCGCTGACCGGCAATGTTCGGCCGCGAGAAACCAACATCCGCCTCTGGCAACGCGGGCTGAGCCACCGACAGAATTTAGAGGGTCTGTCGTGCTGCCCAGCGAATAGACTTTCACCCAATCGTGCGTCCACTCGAATAAATTGCCGTGCAAATCAAACAAGCCTCGAATACTGGGACGAAGCGCTTTGGTCGGATGGAAACGCTTGCCACTGTTATCCATGAACCAACCGAAACGCTCCAATAGCGCTACCTCACCTCCAAACCCATACGCCGTTCTAGTTCCACTGCGTGCTGCTATCTCCCACTCTGCTTCAGTCGGTAAACGGAAGCCAGGACGCCCCAAATTTACCGGCCACTCGCGGGGAGCCCAGTTCGCATCGGGGCTCGGCTCGCGAGGATACTTCACTTTGTCAAGTGACTCCGGTGATTCGTAGGGTTGCTCCGATTCCGGCAGCCGCATCTGCTGACCCAACCAGCGACAAAAAGCAACAGAGTCGTACCAGTTTGCAAAACATCCAGCATCGAAAGCATGGACATCGCGATGCTGCGCTATGGCTGCCTGCGTTGGCGAAAAAGCAATTAACTCTTCCATCGTCACTTCCCGGTCCAACAAGGCAAACGGACGCGTTAGCCGGACTGAATGCTGCAGCTCGTAATCCGCTAACTTAATTCGTTCGGGTTCGTCTTCGGGCGAGCCGACCAAATATTCACCTGGAGAGAATACGATGAACGTGTAGTAGAAGGTCTTGGCCGACAGCGGTGGCGTCGTCGCTTCGTTGAGCGGTTGTTCGCTGGTGTCATCTAAGCTGCCTTGATCGTCTCTTGGTGTTTCCTTTTCCCGCATCGGTGGCGGGGTGTGCGTTACTGTTATGGCCAACGTGAACCACTCGCGGCCGAGTGAATAGGGAACCGGAGTTTGGTCAACTCGATCAACAATTCCACGTTCCCCCAGTTGGCGTAGCAGCCAACCTGCTGCACCATGCACGCCCGAGCTCGGATCATGGGCGTACCATTCGGCAAGCTGATCGACTAGATCGGCTCGACGTGGGGCAGGTATCTCGCCTGGCGGGTATTCGCCGATTGCCAGCATCAATGCGTACCGAACGTGGGACAGGTTGTAATCCGAAGTGTCAGCGGGCGATTGACTTTCGCTTACCGGTTGACTTGGTATATGGCCTGCGCGTCCATCGCTTACGCGTCGGGCCAAGGTTTCGAGTAGGTCCAGCAACGTTTCGACGCGGACTCCGCGCGGTTTGCAGCGAAAGATAAATTGGGTGAGAGCCTCCGGATCGTCGCTCCAGTTGCCAACGGGCAAGACGTTTTCCCGCTCGCCCAGTCGCAGCAACGTCACTGCCGCATTCGCCCGTCTTTGGCCAAAGGAGATGCGGTCGACCGATCCCAATTCGTCCGGCGGCAGAGTGGCTGCGATCCGCCTGAGATCGTCGACCGTAGTTGGTGCCGGATTGGCAGCCACGAGCGGATAGAGCACCGCGAATTGCTCTGGCTTGGCAACCTCCAACAAAGAAACGAGTTTGCCTATGTCGTTGGCCGTGTAGTCGGCAAACGCATTGGCGGCGCTCAGACGTTGGGCATCGCTCGCCAGCGTCTCGCTGAAGATGCGTTCCAGTTCGGGGAGCAGTTTCTCCCGAAGCGGCCGGAGCGCTTCGCGCAGTAGCGGTTGGAACTCGGCGTTCGACGACACCAGTTGTTGTGCGACGAAGGTGAGATCCGACTCGCTCCAGGCACTGAGTTCGGACGCGGGAACATACTCGGCCAAGGCCAGTGCGGCGCGGAAACGACGTTGAGGCTCGGCTGTTTCGTCCCGCAGGAGGTTGCGTAATGACTCCTTGAGCTTGGTCGCCGAAGGACGAAGCATTTCTCGAATGGGCAGCACATACGTGACCGGCCCTGTGAGAAGTTCCTCAACCAGCGGCACGACGAGCGATGGATCGCGCGAAAGCATCGCCAGCCTCGCATGAAGCTGCGCCCGTTTTTCGTCGACAGTCCTTGCAGTTCCGGCAACGAGCGGCTCCAGAAAAGTCGCAGCCACTTCGGGATTGCTATCGAGTTCTTTGGCAATCTCAGGCAGATGACTCGGTTCCGAACTCACCAGACGGCCGACTAGGCCATCGATGCGGATCACTTCCTGCTGCTGAGCAAACTGATTGAGAACCACCGATCTGACGGATACCAATGCGATCAGACCAGCCAGGGCGAGTGCGGAGCGAATCCCATGCATCCTCCCCGCGTTGCCCATCATCTTTCGCTGGGGCTCGGTCCACTTCTTCTTGTCCGTCAAAAGTAGGATGCTCGAAAATTCTCGCCACGAGGGCAGGAAGCGATTTTCCGGCTTGGTATTCCATGTCAACGAGATATCAGACAGCTTCAGTTCCGCGCGGCCCTTGCGGGTTTCCTTCTGCTTACGAGTCAGCCAGTCCCGCAGCGAATGCACCAGGTAGTCGTGTGTAAGTTGAAAGTACTTTTGCCCCTCTTGTGTTTGCATTGCCGAGTCATCGTCAGCGTCCTTGCCTTCGGGATCGGTCGGCGTGATCAGCCGGATTTCACTGTCCAGGATGCGAATCAGATCATCGAAGTCTTTGGGACGGTTGCCATAGCCGCTGGCCGCTAACAGCTCGACATGGGACCGCATAGTGCCTTTGATGTCACTGCCGGCGTTAGGCAGTAGGTCTTTCAGAACGGCACGAGCGGCTTTTTGATGGTAGCGGTGTTCGGGTGGTGAGGTGGAAGCACTGAACGTCTCCTCAAGGAAGGTGACGCCAACACCCGTGGTCCCGCCAACAGCCTTGAGTGTGGCAGGAGTCCATGCCTTGCCCTTCATCATCTCCGCAAACAATGCCAGCCGAACACAGATGACTTTGCCTTCCTCCTCCAGACCAGCCACCGATTGCATGAGAAAAGACTTCTGTTCCATATTCACTTCATCGACGTTGTCTTGCAAAGTGCCGAACGCACGACCAAATGCTGCCAGCACCTTTTCTGCATGACGCACGGGAAAGAGATCAACAGCCGCCGAGTTCTGAGCCTCTACAAGTCGGACCTCCAATTCTCGCATGAATCTCGTTGCGGCCATCCAGAAGTCGTCACGCACCATCACGATGCACTGCACCCGGCTGCCATCGCACTGCCGCAGGGCTTGCACCAGTTCGCTGTTCTCTTCTTCCCTCTTGGCGTGTAGCCATTGCTCAAACTGATCGAGCACAATCAGCACCTTTTTGCCGACCGGAATGCCTTGGCATCGCCTGAGTTCCGCCAACGTGGCTTTGAGACTCAGGTTGTCTTCCAGCGCTGGGCAGCGTTTCCGAAGGCCATGCAGCAGACGTTTCTCGGTTTCCTCCGGTGTGGCCTCAACGTAAACGGAGATCACATCCTTGGACAATCGCGGCAACAGTCCGGCTTTGACTAACGACGACTTGCCGCAACCCGATGGACCGTAGATCAATCCGACCGTGAAGGTGTTGTCCGCATCCGTCTCCTCGATGCGAGCCTTCCAAAACCGCAGGCTGTCGGGCAATCCCTCTCGATCTCTGGGACCAGGCAGTAGTTCCAGGAAAAAGTCGGCATCGTGAGCGTCAAACGAGCGCAAGCCTTTCGGTACGATTTTGATGGGCTGAGTATCCGACGAAGCAAACCCGCTAGAAGGCGTTGTCACTGAGGTTGAGGCTGGAGTGGTAGCGTGCGTTTCCAAGTTCGCCGCTTCGATACCGCGTGGCGTTGAGCCGCCTTGAATCTCAGTCTGATCGGCCAAGAAGTGCCGCAGGTCTTGAGCCAGTTCGTGTGCCGATGAGTATCGTTCGGAAGCTCGTTTTGACAGAGCCTTGAAGCAAATTCGCTGCAGTTCCTTCGGTATCCGTTCATCATATTGCAACAGTGGTCGTGGCTCGTAGCTTGTCACCTGCTGTCGCAGTTCGGCTTTTGTATCACCACGAAATGGTGGACGACCGGTGAGCAATTCGTAGAACACGATACCCAAACTGAAAATGTCGCTTCTGCCATCGACTCGATGTCCTTCCCCACGAGCCTGTTCGGGAGACATGTAGGCCGGCGTACCCGTATACTCAGGCCCTTTACCAATGTTCTCCTCCCTCAGCGCCAAACCGAAATCAACCACAAACGGCTGGCCTTCGTCGCTGATCAGAATGTTGCCCGGCTTGACATCCCGATGCACCAGCCCTTGTTTGTGTGCGTAATGCAAAGCATCCGCCACAGTCGCTACCAACTCAACCGCTGCTCGGTACGGTAGCCGCTTCTGTTTCAGCTTCGTCGCCAGATCAGTGCCTGGAATGTACTTCGAAACAACGTAGCAGGGATATTCGTCCGTGCTGCCGACATCGTGCACCGGTACGATGCCAGGATGATCGAGATTGGCGACCGTGCGGGCCTCAGTCAGATAGATTTCGGCGTCTTCGGACCGGGATATCAGCGCCGCATGCGGCACTTTGACAGCCACACGTCGGTTCAGTTGCTCGTCTTTGGCGAGATAGACAATACCGAAGCCCCCCTGGCCCAAGACTCTTTCGATGCGAAAACGACCGATCCACTCGGGATGTATCGCAGCCAAATCGCTTTCCTCAGGGCGGGATTGCAAGTCCTGTGTCACATCGTTGGAGGGCGAGTCGTTCATGTTGGCAATTGGTTCGGTGAACGCTGGTCAGTCGTCAGTGTAGGGATGAAATAGGTATGATTTTAACAGATTCGACTTCCGAAAGCCCTGTTGAGTCAAGAGAATTTGAGGCTGGCCGAAGACTTCAACGATATCTTCACGAAGATAAGAGCCCCCCAAAGTCCGCCCAGAAATTGATCGAGTTCTGGATAGAGATTGGACAATACGGCGACAAACAAGAAGATGGGTGGACCACGGACTCGGGTGTGGCGCTTCATAACGGTACTTCATTGTCTGGTGCTCCTCTGTTTTCTCCTTGTTCACGCCACTACGCAGAACGCCAGTTGTTGTCGGGGATAACTGTTGTGCCCCTCCCCGGCCCTGATAGGCCGACCCTCCTAGCACGAATTCAAGCAAAACGCTTAAATTCCCGCAGGGAGGGTGAGTTGCGCGTCATACCTCAACGATAACTGAGTTTGCCTGAATTGCATTGGCACGTCAGGTGCATAAGCTTCCACTCGCACGATGCATCGAACTCTCCGATGAGATTGGCCGGCTTTCTGAAAGGCGTGTGATCAATCCTTTGCATCTGATTTGATAAGGCTCAGCGTGACGGTACGTTCATTATTGAGTTCTACCAGAGTTTTGTACTCTGGTACGGAATCAGGGTTCGCAGCTAGTTCCTGACTAGCTAACGACAATGCCTGTGAAGCCAATTCGAACTGTCTCGTTCCTGTCCAAGCTTCGCCAAGCGCCGAGCGAACTTGGGAGACTTGCCAGCGCGCGCGAGATGATTTCTCGCGGCTGGCCAAAGCTTGTTGCAAGGGCTCAATGGCCTTGGAGTATTCTTTCGTTTTAATCAATATGCATCCGCGCAGGTACAGCAGAGTGGCTCTTTCAACCTCCGGCAAGGGGCCTCTTGTGGATTCTAGCAATTCGCCAAGCAATTGCTGACTTTCCTCGAAACTCCCTAGTTCAATCAGCGATTCGATGAGAATCGCGGACGAGGCCAAGATATAGGGATGATTCGGTGGCAAGACTCGCTTTCTGGCGACCAGGATCTTTTGTGCCTGTTCAGCGGCTTCGCTAAATCTTTTTTCTCTCAAGAATATACGAGCCAGATTGTGACCGGAACTCAGCGAATCGGGCAGGTCGCTAAGTCCGTTGTCAGCGGCAATTCGCAGACTTTCAGAATACGCTTGTTCTGCCTGTTCGAGATCTCCTTTGCCTTCGAGGACCCATCCCAGGTTGTTTGTAGCAATCATCAACGTCAAGCCATTCTCTTTGGGCGCCGCTTTTCGCAATTCGATCAGTTCGCGCGCCTGCTGTATCGCTTCATCCCATCGTTGGGCACCGCGCAGCGCCAATACCAAAGTGTTTTTCGCAGTGAGCGTTTCGGAATACGTCGGTCCATATTCTTGCATGGCAGTGTCATAAACGGCTTGGACTTCTCGGACAGAACCATCCGCATCGCCCATTTCATTCAGCACGTAAGCCAGGTTAGTACGCGAACCAAGTGTCTCAGAGTGCTGGGCACCTAGGACTCTGACTCGCCGCTGGATGGTTTCCATTAGAAGTGATTTAGCCTCAGCCAATTTTCGCTGACGAATTAAATTGGTGATCAGGGCGTTTTCGCAGGCCATGGCGTTGGGCGAGTCGATCATTGCCTGCGACTGATAACCTTCAATCGCCTGGCGGTATAGCTTTTCAGCTTGGGAAAAATCCCCTTTCTCAGAAAGCATCCCTGCCAAATTCGACGCCACTTGGAGTGTCTCGGGTCGGTTGGAGCCGAAAATTCGAACGCGTGTTTCCAAGACTTCCCTCAATAGCTTTTCAGCTTCATCAATTCGTTCCTGGTGGGCGATGGCCAATGCCAAATTGTTTTTGGAAAGCAATGTTTCAGTATGCTCTGCTCCGGATTCCGCGAGTCGTTGTTGGACCACTTCTAGCAGCACCATCTCCGCTTGGGAATAGGCACCATTGTCAAGCAGTGCAGAACCATAGCCTTGCGTAGCTTCGAGCGTACGTTGGCTTTTGAGTGTGTCCGTAGACTTCTGGTACAGGTCTATTGCACGCTTCCAGAATTCAACAGCTTTCGAGTATTTTCCCAGCGCCTGATACGTTGCAGCCAGCACCACCAGAATTTCTGCCTTTACCTCGGGAGTCTGATCGAGGGCCGTCTTGTTATCCAAGCTTTTAGCGGAACGGTCAAGCAATTGTTCAACGGTTACCTGTTCTGAGCGCGGATTCAATTCGGGGCTGGCCTGACCCAGGAGATCTTCGGTCAAGAAGTCGCTAACGGCAACAGCACGCTCGCTCTGTTGGCGAGCATCTTTTTCAGCGGAACGCGCGCGGAGGAGAGCCCACGACGTTCCGGCGAAACCACCTAGCAGTGAAACGAGCAACAAGCCAGCACTGGCAACTGTCCTACGGTGACGGCGCATTGACTTTGCGAGTCGATAGGCGGAACTGGGAGGGCGTGCTTCCACGGCTTCGCCTGCCAGGAACCTTTGAAGGTCGACCGCTAGGCCGTTGGCAGTTGCATAACGGCGATTACGATCCTTCTCTAAGCATTTCATCGCAATCCAGTCAAGTTCACCGCGTAACATGGACATCAACCGGTGCGGCTCGATATGCCGCAGCGCCGCCAGCGAGGGCAATGAATTGTCGGTGGAAACGCATGTGGAGGGTCGAGGCGGTTCCTCATCCTTGATCAACCGGATCATCTCGGTAAAAGCAGCGTTCTGCAGACGCTGACTGCTAATAGGACGCACCCCAGTCAACATTTCATACAACAAGACTCCCAACGAGTAGATATCAGAGCGGGTATCGACATCTTGACCACAGAACCCGGCTTGTTCTGGCGACATATACTCCAGGGTTCCCACAATGGCTCCAAAGTCGGTCAACAGCGACTCGTCACTCAGTTTGCCACCCGTGGCCTTGGCTATGCCAAAGTCGATTATTTTGGGCGCCGGTTTCCCATCGATCATGGTCACCAAGATGTTCGATGGTTTCAAATCGCGATGCACGATGCCTTTTTGGTGTGCGTGTTGCACCCCCATGCATACATGGACGAACATTTCCAAACATTGGTTGAGCGTCAAACCGGCCTCATCGCAAAATTTGGTTAGTGGAGTTCCGTTGACCAACTCCATCACAAAGAAAGGCTGGCCATCGCGGGTCAGTCCCCCGTCGAGCACTTTGGCAATGTTGGGATGATCCAAAATGGCCAGAGCTTGCCGTTCGGCTTCAAATCGTGCCAGTACCGCGCGCGAATCCATCCCGAGTTTGATGAACTTCATGGCGACGCGACGTTTTACAGGGGCAGTCTGCCGGGCTACCCACACCTCTCCCATACCGCCTTCACCCAACTTGCTCTCGAGCACATAGCGGTCCGCAACAACTTGCCCGGAAGAAGTGGCGTTGGCCGCATGCCTGAAAGATCGTGTTTGCGTTCCAGTTGCGTCTGCTTGCATTTCGGCTCGAACCAGGGCGACATCGTTCAGGAATTCGCCGAGTTCCGCCGCCAAGTCTGGAAAGTTTGCCAGCCATTCGTGGCGTTCAGGAGTCTGCCCAGCGGCTTGCAACCTCAAGTATTCGGCCACGGCTTCATCCAATCGCCGCTCTCTATCATCGGCCGACGCGCTGTGAGCCATATTAGTTCCCTTGCTCTGTTTTCATGAATTTTCCCAACCGCATCTTGCATCATCTTATTCTCTATGGTCTCAAGGCGTCGAAGACGAGGCAAATGACCGCACTTTGCGGATTATTCGCTGTTTAATTCAAGTGCTGATATTGGCCCCAAGAGCAATTTTGAACAAGTACGAGATTTCCTCCGGTCAATTCGTAGGCTGCCGCCGCCAGATAACTTTGTGGGTAATTGAGTTTGCAACAAACCAACAACTGGAGCAAAAAACCATGAAAGCCAAGACTATAGCCCATGCCTGTGCTGGAACAATTTGACGGGACTAGGAATTTCCGCATGGCAGTCCGTCGAATCGCTAACGCGATTTATGCAGTTTCAAACTATAATCTTCGCAAAGTTCAACGGGTTGAGGTTTTTGTCAAGGGACATCGCTTTTCAATTGCCCTCGGGTTGTCAGCACCTTTCGTAAATAGTCTGACCTTGAAACCGATTAATTGATATCGGCCGTGAGCGAGTTGCGGCATTTGGGAACTCGATGTTCAGCCTTTACTCTTTTTTGTTTGCCAAAGTCATGTGATCCTTATGGCAGTATCCTTTTCTCGAACGTTGCAGGCACTTCAGGCAGATCGACCCATTCGGAGATTCCTCGGACTTTCCTTCCTATTCGTTGTTCCAATCGGATTGGGCTGGTTTCTCTTTGCGGATATCACGGTATTTGAAGTTTCTTCCTCGGCTCGCTTAGAGTCTCTCCCTCAGACCGTAGCTGCGGAAGTTGAAGGCAAAGTCGTCGATCGAGCCTTACAAATCGGATTGGAAGTGGGGAAAGGTCAAGTATTGGTGCGTCTAGACGACCAGCACATTGTGAATCTGATTGCCGAAACGATAAATCAAATCGATGCAGCTGAAATGCACATCAAGGCGTTGGAAAGTGAAATCGCAGGCAAAGAATCATCATTAACAAGTCTCCCGATCACACGAGAGTTGGCAATTAAGGGTGCTAACGAGGTGCTTGAGATCGCTAGCATCGAGGCGCGATTGGCCCAGCAAGATTTGGCGAGAATGGAAACGCTAGTGAAGTCGCGAGCGGTCTCTGAAGAAGAAGTTGATGCAAGGCGAGCTAGCGCGGAAACGCTGCAAGGTAAGGTTAGGAGCGCAGAATTGAACGTAGCTTTGGTCGAACAAGACTACACTTCTAGGGAATTTACCCTGAAATCTGAATTGCTCACAATTGGTACGGATTTGGTTAAGGCCAAAGGTGTATGGGCGAATGCAAAAAAACAACTTCAGACTCGCAATGATGAGCTAAAACAACGCACGATTGTCAGTAATGTGGCTGGTCGCGTTGAGGAAGTAGTTCCGCTGCGGATTGGGAATGTTGTTAAGCCGGCCGAGAAGCTCGCCACGGTCGTACCGCAGGAGACGCCACGGGTGGTCGCGTTCCTGCCCGTGGTCGCTGTCGGTCGCGTCGTCGCAGGTCAAACCGCGCGTTTGCGAATGGATGGCTTCCCGTGGACACAGTATGGAACAGTGGCTGCCATAGTCACGGCCGTCGGCAACGAACCCGCCGATGGATTGATTCGTGTTGAATTGGATATCACGGATACATCCGCGCGGATTCCCTTAAAACATGGCCAAACGACGACCGTCGAGATTGCCGTTGACCAGGCTTCACCGGCTGAGTTGATTTTGCGGGCGGCTGGTAAGTTCCTGACGACACAACCGGCTGCCTTGGATAACCAATAATGCAGCCTGAGTATTCCCACAAGCGAAGTTGGTTAGTTCCCGAAGTTGTACAGACCTCGGCGATGGACTGCGGACCAGCGGTACTCAAATGTCTCTTGGCTGGGTATGGAATTGGTATTCATTATGGTCGTCTGCGCGAGGCTTGCCAAACCGACTTGGATGGCACTTCCGTCGATACGCTGGAGGAAGTAGCCAATCGGCTCGGTTTACTGGCCGAACAAGTCATGTTGCCTCCCGATCAAGTACTGTTACCCGAGTTACACTCGCTGCCGGCGATTTTGATTGTACGTCTGCCCGACAATGCCACGCACTTCGTTTTAGTTTGGCGTCGGCTCGGACCTATGGTGCAAGTAATGGATCCCGCCACAGGACGTCGCTGGATGACTTGTCGGCAATTGATCAACCAAATGTATGTGCATCGGCAGCGAGTACCAGCCGAGGCATGGCGCGAGTGGGCCCAGTCTGAGGAAATGCAGGCACCGTTAAGTCGTCGTCTTCAGCGCCTCGGTGTCGGTCGGCAAGTCCGACTTATGCTGGACGAGGCGCTGGAACAATCCGGTTGGCTACCCATCGCCCGCCTTGATGCCGCCGCCCGAGTGGTCGAGTCGCTTGTGGCTAGCGGCGGCTTGTCACGAGGTGCTGCCGCGGCACGAGCCCTACGCAGTCTGGTTGATCTGCAAACCAAATCGGAGGGTGAGACATCGATTCTACCCGACCGCTTTTGGTCGGTGCGTCACTGTCCATCGACTGGAGCGAGTCCCGAAGATAGCGAAGAGCAGTTGTGGTTGAGTGGGGCCGTACTGGTACGCATTAATGGTCGCACTATAACCGCGCCGGATTCCAGTATAGAGCCACAAGCTGCTGCATCCGCAGAGTCACAACAACCGGCGACGAGACGAGTTGAGAATCATGCCCTCGGACTTGAGTTGCAAGCCGCTCTGACCCAAAAGGAAAGCAGCCCTCTTTTCAAAATCCTGGAGTTGATAAGTGGCTCGGGTTGGATAGGTTTGATTTGCTTGCTGGTTGGAATAGCCGTGGCAGCCATCGGTGTGATTGCCGAAGCGGTGGTCATGCGTGGTCTGCTCGACCTGCGCCGCGATCTGGCTATCGTCGAGCAACGGTTGCTGGCGCTTGGTTGTATTTTCCTCTTTGGGCTTGGTCTAATGCTGCTCGAGTACAGCCTGGCATCAAGCCTTTACCGATTGGGCCGCCGACTAGAAACATCCTTACGGATCGCTTTTCTTACAAAAATTCCGCGACTCCACGATCGTTATTTTCAGAGTCGCCCGACGTCGGACATGGCCGAGCGTGGGCACTCGATCCATCTTGTACGGTCGATCCCCAGAATTAGTGGACAAATTCTCAGAGCGACCGCTGCCATTTTACTGACCGCTCTTGCAATTGCGTGGATCGAACCAGCGGCCGCCTGGCTGGCGTGTGCGGCAGCGGCGGTTGCGGTGCTGTTGCCGTTTCTGTTTCTACCGTTGCTGCAGGGATTGGATCTGCGCGTCAGAACCCATGTTGGCGGGCTGACGAGATTTACGTTTGATACGCTTTTGGGTTTGGCGACCGTCCGCGCGCACGTGGCGAATCAGGCAGTAAGCATCGAGCACGAAAGCCTGCTTGTGGAGTGGGCGCGAGCCAGCTTGCAACTGCTCAAATGGCGGGTTGTCGTTAACGGACTGCAGGCTTTCGCCGGAATCTGCCTGGCGGGTTGCCTGCTGATGATGCATGCCAGCCACGCGGCAGACGCAACGGGCATACTCTTGCTAGCCTATTGGGCTTTAAGTATCGCCACTTTAGGAGACGAGATCGTTGGGCTGATTGGACAGTACCCAAGCCTGCGGAACGTAACCCTTCGCCTGCTTGAACCACTGGGCGCACCCGAGCAGGACCTGGTCGTCGACAAGAGTCCACCAAATGCCGCGTCGATGCCGAATATCCAACATTCCATGGATCAGCAGGAGCCACCAACTCCTAACCTGACAGGAGTGTCCATTTGCTTGCGCGAAGTACAAGTTCGAGCAGCCGGGCATACTATTTTAGAATCGATCTCGCTGGCCATCGAGCCCGGAAGTCATGTCGCGATCGTCGGACCATCCGGTGCAGGCAAGTCAAGCTTGGTTGGCTTGCTCCTAGGTTGGCACCAAGCCGCCGTCGGAGAAGTCTTGATCGATGATGTACCTCTCGACAGCGAAGGCCTTCGAGAGTTGCGCGAGAAGACTGTGTGGGTTGATCCTACGGTTCAGCTGTGGAATCGCTCTATGCTGGACAACTTGTTGTATGGAAATCCTGACGCCGGCTTGAACTGCGTCGGCGACGTCTTGCAGCAGGCCGAGTTGGTGGAAACGTTGCAGCGCCTGCCCGACGGCCTACAAACTTGTTTGGGTGAAGGGGGCGGGTTGCTATCGGGCGGCGAAGCCCAGCGGGTCAAATTCGGTCGAGGACTGGCTCGACACCAACCACGATTGGTAATTCTGGACGAACCGTTTCGCGGGCTGGAGCGGCGGCGGCGGCGCGAATTGCTGAAGCTGGCACGGCAGCAATGGAAATCGGCGACGCTGATTCTGATTACGCACGACGTGACTGAGACTCTCGACTTTCCGCGCGTTCTGGTGCTCGACGGCGGTCGATTAGTTGAAGATGCAGCGCCAGCGGAACTGACCGCCGAGTCCGACTCACTCTATCAATCGCTGCTGGATGCTGAGAACGCCGTCCGACACCGTCTGTGGGACAGTGAATCTTGGCTTCGAATTGAGCTGAACTCGGGGCGCGTTTTGCAAAACTCTGGTATCAAGGGAGACACCAAGTGAGCGTCTCCTCTCGTTTTGATGAACTAATCTGGCCTGCGTCGCGAATGGTGGAAGCGATCGGGTATTTAGCGCTGCGATTCGGTTGCCCAAACGCATTGGCCAGCGATTCGCTTCCGCCACTTCCTATTCAAGCGCAACCGCAGCATTTGGTCGGTTCCTGGCTGGAGTCGATCGCCAATTGTTTGGACTTGGACGCCTTGGCCGTTGAAGCCACCTACGACAGCGTAGCGAGCGTGGTATCTGCGGGCGGACCAGCCGTCCTGCAGATTTCGGGGATAGGGCCCGTTGACGCGACGCGGGCAAACAACTCGTGGACGGCTTGCGAGCCACGTTTTCTGGTGCTGATCGCTGGTGGCAGCCGCACAGTAACGCTCCTCGGGCCAAATTTGGTCAAGTTTCGTATGCCGACAGCAGAATTGGTGCAACAACTGCGAGAACCGTTAGCCAAAAAATCCACCAGTTCACCGATCGAGCTCATACTTGACCAGTCGGGACTTGGCGACCGCCGTAGGCGAAAAGCGAGAGAAGCGTTGCTGAGTGAGTTGCACGGTCACGACGTACTCGGTAACACTTGGATTTTTCGTCCGGCCGCCACAGCCCCAATCCGAATATTAGTGCGAGATTCCAGACTCGGACGACTGTTGGCTGGGGTCACCCTGCTGCATTTGATCCAATACAGCCTGTGGATCATGGCTTGGTGGCTGCTGGGATGGATGTCCCTTCGCGGTCGCTTTGAGACAGGATTGTTTTGGGCCTGGATGGTGTTGCTGTTGGCAACCGTCCCGCTGCGCATCATGTCTGAAACAGTTGGTGGAACGCTGGCCATTCGCGCCGGTACATTGCTCAAACGGAGGCTGCTGGCTGGCGCGTTCCGCTTGGAAACGCAAGAAGTACGCCGGCTGGGAATCGGTCAGTTGCTGGGGCGTGTGCTCGAGTCCGAGACAATCGAGGCGCTCTCGGTCAGCGGCGGATTCCTGGCATTGACCGCTTGCGTGGAATTGTCGGTGACGCTGTTTGTGCTTGCTTCGGGAGCCGGTAGCTGGTTGCACGTCGCCTGGTTACTGTCGATCGTGGCAATGACATTCATCTTCGGACTGCGTTACTTTCGCAGCCAGTTGAACTGGACTGAACAGCGGCTGGACATGACTAATGAACTGGTCGAGCGGATGATCGGTCACCGTACGCGATTAGTCCAGCAGCCAGCGGACGGATGGAACGGCGCTGAGGACCTGGCTTTGGAGCGATATTTGGCTTTGTCGCAACAAGTAGATCACCGCGGTGCGTCTCTTTCCGGACTTGTGCCTCGAGTTTGGCTGCTGGCCGGATTATTAGGTTTGGCACCTGCTTTCATTACAGGCGAAAGTTCAACGGCCGCGCTGGCAGTCGGCGTGGGTGGGGTGCTGCTCGCCTTTCAAGCCTTGCGGCATCTGATCGATGGTGGACAGCGGTTGGCGGGCGTGGTGATTGCCTGGCGACGAATCCGATTCTTGCTAGACGCAGCCGAGCGACGCGAGCCAATTGGTAGGCCTCAGGCCGCTTTGGTGACGCCTAACCCTGAACGCCCGATTCTCACGGCACGGGAAGTTACCTATAGCTATCAAGGCCGCCGCCAACCCGTGCTGCAGGGCGTCGCTATTTCAATCTTCCACGGTGACCGATTATTACTGCAAGGAGCATCCGGTGGCGGCAAGTCGACGTTTGCCTCGCTGCTGGCGGGTTCACGCATCGCCGATTCGGGGCTGATATTGTTGCACGGTTTGGATCGCGAAACGCTGGGCGGAGCCAACTGGCGTCGGCGGATAGTGGTCTCGCCTCAGTTCCACGAGAACCACGTATTGATGGGACCGATGTCGTTCAATTTGCTGATGGGACGCCGGTGGCCACCGACCAAGGAAGACGTTGAAGAGGCCGAACGAACTTGCCGTGCTTTAGGCTTGGGACCACTGATCGACCGCATGCCAGCCGGCATGTCTCAGTTGCTCGGCGAAACCGGCTGGCAGTTAAGCCACGGCGAAAAGAGTCGTTTGTATTTAGCGCGAGCACTATTGCAGAATGCGGAGTTGACGATCCTTGACGAGACGTTCGCCGCCCTCGACCCTCAGAATCTTCAGTTAACGCTGACCTACGTCTTGGAACACACGCCAACCCTGCTGGTTATCGCTCATCCCTGAGAGGCTCGCGTTCGCCTGCGGATTTCAGATCTTCTTGTGCTTGACCAATAGGGAAAGGAATGTCTCGCCTTCAGCCTGGAGACAGGCAACGTAGAACTTGCGTCCGTACGCTTGCACGATAAAATCGCGGCTTGCTTCGACCTCTGGCTTGCAGATGAACCCGGCCATCTCATCTCTCCTGTTAGCAATTTGGTCCGCTGGTGTCACAATTGGCCCCTAAGAAGAAGGCGTCGTGCGAGGCGAAGCTGACCGCGCGAGCCGCGTCTTGTCAGCCTTGAGAATTGTTTTGACCCTTCATGGTTCAGCTCCCGTTGTTTGTTTCTCGATGCCATCCAAAGCAACGAAAAAACCTCCGTTTGGTGTGCGAGCACCTTGCGGAGGCTGTGTGGGGAATTGGTGGTACTCAGCAGACCGTAGCTTCAGCCACCGAAGTTGCTGCCGCCGCCGGCTTTGACGTTTGTCTTGATCTTCATGTGTTTTTCCTTGAGTTGGCTAATTTGGAATGGAAGTTGAAGTTTTCGAACTAGGAACGGACTAGCCGCACCAAATTCTGCCGCCGCCAGCCTTGACACTTGTCTTGACTTTCATCGTTTGCTCCTTGGATTTGTGGGATGGAATGGAAGTTGAAGTTTTCGAACTAGGAACGGACTAGCCGTTCCAAACTCTGCCGCCGCCAGCCTTGACACTTGTCTTGACTTTCATGGTCGTCTCCTTGGGTTGTGCCTGTTTCGCGGTTTGTATCGGCCTTACTCGGCCACTAGTTACAAGGCGTCGCTGCATGAAAAACTGACCGCGCGAAATCGGAATTTCTTCTCGGCGTCCAGCAGAAAAAAAATCCTACGTGCGGAAGGTTCGGCACGGAGGCTTTAAATTGCAGACGGACGGCCCCGGCTTTTTCTTGGTAAGCCGTAGATCTTTTTGAATTTGACGAGCAGGCAAAGATGGCCGCGAGACGCGGATGTATTTCCAATCCGCAGTGCCTACAATGCCACTCATAAATGGATCGTTTTTCGCGGTCACTTTGCGACAACATGCGCCTTTCACAAAGGATGCCACTGTTCCAAAACACCATTTCAGGTCGACTATGTTACAAAACCAACTATTCATCTGCATCTTTGGTAGCGTTCTCGGCGCGGCATTCATCGCCATCGGAGTTCCGATGCTCATCGATACCATTCGGTTCGTACGAACGGCCGTGAGGGTTAAAGCACGAGTGGTTGGGTACGAGCAAATCGAAGGTCCGAAACCTGGTGGCCCAGGAACCTTTGAGTATCAGCATCCAAAGGTGGAGTTTGAGGATCAGCAAGGAAACCAACACTGCTTTACGCTCTCGAGTGGTCTGGAACGTCAAGGCTACGCTGTAGGTTCGACTTTATCGCTGCTATTCGATCCCGGTAACCCGTGTGACGTTCGGATCAAATCACTCGCGGGTCTCTGGCAGTTTCCGCTCATGTTCACCTTGGGTGGCTTGATGGGCTTCGGCATGGCAATCGGCGTATGGTTCCAGTCGTAGTAAAACCTCGTTGAAAGCCAGGCGAACGTTCATACGTGACTCTGGAAGCGTCTTCGACTGCCTCGGAACTTGTTGAGGAGTGAGTCGTACTCCTGCGGGATCGGCCTAGCCAGCAAGCAGCTTCTGTTTCCACATGTGCAAGTGGCGTGTGACTGTTGGATCGGATAACGTTAAGTAGGCTAGTTTCGAGAAAATCGTAACTCCCCTAAAACTTCCTGGATACCGAACAAGAATTGCGAGCCTGGCTGCGGCGGATTATGGCCCGCAACCTAGCGGACGAAGTGCGTAAGTTTCGTCGAAAAACGCAACGCCGGCTTGGAACAGTCCTTGGAAGCAAAACTCACAGAATCCTCTGCCGGCTTGGAACGCTGCCTGGCGGGCAATATCTCAAGCCCCGATAACCGTGCGATACGTAATGAGCAACTCGTCCAATTAGCAACTGCTATCGAATCTTTGCCGGACGATCAACGCACGGCGGTCAGCCTGCATCACCTCCAAGGGCAGACTGCGGCTGAAATCGGAAAAGCGATGAACAAAACGGAGATCGCTGTCGCGGGGCTGTTGCGAAGAGGACTCAAGCGTTTGCGCGAGCTACTGAAAACGACAAACGCAGAGTGAAACATGTAGAAATTTGATTCCGAGCAGAGCGAGCGAGAACGCCGATTAATAGAAGGCTGCCGCCAAGTATTTCGAACTTCAAGCGTCGGGACAACACGTTGACCCTCAACAGTTAACGGCCACGTTGCGGTGGTCGGCAAGTCCAATCAGGGAACATCATGCACAGTTTGCCTGGAGTTGGATCGCTCGTTGAACCTCGGCCCCGACCTGCGCAATGGCTCACCCCGACATAACCTTGCGTATGCAGCCAAGATCGGTGCTGAGTGTGGATGCCGCTTCTAAACTAGGATTTAACGGTCGATCTAGCTCAGACGCAGTGCGTCCGTACCAGCACGGTCGCCGTGTCATCCAAACGAGGCTGGGCTGGCTGAAAACCCAAGCTCTTACGAGAAAGTAACCATGAAAATCCAACCCTCCGACATAGGTCGATTCCTGCATTTTGCTCGCCAGACCTTTCGACAGTAAGATGGTGTACATTGAGGATGTGTTTGCCGGCGCCGCTCACTGAATCCAGTCGACTATGAAGGCGTGGCTTGCACTTGAGAGAAAGGTTCTTTAATGGAATGGGTCTGGGTCGGATACATCGCCAAGCGTCGCGTACCGCAGAGCGGCTGGGTGTCGTCTTGGCCGGATCCTGAAGGCAAAGGAGACTCCAGCTCTGAGCCTGTGGACGAGATTTGTAGCGTGAGCAACTGCATCGCCCGCGGGATCCGGAACGCTAGCGACCCCTTTGGCCTATATGCCAACGCCGATCTGGCGTGGGCGGCCGTTCCCGTCGATAGCCGAGCCGATTGCGCCATGTATGCCTACCGGTTGTGGCCGGTTCAGTTTGAGGAAGGAGCGGAGGAGCCGATCGACCTGTGGTGGGAGCTGGCGGTCGAGCCGCTGGCGGAAACGTTCGTCCGCCTCGGGTGGGATGCGGTTATAGGCGGTAACCAGTACAGCTTCAATTGTTCCCCAATGTCGTGCAACCAGGGATGTCGCGTTGTCCATTCCCCGGACATGAATCGCTACTGTCTGGTGTCAAACGAGCGCGGCGCGTTGGAGCTGGCTCGCCGTTTCTCGATAGACCAACCCGAGCCCGGTACGTACTGCGTAGTCGAGGTCTGGCGGGACACGGCGACAGGCACCGAACTATATGTTGGACCGGAGTCGCGATGACGGTCCTCGAGAATTGTTGGTGGATCGGCCGTGACCCGGTCAAACTTCATAGAGATGTATTTAACCTGATTCTCACTGATGATGTATTCTTCGTTGCCAACAATTTCGTGGCTCGCTCCAAACCGCCAGCGGAATCTGGGCAGCACGCAATTGCAGATCATCGACATAACCTAACGGTCATAAAGTAGTCTCCAGTTCCGTTGGGCTTAGGAATGTTTCCATATCCACAGTCAGGGTCGTTCGCTCGCTTCCGACACTACGGGATCGGCCTAGCCAGCAAGTAGCTTCTGTTTCCACATGTGCAAGTGGCGTGCGAATGTTGGATCGGATAAACCGAAGTACGCGAGTTTCGAGAGAATAGTAGCTCCCCAAACTTCCTGAATACTGCGCTGGTCCTCGGTCGTTTGTTGGCCGTTTCGCGATGCCATCCAAAGCAACGAAAAAACCTCCGTTGGGTGTGCAAGCACCTTGCGGAGGCTGTGTGGGAATCTGCGGTATTGGTGGTACTCAGCAGACCGTAGCTTCAGCCACCGAAGTTGCTGCCGCCACCGGCTTTGACGTTTGTCTTGATCTTCATGTGCTTTTTCTTGAGTTGGCTAATCCGGATTTAAAGTTGAGCTTTCGAAATGCTTATAACGGACTAGCCGCCCCAAATGCCGCCGCCGCCAGCCTTAACACTTGTCTTGACTTTCATGGTCGTCTCCTCGGGTTATTTTCGCAATTTGTTTCGGCCTCACTTGGCCACTAATTACAAGGCGTCGCTGCTTAAAGAACTGACCGCGAAAAAGACGCGAAAATATTTGTGCGTGGGTATATAATTGTGAGGACATGGTTTATCTACTCTCGTCGAAGGTCTAGTAGCATGTCGAATTCCGAAAACGAACCGCTTTCGATGGAACACCTCCGCCCTTATTTGAGAACGTTGGCGAGGATGCAGGTTGAAACGCACCTGCAAGCCAAGATTGATGCTTCGGATATCGTGCAGCAAACCATGCTTGAGGCGCATCGAGGAGCGGAGCGCTTTCAGGGTAACACCGAACAAGAATTGCGAGCCTGGCTGCGGCGGATCATGGCCCGCAACCTAGCAGACGAAGTGCGTAAGTTTCGTCGCGAAAAACGCAACGCTGGCTTGGAACAGTCCCTGGAAGCAAAACTCACTGAATCCTCTGCCGGCTTGGAACGCTGCCTAGCGGGCAATATCTCAAGCCCCGATAACCGTGCGATACGCAATGAGCAACTCGTCCAATTAGCAACCGCTATCGAATCCTTGCCGGACGATCAACGCATGGCAGTGAGCCTGCATCACCTCCAAGGTCATACTGCGGCTGAAATCGGAAAAGAGATGAACAAAACGGAGATCGCTGTCGCGGGGCTGTTGCGAAGAGGACTCAAACGCTTGCGCGAGCTACTGAAAACGACAGACTCAGAGTGAACAGTCGAACTTTGATTCCGAGTAGTCGGTCTTGGAACCTTGGGGCACAGCGGACACAGCACTTTTAGCGGAATCTATGCGGCAGGCGGAATTTTGGTTTCCGGTTTCTGCGCAGAATCGCCATTTGCCATTGAGGATTCGGCATTGGCGATGTGGCTGTCATCGGACAGTGGCTTGCGAATCGTGGCAGCTATGGTGAGTATCAATTCATTTCGCCAAAGACTATTGAAGAGATGCTTCCCAAGACGACTAACGAACCTACGGTAGCCGGCGAACATGGACTGGGTTTTCACCGCATTCGGCATCGTCGCCGAGGGGCTTCGACGAATCCCGAAAAGCCGAGCGATCTTTTGTTTAGCATTAATACATTTGGTCACGGATCATTTTCCGGATGCATCTTGGTCGTTGATCCTGATCAGCAACTGGTCATCGTCCAAGCAAGGAAGCAGTTTCGTCAGCTGGACAATGAATACTGGACCCGTTTCTTTCAGGTCGTCGCGGACGCAATCAAAAAGAATTGCCTCGTCAGAAGAATCTGTGGGTGAAATTTGGTTCAGGCAGTGCTCGTAAGTTGTGATAGAGAGCGTTTTCGTAGGCTTCTTGGGTGCGAAAGCCGTATGATTTTCTGGTGATCAGTTTTAGTTTGTTGTTGAATCCTTCGACAACGCCCGATGAAAGAGCGCGTCGGCCCGAAACCAGTTCAACAATAGCTCCCGTTTTATAATAAATTCAGCTGACGAAACGGAGTTGGGCTCTGCTGAGGAGCAACCCAATGAGGGATAGCCAGCCGAGGGTGAAAACAATCCGCCAGCCCTGCCGTATGACAACATGCGGCAGGGCGTTTTTAAGGAATTGTTTTTATCCTCCCATGCCTCAGAAAACCTAAATCAGTGGCCGAGTTCACCCACAGATTTTTCTGTAGAGCCAAAGAATTAGGGATAGATCTCGTCAATCAGAGATCGCCGCTGTTCGGGATACTTCGCCTAAGAGGGGAGTCGCAAGCAGACGCTGCCGCACTACTGTTAGCAATATGGTCGACACTAATGTCTTATGTCGAACCCTCAGTGGGGTCGTTGGGGACATAGCACGTCGCTGCTCAGGACATCCGTTTCCTGAAACATTCGCCTGTAACATGGGTACTTTCGCTCGTCACCGCCAGCTAGCTAGCGTCTCTTGAACGATGAAGGCTGCGGTAGCACAATTACTGTGCGATTATAACGAACCGAAACAACTTCGCATTGAAATTTGAAGCCAGGGTGTCGCGCATGTCCCACGAACGAACAGAGTTTTCGCTCTTCAGCCGCTTAGTAGTTGTGTTACTCTCCGCGATCGTCGTCCTTGTCAGTCTGAACGGATTTGTGCTCGGGTTTCGAAATGGCGGCCCGGAGCTGGTTGACCTCTTCCTGCAGCTTACGTTAGGTGCGATTGGGTGTTATGGTGTTCGCTTAGGCTTGTTCTATAAAACTCGGTCCGCCCAAGATCTGGCCTCGGAAGCGTCGTTGCCTTCGGCCGAGCGACCAAACATCTCCGACGACGCACTTATTTTTTGTTTTCAAAGCGGTTCGAAGGTTGCGGCAATTTACATCGACCGTCCTAACCAGCTGATCCACTTCCACAATTGTCACGCGCCGCGTCGATTTCTTTCGATGTATTCCGAGTGGTACAGTTGTCCGATCACACAGATACAAGCTGCCTTCGACTTCCGCTATAGAGGGCAATCGTCACTGACCGTGGTTACAACCGCTGGGCGGGCACTCATCGCGGGGACTGCCAATGACTTCGACCAATTGAGGGCGATCATGAAAGAGTTGGTTCCGTATGCGCCGTATGGTTATTCGCTAGACCATCCGCTGATGGGAATGGTTGCCGTCGGAGGTGCTTTCGCCGGGATCATGGCTGGCGTCAGCATGACGCCGGTCGCCGCCCCCGACTCGACGCTGGGCATGTTCGTACTTGCCGGCGCGGCTGGCGGAATCGGCGTAAGCTATTCGTTGGTCTGGGCCTCCGAACGATTGCTAAGAGTGAGTCTTGTGCAGCCATTGGGCTTCGCGATTATCGGCGCAATATCCGGGATGGGAATTTCAGCTCCGCTAGGGCCGCAATTCGGCTGGAGTCTACTTCCCGTCGTGGTCCTCGTTGGCGGAGGTGCCGTAGCCGGTGCATGCTTTGGATATTGGAAACAAACCACAGAGACTTGCGCAAAATAACGTGATACGCGAGTAGAGACGCGACATCGACTCCAGTGCGTCTTAATTGATAATGACCAACCAAGCGGTGAGGCAGCCCGACGCAAATTAGCGAGTTACGTTCGAGACGCGGCTGGTCAAACCGAGGCCACTTTCAATCCTTGTCAACTTACTTTCGTGTCCGCGACCAAAGTCAATTTTCACGATGTAAATTTACTCGAGCTTATCGTCAGTGTTATCATTCTGACCGCGCGGAACGGTCCGTTTTCAATCCCGACCGCTATTGCCGTTCGTAACCCCGGTCGAACCGTCCTTTGTCAATTGCGTTGACCCGGAAATCGATTGGCGTTTTCGGTAGTGAGCCCAGCGGCTAAACACCCTAGCCAGGATTGCGTAGATTTGACACTTCCCACCCCCGTTGATCAAATAAGTTACCACAGCTTCCACAGAAGTAGTTTGTTTGGGAAGCCGTTTCCACTTCTCTAGCCCCTCATTACGCGCGAACTATGCCTCAAGAGAATTTCATCCAACCAAGTGTTCGATTCAAACTGCGTGTGGGCATCTTCTTGCTAAGCCTGCTACTCGCGGCCAGCCCCTCTGCCCAGGCCGTCGATCGTTACGTCGGCCCACAAGGTTCGAACCAAAACAGCGGCCTAACCAAAACAGCAGCTTGGAAAACACTGGCACATGCTTTTGGCAACTTAAATCCGGGTGACTTGTTAACCATCTTGCCAGGGGACTACGTATTGAGAAATGACCCAGGACATACCAACGGCCGAATCAACATTCATAGCTTTGGCGGCATTACGATCAATGGCAATGACAATGCATGGACAACGATCAAGGCGGAGGTACCCGGAACTGTGAATATTATTGGACATATCATCTTCCAGGGCTCCTACATCCGACTACGCGATCTATCGATCACCGGAGATGCCCAGAATGATGAGCCTGGGATTTTGGGATTCGACGCGCACCACATCGACATCCTTTATTGCGAAGTGTCAGGCTGTCGCGGAGGTGGTATTCATTTTGCGCATTCAGATTCTTTGAGGCTAATCGGCAACGCGACTCACCACAATGCATTTCAGAACCCAGCTCAGCACAGCGGCATTTCGATCTACCAACCAATTCGTTGGCCGGATGCAGAGCAACGCTATTGGAACAACTACGTGGGACATAACTATAGCTATGCGAATTACAATGGTGTCATGGGTTCGATTGGGATTACCGATGGCAACGGGATCATTTTGGACGACAGCAGGTACTCGCAAGTCGGCTCGCTCAGCGAGGCCCACCGTCAAAGAATAGGCGCAGCGACTCGCTATCCTGGTCGGACTTTGATCGAAGGCAACATGTGCAACTACAATGGCGGCAGTGGCGTGCAGATTCACCAATCTTCCGGCGCTACGGTCAAGAACAACACATGCGTCGGAAATCGCCATTTTGCTTTCTTGTCAAACTGGCACTACTTGAATCAAGGCCAAGTCGCTCTCACGCATTCCGTCGACAACCACGTCCTCAATAACGTCTTGGTATCGGACGCCGTCGTTCATGCGCACGGCTACGGCGGAGCACCCTACGTCGCATCGGATTATGATGGCGCTAACAACTACTGGGAAGCCAATCTGCTCTACTCCAAAGTTGCCACTTCGATTCTCACCGACAATCCCGTCACAGAGAACAATGCGATCTTTGCCAATCCGCAGTTTGCGAACGAAGCGGATTACGATTATCGTTCAATAGCCGGTCGTGGTCGCGGCGTTTCTTGGACAGGTCATGTGTACTATGACATTTTTGGAACTGTCGTACCATCGGGAGGACGAAACGACTTGGGCGCTGTTCAGAACCCTTAGCTCTCGTCGGGCAATGTCGACATCGCAATGCGGTTTTCAAGCACTGTGTACTGTGTACACGAAAACCGCGGCTAACGCCGTGCGGCTAATCGTGTTTTACTGCAGATAGAGTCATCCTGAGTTTCCCAACGTTGCGGAGACGGGCACCATGCCGAGATTCCCCCTGAATCCGCCAGTAGGGGAGAACGTGTGATGCAGCGGGCTGAAGCGGAACGCGCTCGACAATACGGGCTTGCTGCCAGACATAAGTGAGCTGCTTCTTCCATCCCTGTACGGAATTTACTGCGCATCCTCAAATTTCTAAGAGGCCTCGGAAAAAAGTGCAGAGCTTGCCCAGGACTCAACACCGACTTTTGGTGAGTCTGTTTGAGATTTCGCCAAGGTCACAACACGGCATCGACTGGTAACACCACACGGAACCCCATCTCGTCATCCGTGTGATAGAGGAGGCGACTTGACGAGCGGACCAACTCCGGGACTTGCATAAAACTTCCGCCCCGGCGCATTGGCATGGTGCCGGCGGAACGTGGACTAAATGGGTCCGTTGCGACATTCTCCTGAAACTGCCCATAGAACTTCGGATCCCAGCCGTCGTGCACCCATTCCCACACGTTGCCGTGCATGTCCGACAATCCGAACGGATTGGCTTTCAACTCACTGGCAGCATGCGTGCGGCCACCAGCGTTACTGGAGCACCAGCCAGCCTGAATCAGGTCTTCGTTCTCATCGCCGCTCCAGAACCGTGTAGTGGTCCCGGCCCGGCACGCAAACTCCCATTCCGCCTCCGTTGGCAGTCGGTAGCCGGTCCCTTTCAGCGACGTCTCCTTTTCACCGGAACGGAAGTCGAACGGTTTGAGGTTCTCATGCTGGCTCAGTTTGTTGCAGAATTCAGCCGCTTCGTACCAGCTCACTGTTTCCACCGGATAATTGCCGGTCTCCAGGTTGGCGACCGCCTCTCTCCCTTTACCCGTGGCCGAGAAGTGGGACGGGTTCGTCCCCATCATCAGCTCGTACTGCGTCTGCGTCACCTCAGTCACCCCGACGTAGATCGGCTTTGTGAGAACCACTTTATGCTGCGGACCCTCGCTCTCAATAGGCGTTCGCCAGAAATGTAAATGTAGAATTAACTCAGGCCGCTTCAACTCCGCGTCGATCTCCTCGGGCGTACTCCCCATCAGGAACTCGCCCGGTGGAATCAGCCGGAACCTCATGCCGATGGTGTTGGTGAACTCGACCGGCAACTTAAAATGCGCGGCCCATGCCTCTTGATGCTGTCGGGCTTGCTCGTCATTGAAGGGAGTGATCGCTCTTGGGGGAGCCTTCGTGGTGTCATACGTTACGCCCTCTGGGTGAGGTCTCGCCGAAGGTTTCGTGGCCATGAGGTCCGGTTCTGTTAGCCTTGGATCGCGATCTCGACTGAAGACGACTGCCAACACGACGCCAGCCAATAACGCGACCGCGATGAGCGTGCGCTTCAACGTGGCCGTCGTTGGCCCGTCGCATCTTTCTCGACTTGGGGCCTGACATTGTGTCAGCAGGTCGGCCACTTCTTTCGCTGATTGAATGCGATCTTCCGGCCGCTTGGCCATGAGCTTCGCAATGACTTCGCACAACCAATCGGGGATCGCCGGATTCACGGGTCGAATCGGTTCGGGTTCGTGATCGGACACTCTCCGTAGCACGGCGATCGCGCTCTCGGCATGAAACGCCACCTGACCGGTACACAGCGAATACAGCACGCTCCCCAAACTGAAGAGGTCGCTGCGGTGGTCGAGCGGTTTTCCATTGGCCTGCTCCGGTGACATGTACGGCGGTGTCCCAGCAATGAACCCGGACCGAGTAATCGCCGACTCCGATGTCACGCGAGCCAAGCCAAAGTCGGTGATCTTCACTCTCACGACATTCGGCTTGCCGGTTTCGCTTTGGCTCTCCAACAGAATATTTGCCGGCTTGATATCACGATGTATCAGCCCGCGCCGGTGAGCGGCATCTAGGCCTAACGCGATTTGAATTCCGAACTTCACGATATCGTCTGACGGGAGCGGCCCGCGTTTGATCCGGTCTTGCAGTGACTCGCCGTTGATCAACTCCATCACGAAAAACGGACTGCCGTTGGCTTCATCGACGGCATAAATCGTGACGACATTGTCGTGCCGCACCGCTGCCGCAGATTGAGCCTCTCGCACGAACCGTTGCACGGCCTCGGCGTCCGCTGCCAAATACGGAGCCAACACCTTGATCGCGACATCCCGCTTGAGCTTCTTGTCGTGGGCCTTCAGAACGACCCCCATTCCGCCGTGACCGATTTCTTCGATCAGTCGAAAGTTGCCGATCTCCGGTGGGACGCTAACGCGTGTTGCGTTGCGTTGTTCTTGGCTAGCCCACATTTGTTCCGCGTGAACCAATGCATCTTGCCCGAATCGTGCGTAGTCTTCAATCTTAACCTCTTGCAGCAATTTGACGCGGTAGTGGATCTCAAGCGAAATCAACTCACGAACGACTCGCGGTTTCGATTCTTTATCTGTCTGAGTCAGGTAGCTCTCAATCGGAGGCGAGTTTCCAGATCTGAGTTCCCCTTCAAATTGATCTAACAATCGGTCGAATTGGGTATGCATGATAAGAAGAGGAGGGGTGGGAGCTTTTTGGAGGGCAGGGATAGTGGGGCCATAGCACACAGGCAGGATCACCCAAGGCGACGTTCTAGCTTGGCTCTCCTCGACTGCTACCACTCCACCCGATCGGGCTCAGACTCGGAGATCCAAGCTGCGATTTCGCAGCAAATTTTGTAATATCGGAAAATAGAGAGCCATTCCGGCCGTTGACTCCTCTTACTATCGCGAATCGATGATGAGAAATTAGTATTCTAGCTTGAGTCGCACAATTCAGCTAGGAAAAGGACAGCTTTCAGTCGGAGTCCGTTTTTCTGCCTCAACTAGTGCTATGTGAAACCTGATAATCATGCAAAACGACGAACTTTCACCTCTTGAGCAGTGGATTGTCAAGTCGCGTGACGGCGACGAGAGCGCCCTGAATCATCTGGCCGAGTATCTACTTCCCAAAGCTTTTGATTTTGCGAATCGGAAGATGATGCAACTGAGTCCGATGGACGATTACGAGGACGTTGCCATCAGCGCGGTGAAGTCTGTCTGTTTGAGATTTCGCCAAGGTCGGCACGAGTTCTTGGGCGAAAAGGAGCTGGATGGCCTGCTACGACAATTTGTGATTGGAAAAATACGAGATCGTCGAAAATACCACTTGCAATGTATGCGAGACATTGAGCTCAATGTCGTAAAGAACGATTCCCAGATTCAGGCACCTCAACAATTTGCTGCTCGCGAAACCCTACGATCGATCTGGCTCGACGAGCAATCCTCGTGTCTTCCGCTGATTGAGCAAGCCTATCTCGAAGAGATGTTAACCGAGCTGGGAGCCGACGTGCGGGGGCTCTTCTCCGAGCTAGTTAAACGGCTCGACGACAATCCCCGCAAAGTGCTCATGTTGATCACGACCCGTGCGATGTGCAATCAGGAACTGGCAGAAGCGCTGGACTGCGCTCCCTCGTCGATTGAGCGCTATCGACAGGCGATTCGGCGAAAGCTGGCAGAGATTGTCACTGCGAAATAGCCAATCCGCCTCCACCGAGAAATGACCGAAAGGAAAAGGGAACACTAATTAACGCTAATCTGCACTAATGCGAGGCTCAGTTGCCTGAGAGCTTTTCGGCCGCCAAAGTTTCTGTTCAATTGGTGACGATTGGTGTTTCCTTTCATCTGAGGAGATAAACTCATGTTGAAGCAAGAAGGCTATGATTTGATTGGGCGCGGCCTTTGAGGTCTACAACGTGCTCGGTTATGGAATGGCCGAGGAAATTATTTATCACCAGAGTTTGGAAATTGAACTTGGTTTGAGGACTATTCCGTTTCATACCAAGGCAGAACTCACAGTGACTTACAAAGATCAACTCCTAAGAACTGTTTACCGACCCGACCTACTCGTCTTCGGAGAGATTGTTGTTGAACTGAAAGCTGTCGCCGCACTTGCCCGAGACCACGAGGCTCAGCTTTTCAACTACATGCGAATCAGCAAAAAGAAAGTTGGTTACCTGATCAACTTTGGTGCTTCAACGGAACTTGAGTGGAAACGTTTCGTTCTCTGAAGTCACAATTAGTGTCGATTAGTGCAGATTAGTGTTCCAATTCGCCAGCGAACACGCTCGATTGAGCGCTATCGACAGGCGATTCGCCGGAAGCTGGCAGAGATTGTCACAGCGAAATAGCCAATCCGCTTACCGAATACGCTCCTCCGAGAAATGACCGAAAGGGCCTTCGAGTTCCTACGGATGGTGCCACCCATAAATTGCACTTTCCTTGCGAGGTAAGCGAGACAATGAGCTCAATTCGGCCAAGAACGAATCCCAAATTCAGGGACCGCAACAACTTGGCGCTCGCGAAACCCTACGATCCATCTGGCTCGACGAGCATTCCTCGTGTCTTTGAGAGAGCAAGCGGACGTGCAGGGGCTCTTCTCCGAGCTAGTTAACGGGTTGGACAGCCTGAATCAAAGGGGCCGAAGCGCCCGAGCTACTCGAACTGGTCGATCGCGAAGCACGCAACTCTACATGTGGTTGGCCGCAAGCGGGTTGCGACTCGGCGGTGACGACTGTTCTTTGCGGCAACCATTGCGATACAAATTGATGGCATTTTGCGAAAAGTATCGATTTTTCTGTGGATTCCTTGTCAAACGCAATTAAGAATCAGCCAATTTAGCAAGTTGGCTGGAAGTGTGTTGCGGGTTTGCTGGCTGGTTTGAGATAGTAGTGTGGTTGCCAGTTGGGAAGAACTGTTGAAGCTCAATGGCTGCTGCATGCAGTGTC
>JBGSUV010000179.1:0-72506 GCA_041753315.1 Pirellulaceae bacterium | reverse complement strand
GGAGGCATCTCGTGGCTGTTGAGGACGTTGAGCACTTCGTGCCACCACTGCTTGACGTCTCGTTGGGAGAAATCGCCTGCCAGTAGAGGCTTCAAATCGAAATCGGCTTCGATGGTGTCGTCGGCGTGGCACCGCCAACAGTGCTCGTTGAAAAATGGAGCGATGCTTGGAGTCGTCATCGCCGGGGGATTGAGTTCCTGTGCCAATACGGGAGCCTTCAACCAGCCGACACAGCTCGACCAACAGCCAATGATCCCGAGGACCGTGATCCCGAAAACCTTAAACTCAAAAAGAAAAACCCGACTGGTGGGGAGCGATGGGGACATGGAAGACGGCGGCTCTCGATGAATGGGGTGACCTGCATCCTTATCCTAACCCAAAATGATTGCGTCGCGGGAATGGGCGAAAGAGCCGCGAATTCGGATCGGCCCGCCCCCCTGGAGGGAAGCAGAACCGCATGCGCTGCACAACTGGTTTACACGTTGAAGAAATCCCGGCGGATTGGCCCAGAAGCGTGCACGCGATTGCTAGCTGTTGCCGATGGGGAATCTAGAGATCGGGGAAATCTCGCCGACTTGAGGCGATATCGCTCGCTTACCTAATTCATTGTGGAGTGTCTGCTGTGTGGCGCGCTTTCTTTTTTGCCGTTGGCACGATGCTTGTCATTGTTGGTATCGAATGCCTGTTGATCGATAGCGCGACGCTCGCGTCGGATCGGCCGGCGCCCGAACCGGTGAACTATGCCTGGTTTCAACAACCCCAGCCAATGCAATTGACGAGCGAACGAGTGGTGCGACCTCCAGAGTGGATTCCGTGGAGTTTGATCGCCAGCGGCGCCGTGGTCATTCTTTACGCCATGACCTTGCCTCGTCGCTGGGGTGCCAAAGGGGGCGAGTGACGAGTTGTATCGTGGCCGGTGATCTCAAGCCTCATCTCCGGCAAGGTGGATCTTGCTAAAGATCCCTCCACTGCAGGACCTTTAGCAAGGTCCACTACCCTAATTTTAACTGTTGACGCAGCACTAGGCTCAGTTTCGTGGGTGCAATCGTAGTACGCGCGAAAGAGATTAAAAATGATCGTTGTCCCGACGGAGGGGACCGATGTCGCCAATTGAAGTTTGGGTTGATGTGGGAGGGACATTTACCGACTGCTACTTGCATCAGGCGGGAAAAGAACTGCGACGAATTAAAGTCCTGAGTTCGGGGGCTGTCCCCATTTCCGTCAATTCACAAAATGCTACTAACTCAACTAATTCGACGAATTCGATCAAGTCACTGGAACTGAGCGGATGTCCGGACCAGTTTTGGGTGGGGGCCAAGTTACGAGCGTTTGATGTGTCGAGCGCGCACATCGCCACCGCAACCGTGGTGGGTAGCCGCGGAGGCGAATTGCATTTGGATCGACCGCTGCCAAACACGGTCACGTCAGCGACGCTTGACGCGGGCATCGAAGCGCCGGTTTTAGCGGTACGAAGATTGCTTGGTTTGCCACTGAGCGCACCACTTCCGCCGCTTCGGATACGTTTGGGAACGACCCGAGGCACCAATGCTTTATTGACTCGCGGTGGCGCACGGACTGCGTTGCTGATCACCTCCCCTTTCGAAGACTTGCTCCACATTGGCGACCAAACGCGTCCCGATCTTTTCGCCTTGGGAATTGACAAACCACCGCCACTTGCAGAACGATCGCTTGGGATTCGTGAACGACTCGATGCGACGGGCCAAGTGCTGCGACCGCTGGACGTTCAACATGCCCGCGAGCAGCTCGCCGAGCTGCGCAGCGCAGGCATCGAGTCACTTGCCATCTGTCTCATGCACAGTTACCTCAATCCGTCACACGAGGAAATGTTGGCGCGATTGGCGACGGACATCGGCTTTTCACAGATCAGTCGTTCGAGTCAACTTGCGCCACTTATCGAAATCGTGGCTCGCGCGCAAACCACCATCGTCGATGCTTACCTCAGTCCGATCATTCGCCAATACCTCGCCAAATTGATCGAGCAGATGGGAGATGCCAATTCAGTGCAGTTGCTTGTAATGACCAGTGCTGGTGGATTGGTCGATTGGCGCAACTATTCGGGCAAGGATTGCATTCTGTCAGGACCTGCCGGAGGTGTAGCTGCCCTTCGCGGCATTTCGAAAGCGATGCAATATCCGCGAGTGATTGGTCTTGATATGGGTGGGACGAGCACGGATGTTTGTCGTGTCTCAGCCGACCATGACTTACAATACGAATCGACAAAAGCTGGAGTTAGAATACTCACGCCGACATTGCCAATCGAAACCGTGGCGGCTGGTGGTGGTTCGGTCTGCTGGTTTGATGGTGTCTCGTTGCGAGTTGGACCGCAAAGTGCTGGCGCCGACCCTGGTCCTGCCTGTTATGGTCGCGGAGGACCGTTGACGATCACCGATTTGAATGTCTGGCTGGGGCGACTTCCCGCCAGTCAATTCCCCTTTCCGATCGATGGCGATGCGATCAGAACGCGGCTGAGCGATTTGCAGCGTGCATCACACGAGGCCATCGGCATCGACGATTTGGATGAACTCGCCGCTGGTTTCCGCCGCATTGCCAATGCGCAAATGGCCGAGGCAGTGCGCACGGTTTCGATTGCGCAAGGGACAGACCCACGCACGCATGCGCTACTGGGGTTTGGTGGTGCGGCCGGACAACATATCTGCGAGATTGCAGAAGAACTCGGAATCACCGATATCATCGATACGCAGGAAGCTGGCTTGCTGAGCGCGCTCGGCATGGGACTGGCCGAACTTCGTCTCGATACGGTACTAGCTGTTTATACCCTCTGTGACTCGGTGGATTGGAGCGATTTGTATGAGCAGTCAAGAATGGCTGCGAAACAACTGGCTGAGCAACTCCAACTGAATGATCGCTCCGGCGCGGATATTGAATTCGGCTTCTGGCTTGAACTGCGTTATGCCAATACCGACTTTACACTAACGCTGGCATGGGGCGAGGCGAGCGATCACGACACGGCGCACGCATCGGAATGCCTTCACCAACTGCGAGGGCGCTTCGATGCATTCCACCAGCAGCGTTATGGTTACGCTCGCAGCGACCGGCAAGTGGAGTTGGTTGCTGTTCGCATTGAGGCCATTGCAAAGAGCAATTATCAACTACCAAATGTCAAACGCATCGCACATAACTCAACGTCAGGAAAGGAATCGCTGGTCAACCGCGCAGATATCGCGCCTGGTGAACAACTACTGGGGCCCTGCACGATACTGAACCCGGGCTCGACTTTAGTGATCGAAGCGGGATGGCGCGCAACGGCTTGGTCCGATGGAACGTTAATGCTTGTCAAGGAATCGGATTTAGCGCCGGAGGTTGGAGGTCTTCCAATGCGTACCCATGACAATGTGGATCCCGTATTTCGCGACTGCTTTGCGCAGCGTCTGTCAGCCATCGCTACGCAGATGGGGGTGGTGTTGCAACAAACTGCGCTGAGCGTCAATGTCAAACAACGTCGGGATTACAGTTGTGCAGTCTTTGACGCAACCGGACAGTTGCTGGCGAATGCTCCCCATGTGCCTGTTCATCTGGGAGCGATGGGACGCACCGTGCGAGAAGTAATCGGTCGTTTCCCTGAGATCGATCAAAATGATAGTTTCATTACCAACGATCCTTATTGTGGCGGCTCACACCTTCCAGACGTTACCGTCATCACTCCGGTTTTCATGTTGCCGGACGCGGAGTGCAACGACGCTGCAGGACCCCAGCTAGCTTTTTTTGTGGCCAATCGAGCGCATCATGCGGATATCGGAGGTGTCGCACCGGGTTCGATGTCGATCGCTGCACGCCAGCTGGGCGATGAAGGGGTGATCATCCCTCCGTTGCGTCTTACATCTGCGGGAGGTGATCGTTCGGATGAACTGGTTCAACTTCTGAGGTCGTCCAAGTATCCGCCTCGCAACATCCGAGAGAATATGGCGGATATTGCAGCACAACAGGCTGCCAACCGGCGCGGTGTCGAATTGCTGCAGGAGTATGCTGCGTCGACCAGTTGGAACGTGCTTGCGTTGGCCAGTGAACAACTCTTGGATGCTGCCGAACAACGCGTGCGTTCCTTTGTTCTCACGCAGTTTGTCCACGCGCCAAACCAGTTGGCTCGCAGTGAACTCCATTCGTTTGTCGATCACTTGGATGACGGTACAGCCATCGGAGTGGAGATTGATTTTGTCGATGATGGCGGGATTCGAATCGATTTTTCGCAGAGTGGAGCGACCAGTTCGGCCAATTTTAATGCCAATCCATCGATCGTCCGTGCGGCGGTGATGTACGTACTGCGTTGTTTAATTGCAGATGATATGCCGCTGAACGAAGGCGTCATGCGCTGTGTGGAATTGGTTATTCCTGAAGGAGTTCTAAATCCGCGTGCGGCGCCAGTGCCCGAAGAGAGCCCTGCTGTGGTAGCCGGAAATGTTGAGACTTCCCAGCGCGTGGTCGATGTACTGCTGGGTGCGCTGGGCGTCGCAGCCGCTTCGCAAGGTACGATGAACAACTTGCTGTTTGGCAACCACGAGTTTGGTTTTTATGAGACGATCTGTGGAGGCTCAGGAGCAGTAGAAAGTAAAGCAGGCGCCAGCGGTGTCCATACACATATGACAAATACGAGGTTGACGGATCCCGAAGTGCTCGAAGCCCGATATCCTGTGCGGTTGATTGCTTTCAGACTCCGCGCGGGGAGCGGCGGTGATGGTCGGTGGCGGGGTGGCGACGGAGTTGTGCGTTGCATTGAGTTCCTCGAGCCTGTAGAGCTCTCATTGCTGACCTCGCGTCGTGGCAGCTACGTGCCATTTGGCCTACACGGGGGCTCGGCCGGTCAACGGGGCATCAATACGCGAATCGCGGCCGATGGATCACGTCACGAGTTGGGTGGATGTTGTCAATTGCAGTGCGGTACCGGCGACTGCATCGAAATACAAACCCCAGGAGGTGGTGGCTTCGGTTCAGCACGTTAGCACATCATCTTCAATTCCTTTTGCATCCGAGGAAGTCATGACGCCAGATGAACAAAAGCTGCATGATCGCATAAGTGAGTTCTCAATTGATCATGGCGACGAAGAACTTACGTTTGTCCAGCGGTTGAGCCGCGAGAATAACTGGAAGCCCAGGCATGCGGAACGCGTCGTCGAGGAGTACAAGCGATTTGTATTTCTTGCGATGGTGGCAGGACACCCGGTGACTCCCTCGGATCAAGTGGACCAAGCTTGGCATCTCCATCTAACCTACACGCGATCCTATTGGGGTGAATTCTGTGGAAACGTTCTTGGGAGGCCGCTGCATCACGGACCCACTCGCGGTGGCGCCACCGAAGCGGCCAAGTTCGATGAGTGGTACAGGAAGACTCAAACAAGCTATCAGAGTGCGTTTGGACATCCTCCGCCCGCGGACATCTGGCCAGAGGCGGAAACCCGATTTGGTGCAGACCTTTGTTATAAACGCATCAATACGCTGCGGAACTGGGTAATTCCTAAACCGACACGACTCCACTATCTGTTGTCGATGCTGTTGATCGCTGGAGCCGTTTTAGCAAGTCAGATTCCAGTGAGTTCAGTTTCCAGTGAGGTCATACCGCAGTTGCCAGCAAGTTTGATCGTTGCCGCCGCCACTCACCAGATTGCAAGTAGTGGTCTATTGCGGTTTTATCTAGCTGAAGTCGCACCAGTATCGTTCGAACAAACATTAATTATGCTCGTTTTGGGCGGTTTAGCGATCACGCTCTTTGTATACAGATTGATCTTTAAAGATCGATGTCGAAAATGTAGGAAGACGCGCGCTTTGCAACTGACGGGTGAAAAAGAGGAGGGTGGATGGTTTAAGAGTGCACGCGTCATGTGGCAGTGCCGATACTGCGAACATCGCCAGTGGAAGAGAGCGAACTCGAATGGAGGTGGTTGTGGCGGGGGAGGTGGTTGCGGAGGTTGTGGGGGATGTGGCGGGTGCGGGGGTTGCGGTGGCTAGTAGGTTGGGAACGCGACTGGGAGAGAGAGGCTCCTGCCGAGCTTTTTCGGGCAGCGTCCCAGACGAAATGGAGGGAAGGGTTATAAATCGGGGTTAAAAATAAAGAGGACACGAGCACGACGATCAGTCACGGAGTTGAGCTGACCGACATTGCCCATCTGCGGTGAACAGACGTTGCGGTGCAATCACAAGCTCGCTGGTGGCCGACTTCGATCTCATGAATTTGCATTTCATTTTAACCCCCATTTATAACCGACTCTTTTGGGCATCGACTTTTCGTGAGAGTTAGGCCGTCGCCCTCCCGTGACCGCGTCACGATACTGCTCATCGCCCATTTAACGAGTAAAGCCCATGAAGAAGCTAAATATCTGGCGGTCATCGGTATCGGCGTGGTTGACTGGAACCGCAAAATCGAAGGCCAACGGCGCGGGGCCAAGGGCAGGCACCGTCACGCGCAATCCCAAGCCAGGTGCTACTCGGAAATTCTCACTGTTAAATTCGATATCTCGTTCAACCGTTCCATAGTCGACAAACGCGACGCCGCGCAACATCTCATCAGCGGTAAGTGGGAAGACATATTCCAGGCTCCCCAGGAACATCAGTTCACCACCGACTTGAATATCACCTTCCGTGGGGCTTGCACCACGGAAACTGAATCCGCGCAACGTGCTGTATCCACCAGCAAAATAGTTTTCAAAGATCGGAGTTTGCGCGCCGGTTACGCCAACTCGCCAGGAACTAGCCAAGGTGTGCCGTCCACCACCGTCGGGTCGCTCGCGCATCAAAAAGTACTTGGAGTAGTTGATTTGACCGCGTGGATAGTCAAATTCGCCAAACACTTGATCGTAGACCAATTCCAAGAGCGAACCCTCGGTCGCCATGAATGGACTATCGCGGGTGTCATGCGCTACTCGAAAGCGCGCAGTGTATAAGTCGGTACTTCCAAGCGCGTCGTCCAACTCCTGCACGCCAGCCAACCGCGGGTCGAAGAGTTTTACATCTTCCAAACGTAGTTCGGAACTGATCGACAAGTCCTTGGTTACTTCATAGCCAAGCGCGGCGCGACCACCCAAACGTTGTTCTGTCCAATCTCGGAATTGACGCGTGTAGTAGAATCCGCCCACCGAAAAACTGTACGGTAAATGTTCGAACAGGCGCGGAGTGGACCAGTTGACGGTGTAACGTTCAACCCGGTTGCCCGGCATCAGTTCAACGCGAAAATTCTGTCCATCACCTCGAAACGCATTTCCGCTCCACATGTCTTGCCAGCTTCTCGGCAATCTTCGGAAGTCAAAGTTGCGTTCTTCGATGATTACCTGACCGGCAACTCCCAAGTCGCTATTGACCGAGCCGCCGAGTACGATGCGTCCGGTGCGGGCTTCTTGGACGTAGACATCGATCGGCGCAATCCGTTCTCGTGGTCGATAGCCCGGTATCATGAGATCAGGCGAATTGATTCCCGCCATGGGATCAACATACATTCCAGGAGCAATGGTTGCCTCATTGGTCGTGAACCCCTGAGCGGCACCCGGTGCGATCGTGGCATCGTAACCACCCGTCGCACCATAACCTTGCGCACCATATCCTTGCGCACCATATCCCAAGTTGGCGTCACTTGGACTGCCGTTCAACGGAGGCTGATAGACGGTCGTCGGAGAAACATTGGTATTAGGATTTCCTGCACCGTAGCCGTATTGAGTGGGCTGTCCGTATGTTTGCATCTGTCCGTTTGGCGGATTCTGACCATAGGTTTGAGTCGTATTGGCCGCGGGCGTTTGGCCATAACCGGTTTGTGGAGTCAGGTAGCGGTTTTGGATGGTGTCGGTGGCAACCATCGGAGAGCGATAGTTATCGTTGTCGTCAGGAGTAGAAGATGCCCAATCATCAGCGGTTTGTCCGCGGATGGTGGCTGTTGAAGAAAGCGCAGGCGAATTGGGTGGGGTACTTGTCGCACCTGCAGCACCTGCAGCGCTCGCCGTGCGAGCTTGTATCGGAGCCGACGTGCTTCTTGGTTGAGCGGTCTTTGGGCGGTCCGCTGGAGCATTGGGTTCCGTGGGCAATTTGTAATTTGCCTGACCTGTCGCACCAAACGGTAGCGTCGGCGGTTTGGGCAACTGGCAACCCAAGACGAAAACGCTCAACAGCATCGCAAGAAACGCTGGTTTCCAAGCGCTGGTCTGTGAAGTCGAGTAGTTTGTGCAGACAACCTGTCTCATCATGTGTCCTAGCGTGGATGCCAGCTCATCGTTCAATTGAAATGCCAAGTGCTATGGGCGATATTCCGGGCGATACTCGGTTCTCATTGTTGATCTGGACGTCGAATATCAATTCTCGGCGCTTCACCCTGAGCGGGGTTGGTTTCGAAGATGTTCAAGAATTTGAGCCGTCTTTCGGAGTTCTCTAACTCTTGCAGATCGATCAATTGCCCTTCGCGAATCCCAAGCATGCGCAATACGACTCGGTGTCGCGTATGACTGGTATCACCATCAATATGAACGTTGATATCTCCGGCCCGGTATTGATCGCCCTCAGTGATTTGATAGACCAGATCTAGCATTCCTGGTTCTTCCAAGAAGACCGGTTGCGGAACGATATCCACAAATACAAAGCCAATTCGCCCATAAAATTCATTTCTTATTCTCCGCTGATCGCGACTCATTCTTCCCAAGTTGAATGCGTCCCCTGGTTTCAATTCCATCGACGCCAACAACAGTTCGTTGGTGAAGTCCGGATAGTTGTTGCCAACCACCGATATGTCGCGGACGCGAAACTGAGGTCCTTCATCGATGACAAAAGTCAGGTCGAGCCATTTGCCGTCGTCGTAGTAGCGAATGCGGTAGTCGGCGCGGGCTTTGAAGTAACCGAGCGAGCGGTAGAAGGCGACGATCGTCCGTTGATCATCTTCGATCTTCTGCTTGCTTGCGACGTTGCCGATGTAGCTTGCGACGCCGAGGAAGCGCGCGTCGCTCGAAGCGATTTTGGTTTTCAGCTCAGGTCCAGTAAAAAGCGTATTGCCAATGAAGTTGATCGACCAAATCCGCTCGACGGGGCCTTCAGAGATTCTAAAATGCACGCGACGGTCACCCATCTTGTTGCCTTCGACCACCTCGATCGCAACCTGGTTCATGCCTTTTTCGTGATAGAGATCAACTAGTCGCTGTTGGGCCATTTCGACAGAAAACGGGCTCGCCGGATCTCCGACTTCAATGCCGCAATGTTTCTTCAGGAAGCGATCTTCTACGGCGGTATTACCGTGGAAAATCACTTCGGTCACCAAGGGCTGCTCAGCGACCAGCAGCTTCACAACCACGCCATCGGCGTATTCAACCACTTCGGGAGTGATCTTGACGAACAGGTCGGTGCGATAGAGTTCATGCAGGTCCATCTGCAACTGTTTTTCGTCATAGCTGCGGTCCTGCCGCGTCTGCATGTACGACAATATTTTGTGTTTGCTCACCGATTTGTTACCGGTGATTTGTACGTCTTTAACCAGCTTACCGTTGTGAAGTCCGCTGAGTCGAGGTCCACCAGCTTCCCAGACGCGATCCCGAAATTTGGGTTCGCTGAAAGCTGGAGCTCCGGGCTGTCCGCCTGGTCCACCACCGCCAGGGCCTTGGGCTCTCACTTCATGCGCAATGCAGCAGTAAATTGCGAATGCAAGGCATCCGCAAATGGCGACAGATCGCTGTTTGTTTTTCAATTTCAGACCCTCGTTAACTCGATGTCTAGGGGCACCCGCTGTCCGAGCGATGCAGTGTTTTCGGCACGAACGAGTGCTAAGTAGCTCGCCGCCAGCAGCTTTCATCCATCTCGTTTATCCGCTCAGTTCTGCGGTGAGATCGACTTGTTCGAAAAATGCTACGGAGCGAGGAGAGGCCAGAGTGTTAATTACCGGATGCCACTGATGGGAACAAGGTGGATTCTGGCACGAATGAAATGACTTCACTCGTTTTCTGAAAAAAGCTGAGATTTCGCGACCGAGAGAGAGGGCTAAGTTAGGCGGGTAACCACGCGTCTTTGGGGATTTAAGTAGGTTGCAGCCCCTGCGCCAGACCGACCCAATGACCTGTTTTTGGTCTACCGGGCCAGTCGGTGCGTCCTGCTACGGAGAGTAAGGGAGGAGGTTATAAATTGGGGGTTAAAAATGAAGAGCCGCCCAAGTTAGAGTCGCAGGTGTAGACGCTGATTCCGTGGCCCCGTCCTCCTATTTTCAACCCCTCTCTATAACCAAATCTCTTAACGGCCCGGACCGGTGTTGCTAATTTGCAGTTAGCCAATGCGGAGAATGAACTTACTGCCCACTTTGTTCCAAGGTAACGGCCATGATCATAGGAGCTGTTGCGTCGTTCCCTTTAATCAGATCGATCGTCGCAATGGGTTTGGCTTCTTTCGGCGAAATGGACAAGTATCGCAATTGCTGTCCGCGCAGTCTGAATGCATATTGCGATTCGGGGACATCCACGCGCCGAATGTAATCGGCAAAATGCACTCCGTTCAGCAATTCGTGATCTTCGGTTTGACCATCTTGGTAATGCAGTCTCACGATGACACTCACCGTTTTTTCACTATCGTAAGGGTGTCCCCAACCGCTAACGCCACCAAGCATATGAATGGATTTGACTGACATGTTGCATGGCAGGGAGACTTCGCGTGGCATTTTTGGTGGGACCGGACCAAGGGGACCGTTGAGCATAATCATGTTCGCACGCTTGCCGTTGTTGGGGTCGACCAGTTGAAAGGGCACACCGGCGAAGACCTTAGGGCTCCAGTCGTCGAAGATCATTCGATCGGGTCCATTGCGGTCGTCGCTAAACAGAGGTCGATCGCTGATTGCAGTTGCGATCCCGGCCAGAGGGACCGGTACGAAGCGACCTTTGCTGGTCAAGAATTCGAGCAAGTTGGTCATCTGAGGAATATCGAGCTGCTGTTCGAAGCCTTCAGGCATGAGCGACAGATTTGTACTTGTTAGTTGTTCGATATCGTCGCGAGTAATGGAGTTGCGTTTACCCTCCGCATCGATCAACTCCACTGCCGACAGCGACTCTGCGGCCAACATGCCACTTAAAACTTGACCGGACGCTGTCAGTAGCGTGTAACGGCGGAAGTTCCCTTCAACACTGCGGCTGGGGTCGAGGATATGGATCAGCAATTCCTCTTTGGGATGAACTGCCATGCCAGTAAGATCGGGCCCGATTTCTTGCCCTTCGCCCGAGTGTTTATGGCAGTTGGCGCAGTTCTTGGTGAACAAGAGCTTGCCAGCCGCAGCATCTCCGGTGGCGTGCGTCGCTTCCGCATATTTTTCAATCACTTTTTGACGATCCGCGTTCACGACCGCACCAGCGGCTGACATCAAATCCTCAGCTTGTCGTCGAATATCGCGACTTGGGTGGGAACGCAACGACTGGCGTTGGTCGAGGGACAAGTCGTTGATGGTGATTTTGCCAGCCGAGATGGCTTCCAGCAGCGCTTGCGTGGTGACTGGGCGCGCAAGGAGAACGACAAGTACATCATCTCGTAGTGTTGGCGTCAGACCACTCCAAGCTGAAATCAGTTCGTTTGCGACGTTATCGGCTGTTGCCTCGGAGAGTGATCGCAACAGGCCGCTCGACAATTCTGGAGGCAACTGCGGAGTGACCAACTCGACCAATTCAGAGACCGTCGTTGGTTCACCGCCCATTAGGCTAATCAATTCACGACCAGCAGCTATCCGTTCACTGGTTCTGGCCGAGTCATCTTCGATGGATTCCATCAGTGACTGCGCAATCTGTTTTGCGTAACTTCCCACGCCTTCGCTTCCCCAAGTGATCGCCAAGCGCACCAATGGGCCTCGAGCGGTCGCGGGAAGCGATTCGATCAATTTTTGCAATGTGGCTTCGCTCTTGCCGCTCAACGTGGGCCGTTGATCGCGGGGCCAACCAGCCACGAGACCTTCGATGACGGGTTGCGCCAAAGCTGCGTCGCCTGTGGCAAGTGCGTCGAGGAGTTGTTCGATCGCAGGCGCTTCCATCCCGGAGCGGGCGATATGTTCGGCTACGACTCGGAGTGTTTCGGCTGTGGTGTCATTTTCCGTACTTTTCTTTTCTGCAGTCAGCAGGTTGATCAAAAAGCCATCGGCGTGTGTCGCTGCGGCGCAAATCACTGCTTCGCGTTGAAAGCGATCCGACATGGCGTTGGCTTCCCGAGCCAGGCTGGCAACGTATGCACCCGCCTTTGCGTTGCTCGGCATGTCGGCCAATGCCATTAGGGCTCCCAGGCGAACTTGCGGCTCGACATCACGTGCAAGATCAACTTGAACAATCGCTTCGGCCGATGCAGCAACTGCCGGAAGGACCAGTGCAGCGTTGCGGCGCACACCCTGGGATGGATGCGCGAGAGCCTTCTTGGCGGCAACAACTGCTGGGGAACTCTCTTGTAACGCACCAATGCCATGCAATACCCACAGGGCGTGAACTGCTGCCGGATTGAGTCCCGTTGTGTCCACGCTTGGATCTTCCACTAGTTTGATCAATTCAGGTACAACATCTTGTTCGCTGCGTTCGACGAGTAGGCGCTGAGCGTGTCGGCGCCATAGACGATTAGGGTGCTTCAGCGCGGCAATTAAGCTGGCCGGATCGTCGGCATTAAGTACCGGTGGGACGTCGGCGCCTGCTTGGCCATCTTTGCCGTCGTAAACCAGGCGATAGATGCGGCCGTGCGTCTTATCTCGCAGATCGGACTCATAGGCGTTTCCTTTGCCAGTGGTAAAACCTTGTGGCGTTGGATTGTGTTGCACAATGTAGTTGTACCAGTCAATGACCCAGACGTTACCATCTGGACCAACTTCGGCCATGATGGGAGCCGCCCATTCATCATCGCTGGCGATCAAGTTAAACGAGTGACGGTCACTGAAGCTCGAGCCTTCGGGTTGTATCACGAATGTACCGACCAAATGTCCCGTTGGTCCGCACACGAACGCAACGCTATTCCACCAGGCCTGCGGATAGTTGCGAGCGGTGTAGAGCGCATGTCCAGCACCGGCCGTGTAGCCACCGTGCTGATCGACTTGCCGGACTTTATCGGTGATGGGAGTGAACAGGTGATCGGCGGCGATGGCGTCTGCCATGAGACTTGGCGTCCATCCGCGCACGCGTTCGTAATAGCGGTTTGGAATTGGAACAAAGAAGCTCGGGGCGCGGTTTGCTGTAGATGCAAAGATCAAACCTTCTTCGCTGATTCCCAAGCCCCAGCTATTGTTGGTCGTGGATCGAATGAATTCGACGTCGTCGACCGCGACTTCGTTGTCCTTTGACTTGACAGAGAAAGCAAACGGACCTTGTCGAAATCCGCGGTGTTCTCCGCCGGCGTACTTGGGGTGCGAGTCGTTATAGCCCTGCATCGCCCAATAGCGATTGTCGAGGCCATACTGAAAATTGCTCACACCACCGTGGGTATCCCCCATTTCCCAGCCCGTGATCAGTACCCGCCGCTCGTCGGCTTTGTCATCGCCATCGTTGTCGCGCAGGAAAAGGGTTTCCACTCCAGCTTGGACGATAACCCCGCCATGTGCGAACTCAATCGACGTCGGGATGCTGATGTTTTCAGCAAAGACGGTGAATTTGTCTGCGAGTCCGTCTTGATCGGTGTCTTCGCAAATGCGAATGCGATCACGACCTTGTTCAGGGGGCATGAGTTCATTGGGATAATCGATCGTCTCGCACAACCAGAGTCGACCTCGTTCGTCCCAGTTCATGGCGATTGGTTTGCCGGCAATTTGTGGTTCGGAGACAAAAAGTTCCAAATGGAATTGTTCAGGTGTAACATAGTGTTTGATCGATTCTTCGGCTGGCAGTGGCTTCTGCATTTTGGTGATGATGTCACCTTGTACGCCCCAGCGCTCGCCTGCCAGATAATTGGGAATCTTGGGCCCAACCTCTTCGTACTCGAACTCGGCGACATCGGTTCGCGGTTCGGTCATTTTGGGAATGGGAAACAGTTCGGAGTCGCTGTAAGGGGGCACAACCGCCGGATCGTCGCCACATGCCCAGCGTATGCCGCGTTGCAACAAGTTCAAAAAGCCTGGGTGCTCCCACGTTCTTTGGTCGTGTCCCCAAGCGGTGTAGAAAACGCGTCCGTTTCCATGCGTGCGGATCCAAGTCCATGGTTCGGCAGTTTTCCCTTGCGCTTGATTGCCCGCTTTGCGGACCTCCAACACAATGCGATTGCGCTCGTTGTGTTTGGTATGGATGTACGTTTCATCCCAGCTTTCAAAGCCCCCAAATCCCTGCATGATGGGGTGCTCTGGTTGAACGATTTCGGTTGAGAAAACTTCTCCGCCGTGCCTTTGGAATTGAGCTCCCATCAGGTCGACGACGGCTGCTGAATTCCGGAAGCAAAACGATGCGCAGTGCAACGGGATGAAGCCTCCCCCGCCAGCGACGTATTCCAGCAATGCCGACTCCTGAGCTGGCGGTATTTCATCAATGTTCGCGTACACCAGCAATCCAGCGTATTGCTTGAGATTTTCTGGATTGATATCGGCGAGGTCCTCGGTGTAGGTCAGCTCGATTCCCGCATCTGCCAAAACGGGGCTGATGGAGGTCGAAAGTTTTTTGGGTTGGTGATGGCCGTTGTCTCCCAGAAACAGTACTTTCACGTCGGCTGCGAGAGCGGACTGTTGCCACAATAGGGCGGAAATGGCAAAAAACAGGGTGGCGATCAAATTGAGTTTGCGCATGAAAACGAACCGGTCGGAGGAAGTGAGGTTAGAGGAGCCGAAATAGTATAGTCCAAACGCCTCGTTTTCTGCACCCACGCCAATAATCCGACTGCTCGTGTCACGATACTCTGACACAGATAATGGGCAGATTCTGCGCCGTCAGCACGGCCAAGCGATTTGCGTGCTGGGACTGCGGCTATAATATTTCGACCGGTTAAGGAGCGACTTGTCGTGTCGAGTCTCAATCGGGGATTTTTCGAGCTGTCCACTTCACTAGGCATACTTGGAAGTACTAATGCGAAGCACCCTCCCATTCATCATTTTGGCTACTTGTTTTATTGGGTTTCTCGAATCACCACAGATTGCCCGAGCTGAGCGAATGACCGCTGAGCGACTTGTCGATTTGGCTCGAATCGGCGATGCGGTCGTCTCTCCTGACGGAAAGCAGGTCGCCTACTTAGTCACTAAATACGATCTGGAAGCGAATTTTGGGACGACTTCCTTGTTGATTCAGGAATTGCCCGATACGTCCAATGGTCAACCTGCCTCCGGCGTCGAGAAAGCCATAGGGTTTGACACGCCTCTGATGGCACCTGCAGCACAAGTTTTGTTGTCGAATGTGCGAGGTCTTAATTCGCTCAGTTGGATTCGCCGTCCGGACGGTGACCATCTGCTGTACGTTGCTCCAGCGCCCGGTGAAGAGGGCAAGTCGCAAGCATGGTTGTTAAAGCCAACCGGCGGCGAACCGGTGCAGATCACAAACATTGCCGATGGTATCAGCAATTTGAAGCCCTCTCCAAGTGGACAAGCGATTGCGTTTACCTTGGACATCAAGATGGACGACACTGTCAATGAGCTTTATGCCGATCTACCCAAAGCTGACGCCCGCATTATCGACTCGCTGATGTATCGCCACTGGAACGCCTGGCACGACTATGCCTATTCGCATGTGCATGTGGCAGAACTGGGGGAGGATGGCCAAGCTGGAACGCCGGTCGATTTGATGAGTTCGATGAAGGCTGATTGTCCGGTGCCTCCCTTCGGCGGAGCTGAGCAGTTTGCGTTTTCGCCGGATGGGAAAGAGGTCGCGCTGACACTCAAGTTGGTCAACAACTTTGCGGAGAGTACCGACACGGGGATCTATTTGGTCAGCGCGCAAGGCGGTCCGATGAAAGCTGTTACACCTGGCATGCCAGGCTACGACATGGAACCAAAATATTCGCCCGACGGTCGATTTATTGCCTTTCAGTCGATGGAGCGCCCAGGGTTCGAGGCGGATCGCAATCGTATTATGCTTTATGATCGCGCGGGAGGTGGCCTGCGTGAAGTGACTAGTGGGCTCGATCAGACGGCCCACGGGACCACATGGAGCCATGATAGTCAACAACTTTTTTTCACCAGTGAAACGCGAGGAACCATCCAAGCGTATGCCATTGACGTCGAATCGTCGCAGTTGAAAACGCTGACCACGGGACGTTTCGACTTTGCCATCGCTGACGGCGTTGGCAGTGCTGAACCGGCTCGGACCCGCACGCGTCTGCTGATCAAACAACAAAACATGTTGCGACCTACGGAACTCGCCTTGGTCGACTCCGCAACCAATCAAGTCATAACGATCACCGATGTGAACGGAGAAATTTACAAGACGCTCGAGTTGCCCAGAGTTGAAGAGCGATACTTTACGGCCAGCGACGGCAAGCAGATTCATAACTGGGTTATTCTTCCTCCGGACTACGATGCGGAGTCAGGTAAGCAGTGGCCGATGCTCACGTATTGCCAAGGTGGTCCACAGGGACAGATCGGCCAATGGTTTTCGTATCGTTGGAATTTTCACTTGATGGCTTCGCGCGGCTACGTTGTATTGGCGGTCAATCGCCGCGGGCTTCCAGGCTTTGGACAGGCATGGAACGACCAGATTAGTGGCGACTGGGGAGGCCAAGCGATGCAAGATATCTTGGCGGCAACCGATGGAATGATGGCGGATCCCAAAATCGATCGCAAACGTGTGGCCGCGGTCGGAGCGAGCTTCGGAGGTTATACGGTTTACTGGCTGATGGGCAACGCGGGCGATCGCTTCTGCGCCATGGCTGCCCACTGCGGTGTCTATAACTTGGAATCCATGTACGGATCGACCGAAGAACTTTTCTTTGTGAATTGGGATCTCGGTGGACCATTCTGGAAGAGTGACGAAGTCGCCAAAGAGTACGCGCTTTTCTCACCACATAAATTTGCGGGCAATTGGAAGACCCCGTTGCTGGTCATCCACGGCGAAAAGGACTTTCGTGTCCCAGTGACGCAAGGTATGGAAGCCTTTACGGCGGCTCAAGTTCAAGGCATTCCAAGTCGTTTCCTGTATTTCCCGGAAGAAGGGCATTGGGTTCAGTCCGTGCAGAACGGTGTGCTGTGGAGTCGAGTGTTTTTCGATTGGCTCGACCGCTACTGCAAACCCTGATCCTTTGCTATCGAGGTCCAACTTAGATTTTTGGGGTAGTGGACCTTGCTAAAGGTCCTGCAGTAACGGGAGCTCTAGCAAGCTCCGCTACCTCCAACCCTAATTCTCGATCTGGACAAAGCACTAGCAATTAGCCACAAGTGAGACGCATCGTGAACCATGATAATCCAAGTAAATCGCAGCGAGTGCAAGACTACCTCCGCGCAAACCCCCAGACTCGCAATCGAGATGTCGTCAAAGCGTTGGAGGAGTACGGTGTTACCGCCGCGGACGTGTCCAACGCCAAAGCCCAGCTCAAGAAAAAGTATACGCGTCGACGGACTCGAGCCGCGGCGGTTGTTGCAGCCACCGCAGCAACGACTGGAGAAACTGCGATGGACGAGTCGGGAAATGCCATTTCCATGGTGGAGATTGAAGCCGCTATTGATTACGTTCAAACGGTCGGAGGGATCTCGCGGGCTCAGCAACTGCTGGCAATCATCCATCAGATTCAGCAGATGAACTAAGCATGGTTCGATTATTTGTGACCGTTCACCGGATCGGACCGAATGGGACTGCACGTAGAACAATTGTCCCCAATTGTTGTTTACCCCGCCTAATTATTTAGGGCAACCATCGCAAAAAACCATCGTAACGAACAAAACAATTGGGGACAATTGTTCTACATTGCCACTTTCGCGGAGTGAAAGTCGACGCAAGTCGACACTTAGGGACGATCGTATGAAGATTCCTTTTGAACAGATCGAGCTCGGCGCGGTCATCGGGGCTGGGACGGTCGGGGCCGTCTATCGCGGAAAACTGAAAAATAGTGGTGAAGCGGTTGCGGTCAAACTGCTGCAACCAGCCATTTCAAAAGACCAGTTGGTGCGTGCGCGCTTTGCGCGTGAAATGGACATCCTTGACAAGTTGAAGCATCCCAACATTATTCGCTACTATGGCGGTGGAAGTCATGACGGTCGACTGTTCTATGCCATGGAGCCTGTGGAAACGGGAACTGTTAAGGAGCTGCTGGAGAGATTTGGCAACCTCTCTTGGCCAGAAGTCGCTTCGATTGCACGCCAGGTAGCCAGCGCCCTGCAACATGCGCACAACCACGGCATCATCCACCGCGATTTGAAGCCGGGAAACCTTTTTATTACCGGCAGCGGTCAAATCAAGTTGGGTGATTTTGGTATCGCGCGTGACACGCATTCAGCTGACCTGACCAATGAAGGATTGACCGTCGGAACACATGCCTATATGGCTCCCGAACAGATTACCGGCGAAGCGAATATCACGGGTAAAGCGGATCTATATTCCCTGGGCTGTCTAATGTTCGAACTATTGACTGGACAGAAACCGTTTCAAGGTACCAATTTTGCCGTATTGTTTGAACAACACTTGCGCAAGCCCGCACCACGCGTGTCGGATTTCCTCCCCGACTGCCCTCCAGTATTGGTTGATATGGTCGCGCAGCTCTTGGAGAAAGACCCCGAACGACGACCATTCAACGCCCGCGCTGTTCAAGGAGTCATGCTTCAACTGCTCGAGCAATATTCGAAGCGCACAGTGACTGGACAAGGGAAACTAGCGATCGCAAGTGATGAAGTGAGTCGCAGTGGAGGTCCGCACGCCGACGTTGGTGCGGCCAGCGTTGTTGATCCAGGCATGGCCAGTCTCGTTCGCAAGCTTGGTCCACTAGACGAACGCAACGTATCGTGGCGGGCACTCACTTTTGTCCTTGCCATCGCTGTGATCATCATCGCCATCGCCGCCTTCGCCTCGCGCTGATTGGGTGTTACCATTCAATCGCTATAAGTTGCTTTTCGGTAGGGTAAAGGAAATCTAGTGCGCGCGTACGATCCGTTTCGACAACCGATCATCGATGAATTGCTCAACCGGCAATGGTTGCGGGAGGTGCATTGGTATCCATCGATCGACTCAACCAACACGGCCGCTAGAAGATTGATCGAACTTGGATCGCTACAGCTGCCTGCTTTGATCGTGGCGGATCGGCAAACGGCGGGACGTGGCCGAAGCGACCATGTGTGGTGGTCCCCCGATGGTTGCTTGATGCTGACACTCGTCATTCCGTCGGAACTATTGCCCGATCATCCTGGCGATTGGAATCAACTGGCGCTGGTTTGTGGTGTTGCGGTCGCCGATACGGTCGAAGCAGTCATCGGAGCAAACCTTTCTGGTTCACAATGCCTGTGTCAGTTGAAATGGCCAAACGATGTTTATTTGAGTGGTCGCAAAGTGGCGGGGATGTTGATCGAGTCGATACGTCTGCCCGACAGCCCGACAGCCTGGTTGATTGGTATAGGGTTGAACGTGGATATGGATTGGGAGCGGGCACCGATGGAACTTGCAACGCGAGCGACTTGCCTGAAGCGCGAAACGACGCAAGCTCAGTCGCCGGAGGTCGTGCTCGTGGAATTGATCGAACAACTTGAAAACTGGCTGAAGGGATGGTCCTGCGGAGAACGGCACTGGCACGAAGGTTGGCGAGATCGCTGCTTACTTACTGGTAAGATATTGCAAGTTCGCTTTTCGCATGCACGAGTGGACTCGCATGCATCGAAAACAATGGTTGGGCGATGCGCTGGATTGGATCCACAAGGCAGGCTCTTGATCGGCACCGAGCAGGGAATGCGATCGCTCGCTGCCGGCGAAGTAATCGATTGGCAATAATCAATTCCATGCGTTACGTCGAACTTCATTGCAAGTCCAATTTTTCTTTTCTCGAAGGTGCATCGCATGCAGATGAACTGATGCAACGGGCCGCTGAATTGGGGTATGCCGGTTTGGCGATCACCGATCGCAATTCGCTGGCTGGCATCGTGCGAGCGCACACGGCAACCAAAGACGCAGGTATTCCGTTGATCGTGGGAGCCGAGTTGCATCCGGTGGATGGTCCTCCTGTCGTGGTGTGGCCCACCGACCGAGCTGCGTACGGACGTCTCTGCCGCATCATCACCCGTGGAAGATTGCGGCGGGAGAAAGGAGGCTGTCAGATTCGCTGGAACGATATCGTTGAACTGTCTGAAGGCTTGCTCGGCGGATTATTGTTGCGACAGCCCGTTGTGGATGAAACACCACCCGCAGATCAATTGCATTTTGACGATCAAGACGTGATGCCCTGGGAAAGCGAAGGCACAAAGGCCCGGTCAGCGCTGCAAGCGGATCTCGGGGTCGAACTGGAGCATCCGGTGGAAGTGCTGGATCGACTAAGCACGAGTGGTGCATGGGTTCATGAGATCATCGAGCCCACCAATGACAAGGAATTGTCTTTGCCTGCGGCTGAATTTGATCCACGCGATGATTTGGGTTGGCTAGGTTGGCTGGCCTTCTTTCGAGAGCACCTTGGTGATCGCGGATATTTGCTGGCCGAATTGCATCGCGGGGTGGACGACCGAGCCAAGCTCTCACGACTGATCGAGCTAAGTGCCCGCTCGCGCGTGGCGTTGGTGGCTGCTGGTGACGTGGCGTACCATATCGCCGAGCGCTCGTTGTTGCACGATTGCTTGATGGCTACGCGGTTTAACACAACGATTGACCAGATCGCCAGCCAACGACTAGGGAATTCTCAGTATCATCTGCGTTCGTTGAATGCGATTGAGCAGATGTATGCGGCCTGTCCAGACGCCATTGCGCGGACGGAGGAAATCGCCCAGCGCATCGATTTCAATCTTGATCAACTGAAGTACGAGTATCCGGTCGAAATGGCCCCTGATGGTCAGCGACCTATCGACTTTCTGAAGCGAATGACTTGGGAGGGAGCCAAGCGTCGGTTTCCAGGTGGCGTACCTGACAAGATCGTGCAAATGCTGAAGCATGAGGTCGGGTTGATTGAAGAGTTGAACTACGAGGCATATTTCTTGACCGTCTGGGATGCGGTGCGATTTGCACGGAGTCGCGGCATTTTATGTCAAGGGCGTGGTTCGGCCGCAAATAGCGCTGTTTGCTATTGTCTAGAAATCACGTCGGTCGATCCAAGTCGCATCGACTTGTTGTTCGAACGATTCATTAGTCGAGAACGAAACGAGGCACCCGATATCGATGTCGATTTCGAGCACCAACGTCGCGAAGAAGTGTTGCAGTATCTGTACAACAAGTACGGCAGACATCGGGCGGGCATGACAGCAGTTGTCATAACCTACCGGACGCGTTCGGCCATCCGCGATTGCGGTCGAGCCCTGGGGATTTCATTGGATGCCATTGACGCGCTCAGCAAACTCGTCGACTCGCGTTTGACTGAAGGTAGCATGGCCGATCGAGCTGCGGATTGTGGCATCGCACCAGCCTCTGAAATCGGCAAACGATTCTTGTATCTGTTCGAGAACTTGGTGGGTTTTCCACGCCATCTGTCGCAACATGTGGGCGGCATGGTCATGACCCAAGGCTGGCTCTGCGAGCTGTGTCCGCTCGAGAACGCAGCCATGGATGGTCGCACTGTGATCCAATGGGACAAAGATGATCTGGATGAACTGGGGATTCTCAAAGTGGACTGTCTGTCGCTTGGGATGCTTAGCGCTATTCGACGAGCCTTCGAATTGATAGGACAGAATGCTGGACGCGAGTTGACTTTGGCAAGCGTACCGGCAGAAGATGCCGATGTGTATGACATGATTTGCAAGGCAGACACCGTGGGGGTATTTCAGATCGAGAGCCGTGCTCAAATGAGCATGTTACCGAGGCTCCGCCCAAGGTGTTTTTACGACCTGGTGATCGAAGTTGCGATCGTTCGCCCGGGGCCCATTCAGGGTAATATGGTTCATCCCTATCTGAAAGCGCGACGAACTGGCGAGCAGCCCGAATACCCTAACGAAGGGATTCGCGATGTGCTCAAGAAGACGATGGGGGTTCCTATCTTTCAGGAGCAAGCCATGCGTCTGGCGGTCGTGGCTGCTGGCTTTACGCCTGGCGAAGCGGATCAACTGCGGCGTGCCATGGCGGCTTGGCGACGACCTGGGTTGATCGACCAATTCCACAAAAAGTTGATCGACGGCATGTTGGCCAACGGACTAACTCCTCAGTTCGCTGAGACCGTGTTCACACAGATTCGCGGCTTTGGTGAATACGGATTTCCGGAGTCACACGCAGCCAGCTTCGCTTTGCTGGTGTATGTCTCGTGCTGGATCAAACATCATTATCCGGCTGCATTTTGTGCGGCGATTCTCAACAGCCAGCCAATGGGCTTCTACGCTCCCGCGCAGTTGGTGCAGGATGCGCGCGAACATGGTGTCGCCGTGCTGGGGATCGATGTGAACATGAGCCACTGGGAGTGTACGCTGGAAGCGAAGTCCAAGAATTCAGCCGACTGGTACTTGCGCTTGGGCTTCAACCGCATTCGTGGGTTGCGCGAATCAGTTGGTTTGGCCATTGTAGAAGAACGCCAGCAGCGCGGTCCCTATCGCGACTTGGCAGATTTTACACGGCGGACGCGACTGGGACAGGCAATGATTACGCAACTGGCCGACGCCGGCGCATTGGAGTCCATTGTTGGAGACCGGCGGAGCGCGTATTGGCAAGCGCTGGCCCAGGACCGTAAGTCCAAGGACTTTTCGCTACTGGAATCGACAGGAGCCGATTGTGATGACGAACTGCCGATCGCGCTCAAGCCGATGCTGCCGATCGAAGAAGTCTACGCTGACTACGATACGACGGGGCTCTCGTTGCGGGCCCACCCGTTGTCGTTTGTGCGGGACCAGCTCGATCGACTGCGCGTCACCACGGCGCGGCAATTGAAAGACTGCGTCGACGGAAAATTTGTGAGGGTGGCAGGCGTCGTCTTGCTGCGGCAGCGACCGAGTACTGCCAAGGGGATAACGTTTGTCACGCTTGAGGACGAGACCGGTTCGATGAACTTGGTATTGAAGCCGGAGATTTGGCAAAAGCACTACAAGCTAGCTCGGCAATCCAATGCCTGGTTGGCAACGGGAGTATTAGAGAACCGCGAAGGAGTGATCCATGTGGTGGTCGGGCGCATCGACGACTTAACGCAACAGGTCGGGGGGTTAACCCTGCGCAGCCGCGACTTCCACTGAGCTTCGGTTTACCACTCACGTCAATGCGGAAGATGGGCAATTTGCGTTCTTTCGGCTCCCACAACTACCAGTATCGCGGCACCTGCAAAACTATTTTGATTTTTTTTTCGCCAGCGTAGTAAGGAATCGGCAAATTCTCCGTCAATGATTATAGACAAGAATTTTCTTGTTAGCTTTCGCCTGGGTCACTAACACTGATCGAGTTGAAGCTGTCCTATTCATTTACAAGAAAACAGGTGATCCCATGGAAAGTCAAGAACAATTGGTTTCAGTCGTGATTATCGACGAGCAAAGTTATCGTCTGTGCAGGTCATTGAGTGAGGACCCGATGCTGACGATTGTCTCGCTTGCGTCCGAAGATCCAGCATGTTGGGAAGATATGGTCGTTGTTTGGCCGCGCTATCGAATACCGGTGGTCCCCGAGTTCATTGATGGATTGGCATTTGAAACGGTCGACCGAACTACGGCGATTGAGTCCGTGACGAGCGACGGTGCATGGGTTGTCATCGATTTAGTGCGAAAGCGAGTGGTGGCAGGCCCGTTGGCTCCAATGGCGGGGCGGAATCAAGGACTGGAAGTCGACGATGAAAATAGTCGACGCAAGCGATGTTCGTTTGGCGTTCATCTTCCTCCGTGGTGGGAGTATCAGGAGAATGCCACATCAGAGCAAGCTTTTTGCGAGCGAACGACGTCGCTTGACATTCCGACTTGCAACCGACAAGTGTTATATGGTGAACCGCTGCTGGAGGACTTGGCGCGGCGGATGTTAGGCGAATTTGCGGCATGTTCGGCGAAGGATCCAGCGGTGTTGGAAAACCATCGGGCGCGGCATGAGATGACGGTCAACGTGCACCGTGATTGGTTGATGACCCCGCGCGAGGATCTACATGGACGGACACCACGTGAACAATTGCACGGTGCGCAAGACTGGCTCGAGCGGCTCGTCAACACTCAGCAGGCGCGTGCCGATGAAGGCAATGTACTGACGGCGCTGCCCAATGAATTTACCAATTATGCAACCACACCCATGGGGCTGCCTGAACTGGTAACATACTTTGATCTGTGCCGCGAACTGATTTCTGCGGGGTGGATTTGGTGTCGCAATGTTGGCGTCCGTTTGGACAAGAACATGACCAACGTACCCGCAGAAGTGCACCGTCGATTTGTCGAATTCCTGCGCGACATTCAAACGCAATGGCTGCAAGAACCAGATGAAGATGGACTGTCACCCAACTACATTATCGAGTGCAGTCGCCGCCGAGTTCCCTGTGGAAGCGAAATCGACATTACCGGCATCGAAACGCCAGTGGGTGAAGGGCACACCGGCGACTGTGACTGTCCGATTTGCAAGATGATGGCAGAACATGCTTTTGGCCCAAGCTTCATCATTTTTGACGGCCACCATTTGGAGCTTGACGATGAATTTGCATTTTCCACCCATGAACTGCGTGAGGATTGGGAAATGGAGCAAGGCCTCTACGGCGACATGGATGATGAAGAGGAAGAAAGTTTTGATGAAGATGACATAGATGATGACTTGGAAGCTGACGACCTGGATGCGGAAGACGCTGATGAAGGGCGGAGCGACAGTAGAACGCTTCAATCCAGCGATGGACAAAATGCAGTCGACGACGAATTTGCCCCGGTCTGGTCGAATCCGATGAGTGACGGTCCATTGCCAGGGGACCCGCAGGGCTACTTAAAATTTGCCTTTTTGCTGGCCGAAATCATCTCGATGTTACAATCAGCGTCGATAGGGCGTGAAGAGATCGAGCAGTTGAACGAGCACTTCACCGATTTCCGGCGCAGCAGCGAAGATGAGATCGTGCGCAGTGGACGGCGGTTGAGCGAAGTACTGGAGGCGTGTGCTGCCAAATATCCGCAATTGATTTCGCGGGTCGCGGACTTTCAAAGCAAGATTGACGAACATATTCGCGCCGCGGCCTCGGATGCGGATTGTGATTCGACGCGGTGAGGACTCTTTTAAATTCTACAATGGAGACTGGAATGGCTCAGGATCTTACAACGGCCGACCCGCAAATCGTCGTCGATTTATTGCAAGGCTACCGCCGATCGAAGGCGATGTTTGCGGGGGTTAGCTTGGGCGTGTTTGATGCTCTCAGCCAGCCGGTCACCGTCGTCGACTTGTCGCAGAAGCTCGCATGTGATGTCGATGCACTCGAACGTTTGCTCGACGCTCTCCACGGTGTAGGACTGTTGAAAAAAGTTGAACAGGGGTATGTAAATACCGACGTGGCCGCCACTTACTTGACATCCGACAGTCCGCGTCGCATGACCGGCTACATCAACTATTCCAACCAAATCGGCTGGCAGGTTTGGGACAAACTAGAAGATGCAGTGCGTGAGGGCACAAACCGTTGGAAACAGTGTTTTGGATGGGACGAGCCGATTTTTTCGAGTTTTTTCAAAACGGAGGAAGCGGCCAATGAGTTTCTGATGGGCATGCATGGATTTGGAATGATCAGCTCTCCGGCCGTGGTCAACGCACTGGACCTGAGTGGATTCGCGCACATGGTCGACTTGGGCGGTGCGACAGGGCACTTGGCCATTGCGGCCTGTGAACGTTACCCAACATTGCGAGCCACCGTGTTTGACCTGCCTGCCGCCAGAGGCTTGGCAGAGTCAATAACTGCAAGCTCTGCGGTACGCGATCGCCTGCAACTCGTTTCGGGAGACTTTTTTGACGACCCCTTACCGCAAGGTGACCTGTATGCCCTCGGGAGAATCATCCACGATTGGAGCCACGATAAAATCATTCGATTACTCACGAAAATCTTCTCATCGCTCCCATCCGGTGGTGCTTTGCTGATCTGCGAGAAAATTTTGAGTGAAGATAAATCTGGGCCAAGTTGGGCACAGATGCAGAATTTGAACATGCTCGTTTGCACGGAAGGGAAGGAGCGAACGTTGAGCGAATATGAAGCTCTGTTACGGCCGATCGGATTCACTAACATCGTAGGCTGTCGTACCTCAACGCCCATTGACGGCATTTTGGCTTACAAGCCGTAGCAACACTGGAAGATGTTTAGGGCGACGCAAACTTAAACCTAAACTCGAACTTAAACTTAAACTTAAACTCAAACTCGACAACGCTGCTCCTGCCACAGGTTGTGAGCCCGAGTTCGCTTCGCTGGAGCCGTCGTGAGCTTCAAGCCATGGGAGCAGTTCTCTAAGGAAAAATCCACTGCCCGATGCGCTATGTGGTGTCATGGTCGTATAATGTGCGTTGGTTATTCAAATTTGACGCGAAACGCGGAGTTCCTCATTGCCATTTCTTGAATTGCGACAGCTTGAGCCGGAAATTATGGATGATCCGAGCTTGGGCGAGGTGGAGCACACGCGAGCGCTTAGTGCACTTGCGCGCGTGCATTGGCTGACTGGAACAACCAACCGCCTGTGGGCCAAGCTCTTGCCGCTGCTGAAGCAACAAAGCCGACAAGAGCCGTTGCGTGTCATGGATGTAGGTTGTGGCGATGGTTTCGTGTTGCGCCAGTTGACGATGCGGGCTAGAAGTGCTGGCTATCATCTACTTCCCATCGGATGTGATTTTAGTGAACGCGCTTTGGCAATGGCAGTCAAAGGGGCTGAAGGCGACAACCTGTCACTCGAACTGCATTGCGTCGATGTCACGCGGCAAGTACTCCCTGTGGTTGCGGACGTCGTCTTTTGCTCACTTTTTTTGCACCATTTTAGGGAACAGGAAGTGGTCGAAATCTTAAAAAAGTTTTCGACAGCGGCTCGTCATCTAATTTTGGTTGAAGATCTATTGCGCTCGCCACTTGGGTACTATGTATGTTGGATCGGAGTTCATCTGTTGACGCGAAGCCGGGTGGTGCATGTCGATGGATTGTTGTCGGTACGAGCTGCATTCACTATGGCTGAAATGGGAAACATCTTAAAGCAGGCCGGTGTGCGAAATGGAAAGTTGCACAAGCATTGGCCGGAGCGACTATTCATTGAGTGGAAGCCGGATATCCAAGGATGAAGACATCAAACGATTTCACGGAACTCTCCCGCGCGTGGAACGTAATTGTTATCGGTGCTGGACCTTCGGGAGCGGCAGCTGCCATTTCTTGTGCACGCAAAGGCTTAAACGTTCTGCTGGTCGACGCCAAGGAGTTTCCACGACGCAAGGTGTGTGGCGGCTGTTTAAATCAAGTGTCCCAGAACTTGCTGCGAGAGTTGATTGGACCCGAACACCCACTTTGGAAGAAGGCCCCCGAACTCAGTCGATTTATGTTGATCCATCGTGGAGAACGATTCTGCTTCCCTACACCTAGCGGCTGCGCGATTGATCGTTCTGAAATGGATCAATGTCTCGTCGATGTTGCGGTTGAGCTGGGAGTACAATTTTTGTGCGGCGTAACGGCAGGGCTGGTTGCTAAGAGTTGTCATGTGGCTGATCGACTTGTGTCGAGTGACGCTCTTGAAGTGAGTGATGCACAGGAACAACTTGTGGAACTCGTCCGCGGTCGAGGGCGTGTTGTCGTATCGGCCCAAGTTGTTGTGATAGCCTGCGGTCTCGGCAATCGATCGGCGTTAAGGAACATGCCAGCACTCCAGCAAACCGTCTCGAAGAACTCGCGGATTGGCGTTGAGGCCATTTACAAAGAGTCGAATTTGCAATATGAACCGGGCACGATCCACATGGTGGTATCCAGAGATGGCTATGTTGGGCTTACGCAGATCGCCGGCCAGCGTTTGCACGTTGCGGCTGCGGTCAATCGTCGGAGTTTGCAGGAACGCGGACCGCAATCCCTTGTCGATGCCATTTTACGCGATGCCGGAGCGCCCCCGTTGAACGCCGAAGAAGTCGTGTGGCGTGGCACACCACCTTTGACGTCGCGAGCTTCGCGGATGGCAACTAAACGCGTTTTCTTGGTGGGTGATGCGGTCGGTTACATCGAACCATTTACGGGCGAGGGGATTCGATGGGCCTTGCAAACTGGCATTGGAGTTGCTGAATTTGCATGCGCAGCGTGTGATGCCTGGGACGAGCAACTCATTCAGCGTTGGGAAGCCTGGTACCGGCAACACATCCTTGTGGAGCAACGGCTTTGTCGGACCATTGCAAGCGGGTTGAAGCATCCGGCGCTTTGCTGGTTGGCCCATTTTGTGCTTCGACTCCAACCTAAAATTGCCTCCAAAATTATTCTCCGGCTCAACAACAATGTCTCGTCAACCAACTCAACTAAAGGTCTAGCATGAAACTAGCGCTTCACAAGTCGACGTCTTCTCCGACTGGAGCAGCCTCTGCCAGTATTCGCCTGCCGACTTTACTCGGACTTGGGACAGCCACTCCCGAGCATCGTATGTCCCAGGCAGAGTCGTTGAAGATGTTCACCGACATCGTGTGCGAGGATGAACGGCAAGCGAGAATGGCGCGCGTGTTGTACAAGAAATCTGAGGTAGAGAACCGTCATACCTGCGTTCCCCATCAAGTGGCTTACAATTGGTGCCAGCCAGCCACTGTGGACAGCGACGCTCCGCGCAATAATTTGACGCAGGCACCGGCGGTGATTCCGCAAGTCACCGGTGGGAGCAGCCACGGTCCAACAACGTTAGAACGGATGCGACTCTATGCGGAATTTGCTTCGGACTTGGCCCTGAAGGCCTGCCAGCGGGCTTTGGACTCGGCGGCCATGGAACCCTCTGAAATCACTCACTTGGTTACCGTATCCTGCACCGGCTTTGATGCACCCGGAGTAGACATCGAGTTGATTTATCAATTGGGCCTACCCCCTTCGACGCAGCGAATCAACGTTGGGTTTATGGGCTGTCACGGTGCGATCAATGGCCTGCGAGCCGCGCTGGGGATTGCTGGTGCCGATGCAAATGCACGAGTGCTCGTTTGTTGCGTCGAGCTTTGTAGCCTGCACTATCGCTTCAAGTGGGATAGTGAAGGGATCGTCGGAAACGCCCTGTTTGCCGATGGAGCTGCAGCCGTGGTGATTTCACAAGCAACAACGACAAATGAGATCGGGAGTGAGTCATCGAGTTTGGGTAGTTGGGAGTTGGTAGATACAGGCTCACTCGTCTTGGCCGATTCCAAGCAAGCGATGAGCTGGCGAGTGGGGGATCACGGCTTCGAAATGCTCTTGACCAGCGAAGTAGGTGATAAAATTGAGGCTGGGCTAACGCAGTGGTTGAACGACTGGTTGGCAATCCGCGAATTGACGTTAAAGGATGTCAACTACTGGGGCGTTCACCCGGGTGGACCAAGGATTTTGAGTGCAGTTCAGAATAGTTTGGAACTGAGCAATGACGCCTTAAGTACATCGCGGAACATCCTGCAACTCAACGGCAATATGTCCTCTCCCACGGTACTGTTTATTCTCAATGAGTTTCTACAGCAGTATGCAGTCGACCGTTCCTTGGGATGTGACCTTGAGAACCCCAGGCACTGTGTGTTACTGGCATTTGGTCCTGGTTTGGTGGCGGAAATCGCGATGTTTCGAACAAAACATGCATGAGTAGTCCGATTGAAAGCGAAAGCTTAAACCAGTATCGTTTAGCGGCTAGCCAGGTTTCATCCATTCCTCCCACTTTCGCGAGAGCTTGTGACAATGTCGGTTGGTCCAGATGAGATGCGTTGCGTTGCGTTAGGGATGGCCCCCAGTTTTGGATTTGGCGATCGCATTGGCTTGGCAACGCCGGGGCACGTGGCTGCCATGCAGCGCTCTGGGAATGGGATCCTGCCGATCTTTCCGCAACAGTCGATTCGCGAAATGACGAGAACTCAGCGGACCCCAGCGCAAGTCATGGAGGATGCCATGTTCGGTGCGCGGCAGGCCGGCTGGACTGGTCCGGTGGGTGCCGACGCGGATCATCTTAAGAAGCCAGCCGACGTCGACGCTACCGCAGCAGTTGGTTTTACGTTCTTTACGATTGATCCTTCCGAGCATGTCGATCAACGGGCAGACGATTACTCGGAAACAGATTTGCGAGAACGCTTTTCGGCCGTGCGCGATAGAGTGCCCTGGTTTGATCACTATCTAAATCGGACGGTGAAGTTGCCGACCAATCGCGTTTTGAATTTGGATGAACAGGCATGTATGCGGAGTGCCGTGAAATATGGAGCTGCAATTGCTCATGCATTGGAGCTGGGTAACTACATCAAAACGGTCAATGAGCGAGCTGGAAACGACTACGAAATTGAATTGTCGGTCGATGAAACAGACCAGCCAACCACGCTAGCCGAACACTACATCATCGCTGACCAATGCATCCAAGGCGGCATGAAGCTGGTGAGCTTGGCGCCACGTTTTATTGGCGAGTTGGAGAAGGGAGTGGATTACAAAGGCGATGTAGCGGCGCTCGAATCCTCATTGCACGATCATGCAGCCATTGCTAGTTTGCTTGGGCCTTACAAGCTAAGTTTACATTCGGGCTCTGACAAATTGTGCATGTACGCCGCGCTGGCGCGGGCAACTCAAGGTCGCTTTCACGTCAAGACAGCGGGCACAAGTTACCTGGAAGCTCTGCGTGTCGTCGCACGTCATGACGAGCCATTGTTTCGCCAAATCATTCGATTTGCACGAGCTCGCTATGACAACGATCGCGCCACGTACCACGTCTCAGCAACAAACGCGACCGTGGCAGATGAATCGCAGTTAAGCGCTACGCAACTGGAACGCGTATATTTGGAATGTTGGTCAGATGTGCCCCAGGGCGTTGGATTTACGGAACCCGGGCGGCAGATTTTGCATTGCACTTTTGGATCGACGTTAACGGATCCCGAACTCGGGCCAGCTATCCGACATGTGCTCGAATCGCATCGCGATACTTACATCGACGTGTTGGCTGACCATTTTGCCAGGCACTTAGAAGCCCTGCGTGCTGGCATGTAAGCTGACGTCACGGATCGCGGCGCAGGTCTCCAGCAGGTGGTGCGTAGACACTTGCGTACCACGCTAACCACTGGGGCTTGTTGTAGTCGAAATTGACTCCGGTCATTTGGGAGAGGCTGCCGAGCACGCTGGGGTTTTGCTCAAAGTACTCTTCGATCTTTTCTTTACCACCAAACGACATGGAGCCAGGACTATAGTTGGTATTGCCACCGCCCACTTTGCGTTTGTGCTTGGTTACCAGTGCTTCGATCAGGTCAAAAACGGTTTGCTGTGCGTTCAGTTGCCCGAGTGCATCGGCAGCACGATTGACAATTGCATTATTGTTGTTGCCAAGGTACTTCACGAAGACCGGGATGGCTGGAATCTGCATTTCGCCAGTCAAACTATCGAGCGCGGCACTTCGCACCTGGACCTCAGGGTCGATGATGCTGGTGTGAGCGAGTGCTTGAGCAGCGGCGGCAGTTTTAATGCGCGATAATAAATTGACATAGAGGATTCGCATCGGAGGAGGTGCTGCGGGAGCTGTTTTCTTGGTTCCCTGCAAGAGTTCTGTCAGCATGCCAACGGCCAAGGGGTCGGAGATGTTGTTGAGGCTTTCGAGCGCCAGCGTTTGTCGCTTACCACTGTTTTTGATCGCGTCGGTATGCCAGCGCAGGAGATCCTTGGTGGCTGCGGCTTGCTTCAAGCGGCGCTGTTCGTCAGCTTGTTCAATGGCGATTGCTTCAGGAAAACGCCAGCCGTTGCCAAAGCGAATTTTGCCCCGCTCGCCTCCCATGACACGTTCTTCCTTGACCCATCGACCATCGTCGTTCTTGTGATAGCCAGCAGCAACATTGGCTGGGCCATGATTCGGATCCAGATCGAGCGCACGCAAGTAGTGAGCCTCTTGCAAGTCTCTTAGACCAACGCTCGCACACCAGCCACCGAGCTCGAAATGCGCATCCGCCGTTTCGGGCATCGCCTTGACCTTGTCCGTGTATTGTTGCACGGCATTTGGATCTGGTTTTCGAACTTTATCCTCGAGCTCGTCCGGATCGATTAGAACAAAAGTGCCGGGTTCAATTTCGATAGCCCAGCGAATCTCCGTCTTGCCGTTGACGACTTTTTCGGGCTTGTTTTTGAGCGAGCCCGCGATGACTCGTCCATCCTTAAAACGAAAGGTCTCGGCAAAGCAGGCTGGCGAAATGAATGGTAATGCCAAACAAGCGATCAGCAAAATAGCTTGACGAACCATTTCTAGCCCCCAACAGTGACGAAAGCAGTAAGCAGAAGACTTTGTGGTAGTATACTTCGCGAGTGGTTGTTTATTCAATTAGATTTCGACTGGGGGGCGTCATCCCCGTCGGGACGAACGTCGTTCGAAGCTGCGTCCAAGGAGGGAAAGCGTTTTCGATAGAGGATCTTCTCTATCCAGTTTGCACGGCGCAAGCGAGGGTCATCTGCCGCCACGGTATGTTCTTTTCCTCGGCGGGTCAAAAGCAAGAGTGAACCGGACTCGTGGACTTCCTTGACAAGCCAGTACTTCTCAACGATGTAGCTGTAATTGTCACCTTTGGGGGTAGCCGCCACCTCCTTGGCGCGTTTACCGGGAACCGTACTGAACTTGTCCTTCGCAAAAACGACTTTATCGCCAACTTGCGCATTGCGCATTGCCATATCCAGCTCTCCTTGCCCTGACGCTTCTTTGCGAGCGGCAGATAACGTCCACCTCTAACGCCATGCGGCCTCAACCAAGCGATGGAGAGATCACACATGGAACCGCTGTTCACCCAAATTGCGTTTTGATTCAGATACGCTGCTTGAGAAGTCTCAAAATCTTAACAAAACTGAGCAAGATGTGGATGCCCTAGGCTGGATGCTAGGGTTGAGAAATGCCCGCGGAGCGGCTGGTAATTGCAAAGTCGAGTAAGTCGCGGCCCACAGTAGTCCGTCGCGGTTACTTTCTGGGGAGTCACGGTTGCCCGGAGGGAGCACCATCGGGGCTCGTCCATTTCCAAGTGTCAAGTACCGTGTGCATCGCGCTTAGGACGTCGGTACCTTCGGTGGCCCCCACCATGACTAAATAAGCGTTGCCGTCATGGAAGATGGCGACAATATGTTTGGGAACTTCAAGTGTCTTACTGTCCGTCATCACGCTTACACCCGTTGCGCCATCGAAGTTTATTTCTTCGGCTTGCACAGTCCCACCCGCATTCTGCGCAAATAATTCCGCTAGTCGCCGTGGAGACTCAGCCGCTGGTGCACCCACGTCGACCTTGAGCATCGCCTTGGCTTCTTGCCAATTGGTGCCATCCAACAGCAACATCGCTTTGGTCTTGTTGGCATCGGGAGTGGCAACGGTCCAGCCATCGGGAATCACAAACGAGAAGGCGCCGAAATCGTGGGGTGCCGGTTCTGGGGTAGCTTGTGCTTGCGTTTCGGTGGGTGAATTTACGGCCGATGAGGAAGTTACTTCGCTACGGCAGCCCAATGAGGCTGTTACCGCCAGGCCGACCAGTAGTGGTGCAATCGCCTTCATGGAACTGACTTCCCCTGATTTCATGTGGATCGTTTGGTTTTAGAAGCCACTGTTGCTAAAAGCCAAGCGCGTCACCAAAGCGATCACGCTCGTGCTGGGTCATGCGATACATGTCATGTAGCAATTGCATGTCGCTTGGTCGCTGTTCAACCTTCCGCCGCGAAAACATGCGTTGTTGCGTAGCGATCATTACTTCGGGAGGAAGCGTTGTCATCTGCCCGAACAATCGAGCGTAGTTGACATAGCTTGGGACGTTTCCGGTGACAAAGCCGTACATCATGCTGCACACCCCAATTACTTTACCAGTAAATATACCGGTGTTGATAGCGGTCTTGCTATAGTCTCCCATCACACAGCCCAGGAACTGCATGCCAGTGGCGGCTTTTCCATGGGGATACTCCATGTTGACGGTGCCATAGGTGTTCTTCAAATCGGAGTTGCAGGTCCCAGCGCCAAGGTTGATCCAACTTCCCAAGTAGCTATGTCCTAGGAAACCATGGTGTTGTTTGTTGGTAAACGGTTCGACGACGGAGGCTTCAACTTCACCACCAATTTTAGTCGTGTGGCCAAGAGAAACTGCATCCTTAATCGCCGCATGCTCCAGTATTCGCGTTTTGGGACCAATGTAGATGGGACCACGTAGTAACGTGTAAGGTCCGATCGTTGCTTGTTCATCAATGACGATTGGACCTTGGTTCGTCTCTGTGAGCACGTAGGCTCCAAGTTTCGCATCGCGAGCTACGAATACGCCATCCGCTTGCTGTTCGTAACGACCACTGGCGATGCGATAGTCCAAATTTTCTCGGATCACCGCCATGTTGGCCGAAATGACTTCATGCGGAAAGGCCATCAGTTTCAGTGGATGCGTGAGCCTTGGGAAGTCATGCGCAGCTAGCAAAAGTGATTCCACGTTCGATGTTACCTGCGCAGCAATCCATTCCCAGCTCCATCCAGGACGGACGATCGCGGCAACCTGATCACCATCCCAAACGATCCCCATACCGGAATGTGGATCTGCAAGAATTTCTCGAACGATTTTGAGAGTGGTTGCACTGGGAATGGTGCGTGCATTGAGTAATAGCGTCGGGCCTTGATCTGCAGGCAACGATTCATCACCGATGTGCAACATATCGGCATGGTCAAGTGCCATTAGGCTGCGCAGGAATCGCCGCACGAGGCCAACCAACGGTTGCTCCGTTTGCCGCATTAAATCCAAAAGGTGATAAGAGCCCACGGTGATACAGCACGCCGCTCGGGCGGTTGTAATCGGTGAAAGCTGGGGAACAGTTGCGTCTTCGAAAAGGAGAATCGACATCTAACTTGTTTCCAATCCGTCCGTAGCTTTCTGATAGAACAAGTCTGCAGATATAACTCTCGGATCTACTTGAGTTCAGGTTGCGAAAGGTTGGCCGATTTTACCGTTGGCCCCTTTTGATAGAAGGCTGTATTGGAAACGGTTTGGTATTTCTCGAGCATTCTACCAATATCGTCGATCCGGGCATAATCATCTTTGGACAATTTCCAGTTTGGGTGCAGGCGACATTTGAGTACATGATTGTCGACGACCCGTTCTTGATCTGTTACGTAGGTGGTGCGCGTGATCTCTTCCGGAATCGCACCTTGTCTAGCGACCGCTTCGTTCAGGGCGATACGAGCGAAGGGAGGAGGACTGTTGACACGCCACGCGTTCAGATAAGCGCTTGCATCCGCAAAGCGGGCGAACTGGATGGCCACCGCTTCTTCGGATGGGAACTGCATCGTGGCCGCATACCGCAATACGTTTGATCCAACCGTAAACGTCTCCGTTGACTTGTCGAATTCGATGACTTTGGAGTCTTCCAAGAACTTGGCAAGCCCGGGTCTGTTGGCCGCCTCAACGCGAGCGCTCTCCATATAGCTGTTGAGCCATGTCAAATCGATGTGCGTCTGAATCTGCCTCTGGCCATCGATCATCACAATTCGCTTTCGCTCTGGATCCACAACCGTAATTTGATCCGGTTCGTCGCGCGAGAAATCATATGCGATTCCATTCTGAAACAGCGTCAGGGTTTGCTGCACCGGCTTGGTTTGCGACGGTACAAGGATATCCGTTTCAATGCGAAATTCATTCATTTGTGCCGATCCAACGTTGGAAAAACAGCCGACTGCAACCAGTACTCCAACACCGACGTAAAGAAATTTTCCAATCATGGCTCTAGACTTGCCTCATGCAACGTGAGCTGGAACGGAACCGCATCGACGACGCGGTGCAAGGAACAAGCCCCCTGCACTTGACTTCATAGCAACCGAGGACGGGCAATGTCTAGGGCGAATCGTCAACTTAGATTGCTATCATCGTGCTTGCCCAATTACCTGTCGCTTCTCCAAATGCTCGATGACCTCAGCGGCAAGCTCCGTTGGTGATTTTGTCGCCGCCTGCAAATGGAGCTCAGCAGCTTCCGGAGGTTCGTAAGGATCGCGGATGCCGGTGAAATTGGGGATCTTTCCCGCTCGAGCCAACTTGTAAAGGCCTTTAGGGTCACGAGTTTCGCAAACTTCGAGAGGTGCGTCGACAAATATCTCGATGAAATCACCAACATTTCCATGTTGCTCGATCCACTCGCGAACTCGCAATCGATCCCGTCGATAGGGGCTGACAAAAGCGGTAAGGGTCACAATGCCAGCGGATACGAAGAGTTGCGCAATCGCCCCCACGCGCCGGATGTTCTCTTCGCGATCGAGTGGACCAAAGCCGAGTCCAAAGCGATTGGCGAATTCCGTTCCATGGCGTTCAGCCAGCAAATTGGGGCCGGCGCACAATCCATGCCGAATGTTATCGCCATCCAGTAAAAAAGTGTGGACACCTCGCTTGGCAAGCAACGCGTCGACGACATTGGCCACGGTGCTTTTCCCCGAGCCGCTCAATCCCGTGAACCACAGCACGCAACCATGATGGCCGTTGAGTTTTTCGCGGTCTTGACGTTCAACAGCATGTTCATGCCAGATGACGTGAGGCTTGTCCGACACGACTTAAACTTCCAAGAACAAGCGAGTGGGATCTTCGCAGACATCTTTGATGGTCTTCAGGAAGCTCACCGCTTCGCGGCCGTCGATGATGCGATGGTCATACGTTAGAGCCAAATACATCATCGGCTGGATGACGACTTGACCGTTCACCGCCATCGGACGATCTTGGATCGAGTGCAGTCCCAGGATCGCGCTTTGTGGTGGATTGACAATAGGCGTACTGAGCATCGAGCCGTAGACGCCGCCATTGCTGATCGTAAAGGTCCCGCCCTCGAGATCCTCAGGCATCAAGCGATTGTCCATTGCCTTGGCGGCATAGTCGCCGATCGACCGTTCAACTTCGGCAAACGACATGTGTTCGACATTGCGCAAGACGGGTACAACCAAGCCCTTGCCACCGCCAATGGCTATTCCGATGTCATTGTAGTGTCGGTACACGATGTTGTTATTTCTGATTTCAGCGTTGACCGTCGGGAAACGCCGTAGCGCTTCAACGCTTGCCTTGGCAAAAAACGACATGAAACCAAGCTTGACGCCGTGTCGTTCTTGAAACGCATCGCGATACTTCTTGCGCAGGTCCATAATTGGCTGCATGTTGACTTCGTTGAAAGTAGTCAGCAACGCAGCCGTTTGTTGAGCTTGAACGAGTCTGGCGGCAATCGTCCGGCGGATCATACTCAGCGGCTTGACCTCTTCCATGCGGCTCACAGAGCTGGCATCCGGCGCTGTGACAACGCGCGAATCGGCAGCTTGCAACGATGGAGAGCTTTTCGGCTGCACGGTTGCTGGCTTTGCAGCGACAGCATGCATCGTGGCAGGCTTGCTCGTCGCTGCCAGCACATCTTCCTTCAGAATCCTGCCACCGGGTCCAGTCGCGGCCACTTGCGCTGGTTTCAGTCCCCGTTCTTCCATAAGCCTTTCAGCGCTGGGCATAACTCGTGGGGACTCTTCCGGAGCGGCTTTGGGGGCACTATCGCTCGGAGTGGTTGAAGTAGTGCCAGCGGACGCGGGCGCCGCTGCAGGTTCGAGTTCACAAATCACATCTCCCACCGCTGCAAATTCCTCAACTTGCTTGCGAACATTGCGAATGTAGCCGGCTTCTGGGGCAGGAACTTGAACCGACGCCTTTTCGGTCTCCAAGTCGACGATGTTTTCGTCCTGAGCAACCCACTCGCCTTCCCGCTTCAGCCACTGACCGATCTGCACTTCCGAAATGGACTCTCCCACCGAGGGCACTTTGACTTCCAGCATTAATCACATCTCCGAATGTTTTGAATGTATTTGAATGATCGCGTTATCGATCGGCGACAGCTTGATGGACGTTGGGACCAGACGTAGGTCGTTGCATAGCTAAACGTCTTTGAACGCCTCATCGATCAGCTCTCTTTGCTCTAGCACGTGGGCAGTGGCAGAGCCGGTGGAGGGGCTGGCCGATTCAACGCGTGAAATGCGGCGCAGTTTAAATCCATGATCTGCCAAACAATCGCCAAAGCGCATTTTCATGAACTGCCAGCCTCCCATATTCGTTGGTTCTTCTTGGACCCAAGCGATATCGGTTCCCGGCGTATACTGTTTTAGGGGCTCAAGCAAGACCGATTCGAGCAGCGGATAGAACTGCTCCACGCGCACGATGGCCACATGATCGGCTCCTAATTTCTCACGCTGCTCTGCCAATTCGTAGTAGAGCTTACCACTGCATAACAAAATGCGTTCAGTTTTTTCTTGGGAGGGACGCGTGTCGGGTAGGATTTTGCGGAAACTTCCTTGAGTAAATTCCTCTAAAGGTGACACAACGGCGGGGTGACGAAGCAGACTCTTCGGCGTGAGGACCACCAAAGGTTTGCTCCATCGTCGCTTGGCTTGTCGTCTCAGTAAATGGAAATATTGAGCCGGAGTCGAAGGTTGAGTTACTTGGATATTGTCCTCTGCGGTCAGCAGCAGGAACCGCTCCAATCGGGCTGAACAATGTTCGGGACCTGCACCTTCAAAGCCGTGTGGCAATAACAATGTCAAGTGACTAAGGCGTCCCCATTTGTCTTCTGCGCTGGTAATGAACTGGTCGATAATGACCTGAGCCACATTCCAGAAGTCGCCGAACTGTGCTTCCCACACGACGAGCCCCTCGGGACAATCAAGTGAGTATCCGTACTCGAAGCCCAACACGCCGGCTTCGCAAAGTGGACTATTGATCAGGTCCAGTCGCGCTTGGTTCTCCGATAAATGTCGTAGCGGAGTGTACTTTTCGCCTGTCTCCGTATCATGCAATACCGAATGACGCTGGCTAAATGTGCCGCGCTCAACGTCTTGTCCACTGAAACGCACGGGATGTCCTTCGACGAGCAAACTGGCTGCGGCCAACGCTTCGCCACTGGCCCAATCCAACGGCCGATTTCCCGTCGCATTTTCGGCTCGCAACTCCATAAATCGCTTCAGTTTGCGATTGAGATGGAAGGTCGCGGGGATATCGGTCAGCCGAGTGAGCAGCTGTTTGGCAAGTTCAAGTTTGATGGTCGTGTCGGGTTTGTCATTCTCAGGCTCCACGCCACCGTAATAGCCTTGCCAATAGCCGCCCATGGTTTGTAAGTCGGAAACGAATTCCTCTTGTTGAGTCAATTCGAATTCGCGTTCCAGCTTGGCTTGCCGCACTTCGGCGATGGCATCGGCTTCCTGTCTTGCGATCTCCCCCATCTTGATCAGCCGCTTCAAGTAACTTTCGCGAACGCTCTTCCGCTCATCGATCGCGTTGTACATCAACGGTTGGGTATACCGTGGTTCGTCTCCTTCGTTATGCCCCCAACGGCGATAGGCATACATGTCGATCACCACATCGCGTTTGAACTCGCGACGGAAATCCATGGCCAGATTCACGACTTGCGCAACCGCTTCCGGATCTTCGCCATTTACGTGGAAGATTGGAATTTGCAGCATTTTCGCCACATCGGTCGCATAGGTCGTCGACCGCGCTTCGTGGGGTTCGGTCGTGAAACCGACTTGATTGTTGAGGATGACGTGTAAGGTCCCACCGGTCGTGTAGCCACTCAACTGGCTCATGTTCAGCGTTTCTTGCACAATGCCTTCGCCGGCAAAAGCCGCGTCGCCGTGAATGAGAATAGTCATGAACTTGGAGTGCCGGTCATCACCTTCGCGGTCTTGTTTCGCCCGACAACGTCCCTGCGCAACGGTGTTAACGTACTCCAAATGGCTCGGGTTGAAGCAAAGCGAAATGTGCACTTTGGCTCCAGTCGACGTCGTCCAATCGCTGCTGTAACCCAAGTGATAACGCACGTCACCAGCGCCGCGATGCATGTCGGGACGTGGATCGTTGAAGGACCAGAAAATGCTTTGAGCGCGCTTGCCCAAAATGTTGGCCAGGACATTCAAGCGCCCGCGGTGAGCCATCGCCAAGATAACTCCCTGAACATGATGCTGACCAGCTTTTTCGAGCGCCAGATCGAGCAATGGAATGAGACTCTCCGCCCCTTCGAGCGAAAATGTCTTGGCTCCCACAAATTTGCGTCGTACAAACTCTTCGAAGATCGCTGCATCGGCTAATCGCGTGTAGATTCGCGTTTGCACGTCGCGCGATAATTCAAGCCGATTTTCGCAACCCTCCATTCGCCGTTGTAACCAATCGCGGATCGTGCGATTGTCGATATGCATGAATTGGGCGCCGATACTGCGGCAATAGGTATTGCGCAGTTTGGTGACTATATCTCCAAGGGTTCGACCATTGATGTAATTGAGGTTCGCGCAAGTAAATGGACGCGACAAATCCGCTTCGCTCAAACCGTACGATTCCGGATCCAACTCGGGTGTGCCAGGTCGCGGGAGGTTGAGCGGATCCAGCTTGGCCATCAAATGTCCGCGAACGCGGTATTCGCGGACCAAGTTGTCCACGCGATCCTGCATCTCGGCTAACCAGAGTGCTTCGTCGCGCAGCGTGCGGGCGTGAGCGTCAGGACCATCGACAGCCAGCGCTACCTGCCCGTCGTTTGCCGACTCGGATTCCAGGGCGGTCCCCAGTCCGCGGCCTGTTCCGAGCATCGACTGGCTCGCCAGCGAGAACTCTTCGAAGTACTTCCGCCAACCGGGGGAAACACTGGAAGGATCACGCACAAAAGCCACGTACAGGTCATCAATGTAGTCAAGGCTATAACTGTTCATTCAAACTCACCGGATTCGGTCGGATCCGTCCCGACTGAAGATACATGTGGAACGTAGAAAATCTGCCCGACATATGATTTCGCAAAAGCGAAATCGGCGGGAAGCAACGGTGGGAAATGCAAATGTGGAACCGCTTCGCTCACCAAGCAAAAAAACTTGGGAGTGGGAGGCTGCTTTACCTCGTCCGCCAAAGAACACTCGGAAATGCAACTCTCGCTGATTGCGGACACGGAAGGAACCGTATGAAACGGCAGAAAAGTAGGCGATGGAACCGGAGCGACCACAACAGGTTGGTCGACCCAGCGACACAAATTGGCAGAACGGAATTGCCACCTAGTATAGTATTACGATGACGGCCAGTGCTGACTACCTCTCTTGACGCAATCGACCAGCAAAACTTGCGACTTGCGTCCCCTTCTCTACAAAAAATTCGACTACGGCTGTTTGGCAGGCACAGCGGGCGCCGCCCGAAGTGCTGGTACTGCGGCAGGTGGAGCAAGCGGAATGGCTGGAATTGCCCTAAAAGCTGGCAATGCAACGCCTTGAGCGTTCTGGAACATGAATCTTCGATTCTCGCGGATGACGCGCGAAGTTACGACAATCAAACACTCATCTTTGATGACTTGTCCAATGATTGCAGGAATCTTGGGTAAACTCCCTTCGGTCCCGTCGAGCAAAAACACCGGTTGCAGATTTTCCAACCGTTTCGCTACTACTTCAACGGCGATCTCTTGTCCTTGCATATCATAAAACCGGCACTCGGTGGCTGGAATCATCGTTGGCTTGCGCCCCGCCGGTACTTTGACGTCGACCGGTTGAACCGTCGTAACCGGCACGTTGACAGTAAATTCCTGCTCCACTGTTTCGCCATCGACAACAACTTGACGCGTTCGTGTCTCCTGTTTAATCGTCGTTACCTGCCGTTCCTGCTTTTCCGATCGATAGGCTTCGACCAGCTGCATTTGCTCTCCGTCGACATGCATCTTGGCTTGATGAAGATCAGATAGTTCTGGCAGCCGGGCTTCCAAAACGGGTTGCATTACGACTTCGACATCATTGAGCAGGATTTGTTGCTCTTGGACCTGTATCGGCCGACCGATACGCAGTTCTACTTCTTCGTTTTGAGCCCGCAGACCTGCGCAGAGAGTGAGAGTTACCAACAAGCCGCAAACCGTTGGAACGATGCGATTCTTCATACTTACCTCGGTCTTGAAAATAAGCGTTTGGGTCGCCAAATCTCCTGCCAATTATAACGCATTTTCGAATCGACAAGCGAGATGGTAGGCAAGCTGAGGTTCTAGATCGCAACTTGTCTTGGTTGCAGAGTTTCGCACTCGATTTGTTTTAGCACGAAAGCAAAGCCGGTGCACGGATGTTCCAGCCATCACGCACCTGCGGCAGGTTCTGTTCATTAGGCACAAAACCTCTAGCTCGACGTTTAGGCAAAATTTTCTCGCAACTTTCGCGGAGCGAAAGGCGACTGTTCTTACAAATCCGACAAGCGATCGGTCGAATCACCGAAGCTCTGGGGTACATTTTCACCGCCGATGCGGTCCATCATGCTCAAGAACAAGTTGCATAGCGGAACCCCGTTGCAATCAACCATTCGCCCCGGCCTTAGTGTTCCTCCACCGTGGCCAGCGAGAATAATCGGTAGGTTCGTATGGGAGTGGCGATTGCCATCTGCACAGCCACTTCCATAAACGATTTGCGAATTATGGAGCAGCGAGTTTCCGTCGATGTCTTTGGTCGCTTCCATCCTTTGCAGGAAATAAGCCAACTGTTCAACATACCAGTAATCGATCTGCCGGACCTTTTCGATGAAGTCCGTACGACCACCATGGTGAGTCAAATGGTGGTGTCCATCATCGATCCCCAACTCCGGAAACGGACGATTGTTTCCATCACCAGTGATCATGAACGAAGCAACCCGAGTCGAATCGGTTTCAAACGATATGAGAAGCATGTCATACATCAGCCGCACATATTCTTGAAAGTCTGCCGGTATTCCTTCGGGGGCTTCAATGCTCGGTTGCGGACGATTGCTACGCGATGTCTCAGCCGCTTCAATGCGTTGCTCAATGTCGCGGACACCAGAGTAATACTGTTCCAGTTTTTCTCGGTCGCGATACGAAGCGTCCAATGCCAGATCCGTGCGATCGTTCTTAAGGAAATCGAGGATCGAAGACTTCTGCTGTCGACGAATTGCCAAGTTACGGGCGCGTTGCTCAGGCGTCCCTGCGCCAAACAGACGCTCGAACAGGAGTCGAGGGTTTACTTCAGGAGTGAGTGGTGTGGTAGGCGAACTCCATGCAAGGTTATGTTGATAAACGCACGCATAGTCCGTGTCGCATGAGCCCACGTTTAATACCACGTCACACGTCAGCTCCAACGATCGAAATGGTGCTTGCAGACCCACCTGCTGCGCCATCACCTGGTCAGCCGAGACACCCGCACTAAAATCCGCGCCGTTTGTTTTCTTAATACGCACGCCAGTTAAGAACGTACTGTTTGCCCGCGCATGCTCCCCTCCCCCGTCGCTTCCGGGATTGGCAGCGATATCGTCCAATCCGGCCAGAATCTGGAACTGATCTTTGACGGACTCGAGCGGCTTCATTGTCCGATTGAGTTCTATTTCACCACCTTCAACGGTTGGCCACCATGCGTCCTGAATTGCACCGTTGGGGAAATACAGAAAAGCCGTACGCAATGGAGCTCCGGTTGCGGTCGTCGCCGGCATTACGGAGGCACCCATGGCCGCAGCCGGCCTCGCGCCGCTGGGCAGTATCGACTCCATCGCCGGCAGTGCCATTGCGAGCCCAGCCGCTCGAAGAAAACGACGTCGCGAAAAATCTCGTACAGGAGCCGACTTTCGAGAACGACCGAAATACTTATCTTGATTGCTCATTTTCTATTCGCCCATCAAATAAAGTCGACTTGTTTAATTGCTACTCAGTCTTGTTGCTACTCAGTCTTGTTACTACTTATGGCCGTCGACATCAGACGGCTGTGAAACGGAGCCGATTCCAGCACTCCTATCAACAGCGTTGAAAATCGTCCGTTATCTTCGACCAATCGCTGCGAAATTTCATCAATCGTTGCCAGGTCGTAGTATTCCATGCCTCGCCCTGCGGTATAAGTTAACAACTTTTCGGCGAGAGTGCGATAAAATTCCAGCTGATGTTTCTCGATCAATGCACGCTTCAAGTCAACGATGCCATCAAATGTTTCGCCTGTGATCAACTCACCGGCCGGATCGATCGGCTGTCCGTACTCAAGCGACCGAAAACGCCCAAAGCCGTTAAAGTTCTCGAGCGCCAAGCCGAGTGGATCCATGCGCGCATGGCAGGAAGCGCATAACGAATCCGCACGATGAATTTCTATCGCTTCTCTCTGAGTGAGTTTTCGATCCCCTGCTTCCGCAAGCGTCTCCTCAAGCGCAGGGATATTTGGCGGAGCAGGTGCTGATGGTGCTCCCAGAATATTCTCAAGTATCCATTTGCCACGTTTCACCGGGGAGGTGCGTGTCGGATTAGAGGTCACGGTTAGCACGCTACCCATCGTAAGTACACCACCGCGTGGATTGTCTTCAGGCAACTCGACTCTCCGGATCTCGCTCCCCTCGATGTTTGGCAGCCCGTAAAGTTTGGAAAGGTCTGAATTCACAAACACATAGTCGCTGTCAATGAACTCCAGTACGCTCCGATCCTCTTGCATCACGTATGCAAAATTGGCTTCAACCTCTGCCTTCATCGCATTGCGAACTTCCGTCGTCAGCTCTTCGCCAGTGTATTCGCGCCGACCACGACGAAAACCACCGAAGCCCGCACCGCCTCGACCTCTAGCGCCGGCCCCGCGCCCTCTTGGGCCCTGGCCACGTCCCGTTGCTAAATCGCCATTAGTCGCAGATGCCGCTGTCTCGTCATTCGCGTTACTCGTGGCGGCTTCCAGCGCCATAATGGCTTCTGAGTTGATGGCAATCTCTGCAACAGCGTTGGTTTGCAACCACTGCTGTGAGAAGCCTTCAACGAACGCAGCGGACTTTGGATCAGCAATCATACGATCTACTTGCGCACGAAAATTCTGACGTAGCTCCCCTTTTGCTGCGAGTTCCGACAGCTCGTCGTCCGGTATCGAGCGCCACAGTGCAAATGATAAACGGGCAGCCAAGCTGTATTCGTCGATCTGAGCCGTCACACCATCTTCACTTACGGGCAGGGCCGCTTCCATGTGAAAAAGAAACTTCGGAGACGCTAGAATTGCAACAATGGCTTGCGCAATGCCTTGCTCGAAAGTTGCGCCTTCAATTGAATAAGTAGCCTCAGCCAATTCGACCAGCCTGCTCAGCATTGCTTCTTCGACAGGTCGACGAAGCGCCTTCGTGGCAAATCGCCTGATAACTTCTGTGGCATACTCACGACGCTCGACTGTTTCGGTGGGCGGCGATTCGCGAGTAAATATCTTGTCGTAGCCCGGCGGATGTTTCCATTGGGTTCGATCCTGTGGTCCATCGACTCGAACGCTAACCATACGGAAATCCATTTTGTTTCGCGTACGTTCCAACTCTGGATGTACGGGTTCGGTTGTGAAGGCAAGCTCGTGATCGCCCGCTTCCAACGAAATGTAGCGATCATATTCTTGCCAGTTGTTGTCCGACCATTCGTATTTCTCTGTGAAGAACTCTCTGCCGTCTGCAGTACCATGAACCAGGCACTCTTGCGGATCTCGAGGTGATGGATCGCCATCAATTTTGATGTAAACATGGATTAGGTAATCGCCAGCAGAAGGAACTGAGATCGTGCGCTTCACCGTCCGCGTTTGATAAAACGACATCGCATCCGCATCGCGACCTTCGTCGTCAACAAAGTCCTCTGCGTAAAAAGTTTGACTCGGTATGGCGAACGTAGCTTGAGGAACTCCCTTATCCACGATCGCAATGGCCGCTTCGATAAACTTCTCCAGACGGATTGGCGAAATGGACAACACGTCACCAATGTTGTCGAATCCATAACCAACGTCATCCGGAGGCAACTCATGTTCGACATCGAAGTCAAAACCCAAGAGATCACGCACGACGTTGCGGTATTCGACGCGATTTAATCGACGCAACGTGACTCGCCCAGGATTCGGGTTATCAGTCGTCGCTCGAAATACATTAGACTTGATCCAACTTTCGATCAGAGCCATCTCATTCGCACTTGGTTTTTCTGAGTCCTTCGGCGGCATAATGCCTGCACGCAAGTTGCGAATCACGCTAAGCCAACGCTTTGGTTCAAACAGATCTTCCTGCGTGGCGAGAGTATCAAACGCCAAGTTCCCATTCTCCGCCCCATCCGCATGACATTCGTAGCAGTATCGTTGGAGCAATGGTTTGACGTCAGACTCATACGATGGGGAACCATCGGCTGGGGCAGATTGCGCATTGACCACGGCCGAACAGCAGCAGAAACAAAGAGCAGACAAGTAAAGTGCTGGCTTCACGACAATACACCGATCTGAAGACAAGACAAGGCAAGACAAGCGAGTAGTCTGGCGATTATACCCCCAATTCGACCACTTAATCAACTTTGTCCCGCGGAATATGCCGACGAACAGTTGCTATCGATATAAAGACAAACGTCATTCCGATTCCGAAAGCTGCGAAATACGCTGACGTCCCGCCGCTATCCAAAGCGAAAATACCAACATAAGAGGCTAGGACGTTTCCGACACGGCCAACTGTGAGAACAGTACCCAGACCACGTCCCCGAATTTCTGTGGGATAAACGTGAGCGGCCAGTGCGTACAAAGCGACCTGGACTGCGTTGATTGCACTACCCATGACGAAGCATATTAACAGCAGCGTGATGCGGTGGCTCGGATGTATCGGTAAAGAAGTGACATAGAAGGCAGTTAACACCGCGATGGCACTGAGAGCGAGCATCGTAGTTCGCGAACCCATCCTTTGAATGATTAAAGCGCCAACAATGGCTCCTCCAATGCCGCCAATATTCCACCACCCCAAGATATCGCTAGCTTGCTGCTGATCAAACCCGGAGCCTTTAAGTGCTGTGACTAGCAACTGAAGCGCGAGATAGATGACAAGCAGGCAGAAGAAGAAAGCACTACAAAGCGCAAATGTATCGCGCCGAAACTCCTTCGAGAACAATCGAAACATCGTATCGGCTTGCGAGCTCGAAGCTCTTCGGGGTAAATCAGTGAACGTTGCGTCCGCGTCGACCGTATGGCCCAGTCGACGAAGCAGCCTGACCAGTTCCGGCCATCGATGGGGTCTGCGTGCAAGAAACTGCGGCGACTCAGGTAAGATTGCATATAAGACGATGCCAAAAACAATTGGCACTAGGCCACCACCGAGGAATAACGGGCGCCATCCAAATGCAGGAATAATTCGAGCCGACAGAAAAGCGGCCAGCATCGCACCGACGGGGACGCACACGATAATAAGCGTTACGGCGAAAGGCCGTCGCCGTCGTGGTACATATTCGGATGCCAGCGCGGTTGCATTGGGCATCGCACCTCCAAGCCCGAGGCCCGCCAGAAGACGCAACAGACCCAACATGAAAATATCATTGGCAAAGTAGAGTGCCGCTGTGGGTAACGCGAAAGCAAAAATGCTCAGCAGCATCGCGCTACGTCGGCCAAAGCGATCACCAAACCAACCACCCACTGCGCCACCAATCATCATGCCCAATGGGCTCATGGCCAATGGCGTCGAAAACGCGCTACGTGGCAACTTCCATTCTTCCATAAGTGCCGGTACTGCCGTCCCAAGCAATTGGTTGTCCATTCCATCCAGCACGATTGCCAGCGCAGTCACGCCAATCAATAAACTCAAGTAGCCTGTCCAGCGGCTGTCATCAAGTACGTCTGCTACGTTGATTTTCATAAATTTTGGCTGCTCCATTGTGAGGTGACAGTGTCAGGCGACTCAGACGGTGAACATTCTCCGTCGACATGCTAGACATGACAGGTCCTGAAACGCGCGCGGAATGCGAATGTGGTAAAATCTGCGTAACCGTTCACAGCAATGTAGAACAATTGTCCCCAATTGTTTTGTACGCAGCTCACAACCTTTCGCACCTTTTCTTGTTGAGGTCTTCCATGAGGCGACTCGTATTAAATTCTCGTGCCTGCGGCAGTGAACTTCGAGGGAATCAACGCGCCGTACGTTGCATTGCCACCATGACTCTATTTACATTGATGCAGTCCTGGACCCTAGGACAGGATACAGCTGTGCTGGATCAGGTACAGACCGATAACTCGACGATCACAATTGACGCTTCCTATTTGACTGCAGAAAAAGTGGGATCGTCGATTCCAGTTGCGGAGATAGGCGAGCCCGTTGGTGGAGTTGAACTAAAAGAGCCCAAATGGGTTGACAGTGCAGATGGTGGTTATGGTCTCGTTGAAGGCGTGATCGAGCCGGTGGATCCGACTAGCAAGCCAATCAACTTCCGAGTTGCATTGCCCGCGAACTGGAAGCGACATTCGGTGCAATTAGGCGGAGGAGGAATGAACGGCATGATCCCGAACCTAATCGGCGGTGAGCTACAAAAGGGCTTCGCCACCTACGGAAGTGATTCTGGGCATCAAGGCTTTGGCATGCCTGGCGGGTTTCCTTTTCCTGGACGACCGGGTCGCGGCCCTGGGCGTGCTGGAGCACCTTCCGGTGAGGCGCGCCGAGGTGGGGCGGGACCTCAATCGACTGGGTCAGCCAACGACTGGGCTCTCAATGAAGAGTCTATTCGCAACCTTGGTTATATGCAGATGAAAAAGACTCATGATGCAGCCCTGGTAATTATGGAACGCGTTTACGGTGAGCGTCCTCGATACAACTATTACTTCGGTTCTTCGCAAGGCGGGCGCGAAGCACTTACGGTCGCCCAACGCTATCCGGCTGACTACGACGGAATCGTGGCTGACGTACCCATCGTGAATTTCTCGAGTCTGATGCTCGCTCCAGTTCTCATTCGTATTCAAGAAAAGCCTGCCGACCGTTGGGTTCCACCCAGCAAAGTCAAAGCAATTCGCGCAGAATTTATGCGACAAGCCGATAAGCTCGATGGTCTCGAAGACGGCATCATCAACAACTACGTGGCCGCGCGAGCACTTTTCGATATGTCCCAGGGAGATGCCAATCGTAATCCGTGGGAAGCGTTGCGGGCGCCCAACGGCGTTGATGCCAACCCGGACGACTCGAGTGAAAATGCAAAGCTTTCTGACGGCCAGATTGAAACTCTAAAATTTGTCTATAGCAAGTACAAGTTTGCAACGCCGCTCGCCCATGGCGTCGAATCCTTTGGAATGTGGGTGCCAACCACAGATCCTTCAGGCAGCGGGTTAATTGCCAGCGCACGATTTCGTGGCCAGGAAGGTGCTGCAGAAAACTCGCCCAACTATTCGCACCTCGGGATACTGGGCGTAACTGGATTTTTGATGCAGGATTTGCAAGCCAATCCTATCAACTATGTTGAGGGTGGTGAGTGGAACAAGCGCCGCGAGGAAATATCTGAATGGCTTGACTCAACCAACCCAGACTTGTCTGCGTTTCAAGCTCGCGGTGGCAAGATGATCGTAACGATCGGAACCAATGATACGCTCGCCTCCCCCGGAGCACAGTTAGATTATTATCAATCCGTGATCGACAAAATGGGACGCGAAAACGTCGATTCCTTCGCGCGCCTATTTGTAATTCCACAGGCAGGGCATGGACTGAGCGGCAACAGTCACAACGTAAAGGGGTCCGGCGAAGTTATTCCCGTGACTCCAATTCCCAACCAGTTCAACAAGCGAGAATTATTAGTAGCATGGGTCGAAGACGGTCAAGTCCCTGCGAAAACGTTAGTTGCCTCTGCCGCTGGTCGCAGTTTACCTTTGTGCTCATTTCCCAACTATCCCAAGTATGTGGGCGGACCGCCTGCTTCGGCCGAATCCTACGAAAGCGCAGCTCCGTAGAGATGCGTTGAGCAACCGGGCTAACCGCGAGTTTGAGAACCGTTACTCGCGAGAATCAAGATTCGCAATCAATGCGAGAATAGAGTTGTGAGTGCGATCCGATCTGGCGGCAGCACTTTTCCTGGTTCGGCAGAAAGCAATTAGCAGGTCATTTTCCGAATGTCAGACAGCGAAGAAGTATTGATCGCAGGCGCGGGAATCGGTGGACTCGTGACTGCATTAAGTTTAACACAGGCTGGGTTCCAAGTTCGCATCTTTGAATCTGTGCTCAAGATCAATCCTTTGGGGGTTGGTATCAACTTGCTCCCACACGCGGTTCGCGAGTTGGACGAACTTGGTTTACGCGAAAGGTTAGAACAGGTCGGCGTGGCTTGCCGTAAGCTGGCTTATTATACAAAGCGAGGTGAACTTATTTGGAGTGAGCCACGCGGACTCGCGGCAGGATATCGATGGCCACAAATCTCGATTCACCGCGGTACGCTACAGCAGGTCTTGTTAGAAGCGGTGTTCGAACGGATCGGGAAAGATCGCGTACATTTGGGGCATCAACTTGTACAGTTTGAAGCGCAAACGGGGCGGGCTCGCGCCTGGTTTTTGGACCGGAGCACTAACAAGGAATCGCCTGTCGAAGGCCGGCTTTTAATCGCCTGCGACGGAATACATTCGACCGCACGCAAGTTAATGTATCCAGACGAGGGCGATCCCTGTTGGAATGGCACCATGTTTTGGCGTGGGGTCGCCGACTTCGAAAGTTATTTGGATGCGCATACGATGATCATGGCGGGTCACAAGAAAACGAAATTTGTTTGTTATCCAATCAGCCATCAAGCCTCGAAACCCGGACGGCAGCAAATCAATTTCATCGCGGAACGCAGGATTGATAATTCGGTATTGGGTGAACGCGAAGATTGGAATCGAATCGGGAAGCTAGACGATTTTTTGCCTCAGTTTGAATCCTTTCGATTCAGTTGGCTGGATGTACCCGCCATCATTCGAGCCGCAAAAGCAGTTTGGGTTTATCCCATGGTTGACAGAGACCCATTGCCGCGTTGGACCGAAAACTCCGTCACGCTGTTGGGCGATGCGGCTCATCCGATGTATCCCATCGGTTCCAACGGAGCTTCGCAAGCGATCTTGGACGCACGTGTCTTGACTGGTTGCCTTCGCCAGCACCGCAGCGATCTCGAACAAGGCCTGATGCAATATGAGGAAGTCAGGCGACCAGCGACTTCGAAAATCGTACTTTCGAATCGCCAAGATGGACCTGAAGCATGTATGCAGTTGGTAGAAGATCGCGCTCCCAACGGATTCGACAAACTTGACGAAGTTGTCTCCGCTGAAGAATTGCAGTCCATTGCTGACAAGTACAAGACGCTCGCCGGTTTTGCCGTCGAAGAGCTGAACAGCCGCCCCTCGCTCGTGCTTTGTCCACATTAAGAAATAGGGTAGTGGACCTTGCTAAAGGTCCTGAAGCTAACAGGTCAAATGGTAGGCGCGATACCAGTCGACAAACTTGGCAATTCCAGTTTCGATCGATGTGGCAGGGCGGAAGTCGATGATCTTCTCCAAGTCGCTGACATCGGCGTAGGTTTCAACGACGTCCCCTGGCTGGAGTGGCAAGTAGTTCTTTTTCGCTTCGCGTCCAATATTTTGTTCTAGCACTTCGATGAATCGACTCAATTCAACGGGCTGGTTATTCCCGATGTTGTATACGCGATAAGGGGCTTGGCTGCATCCAGGATCAGGCAACATTGGATCGAAGTCCGGTTCTGGCGTAGCGACGGTGTCAACCAAGCGAACGAGCGCTTCCACAATGTCACCAACGTAAGTGAAATCGCGACGCATCTTGCCATAATTAAAGACGTCGATTGGACGATCTTCGAAGATCGCTTTGGTGAAAATGTAAAGTGCCATGTCGGGGCGTCCCCAAGGTCCGTAAACCGTAAAGAACCTCAGACCAGTCGTGGGAACCTTATACAAGTGACTGTACGTGTGGGCCATCAGCTCATTTGCTTTTTTGGTGGCCGCATAAAGACTGACCGGATGATCAACGTTGTGATGGATCGAAAACGGTTGGGCTTTGTTGGAACCGTAGACACTACTGCTGCTCGCATACAACAAGTGTCCAACTTGCGTATGCCGACAGCCCTCGAGGATGTTGGTGAAGCCAACCAAGTTGCTATCGATGTATGCATGGGGGTGAGTCAGGCTGTAACGAACTCCCGCTTGGGCTGCGAGATGGACGACCCGATCGAACTTTTCGGATTCAAACAACTTTTGCATGGAAGTTTGGTCGGACAAGTCGATCTCATGCTGCGTAAAACGCTCGCGTCCAAGCAATTGAGCCAAGCGATCTCGTTTGAGTTGGACGCTGTAGTAGTCGTTGACGTTGTCGAGCCCAACGACGGTTTCACCTTTGGCCAACAGCGCCTGTGCCAAATGAAAGCCGATAAAACCAGCGGTTCCAGTTACTAGGATCTTGCTCATCGCGCAGAAGCTCTCCCGGGGTTGTATTGGTTAGATTGGATTTTCTTAAGTGAGGCAGGAGCCTCAATGCAGTGCGTGCCCAGGCAGAGCCTAGGGCACGAGCGGTGTTTAAGTGAGGCAGGAGCCTCAATGCAGTGCGTGCCCAGGCAGAGCCTAGGGCACGAGTGGTGTTTAAGTGAGGCAGGAGCCTCAATGCAGTGCGTGCCCAGGCAGAGCCTAGGGCACGAGCGGTGTTTAAGTGAGGCAGGAGCCTCAATGCAGTGCGTGCCCAGGCAGAGCCGGCAGAGCCTGGGGCACGAGTGGTGTTTAGGTGAGACTGGAGCCTCAGTGCAGTGCGTGCCATGCGGAGCGCATTGATGCTACGCAGGGTACGAGCGGCGTTTAGTTGTCTTCGAGGAATGGCAGCGGAATGAGATTGCCTTCACTGTCGCGGCAATCGCATTCGAAGTGCTCGGGGAACAGCGCTTCACTTCCCAGGATTTGAATGGCGACTCCCGTAGATTCCTCGATTTGCATCACGTCACGACGCTTGCGATTGTTCAAATAGGCGGACACCTTATCGTTGACACGGATCGTCAAGCGGTTGGCCCGCGGTTGTTGGCAAGCCATCATGAGCACTCGCACCACCTCGATCGCCATGCTTTCACCGGTCTTCACGACCGCGCGACCCTGACAACAAGGACAATCCTCGTAGACGCTCCGCTTGAGACTCGGGCGAATGCGCTGTCGAGTCATCTCGATCAAACCAAAGGGGCTGGTCCTTAAGATTTTAGTTCGCGCTCGATCACGGCGCATGGCATCGCTCAGCGAACGCTCGACCTTGCGACGATGGGATTCGCGGCGCATATCAATAAAATCGTTAACGATCACCCCGCCCAGATCTCGAAGTCGCAATTGCCGGGCAATTTCTTTCGAGGCGGCCATGTTAAGTTGAAACGCCGTTTCCTCAGCCGAATCGTCGGTGCGGAACGATCCACTGTTGACATCGATCGCCACCAAAGCCTCCGTGGGATCGATAACGATCGAACCGCCACCTTTCAACGGAACAGTGCGGCGCTGGATCTTGGCAATCTCTTTTTCGAGATTGTATTTGTGGAACAGTGGTTCCCGGCCATCGTAGAACTTGAGACGAGCTACATAACGCGGCATTACAAATTGTAAAAACTCTTTGGCGCGATCGTGGGCTCCCTGTTCGTCGACTAGAATCGTGTCGATATCCTCGCTGAAGATATCGCGAATCGTACGAATCATCATGTCGCTCTCTTCGTAGATATCGCATGGTCCGGGTGTGTTTTTGACCCGCTTGACCAGGACTTTCCAGAGGCGGACGAGGTATGCCATATCGCGCGACAGTTCCCGCTGTGTACGTTCCTGTCCAGCGGTCCGCACAATGAATCCAAGTCCCTTGGGCGGATTCAATTCGAGCAACATATTGCGCAGGGTCCGCCGACGCTTTTCATCTTCAATCTTGCGACTGACACCGACGCGGCCCAGGGCAGGCATGAGCACCAGGTAGCGGCCGGGTATGCTGATGTATGTTGATAAGGTCGGTCCTTTGGAGCCAATACCTTCCTTGATGACTTGCACAAGTACTTCATCACCACGGCGGAAGATTTCTTGAATGGGTGGCTTAAATCGCGGGCGGGTGCTGTGCATCTGCCGGCCGTTGCCACGACGTTTTGGGCGATCGGCGTCGTCACCATCGTCGATATCCGCCCCGGGCACGTTGCCTTCCATGATCTCTTCGGGATCGTAGCCTGCCTGACGAAAGTACTGTGGTTCGACGTCGCTGATGTGCAAGAAGCCGTTGCGGCCAACGCCAAAGTCAACAAAAGCCGCTTGAATGCTAGGCTCGAGATTGACAATCTTTCCTTTGTAAATGTTCCCCGCATAGTTGTTTTGGCTGGCACGCTCGGTGTAGAGTTCTTCGAGCACGCCGTCTTCGAGAATCGCAATCCGGCATTCTTCCGGTTGCGAAACGTTGATCAACATCTCTTTTCGCATTTTGGTTCCTTAAATTTCTGGTTCGTTGCGAATCATCCGCGACTCGCATCTGTGTTTAGTTAGACTCGTCAGCACCCGTCGAAGCCAAAGCGGATTCGAGCAAGTGGACTCGCGTTCGTTGTAACGTAGCGCCGTCAGCCAGTAGGGTTGGGAGACCGAGGCATTCGAGCATCTCGGAAGGTCGCATGGAACCGGCTGCCGTGGCTGGGAGTGAGAAGTGCAAGTAGTTGCCTTCGACTCGCAGTTCAAAATTTGGATCTTGTGGATCGCAGGTTACGATTTTGTCGTCACGTGAGATCTCAATGGCATTTAGTTTGAGCAATGCGTCGATTCGGGAAACCAATAGTTGACGCTGCTCATCGTCGACCTGCACACGATAACTAGCTCCGATGACTTTCGCCTTTCCCAGCCCATGTGCGAGCGAGGAAAGTTCGAGCAGCTCCATGCCTGCCGGAAGTTCGCGTCGGATGTCGACTTCAATATTTTCCAATTGAAACTCTCCTTCGATCTCCAACTCCACTATTTCGTCCAGCGCATCGATTCCCAAGGCCAGCGCGGATGGAAAGCTGATGCGTGGCTTGGGGTGAAAGCCTTGGCTGAAAACGAGTTGGAGGTTGGCACGTCGCAAGAGTCGTTCCCACACGCGCGCCAAGTCGCGGTGGCTGATCCATCGCAGGTCGCCACACTTGGTGAATCGAATTCGCAGTCGTGTCTTGCTCATCGTCATACACCCAACGCCATTTCTGGCAGGAGCTCCGCAAAACGGCTTTGTAAATAGGCGTCAACCTCGCGGGCTGTACTGAACTCAAAAACTCGACTGGCTAACTGCTGGCAGTCGGAGAGTTTGACGTTGCGGATCGCCTGCTTTACTTGCGGTAGCGCCGCCGGAGGTGTGGATAAGGTACGGACCCCAAGTCCAACCAGCATCAAGGCACTGATAGGCGTCGAACTCATTTCACCACAGACGCTGACTTCAACTTGATTGCGGATGGCCACGTCAACCGATTGTTTAATCAACCGCAATACGGCAGGATCATGTCCCGTGTAGAGGTCGGCGACGTATTCATTGCCCCGATCGACCGCCATCGTGTACTGGATCAAGTCGTTGGTTCCAATGCTGATGAAATCGACTTCGTGAATGAAATGATCGAGCATGAGTACCGCTGCGGGGACTTCAACCATCATTCCGACTGGAATTTTTTCAGGTAGTTCCAGGCCCTCTTCACGCAAATCATCCGCAACTTGTCGAAGCACCATCCGCGCGGTTCGAAGTTCATGCAGCGTGGTGATCATTGGAAACATGATCCGCAGGTCACCAACTGCCAAAGCACGCAACATGGCCCGCAACTGGATGCGAAACATCTTGGGTTGCCGCAGCGACAGACGAATGCTGCGCAAGCCGAGAAAAGGATTGCTCTCCGGTTCAATCAATGTCAACGTGCCAACTTTATCGGCCCCAAGGTCGAGTGTACGCATGATGACTGGTAGGCCACGCATGGCCGTAACAACTTCGCTGTATGAATCGAATTGCTCATTCTCGGTTGGCTCATGGTTGGAACCGAGATAAAGAAATTCGGTGCGATACAGGCCAACCCCTTCGGCACCGCGCGCCAAGCAGGCATCGACTTCATTGGGAAATTCAATGTTGGCCATCAAGCGAATTCGGCAACCGTCGATGGTCTCCGCCGGAAGGTCGCGGATTTCAGTCAGCTTCTGAGCGCGACTGTCACGCACAACGATGTTCTGGCGATATTTTGCTACCGTTTCTTCGCTTGGTCCGAGAATCACCAAACCACGAAAGCCATCGATGATCACCGTTGCGTCGCGTTCGATGCGGTGCAGAAAGTTTCCCAAGCCGACCACGGCAGGGATTTCTAATCCGCGCGCGACAATTGCGGTATGCCCGCCTGGGCCACCCACTTCTGTACAAAAGCCGACAATCTTTTCGCGATCTAAATTTGCCGTTTCACTGGGCGTCAAATCATGGCTTAACAACACAGACGGCCCTTCTCCGCCACTGGCCTGTGTGGGAGTCCCTCCCAGCCGCTCGAGCAAGTTGCGTTCGATGTCACGGATGTCGCAAGCACGTTCGGACATCATCTCGGAACCCATGTTGCGAAACGCTTGAGCGTATCGGTTGAGTACGGACGATACGGCAAATTCAGCGCTGTAGGAATGTTCTTCGATTAGCCGAAACCACTCGGTGTGCAAACTGGAGTCGAGAAGAAGTTGCTGGTGGGCCGAAAAGATGGCTCCAACTTGTTTGCCAATCGTTTTCGTCGAGTGCTGTCGATGCTCGTCCAAACGCGAAGAAGCCTCGGCGATTGCCGTTCGCAAGCGTTCGATTTCATTTTGGCGATCTGAGGAATTTATCTGAGAGCGAGTAATCCTATAACCTTCACGGTCAAGGATCAAAACCTTTCCGATGGCAACTCCTGGAGAGACCGCAATACCTTGCAGTTCGAGCATGAATGGTAATTGCGCCGGCCGCTATCTCGACGATCAGCCCCGGAGGAGATGGCCGACATGCGGTTCGCTCCAGATCTTGATTTGCCAATTGGTGTGATGCAGCGTGCGTTCATTGGATTTGGTTTTGGATTGGTGTAGTGAAGGAGGCGATTGGCTGGTCAAAACGCAACGATAACCGACTGCTAACCGAGCATCCAACGATGCGACGGCAAGCCAGTCTTTTTTTGTTCGTTCGTCGGCCGTTCAGGCGGCTCGCAAAAATCTGCGACACTTGCCTAACTGGCTTTACCAGGTGACGCCACCTCCGAATCGGATTCATCGAATCCTTGTTCAAATAGTTCCGCCAGAACATCCACTGCCTCTTGAGCATCAACCCCTTTGGCGCGTAAGGCCAAACGAGTACCTTGCCGAGCACCCAAAGTGAGAATGCTCATGATGCTCTTACCATCAATTGCTTGGCCATCTTTTTCAATCTCGATTGTGCACTGAAATCGTCCAGCCGCACGCGATAGCAAATTTGCTGGTCGCATGTGAATGCCCATAGGATTGATTACGGTTACAATTTTTTCGACGAGTGCCGACATTGCGAAGTCTTCTCCTTCGCTAAGATTGAACTACAGTGTGGCTCAAGTACGAGGTGCATATCGAGTCATTCAATCCATAGGCTTGACTGACAGCGATGCAGGACCTCGCACAGGTTAGGCATGGTTTGTTCCAACCCTCGCGGGTCTAAGATACAAATTGGTTGTTGTCAGCTTCTTCCAGGAGTTGCACGATATCGTCTGCATTCTTGCTTTGCTTCAAGAAACGGCAGAACGTCTCATCCCGCAATTGCCTGGAAATATTCTCCAGAGCTCGTAAATGATCCCCCGGTCGATCAGGCGGCGAGACCAATAGGAAAAAGAGCTGGACTTTCTCGCCATCCAGGCTGTCAAACTCAACGCCATCGGTGCTCACACCAACGGTACCAATGAGCTTGTCTACGCTTGGATGCTTGGTATGAGGTACGGCAATGCCACGCCCTATACCAGTACTTCCCAGCTCTTCCCGCTTCATGATCGCCTTCACGATGTCTTCCCGATCGGCGGCCTTGATTTCTCCGGCTTGAAGCAAGGCATCAACCAGTTCAGAAATAACACTCTCTTTGTTCGAAGAATTTAACTCCGCACAAATCGCTTTCGTACTAACAAAATCAGAGAACTTCATGGAATAAACCTTTCTCGCGGGCTCCCCTCGGATCGCAGGTAAATCAGGACAACTTATCGAAACCACCAACGAACGAACTGCGCGTCCGTGGATCGGAAGTCGAACCAGTTTCATTAATCTGCGTCGTCGATCGGAGCACTAATGTGTTTGACACCCGGGGCTTTGTGCCCGGTCAGTTTTTCTTTATGTTTGCGGAGTTGCTGTTCAATCTTGGCAATCGTGGAATCCAATGCACTAATTACCGTAGGCGCAGTCGCCGACGCGACAAAATCTGGGGAATGTTCGGCCGAAACGTTCATTTCAACGTGCGGGCTATCTTGATGCTGAAAGTCCACTGTCACTTCAATCGCATTGACGCGATCAAAAAGCCGGCGAACCTTCTCAGATTTTTCCCGAATAACGTCCTGGTCATGAGAACTAAGTGATCCATGCCGAGCTGATACATTTACTTGCACTTGCGTGACTCCATGTATGCGTATTCAAAGTGGGCGACGCATGCCCGAAAGTGATGAGGAGTTTGATATGAGCCCCGTTGCCCCCCTTTAGGTAGTAGGGGGGCTGCAATTTGCGGCGACATCATTCTATCGTTGCCGACTTCACTAGCCAAATGCCGGATCGCGAACGGAACAAATTTCGACGATATCGACCACTTCGGCGATAAGTGTACGCGGGTACACTTAAAACGGAAGGCGTCGTGTAATCCGAAACGAGCTGGCTTTCGGTAGCGCGTTTCATCAAGCTTAACTCGCTCACCTAAATTGGGGAGAGTTTAAGCGATCACCTAACGGCAATCTTACCGATTTTCTCTCTACGCGGGAGCTTAATTTCGTTACTCTTGCACTTTCGCTGCCCGAATATTGCCAAATGGTTGGGTTTCTTCCATGTCTTCCGAACAGATTATCTGGCTAGCTGGTGCTGCCGTCGCCGCAACGTTCCTGCTAAAGATGATGCGTGACCGCCAGGTTGCACTCAATCAACTCATTCGTAAGTCGATGGAAGAAAAGCTACGGTGGTCGCGCAAACGAGCTAAAGCAGCCAAGTTGGCGAGGAGAACGGCCCGCACGAAAGCAGCCGAAGAAAAGATACTGGGCGATATTCTGGCCGCAGATGACTCCGCAGTGCCACATGAAAAACAGCAAATTTCCGAGGTTCCGGTCCCGATTCCCGCTGAATCTGCGAATTAAAATCAGTTCCCAATCGGATAGTGCTACAACTGAGAAGTGCTACAACTGAGAAGTGTTACCTTCCGCTCGAAAAATCGGACCTGAGTGCTCGCATTCGACTGTCGTGAGTAGAGCACGCTTCAAATCGAACTTCCAATTCAGCCAGTTCTTCTAGTAGCCAATTGGCGAACTTTTCGCGGTTCGTCTCTGCGATCCGTTCTTTAAGCCACTCCCAATTTGGCTGTGGTTCGCCGGCTGGCATGGAGCCAGGTAGTCCGCTTTGGTTGGTCATGGCAAACTCCCCACTTACGAGGTCAGCAGTCGTTCAGTTGTTATCGATAACCCAAATCCTTAGACGCAATTTGTTGGGAGAGGTTCACAGCAAGCTAGGTGCCAATCGCAAAAATGGCAGCATAGATTTTCTTAATTGGTAATTTCTTCAGTGTGTGACGAGTATGTCGTGCAAATTGTCCAAAGTAGGACATGTTGCAATAGGACACAAATGCGGTCAATTCGATCTCTTTGGCAGTTCCTGTTTGCATTATTTGGCAGCATCGGAGCTAATACTTTGGGCGAACGAAAGCGGGGTGCACGCTTGCAACTCTGCACATTACGAATTGAGGCGGGCTTCGCTATTACTTCTGCTTCAAGCATAGCTTGTCGCCTGCTTGTCGGCTTTGAAAAACATTCGCAACAAATTTCTCCGTTTTTTCCAATAACCCGCTCCGCACCTGCGAACAACTCTCTGTAACCAGCAACGCCATGTCTTGGCAGGACTCAATTCGCGAAAACCAACGGCGAAACGGGTCGCGGGAAGCTGAACTTACGCCAGTCACAAAAAGAAGGCCCTGCTCCTTGGATTGGAGCGGTCGGTCAAACTGAGCCCAAAATCGGGTTGGAGGATTAAAGATGTTCAAGAAGCTTGCAATGTTTGGCCTGGTCGGTGCGCTCGGTGTCGTAGGGCTAGCTAGTACAGGTGCGTGGAGTTACGTGAGGACAGGCTACAATTCGGCGAGCGAGACGGTTCGCGACAGTGTACCCATTGAGTGGGAGATCAAGCGAGCACGGCAGATGATTGCTGATCTAAAGCCAGAGATTGCCCGCAATCTGCATGTGGTTGCTCGCGAAGAAGTCGGTGTAAAGAATCTCTCGGAGCAAATTGTTGCCAAGGAAGAGCATTTGGCCAAGAGCAAGAGTGAAATCTTGCGACTTTCCGGCGACCTGGAAAGTGGTTCGGTGCACTATGTCTATGCAGGTCGAACTTACAGTGGAGAACAAGTCCGAGAGGATCTCTCCAACCGCTTTAAGCAGTTTAAAGTGAGTGAGCAAACGACGAACAAGCTTTCGCAAGTTCTGGCGGCACGCGAAAAGAACTTGGACGCAGCTCGGCGGAAGCTTGACGAAATGCTCGCCGCAAAGCGCGAGCTCGAAGTCGAAGTCGAGAATTTGCAAGCCCGTCTGACGATGGTGGAAGTGGCCCAAACCAGCAACCCTGTGTCCATCGATGACAGTCACTTGAGCAGCACTCGTCAGTTGCTGGATAGCATTCGGACGCGAATTGATGTTGCGGAACGTTTGGTCGATAGCGAAGGTGTCTTGAATGGAACGATTCAACTAGAAGACCCAACATCGCCAGAAATCCTGACTGAAATCGCAGATTACTTCGGCGAAGGTCGCTCAGAAATCGAGTCGCTAGTCAGCAAAGACAGTCTCTAAGATGTCTCGGTGTCTTCGGTTGGGCTGATCAGATGGAAGCAACAGGGCCGGGTATTGACGCAATCTACCTCCAGCGTCAGTGCCCGGCGTCTTTGGCTGAAGCTATAATAACGAATGTTGCTTGTCGACCTTTTGGAGAGCTTTCTCATGAAACCGCTGCACCCCGCGTTGACGCGAACCACTTACGCGTTGAAAGCCGAAACGCGCAAGTTGCTTGCGGATACGACCGTCGGTATGCAACGCCGAATCCTGTGGATCGATGGAGTTGGAGGGTATCTGCTGATTGAGCGCGACGAACTACTCGTCGGTCAGGCAGTCTCAAACAGTGCCCTTGATGTTGGTATCGTCGGGGACCTCAGTCGCCAGGCTTGTGCGATCAAACGTTGCGACGGCGATTATCTTTTGCAGCCTCTGCAAGCGATGTCGCTCAATGGCCTCGCGATCGATAAGCCTCATTTGCTGCAACACGATGCGGTCATACAACTGGGGAGCCGAGTAAGGCTCAAGTTCACCAAGCCGAATCCATTGAGCTCCACCGCTCGTCTCGACTTGATTAGTTTGAATCGCTTCAAGCCACACGTTGATGGAGTCTTGTTACTTGCAGACTCTTGCGTGTTGGGGCCAAGTGGAAACAGCCATGTTGTCTGCCCGACATGGAATTCTGAACTGCTGATGTACCGCCATGCTGGTGCTTGGCAGTTTCGCAGTTTAGGGGACGTGGAAGTCAATGGGAAAACTGTCCAAGGGCAAATTCCATTGATGGCTGGTATGCGGATGCAAGGTGAAGACTTTTCATTGAGCATCGAATAGGTCGCAGAGAGCGGTTTGATAGTTTGCGCCCAAACGCTCGAACTTTAACGCCCTAATGAATATGCCTTAGTTCTGCAGTTCGAATCGAATAGTCGACGCAGGTGGGCTTAGCCCAGTAGCTGAATGTGGCCGCAAAAATGAGTGAGAACAAGCAATGATTCGATTACTAAGCCGCAAACAGCCCGTTGAGAAAATAGTAGCCAGTGACAATGACACTTATGAGCCACAGCGGCCCGCTCGACAACAAGCTCCAGTTCTCCAGCCAGGTCAAGGAACTGTTATGAAATTCAGATTTGGCAACGGCGACCAGCCGCTCCATGGTTTCACTATCAAACGCGGTGTGGGCATTGGCGGTTTTGGAGAGGTCTACTTTGCGGTGAATGATGCGGGCAAAGAAGTCGCCTTAAAGCAGATTCAACGCAATCTGGATGTTGAAGTGCGCGGGGTCCGGCAATGCATGAACTTAAAGCACCCCAACTTAATCGCCCTGTTTGATATCCGCTTTGACGCTGAGAACCAGGGTTGGATCGTGATGGAGTATGTCTCCGGTGCCAGCCTTCGCGATGCATTGGAAGCCCACCCTCGCGGCTTGCCATCGGATGAACTGCAACGCTGGTTTGGACAGATCGCTGCGGGCGTTACTTATCTCCATGATCATGGAATCGTACACCGCGATTTGAAGCCAGCCAACATATTTGAAGACGAAGGTATCGTCAAAATCGGCGATTATGGTCTGTCGAAGTTCATCTCCTGCTCACGCCGCGGTGGTCAAACGGAAAGCGTTGGCACATTCCACTACATGGCACCAGAAATTGGGAAAGGGGAGTACGGAAAAGAGATCGATATCTATGCGCTGGGCGTGATGTTGTACGAACTGGCCACCGGCGTCGTCCCGTTCGATGGTGAAAGCAGTCAAGAGATCATCATGAAGCATCTCACCGCTGATCCCGACTTGTCGATCGTTCCTTCGCCGATTCGCGAAGTCGTCGCCAAAGCCCTTGCGAAAAATCCAGCCTCGCGGTTTAGCGACGTGCGCGAAATGGTTAAGCCACTTGGAATGGAAGTGGACGACCGATACCTGTTGGTGCGTTGCCAAGCCAGTGGTCTGCCACCGGTCGTGGCTCCCGCACTGGCCGCGCATGTAGCTGCGGAACCACGCCGCGCGCACGTGCCTCCCGCACCAAAAGCATTTCCCCGTCAGACATTTGCAGAAACTCCGTCCCCAGCGGTCGCCACGGCCCACTATCGAGAACCGATCGCTCGGAACTTGCGAGAAGGCTGGCTGGGTCTTAACCGCTTGTGGGCAGAGCTGAATTTAAACTCGGGTATGAAGACGGCCATTCTCATTGTGGCCATCGTCGTCATCGCCATGAACGCTCCTACACTGCTCTCGTTCCTTGTGCTTGCGCTCATGGTGTACATCCCCTATTATTGTGTGTGGTGGGTATTCAAGGGGCCCGAATCCACCCATCAATCACCAGCACAAAATGCCAATGCCTATGTAAGTGCAAACAAAGAGGGGTGGGCACGCCCGGCTCAGGCCCCGCGTCAACCGATAAATCCACCTCAACAATTTGCCCGCGACATTCCAGTCCAAGCGGAATTGGCTCGGCCACGACCAGTAGCCGCGAAACGTCCGCTGAGTGTCCGACAATGGAAAGTTGCCAAACGCGTCGCATTGGCGCAGGTTCCTCGCGGAAGCGTATGGAGCGAAGTTACGGGTAGTTGGCTCGGGTCGTCTGCTGTCATCGCTGTGTTTGGTGCCTTGGTGGTACTTTTCCAAATTGGCTCCGGGGAACCCGCTCAACCCTTGCTGATCGGTATGACCTGGGCTGCCATGGTCGCCCTCGTTACCGCTTGGATTGCGATTGGCTTAGGTAAACGTTGGCAAGTCGAAGAAGGGGATTGGGCGATTCGCAGTTTCGTTCAATTGACCAGTGGTTTCTTGATCGGTGCCATCGCTTACCTCTTGTCCGACTTCTTGATGGTTCCTTGGAACCATATTACCAAGGAAAGTCTCAGCGACATTCCAGTCCAACGTTGGAGCGGATTTTTCGATGCGAGCGGAACCCCGCTGTTTCCCGCCTACTTGGCCTACTTTCCGCTGGTCATGGGGTTGATCCACTGGTGGAAACAAGTAGATCCATTGCGCCGTACTCGATTCAGCTTCTGGGCGGTCATCTGGAGCGTCATTGCGGCCAGCTTGGTTCACCTGCTAATTCCGTTTCCACAGCCGTGGGGCGCTTTGATTGCTGCAGGCACGTCAATCGCCATCCAACTGTCGAGCCCTTGGGTAAATCCATCGGAACGGCTGCATGTCGATCGTTCCTCGGAACAACGTCAGGCAGCGCCGCTGGCCTGAAACTCCAGGGAATACTCCAGTACTGGCTGTGCGATGAGTTCCCGTTACATACTCGAAGAAACGACCACGATCGGTTGCCGTAGTTGAAGAGATACTGATTCCTCCGCGCAGGAGCCATGTTGGAAATAAAATGAATAAGCTAAATCAAATCGTTACCAGTCGAGCTTCATGCAACACGACAATGAAGCTTGCCAAAACAATGAAGCTTGCTAAAGCAGTAAGGTGGACCTGCGCTGCGCTCTGTTTGACTGCGCTGTGCGTCTCCGGCGGAAGCTCATCTCCCGTGCTGCTGGCGCAAGACGCCGTCGAATTGCAGGTCAAACTGCCCGACGAAGGACTGGCTCCCGTCCCTGATGTGGCGCCCTCGAATGGTAATACATCTTTGGCGGATGGCTCCACTACGGGGGCAGGAGCGACGGGTGCGGGAACTTTAGCAAGCTCCACTACGGCCAGCGCTGAGGTCGACAGTGACCTTGTAATTGTCGATGCGGTGAGCGAAACGAAGGCGATCGAAACCGAGGCAAGGGAAACGCAACTGCCCGCCAAAGACGACGACATCGCACGGGACGACGCTGCCAAAGAAACTGCTGCCCAAGAAACTGTTGCCCAAGAAACTGTTGCGCAGGAAGCTGTTGCGCAGAAGCCGGCAATGGCCCATACATTGTCAGTGGAACCGCGCATGCGACCTTTGCTGCCAGCTGACAGTCCCGCGTGGATTACGGCATCACCCGATTTCAGTTCATCCATCCATCGCATTCCTGTCGGTTCGCTGCCCACCAGCAATCCAGAAGAAGCCGAAAGCGCATTGGACGAACCACTCCTGGCGGCTCTCTACAACTATGTCGATACACAAGTCATAGCGCAGGCGGGGGCCTCCGAGCGGTTAACTAAAGAACTTTCCGTCAACTACGTTCGTCGCAATCTGATTGAGGACAAGGCGGGTTATGTGGCAGAATTGTCAACAGGCAATGGCCCGATGTACCAAAAATGGGTAATGCTGTCTGTCACTGCTGAGCAGCGCGAGCAACTGCAAGCTTGGCACCGTGAAGCGCTCCAGCGTGAACGCTTGGCGCCACTGGGTTTGGGAGTTGTGGCTGCGCTTGGCTTCATTGGACTGTCGCACATGGTGCTGCGCCGAATGTATGCAGCACCCAACCTAGGGCAGTTGGTATCGCACAAGCACGCAGAGTTACCCGTACTGACCATGCCTGCGAAAAAGTGTTGCGGTTCATTTGGCTTTGGGAAGTTTCTTCTACTGGTGATGGCTGGGCTGTTGATGATAGGCGGCGCTTTGGTCTTCAAATCCACTGAACGGAAGTCCAATCAACGGCGAAGTATTGAGGTTGAATTTAAGAATTCTCGCAGCGTCAGTCATGGTCGAGTCGCGGCTTCCGCGTCAACTTCGATCTTGCCAGTACAACCAGCTCAGGCGGATTAGAATTTTTATGAACATATCTTCCAGTGCCGATCAGTTGCTTGTGGACCGGATTAGCCAAGGCGACGAGCAGGGGTGGCAAGATCTAATTGCTCGTTACGAAGGTCGCCTGTTGGCCTTTGTAGAAAGTCGACTGCGCAATCGCGCGTCCAGTGAAGATATCGTTCAAGACACCTTTGTTGGATTCCTGAACAGTCTCCCAAACTACGATCGCAAGCGACCGCTGGAAAGTTATCTGTTTTCGATCTGCGCGTACAAGTTGACCGATCATTTACGCCGCGAGGGACGTCGGCCAGCAATTTCGCTGACGCAAGCGGTGGGGGATACATCTTCTTCTCCATGGCAACTGGTCTCTGCTCACGTACCCGGTGCCAGTAGCATTGCGCGGAGTGGTGAGCGCAAGAAGCTAGAGGAAGACGCCATTGTGAGCGCCCTGCAAACGCAGATCGACAAGTGGCGCGAACAAGGAGATTGGTCAAAACTCAAGTGCATCGAATTGCTCTTCGTGGTGGGCTTGGGCAACAAAGAAGTTGCCACGATTTTGGACATCACCGAACAGCAAGTCGCGAACTTCAAATTCGACTTTCTAGCGCGAACCAAAAGCCTCATCGGTCGCCAAAACCTCGACGAAGAAGTTTTTCCAGAACTGGCCAGCGACTGAGTGATAGTCTATGGCTCACGGTTTGGGTTTATCTCAGCGGAAGAATGACTGCTAGTTCCTATGCTTGCTGCGGCGTGATCGACTGAGCCAGCCACTCTGTTACAAATTCGTCATCTACCAAATGCGGATACAGCTTCCGCACCCGATCGATCTCTCCGGCTTGTCCAACGCTAAGCGTCTCCGCTGTATCCAAACAGAGATTCGATTCGATCAAGCCCTGCCCGTATAGGACCTCTTGAATGCCCGCGATGCAGCCGCGAAACCCGTTGGCCGCATCGAAGATGGCTGCATTCATATCGGTGACTTGATGAGCCAACGTAAGCAGTGAACTCAATTCTGCCCCATCGTCTATCTCCTGGACTAACTCCGTCGTCGCGGTTGAATCCACCGCCGGCTTCTTCGCCATTGCCTGTTGGCAACGCTGGTGCAACTCAACTGCCGCCCGCGTCCAACATGCCCAGTGCCCCAGCAGCCCACCTTGAAAACGCACTGGAATTGCTTCGCGCTGCGTGCCCAGCCTGTACTGGCTGCACAAGTCGACGACGATCGAGTCGTCGTTGCCGGTGTACAAGGCGATTTCAGCGACTCGTTGCGAATCGTGCAAGGCCCGCACCACATCCAACGTCTGGTAGCGGTTAAAGGGCGCAACTTTGATGGCGACCACACTTTCCAGTTCACAGAACTTACGCCAGAACCGATACGATAGGACCCGACCACCCACGGCCGGCTGCAGATAGAACCCGAACAGTGGAATTGCTCGGCTGACTTGAAGGCAATGTTCCAACAGCGCTTCCTCGGAAGCTTCTTTGAGTGATGCGAGCGACAACAATCCTGCGTCGTAGCCGAGCGATCCGGCCAGCGCTGCTTCGCCAGTCGCTTGGCGCGTATCACCGCATAGACCAGCAATCAACACCGTGTTGCCAGCCTCACGCGCCGCGCGTCCGCGAGCGACTTCTGCTGCGATTTGCCAAACCGGTTGCAACAAGCCACACTTTGCATCGTGAATGGCAAACTGCGTCGTATGGACTCCCACCGCCAAGCCACCTGCGCCGCAATCCAAGTAGTAGCGGCTCAAGCGGCTTTGGCTCTGCTCATCGAACGAACGATCCTTTCGCAGTGCCAGTGGATGTGCGGGGATCACCATGCCAGCATGCAACTGCTGTCGCAGCAGCTCAATACTTTCCATCTTGACTCTCGAAGTGCGTGGGTTTGTTGAGCAGCCGCCCTCCGGCTTGAATCCAATGGCTGATCCAGCGCATCATCGTTTCCAGCAAAACGGTTGGCGATCCAAGCTTCGCCTGCATCAAGTCGGTGTTGCTGATCAGTGCAGTGGGTTGTTCGCTCCCGGAAAAGTGAGGCGTGCGCTGCAGGAGCTTCCCGAACTGCTCGGCCACTTCCCGCACGGAATAAATCGCCGGGCTGGTCAGATTGATCGCTAGACTGTTGGACTCGCAGCACTGAAACGCTCGCAAACACATGGCGTTGGCATCTCCCTGCCAAATCGCATTGAAGTAACCGACGTCCAAGCCCACAGGCTCACCACGCCAGACCTTGGTCGCAATATCGGTCAGCACTCCGTAACGCAAATCGTGCGCATAGTTCAATCGCAACAACACCGTGCGGTTCGCTTGCGTATCAGGTCGCGAATAGTACTGAAACAACCGCTCGCGGGCGATTGCGGCGTTGGCATATTCTCCGAGCGGTGTCAGGCTATGATCCTCACGACAACCACCTGTTGCGACGCTTACGTTGGGATAAACATTCCCAGTTGAAAGTGCCACGATCTTGCAATTGCGATACCGCTGGGAAACATGCAGTGGGGCGATGGTGTTGGTGACCCACGTCGGCACCGGATCGACGGACGTTCCGAACTTCATTCCGACCAGATAGAGCAGGTTGCTGGTATCGGGAAGTTGGTCAACATCGTTGCGACATAGCAGGTCGGCTGCGAGCGTTTCCACTTGACGGTTTGCAAGCCAATTGCGAGCCGCCTGATTCCGAAAGCGACTCACTGCGATCACGCGGAGCTCTTTACCGATCGCTTCCGCCGCGCGTTTTGCCAGCGCCGCCAGAGTGGGTCCCATTTTGCCACCAGCTCCGAGGATGACAAGCGGAGACTCAAGCTTCCGAATCGACTCCAGCACACCGGCGTCCGGCTGCGTTAGAATGATATCCAACTGCTCCTCAGTTTCTATCACATCGGGCTCGACAAAATCGGGTGCTGGCAAATTGGGTCTTGCGTTAGCCATGGCGTCTTCGCGGCGGAGAGTTAGGACGGAAATCGATGGTGTTAGTTTACTGTAGTCGGTCTTGCAGCAGTTCGGTCTCGGCGAAGAAAACTGAAGGGAGGAACCGTGCGCGTTTCGATTGAGCCGTTGGAGCGCGCAGATATTCCAGAGCTGAGTCGGCTGGTGGAACAAGCCGGCTGGAATCAGTTGCCGTGCGACTGGCTGCGACTGCTCGAACTCGAGCCGCATGGATGCTTCGTCGCCCGACTTCAAGGTGAAATTGCCGCAACGCTGACGACGATTTGCTACGGAACTGAACTGGCTTGGCTTGGAATGATGTTGGTTGACCTGCGTTTTCGTCGTCATGGAATTGCGCGGCGACTGATGGAGCATGCCATCGCGACTGTGCAGAGCCGTTCAATTCGCTCGATTCAGCTTGATGCCACACCGCTCGGCAAGCCGCTGTACGATCAACTCGGATTTCGGACCGAATTTGCCTTTCACCGTTGGTACAAGCCTGCGGGCACCGTGGATTTAATGACGTCCGTGGGAACTGGCTGCGTATCACCCACGATCTCTTTCCCTCCGATTTCAGATGCAAACCGAGCATTGGATCGAGTGACATTCGGAGCGGATCGCTCCGCATTGTTGCAACGTTTGGCAGATGATTCCAAGGTCATGAACGCTGACGATGGATCATTTGGCATGCTCCGCGGTGGTCGCATTGCCGACTACTTGGGACCTGTTTCGGCGACCGAACAATTTGCTGCACCGCTAGTGCGGCAGCTCGTCGAGTCAACTGGGCGCGATCTGTTTTGGGACATCCCATCCCAGAACACGGCTGCCGTGTACTTGGCTACCTGTTGCCAATTCTCACCGGTACGCACCTTGTTCCGCATGACACTTGGGCCATCCCCCCAACCGCACTGGGCCACACTCTACGCTCTCGCCGATCCCGCCTTGGGTTAATCACAAATCGCACGAACGACATGGCCTCCCAAGAATCGCACGCCTTAGGTTGCGTTGCCTGGTGGAGCGATGCGGAATCGGCGATTGTCCCAGCTGCATCCGTCAAGCAAAAATACGGGCATGCGAGTTGGTTTGCCATCGACATCCATTAGAATCTCAGCATCGCTCACCGGCAACTCAATGGAATCCGCAAGCTTCGCAAAGCTAACAGCAGCCTGAACCCATTTGAAGCGAACGCCGCTTACAATCAACTCCAGCGTTACGAAAGATGAATGTCCAGTGGATGAAATCATGTCAAATCCTCGTGCGGAGCTGCGAAACCGAGCCGAAATCTTCTGCGAACAACGTGAAAGCACTTTAACCGAAAAGTCGTCGTTTGGCCTCGGGGTTCTCCACCATTTCAATCCGACAGGAATACTCAGCGGACTGGTATTTGGTCTGTTGCTTTTGCATTTCACTTTGCCTAGCCAGGCGCAATCGCCAGCGGATCTGGTGGTTATCAACGCCCACATCGTGACGTGCGATGAAGGGTTTCAAAAATACGAGGCAGTCGCAATCCAAAACGGTCGCTTTGTCGCGGTGGGAAGCAGCGCTGAGATCCGCTCACGGATTGGACCAGAAACGCAGGTCGTGGATGCGGCCGGTCAAACGATCACACCGGGTCTGATCGATAGCCACGTGCACTTTGTCGGCTTGGGCGAGTCACTGCAAATGCTCAACCTGATGCAAGCTAACTCGTGGGAGGCGATCGTGCAGCAGGTGGAAACAGCTGCTAAACAGACGGCACCCGGCAACTGGATCGAAGGGCGCGGCTGGCACCAGAGCAAGTGGTTGAACCCGCCGTCAGAGAATGTCGATGGTTATCCGGTGCACACTTCCATGAGTAGCGTTACTCAGGATCATCCTGTGGTTCTAACCCATGCCAGCGGGCACGCCTGCTTTGCGAACGCTGCAGCCATGAAGTTAGCGGGCATTGATCGCGAGACTCCCGATCCGCCGGGGGGGCAGATTCTCCGCGATGAGAAAGGGAATGCCATTGGCGTCTTCCTCGAGAATGCACAGTCGCTCATTCGCCGCGCAAAGGCCAGAGCCGATCGCGAAGTTTCCGACGCCGACCGACAAGCCCGATTGCAGGAGCAGATTCGCCTGGCAGGTGACGCTTGTTTGAAGTTCGGTATCACCACCGTCCACGATGCGGGCAGCAGTTTTGCTCTGGCCCAAAAGCTGCGCGAGTTTGCCGAAGCGGGACAATTGCCAGTCCGCATGCTCGTTATGATTCGTGCCGGTAGTCGTGAATTGCAGGGGCGTCTAGCAGCCGCACGCATCGATCAGGCTGGCGATGGTTTCTTGACGGTTCGAAGTGTAAAGGTCTCGATCGACGGCGCACTCGGCCCGCATGGCGCTTGGCTCCTGCAGCCCTACTACGATTTACCGGACAAAGTTGGCTTCAACACAGTGACCCTCGACGAATTGCAAATCATCGCAGAAATGTGTAAAGCCAACCAATGGCAGTTGTGCGTGCATGCCATCGGTGATCGGGCCAATCGCGAAGTGCTGGATACTTACGAACGGGTGCTCGGTGTCGATGCAACCGGTGACCATCGCTGGAGAATGGAACACGCCCAGCACTTGTCGGTCGAGGATATCCCACGTTTTGGTAAGCTGGGAGTGATCCCCGCGATGCAAGCCAACCATTGCACCAGCGACGCTCCCTTTGTCCCGCTGCGACTGGGGGAACGCCGCAGTGCCGAAGGTGCCTACGTCTGGCGCTCGCTGATCGACAGTGGAGCGATCATCGCTAACGGTACCGACGCCCCGGTCGAATCGATAGATCCCCGCGTCAGTCTGTACGCATCCGTTACGCGGCAACTTCCCGATGGCAGCAAGTTTTATCCCGAGCAGTGCATGACCCGCGAAGAGGCGCTGCTGAGCTACACGCGGTGGGCCGCCCGCGCTGGTTTTCAGGATCATCTTATTGGCTCGATCGAAGTCGGCAAGCGGGCAGATTTTGTAATCTGGAACACCGACTTGTTAAATTGCGAGGCGGCCGAATTGTTGAATGCCCATGCCCTTCGCGTCTGGCTAGGGGGCTCAGAGCGAACAGTCGCATTGCCTAAGTAACTTAGCGCTCGCAAGTGACGCGATAGTGGAAGGGTGGAGCTATCGAGACACAGCAACGCGGGTTTCGTTGGGTGAGCGAAAATGCTCTCTTGGCTTCCATTGCCATTCGTATCCATAACGACAACACAGTAATCAGGCTGGAAGGTGGACGGGCAACCTCGCTCGCTGCTGCCCCAATGGGTCTGCACGCAGGGAACGGTCCACACGATGTCTCCCGAGATTGTCTCAAGCAACACGATGCTATCTGTCCTTAAGGCAATGCAGTAACTTGCCAATTCTCCTTTTCGGAGGCAATCCTATGGCTAGTTGGAGACTCCAACGGCTGACTCTCCCGCGCAAATCGAGCGAATTCCTCGAGCGTTTCATTAATCCCAACGACGCTTGCCATTCGTCGTCACCCAGAACCGGGTTCTTGCCGAACGACGAGTCCAACGAATTGAGAGAGACAACGAATTGAGGAGCTGGATTCGAGGTCTCCTTTGATTCGTTGGAAAGTATTTGCTCAGAATTCAGGTAAGTGTTAGCCCGAACTCTTCTCGCGATATAGTCCATTCTCTTATTGCGTTTCGATCGGCGGAGCGATCGACGACAGATAGTCGTGCGGTTCGGGATTTCAAGGCTAGTGCGTTCAACGCGAGATCGATTCAATTTCGCCGTTCGGCATGGTAAACTTCGTTTTCGGGTCCGAGGGTCAGGTCTTCCCAAGAGAAAGTAGTTTCGAATGGTTGTGAATCAAGCCCTTTCTTTCGTTCGCTTGCTGTGGAGTGCTCAGTTCCACGCGAGTTTGAGCATCAGCACGTTGGTTTTCGCAATCATTCTTTCGCCCAACGACTTCTGTTCTCAGGCCCACATCCTTTATTCACAGGATCGATCGGAAACATCTACTTCGACGTCGGCTGATGGTGCCGTTCGGAGCAATGAAGTAGCACAAGGCAAGCAGGGGGCCATCGTCACGGGCAGCACTCAGTCACGTGATGCCGGCTTGGCAATGCTGCAACAAGGTGGCAATGCCATCGACGCTGCTGTGGCTAGCTTGCTCGTGCAGTCGGTCGTTGAGAACCATTTGTTTTGCTTTGGTAGCGAAGTTCCAATCATTGTTTACGACGCGGAACGCAAAGTCGTCGAGGTGATCGTGGGGCTGGGAGCCGCTCCACGTCTGGCGACTCCCGAATGGTTCCATGAACATCGCCAGGGGGTGATTCAAGG
>JBGSUV010000178.1:0-30419 GCA_041753315.1 Pirellulaceae bacterium | reverse complement strand
TTTGAGTGGCTGCTTGAACGTGGCAAAGTGCTGGCTCTCCCCTACGGTGTGTCGTGTCCTTGTCGATCAACGCAGCAACACTACACCCCAATTCAATGCCAGGTCGGAAGAAAAACGATGCCGACTATGTACGCTTACGCTAAAACATTCTCTGTATTGTGCAGCGGCTCGCCCATGCCCATGAAGACGACGTTCCGCAGCCGCCGTCGCACGCGTCGGGCGGCATGGCCGATCCAGTATACCTGTTCAAGGATTTCGTCCGCAGTAAGGTTGCCTCGGTATCCCAGCTCACCCGTCGCACAAAACGGACATCCCACGCCGCAGCCAGGTTGCGACGAGATGCACGCGGTCGCTCGCGGCAATTTCTGTTGGTGAGGATTCAGGTCGTTGGTGGTAGTAAGTGTCGCGTCGCTGTTGTCTTCTGGCTGCGTGGCGCCGGGATAGAGGGCGACCGCTTCGCAGCGCGTGCCCGCCGAGTTAATCAACAGCAGTTTACTGGCTCCCCGATCATGGCTGGACTGTGATGGGTGCCAGAGGAATTGTGGGCTGTCCCCGAACTCGGCGGCAATTTCGGCACCCGAACGGAATTGGCGAAGCAGTTTCCACACCATTTTCCGAGTCGTTTCGCTGTGTTGGTTTTGGTCACGAAGCAACTCCCAAATCGTAGCTGCCACCGTCACGGCTTTTCTTGCATGGGGCAGGTGCAGACCAGCCTGTGGCAGCCTGGGCAGCCGGTGCCATACTTGTCTTGAATAGCTTGCCCCAGATCGACGCCAGCCACATTGGCGATCGTAGCTAGCCAAGCGATGACGTCCGCGAACTCGCCACATTTCTCTTCGTGAGTTCCTTGCCGCAGAGCGCTTGCCAACTCACCAACTTCTTCCATCAGCCACATGAAAGTACCATCGATTCCACGTTGCATATCTTTGTCGAAGTACATGTCGCGAATTTTCGCTTGAAAATCGGTCAGGGACACGTCGATTTTGGGCTGGTCGGAAGGAGTCATTTTGGGCCGCAAGGAAACTGGGATCAGAAAGACTTCATTGTATCAAAGAATAGAATTTTGTTGGAGTCAATGGCCGCTACCGTAGCGGATTGAAACACAGAGGCACGGAGTTCACAGATAATGGCAGTGGATCGCGAGGGCTCTGTACTCTCTGTGACTAGTGTTTCTAGATAGCACGTACTGCCAATTCGAGTTCAGGCCAGCGCGCGTCGGCAATGACGTTGTACAAAGGCTCGATAGTCGTCGGGCGTGTCGATGCCTTTGGGGGCATGCTCGATTGTCCCCACCATTATGCGACAACCGGCTTGCAAGAACCGAAGCTGTTCCAGCTTTTCGATCGATTCGAGCGGGCTGGGAGTGAGCTTGTGCAAGCGGAGCAGGAAGTCTCGGCGATAGGCATAGATGCCGATGTGCTGTAAGAATACGGGTGGATCGCTGTTGAGCAGCGCGTTGTCCCAACTCCGCGCATGGGGAATCGGACTGCGGCTGAAATACAGCGCTGCACCAGCATTGTCGCGCACGACTTTGACACACGCTGGGTCTTCCAGACGAATTCGATCTCGAATCGGTGCAGCCAGCGTGGCCACAGCCGCTGACGGATTGGCCTCAAGCAACTCGACGACTTGGTCGATGGCTTGGGCCGAAATTTCGGGTTCATCGCCTTGTACATTAACAAAAATATCAACATTGGGCATCGACTCTGCCACCGCTGCTACCCGATCTGTTCCACTGGGCAAATTGGGGTCGGTCATTACCGCTTCTCCTCCAAAGCCGCTCACGATCGAATGCAACTGTGGACCGTCGACCGCCACCGTCACGCCTAACGGTTTGACAGCTCGCGATGCGGCTTCAAAAGTGTGTTGCAGGAGCGGCTTCCCCGTTTCGCGCAGTAACAGCTTTTGCGGCAATCGCGTCGAGGCGAGACGGGCTGGGATAATAATGCGACTGGTCGTATGAATGCGGGGGAAATAGTCGCTGGTGGTTGACAGTGTGTCGGTAAATAGAGCCGGGGAGTTCGCAGACATAATCCATTCCTTGGGGCAACAATCGTCCATGTCGGGAGCTGGATTTGTACCAATTTGGATTCCTTAAACCCAGGTCACTTCAAGTGCTAGCATAGTTCCGCTCCTGCCAGTCATTCGTCGTCTGCTTTGATTCGTTGGAAGCGTTCTTGATTTAGTAGCACGGATGGCAAAGCCGGTGCACGGATGTTCCAGCGATCAGGCAGTTGCGGCTGGTTCTGGTCTTTATGCTGTCATTCGTCGTCTGCTTTCATTCGTTGGAACCGCTCTCGATTTAGAAGCACGGATGGCAAAGCCGGTGCACGGATGTTCCAGCGATGGGGCAACTGTGACAGGTTCTGGTCACTCTTGGCTCGGGTGACCTACTTCGGCCATGGCGGTGAGCTGCAAGACGGAGCGATTTTGTTCTTTCTCCAAATACTCGCGGCCATACTTTACGTTGACATGATCCCACGGCAATTTTGCCATCAATTCGTAGGGTTCGTGCAGTTGCTTCTCGATGTCGATATCGCAGTCATGCAACGCTTGCCACCAGCGAGTTGGATCCAAGTTTTCGGTCCAGCCATCCATCCGCGCTCCGCGTTGCCAAGCCAACTCGATCGCGTCGCAGGTCCGTCGATCACCGCGACTGAGGACGCCCTCAAGCAAACTGGTTTCGATATCGTGGCACTTGATGTTGACCGCCCGAATTGTGCGTTTCTGCCACAAGTACTGGTGCGCCCACTGAAAATATTCGCGGCGTTGCATACCGTTCCATTGATAAGGCGTATGCGCTTTGGGGACAAAGTTCGAAACACTAGCGGTAACTTTTGGATATCGCCCTTTGATTCCCTTGCCAATCTTGGAAATCGTCTCGGCCATTTCGACGATCCCTTCCATGTCCACAGGGCGTTCGCCAGGCAAACCACAAAGAAAATAGAGCTTGACCGATTCGTAGTTATTCTGAAACGCAACGCGACATCCCTCGTACAAGTCATCGTTCTTGATTTTCTTGCGAATTTGCTCACGCATGTCATCCCGAGCTACCTCTGGGGCCAACGTCAATCCGGCTCGCCGCCCATTTCCTACCAAATCAGCGATCGTTCGCAGCTGCTCATTCACTCGCAGGCTGGGGACCGAGATGTTCACGCCCATTGGATTAAAGGTGGCTTTGAGCTTCAACACAAGCTCTTCGAAGTGCGGATAATCGCTGCTGGATAGCGACAGAATACTAATCTCGTTGAAGCCGGTATTCTTGTAGCTCTCCAGGGCTGCGTTGACGATTGTGTCGACCGATCGAATGCGGAGCGGCCGCTTGATCACAGTGCTTTGGCAAAAACGACATTGCCAAGGACAACCGCGCATGATTTCAATGGCAATGCGATCATGCACGCATTCCACAAACGGAACCACCGGGGATGTGGGAATAGGAATCGATTCCAAGTCGCGGATAACGCAAGGTTCGATCGTCTCTGGCACGTCGCCGCGGGAACGGGTAAGCGACGCGATGCGGCCATTGACATACTCGGGGACGTAAAAACGAGGCACGTAGGCATAGGGCAAACGTCGCGCTAGCTCAGCCAGCGCTTCGCCCCGCTGTAGTCGCCCCGCTTCACCCTTGAGCCAACCGCCGCCCTCGCGAGCTCGGTTGCGCAGTTCCAGCCACAGGTCACAGATTTCCGGCAACGAGGGCTCGCCGTCTCCGGTTACAAAGCAGTCTACGAACTCAGCCATCGTTTCCGGATTCTGCGCACAGGGACCACCCGCCAAAATCAAGGGATCTGCCATGGTGCGCTGGCTAGCGCGCAGCGGAATGCCACCCAAGTCGAGCATGGTCAACACATTGGGAGACGAGATTTCATATTGCAGCGAAAACCCGATCACGTCGAATTCACTGAGCGGCGTAAAGGTCTCGAGCGAATAGAGCGGTAGTCCATAGTTGCGCAGTTGCTGTTCCATGTCGGGCCATGGCGTGAAACAGCGTTCGGCAGCCCAATCCTCACGACGGTTCATCAGCGAGTAAAGCACTTGTAGTCCATGGTGACTCATGCCAATCGTGTAAGCGTCGGGAAAGCAGAGGCATAGTTTCCCAGCCACTTCGCGATGGTCCTTGACGACGATGTTGCGTTCGCCGCCAATGTATTGTCCCGGCGTGCGAACCTTGGAAAGCACGTGTCGGACAAGTTGTTCTTTGAGTCGCGTATTGATCATTGGTCGTTCTTTAAATTGGTTTCGTGAGCCGACGGCGCTAGCCGCGGGCCAATGGCATTTGTTGGTTGCCCGACGCTAGCGCGCAGCGGCTGACCCGGCGCTAGCGCGTAACGGCTGACCCGGCGCTAGCGCGTAACGGCTGACCCGGCGCTAGCGCGTAACGGCTGAACCGACGCTAGCGCGTAACGGCTGGCCCGACGCTAGCGCGTAACGGCTGACCCGACGCTAGCGCGTAACGGCTGACCCGACGCTAGCGCGTAACGGCTGGCCCGACGCTAGCGCGTAACGGCTGACCCGACGCTAGCGCGTAGCGGCTGGCCCGGCGCTAGCGCGCAGCGGCTGGCTAGGTACGCTTTTTGACTTCGACAAAGGCCATGCGGAGTTGGTAAAGCGTTTCTTGCAATAGGTGACTTTCTTCGGGAGTTAAGTTGCCTTGTGTTTTCTCTTCGAGCATACCGAGTAAGTCGATAAAGTGCTTGGCAAAGTCAAGATTAACTGGCAAAGTCTGGCCATCGTCACCTGGGAGCAAACCCATCGACCCCATCGCTTGCGCACCCAGAGTGGTAGTTAATACAGCAAATGACGCAGGTGGAAGTGATTGCGCTCGCGACTGTGAGCTCGCTGGAGCCGCAGTTGTCTCCTGTGCGTTATCGGTCGCTGAATCGCTTGCCAGGCTATCGCTGTTTGTGGGTGGTGCAGGAGCTTCGTTGCTTTCAGCTTGTTTCTTTTTGAGTTCGAACTCTTCTTTTTCGCGTTGAACTTGCGTCTTCCAATCTTCGTCAACAATCAATTTGGGTTCTTCGGCTGATTCGCTCATGTTTGTTACCTCGTTCGATTATTGTTGCTCCAACAGTGCCTTGAAGTAGGCTTCGATCTGTTCACGATAACTCGGTAAGAATTGCTCTACCATCCGCGATTGCATTTGAGTTCGCATGCGTTCTGGTAGGTGCCCCCACACATTTTGTTGTAGTGCTTTCGGATCGCCCAGGTCAACTTCGACGGGGACAGCCACACCGCTTTGCCCCGGATTCTGTGGATTGGGTTTTGTTTCCGACAATTCGGGTGAGTTTTGGGATTGTTGTGACCGATCGGAGCGTTTTTGTTGCTGCGATTGTGCAGACTGTTCTTGGCTCGTTTGCTCTGCGGCTTGCTGTTGTCTGGACGTGGTGTTATTGCGCGAGGGCTTATCTTTCTCCAGCTGGTCAATCAAATCGTCGAGTCGTTGAATGATAGCTGTTTGGATTTCTTGCGTTGTGGCATCCGTGGTACCTCGTTGCAAGAGACCAGCCGCGATGAACATACTTTGTCGCACCGACTTAAGTGGATTGGAAGAGTTTTCACCGAGATCTTCCCCATCCAATCCAACGTCCGCTGGTGTGAAACTGTGTGATGGGTTGGGTTGAACGACTGGTGGCAATTTTCCGTCGTTCCGAGGTATGTCAGGCGTCTCGTTGTTGGGCTCAGTTATGAGATCGAGCAATCCATCGGTGAGTCCAGACGAATCCTGCACCGTCTTTTCCTGAGCCCAGCTCGCGGCGGCAGTCACGGAAAAAACAAAAATGACCACCAATGGGATCACCAAAATATTGAATAGCGATTTGCATCGTCGTTGGTGCATATTAATTTCCGTTGCTTGGTTGCGGAGTGTTGTTCAAGGATTCAAGCAATCCTTCTAGCTGCAGCCCCAGCGCCTGTTGTTGGTCCGACAGTTCGCGCAGGCGTCGCGACTTGCGGCTCGCATCGGGTTCACTATTTAACAGTCGTGTTTGTTGGTTGATTTCATTTTGCAAGCCGCGCAGCAGTCTTAAACTTGCTAGCGGAGGGAGGAGTTGCTGTTCATCGTCTGCTGCGTCAGACTGCTCATCGCCTGTTTGGTCGGCATCGGGTGAATCATTCTTATCTTGTTGTGATTTGATGGCTTCATTGGCAAGTTGCAACTTTTTTAAGGCATCGTTGGCGGCTGTTACAGCTTCAGGGGCGATGCGAAATCGCTGGGCTGCGGCGACGGCTCGACCCATGTCCATCGACGTTTGCTCGAGCGTCCAATTAAAAGTCGTCAATTTTCCCGTTTGTTGTAGAACATCTTGGAGTCTCAATCGTGCCACTTCCTGATCAACGGCGGCCTGCTTTGCCTGCACTTCCATTTCTGCGATCTCAGTCGCGGATGTGGCGGCTTTAGCGGTTTGTTGTTCAGCGAGCAGATTCAGGCGTTCCGTAACTGGAGTCTGCAATTCCAGCAAGTCGTTCAAGGCGACTTCGAGCTGATAAAGCTGCTGTTTTTCAGATTGCCGCGCCAGTTCTTCAGCCCGCCGTTGAAATTGGTCGGCGAGCTTTTCCAGTTGTGCGGCGGCCTTTTTGGCTGCGGAAGCTGCGGAGGGCATCTGCCGTTGTTCAGCGGCTTGTTCGGCAATTGCCTGCTCTTGCATCGCTGTCTTTAACGCTTCGACCGATTGATGTTGACCACCCGCCTCGATTCTTTCGCTCTGCTGTTCCGTTTGGTTGCCTAAGCTTGCTTGCTGTTTGGAAAGGTCACCTGCGCGACTGGCAGCGTTCGCTTGCTGCATTTGATCGGCAAGCTGCGACTGGGAATTGGCGAGTTCTGCAAGGGCAGTGCCGGTCGCCTGCATGTCGTCGGCAAGTTCTTTGAGGTCGTTGGGTGACTGCGTTTGTGGTCGCGTCGAATCGAGTTGCCGGAGTGCGTCGGTGAGGACTTGGGCCGCCTTGCGTTCTGATTCCAGAGCACTCGTTAACTGTGATGCGTTGGTTTCCTCCGCGGCTTGTCGCATCATGCGGCTGGCTTCGCCCCGCGTAATTGCCTCCGTTGCTTGCGACAATTGATCGACGATTCCTGACGAATCTGTCTGGGGATTTTCGTCGGAGAGTTCTTGTGTGCGTTTGAGAAGCGCGTCGAGCTGCTGTGCAAGCGCTAGTTGGTCGTCGGCGATTGCCCGGCGCACGGTCTCCTGTTCCGGACGTGTGCTGCGCAGTTGTTCAAGTTGTAGTGCTTCGGTATCGTGAATTAGCGAGCGTTGTTGGTTGGCAATCTCCGTGAATTCTCGCTGGACTTGTTGTATTCCGCCACTGCGATTGAGTCGATCAGCCAACGTCTGTAGCGCCTCAACCACTTCGCCTTGCGACTCCCCTGCTTGTTCAAGCTGGCGCAACAATGCGTTGTCCGGCTCTTTCTCGGAGGAGAGTCCGGTAAGGGTTTCGCGGTAGGCTGTGGATGTATCAGCGATCGCTTGTTGCATTTGCCCACTCGCAATTTGACTAATATCGCGACCGACGGCTTTCATCTGTTCAGCCAACAGGCTATCGCTGAGTCGATTCATATCCAACAGTGATTCGATCTCAGCAACTTGATGGAGCAAACTTGCCTTCTGTTGAGACAACTGTTCGGCCAATGCAACCTGGTTTTGAGAAACTCCCGCCAACGCATCAACTTCCGCTTGTGAAACTCGTTTTGAATCTTGCAGCGATTGCTTCGTTCGTTCGGTCAACTGTTGATTGCGGCGCTGCGCATCGACCAGCTCACGCATGCTTTTGAGAAGTTGATTTTGTCGTTCTTGAACTCGAACGAGCAGGTTCTCGCTCGACTGAATTTCCAATCGTTCAGTTTGCGATCGACCAACTTGTCCTAAGTGATCGCGAGCTTCGAGCCAAATGGAAACAACTTGGGCCTCTTTGAGTACGATGCTTTGGGCCGCCAATGAAGCCGCAAAATCCCAGCGAGAATCCACCAAGAATTCGTTGACATTGTCGCCTGGGTTGGTCCAGATAGGATGGGAAATTGCTTCTTCCGATTCACTTCCTTCGACTTGTAACCGAACGGAGATGTCGGCCAAACCCAAATCGTCCATTGCTTGGCCACGCAAGGCAATTTGTCCGTTCGAGGCGACTTGATTCAGCGGAGGTGTTTGCATCGCAACCGTGGGAGGTGCATCATCAACCACTTCGATGCTCCAGCGCTGCGGCAATTCAATTCGCAGACCGTCACGCGTCTCAAGTTCAATCCGCCAGGTAAGCGAGTGGGTGAGTTCTGCCGGTTGACCATCGCGATCTGCGATCCGCAGCGTCCTTGAATCTTTTGACAGTTGGCTTACCCAAGTGCGCTGCGCTTCTTGGGAATGATCGGCAGCTGAATCGTCAACGAGCAGGATTCGCACTGACTTGATCGGTTCGTCAAACACTCCGGTGAATTCAACTCGACTGCGCGACAAAACCTGAATCCGAGTTCCGATCAGTGCGCTCGTTGGACGCGCGGCATACGCTGGGGGTTCAATGTTGAATTGATAACTTTCGAGATTTGGCGGTCTTACAATGTTGATGCGTTGCCAAGGCATCTTATGGTCATCGCCTCCGGTTGCCCGCACTTCGATCGGTTCGTCGATCACGGGAAGATTGCCGATTGCGATATCCTCCAATTCAGTGGTTGGGATTTCGAGAGTTTCAGTGGCTGAGTTGTCTGCTCTTCGCACGTGAATGACAACATTGTCGGGCAGTGGTGGATTGCGATCGATTACTTCCAACTGCAACTCGCTGCCGCTACCGATCACTGTAGGTAAGTTCGTAAACTCGAGCTGATCGCGTTGCGGCCAATGATGCGCAGTCCATGGGAGAAATAGTCGAGTTATCGCCAAACGGCTTTCAGTCGGTCGCAACAATAAGCCTGCGATGAAGAGCAACAACATCAGGACAGCCAACGCGACCGCTCGCCATGAACTCCTCGTTTCAAGAAAGTCCATCCAGTTCGGTTTGTGGATTTCGGACGCCCATGACCGCAATACCGCATCGCGAAAACCTCGGCTTCCATAACGATCGTCTACCGGTGAGGTTTGAGCGATTTGCACAGCCGTTGAGAGCCGTTCGCCAAGATCAGGGCGACTTCGTTCAATCCACTTCGCCAACTGTACCGGTGTCGGGGCTAGCCGCCAGACGGGACGCAAGAACTTCAGCCCCGCCAATCCTCCCACGCCGATCAAGACAGTTAGTGATAAAAATCGTAGTCCGATCTCTTCGCGTCGGAGGGCGGCATCCGTCAAGAGCAGGACAATAAGCGTCGTTACGACAATTCCCAGCCAAAGCGAGAAGCCTCGCCACCACGCCCAATTGCGCACTTTGGAGGACAGTCGCTGCGCGCCGGCCAGCAGTTCTTTCCGAATTTCGTCGGTCGCCCCGTGATGTAAGTCAGGTGAATTGCCTGAGTTGGTAATACTCAATGAAACTACCTACCAGTGGGTTAGCGAACGCGTTTGAACAGCAGTTGCCGGATCTCAATCCCCGCGCTACCGACAAGTAGTGGGGCGCGGAGAGTTAATACTCCATTATCGGCGGGCAGGGTGATGCGGCCAAGCTTCATTGGCTTAAAATCCTTAATCAACGATTCCGACTGGCGCGGAACCCGGTCATGCTCAGCTCCAGTGGCTGGCGGATCGTTGGCTGCGGAAATCGTGCTGCGAATTTTGCTATCGCCAAATGATAGTTCAATTTCCGAGCCCACGGACTCCTCGGGGCAGGCATAATAGACTTCAACTTCAAAATTGCCGGCGGTCAAAATTTCGACGGGCCAAGTGACTTTGTCTTCTGAATCTTTCCAATTGGTGAAATAGGAGCAGTTGGGAGCCGCGGCCGAGCGTTGAATGGCACCATGTGGATCACCATCGCGCGCTGGAAGCAACGTCAATGGATACTCGGAGTGTCCGACAGTGAACGGACGTTCCACTTGCAAACCCGCAAACATCTCCTTCTTCCATCGCTTGACAAAGCTGCTTAGTTCTTGGGCGATCTCCGGCCGCATTTCGGCGATGTTTTTCTGCTGTCCAGGATCGACAACCATATCAAACAGTTGTCCTTGAGGATCCAGCCGATAATGTTGCGTGCGCACACTGACTTGTCGATTCCAATGCGAGAAAAGCATGCGATCAGGAATCGCACCAACTTCACCTGTTAAGAGTGGCTTCAGCGAAATTCCGTCCAGTGGTTTGGCGTCGATCAAGGGTACATCGGCTAGATCAGCTAGCGTCGGCAACAGGTCGATGACACCGCTGATTTGCAGTACCAGTTTGTTCGCGGGAATGTGACCGGGCCAAGTTATATAAAGTGGCGAACGCACTCCGCCCTCATCGGTCGAACCCTTCTTGCCTTTCATGCCATCGTTCCAGCGATAGCTGTTGGGGCCATTGTCACTCAGGAAGACAACGATCGTGTTGTCCGCCAACTTCAGCTCATTCAACTTGCCGATGAGCTTACCGACGTTGTCATCGATGCATTCGACCATCGCTAGAGCCGCCCGCGTAAACGCTTCATCTTCACTGTCACCCTCGTTGGCTCGCAACTTGAGCTCGCGACTCTTCATACGATCCCAATATTTGTCGGGCACTTGCATCGGAGAATGCGGAGTGGGGAGCGGTAAGTAAACAAAGAAGTTTTGCTTCGCGTTACGCTCGATAAAACTGATCGCTCGGTCGGTAAAGTCATCGACCAGATAGCCGTTTCCCTGAACCATCTCGCCGTTGCGTTCCAGTTGTGGCGAAAAGTAGTCTCCCCAATGGCCAGAACAAAAGCCATAAAATTCTTCAAAGCCGCGGGCGTTTGGATGATACGGGTATTGTGTCCCGTTGTGCCATTTCCCAAAGGCAGCTGTTGCGTAGCCAGCCGCTTTGAACACCTGAGCTATTGTCCGCTCGTCTAGATTTAAACGTTCATCGCCGCGCGATACCCCCGTAACGCCACCCCGCAGATGGTAACGACCCGTCAGAAACTCGGCCCGCGTTGGTGCACAGACTGGGCAAACAAAAAAACGATCAAAGCGAGCTCCTCGTCGCGCCAACGAATCCAAGTGTGGCGTAGAGAGGTTCTGGTTGCCGTGCAAACTCACATCGCCCCAGCCTTGGTCGTCAGTTTGAATCACCAGCACGTTGGGTCGCTCCGCAGCCATCACTGTCGACAACTCACACGACGGGTTGGGCGCTAGCACAATCGCTAGCCCTATCCAAAACAGAAGTGTCCGGAAGAACAGGGCGGTCGGGATGTTACGCATAGGAGTTCTCTTGCTATCTGAAAGCCCTTCCATTGGTGCGGTCTTTGGACTGAAAGGGACTGACATTGTCGCGTTTAACAGGTCCAGGTCAATTGCATTGCACGCAAACAGATCACCGTTGCGCTCGTTTTTGTTAGCACGGATGGCAAGGCGGGGGCACGGATATGGCTAAAAACGCCTCAGGCAAGTTCAAGCACTCCGGTGCGCAGACACCATTACCGCTGCTGCGATTTCTTGTGGAAAAGCTTCCAACGCTCCACCAGGCAAGACACTATCTTTCACCAACAGAGTTCCACCATGGAACATCCGTGCTCCGGCTTTGCTATCCGTGCTATCTTCTCAACCCACGCGCTCACTTGGCGTAACGTTTAAGGTATTCTTTCAGCCGGTGTTTTTTGGCGGTGTTTTCGCTTGTCATATATCGGATCTTTCCAAAGATCTCGCGCTCGGGGCCCCAGGCGCGGTCGTAACGGCCCAATACCCAAAAAATGCCACTGTACGAATTTGGGTCGCGACCATCGAGCGCATATTTGTTGTTGAGCTCGATCATGATGTCTAAAGCTTCGCGGGGTGACGGACTCCAGTGCAAGATCTTTTTTCCCCACAACATGCGCAAGTAGTTATGGATACGACCTTCTCGCACCAATTGTCGCTGCGAAGCGTTCCAGATGGGATCGTACGTTCTGGCTTGTTCGAGTTCCTCGAGCGAGTACAACTTGGGACGCGGATCTGTGGCATGCTCGTTCAATGTTACTTGAGCCCATTCGGGTAACGACTCGTAGCGATCAAAATTCGGCTCACGCCAACACATGTTAAAGCCGATTTCGCGCCACGTGCAGAGCTGGTCGATAAACGCCTCTGCGCTCTCAGGTATCCCCCAATAGCCGTTCATCTTGCCGTTCGGCTTTTGTAGCTTGCCCGGATGCCAGCGCTCGGCCTCCATGACGCGCATGAAAACTTCATGCGCCGATATGTGGCCAAAATGTAGATGCGGCGACAACTCGCTGGAACCGAATTCATCCGGTTCGTTACGGTCTTCAGCATACGTACCTAGCCGCCGACCCACAAATTGATCGAGGAGTTTTTGTGCGGAGTTGGCGCCTCCCACGATGGCGCCAGCGCCCACCGAATGGTCGATGGCCAGTGATTGCAAACCATTGGGTTGTAACAATTGCTCTAGATTCGCGTGCGGCCACCGCTTTTCGATCTCTGCTGGAAGTTGTGCCCGTCGAGGCATGCTGCGAGTCGAACGACCATCCAGTGGATTGTCGTCGGGAAAGTGTTCCAAGTGTTTCGGCAACTCTTTTTGCATGGCGCGGCGGTAGGAATGGGCAACGGTAAACGTGCGGTCCATGGCCGACAATGGCATCAGGCAATTGGAATCAACCGCTACCAAACGGCTTGCCAGCCTTTTGCCGGCGATGTCTATCATCGTGGGATGAAAGAAACAGGGGTAGTCATCGGTCACCACCACCGCAGCGTCCTGCGCAAGTCGTGCTACCAGGCCTGAACCGCTGCCAGCAGTGGGCTCGACATAGGGGTAGTAAAGAACATTGGCCGAGTCGCAGGCAGCCGCATTGTCGTGCATCCCTTCAATGACAAAGCGATGAAAGCGGTCCGATGCCCAGCGATAATGAATTCGTAACGCTTCCAACACCACCAGTGGGAGGTCAAGTTGTTTCGCGAGGTCACGGGCGTATTGCAACGCAAAATTGTGGCGCGTCCTGCGGAAGGCGGTCATCCAGTACACCACCCATTTCGCCTGCGCGCGGATCGGTTGTTCGTTGACAGTTCGAATTCGCAGTTCCGGTACGTCAGTGGCGATCTTCATCGTTTTTCCAGAACAGGTTAAGGGCATTGACTCAATGCGCGGCGATCATTTGTGTGAGCGTATATGACTTCAAGCAATTTGTTCTACAATGCTTCGTTTTGAAACAAAGGGACGGAATGCCCTTTTTTCGACTAGTCCATACAGAAACTCCAGCATGCCGCGTCGCAAACGAAAACGCCCAAATTGGCCTTACCGCATGGCTTGGCTGACGATCTTCGCTTGCTTGACACTATATTTCGTCTGCCAGACCGTACGGGCCGCGATGACTTTTGGCCAGCGTGCCTATGGCACCGATTGGGGGTTGGCAATCGTCGCTGCCGGGATGGATACGACCTTTGCAGTGTGGTTTTTTGTGGTTGGAGCCTCGATCGGCAGCTTCTTGAACGTGGTCGCATTTCGGCTTCCACTAGGACGACATATTGGTGGGCACTCTGGTTGCTTTTATTGTCAAACACCGATCGAGGGACGCGACAATGTTCCCGTGCTGGCCTGGATCAAACTGCGGGGACGCTGCCGCCGCTGCCGGTTGCCGATTTCAATTCAATACCCGTTGGTGGAATTCACCGTTGCGGTGGTGTTCTTGTTGGTGTACTTGACGGAGTTTGCGAGCAGCGGGACCAACTTGCCCGATCGTTCCAACCCGCCGCTATGGGGCGGATTGCTGCGCGTCGCCACCGACGCGACATCGTTATTGCGCGTGACCACTTATTTGCTCATGCTGTGTGGACTCATCGCCGCTGCGCTCATCGCCGTACGACGGCAGGCTGTGCCGCTAAAGCTCTATCTGTGGACCCTGTTACCATGGTTACTAGCAGCGCTAGCGCGACCGCAGGTAATTGTCGTACGCTGGCGCGACGTACTGCCAATTGGCGTGACCGAGGCGCGACTCGATGCCTTTGTCACGTTGGTCTGCGGCAGTGTCGCTGCGATTGCCCTTGCACGCCTCTTGTCACCACTTTTGTATCCGGGCTTTGACCGTAGCCTCATTCGCGCCGACGCATCGACGCAGCAAGCTCGTCAATGGCTTGGCGGTTTGGCCATTGCCGGTGCGCTGGTTGGCTGGCAAGCGGTGGTACCGATGACCTGGTGCATCGTGTTGTGCGGCGGTTTGGCAATGTTGCTATTGCGCAGATTTCGTTACGTGGCACATCTCCGCGATTTAACGGTCTGGATTTGGCTGGGGCTGCTGGTGTTTCGTTCGCTTTGGAGTTGGCTTGATCGCATCTATTTGCCGCAAGTCGTGCCCACGGTCATGTGGCACGTCGCCGGCGCCTTGGCGCTTGCACCGGTGGCTTGGTTAATTCACAAAACCTCGCCGCAAGCCTTACCGCAACCGAGCACTCAAACCGCTCCAATGTTGGATGACGCTGAAGGTTGAACGTGAGCGGTGACTCACTTCAAGAGTAGTGCGATCACTTTCTCCAAGCGGCACCGTCGGGTGGTTGCCAGTTTAGATCCGTATAGAACATGGCTTCAACGGCGATATCTTGGCGCTGCATGCGCTGGACGTGATTTGCAACAGGATTGAGTGTCGCCAGCCATGGCAACACGTACAGCCAGATAGCCGCCAGACTACCGCTGGCTGCGAGCAGTTTGAGCCACTTTCGCTGATTTTCTCGCAGGTTGGAGGACCTGCTCTGCGAAATCATTGCACGACTCCTTTGAACAATACACCGAACATGAGATAGGCCATTAGCAGGGTTAGCAATATATTAAGCGTCTGTCCACAGATATAGAGCGTGGCTGCTTTTCCCGAGCGAAGGTAAGGAAGCAGTTCTCGAAAGTTGGTGTCGAGGCCGATACAGACGAACGCAAGGCAGAAAAGCCAGCCTTGCAGTGGTTTTATTAAGCCGTCCGCCATTGAATTCACTAACAGTTCGCCAAAGGTTGAGGCGGCAAAGAGAACGGAGCAAAAAATCGATGCGGCTAGAAAGCCAAGCACAAACTTGGGAAACCGCTTCCAGATCTCTCCGATTCCGACTCTGATGGCGGGCTGGCCCGTTTGGCTGGCTTCCACCCACTTCGTCCAGTAAATGGCCACGCCAAAAGCGATCACTCCGATCAAAATGTTCTGAATCATCTTGACCGTCACGGCCGTTTCGCGCCCCAGTCGCGCACGCTCGCTTCCCTCGGGTCCTAACAATTCGCCTGCTGCCGCCACGGCGCCCGTGGCGTCAATTGTGCCGCCAATCCAAGCTCCCGCAACCACCGCGTCCAACTGCATGGCATTGGCAGCCATGGGCATGACCACCATCATGATGACAGTGAAGCTGAGCGATAGGCCAATTGCCAGTGACAACTCTTCCTTCTTGGCGCGACAGGCTGCTGCGGTGGCAATGGCCGCAGAAACACCGCACACACTCATATCAGCTGAGATGACCATGTTAAGCGAGCGACTGGGTATCTTTAAAACTCGTTGACCAAAGATATACGTTGCAATCAAGACGATAGGTGTTACGACCCAAGAAACAAACACTCCAGGCACACCGAGCGCTAACAGCCTCCCAAGCAGAACGCTAGTGCCAAGCAATACCAGTCCAATCTTGATATACAACTCGCCATTCACCGCTGGGCGTAGCCAAGCAGGAGTGCCGACTGTGTTGGAAATGACTAAGCCGATCAAAAGCGCCCACAATGCGTACTCGAGGTTATATTTGGCGATAACCGCTTGCCCAGTCAGCACGTAGGCTAACATCGCCAAAAAGAACAACGCATTAAAGGCAGGCAAAAATCCAAAACTCAACTTGCCGCGAAGCGCCATCGCAACTCCGCCGATCACTAAAGTTGCCAGCCAAGCCCCCAAGAACTTCCAAAGATTGACTTTTCCTTTGGCCGAAGCTTCTCCCGCGACCGGTTTGGCTTTGTCGCGCAAAGCGTCGACGGGAGAACTGCTCCAATTTCCAGGCTTCCCAATCCAGTTTTTTAAAGGCGAATCCCACTTTACCGATTTCGCGTCCGCTTCGGAGACATCCCAAGCTAAATTGCTGGGGCGAGTCATCATGGAAGTCAGCAAGCCAACGGCCAAAAGCAGCAGTCCCACGCAAACGGCCGTCCAGTCTTCGGATAGACCGCGTTGGGTTTGATGGTTGGGAAGAGTTGGCGGCAGATCGTTGGGGGGGAGCAAAGCGTCGGAAGGTGGCATGAGTGTCTCGTTGTCGGCGGACGGAACGCTATAATTTATCAGCAGGATAGTCGATAAATCACAATCGAGGTAGACAATTGGATCACGTCGAAGACAGCGCATTATTGCGGCAATACCATGAATTGGCCGAATTGGCCGGGTCGCTCGCGCACGAAATCAAGAATCCTCTTTCTGTGATTCACATGAACGCTGATCTGCTCAGTGAGGAACTGGGCGAAAGCGAGTGGCCGGGTCGGCGTCGGGCTGAGGCGAAAGTGGAGATCATCCGGCAGCAGTGCCAACGGATGGAAAATTTACTTCGCGATTTCTTGCGATTTGCCCGTTTGCGCGACCTGGAGATGACTCCAGGCAACTTGAATGAACAGGTCGAACGCGTTTTGCAGCTGTACCAGCCCCAAGCGGACAAAGATGGCGTGGAGATCCTGCGGTACCTCGATCCCGACTTGCCAAGCATTATGTTGCATAGCGATTCGTTGCAAGCTTCATTGATCAATCTGGTAAAAAATGCCTTGGAGGCCATGCCCGATGGCGGTGAGCTGGTGGTACGCACCTATGAAACGCCGCGCGGTGTAGCTCTCGATTTGATTGACACCGGCTGTGGCATGGACGATGGCACGGCCATTCACATGTTCGATGCGTTTTACTCGACCAAACATGGTGGATCGGGGTTGGGATTGCCAACGGCACGTAAGATCATCGAAGCGCATGAGGGACGCATCAGCGTGCAAAGTGAAGTCGGTCGGGGGACAAAGTTCATGCTCGAATTCCCCACCCCAGCTCGATTAAGTTAGTCGGTCTGTCTTAGGTGACTGTGTCTTCATAACTCGCAGCCAGAGTCAAGCATTCGCTTTCATCTGCTGTTCAATCCACTTCCAACTGCGCCCGCTGTTCAGCCCAGAAATCAGCCAACTTGCGCGTGGCGATCGCCGTTGGAAGCCCTAGCAGTTCTTGTCGTTCTGCTTCCTGTAAGTAGATATTAGCGCGATGACCGGCGGTCCAGCGACTGGGTATTTCAACAAAACCACATTGCAAATGCCAAGCTATACTGGCTTCGTTCCCAAGATTGCAATTGCTGCGTAATCGATTTTCCGACTGTGCGGCCAAGGTCTGAATGGTATCGAACAACAGGCGGGTAGCTATACCGCGACGCTGATGATCTGGAGCTACAAATATCGGTTGCAGCGTAGGGCCAAGCTTACCACGATCGATCATGCAACAACCAACGATGTGTTCTTCCTCGACCGCGACTCGAAGCACACAAAGGAACGCCGGTGGTTCAGGTGCAAAGAAGTGATCCAGACTCCGATGCGCATAACGAAGCAAATCGGCTGAATCACAGCCGGCATAGTCGATTGATCGAGAAAAGCACTCGCAGAAGAGCGAGACCAACGATGGGATGTCTGACTGCTCGGCTGGGCGAATCGCGACGTTATCTTCTTGTACTTTAGCGACCCTTTCACCCAGCGCCTGCAAGTTGTCGAGTGAAAGGAAAAGTTCGGCGACCGCCGTCCATGAAGGCGATAAATGCAAAGCTCTGCCGAAATACTCATATTTCCAGCCCAGTTTTCGCGGGTAGACCAGATACTCTTCCCAGGACATCACTTTGTGGAACTCGTCCATCTCTTTCGCCTCTCATAAAGAAAAGCCTGAGACTTAACGCTCGGCCAGTTCGGTTCCGTTCACCATCGATCGAGCGGAAGTGATGGCGATCATGCTCACGAGTACGATCCTCTGTTCACCTTTGGGTAGAATGTGAGCGCAGCCAGCATCCGCCACAATCGAATCGCGGTTGGCGATCACGAATTCCTGCCCATCGTTTGTGGTGATCTTCACGGGAGAATTTTTGGCTATGTAATCCAGCAAGTCGGTGTGGGTCATTTCGACGAATCAGTACAAGCACTTAATTTCCAAGCACTTCGGCAACCGTATGCTCGAACGTAAAGTGCGGCTTACTGGGATCTGTATTCATAGGGAATTTCTCTGCTGAGAATACTGATACCGATTCATGCTTGGCTTCGAGGGCACCAGCGGTCGCGCGAACGATCGTATACTCCCACGCGACAGTTTGATCGCGCTGGATGCCTTCGATAATCAACAATGCCTCAGGATCCGTTCCCTGTACAAACGCAAAAACAGCGCCATCGACAACCTCCGTATGCCGGGTGCGTTTTTCATCGAGCGAATAGCGGTAAACGGGGGTTGGCAGCATACGGAGTTGTTCACGATCGGAGTTTTGATCGTTAAAACCAAGCATCGTCACTTGGAATTGCTTGGCGAGTTCTTTCATGTGTAACAACCGGCGGTTACCGGCTGTTTCATTGAGAAGCGACGTTTCTGTTAGCGGGCGAAATTCTACGCCTGGTGTGGACGGCTTCCAACTTTTCCCTTTCGGGCTGGTTGCTAACAGGCCGACAACTCGCGCAAGAGAGTCAATCTCATGCATGATCTTGCCTTCCCAGTTGTATACGCTGACCGCAACCATCGGTCGGCCTTGATCGAGCCAAAGCATCATCGTCCCGTCGCTTCCTACACCTCGCGATGGATTGGTTGTCGTCAAAACCGAATGCGGTTTCAGCGGTTCATCACCAAGCCGGAATTCGATCAGTTCACGCGCTTTTTTCAGCGCTTCTCCCATCTCGTCTTGCGCAATGGTTAGTTCGCAGGTGAGAAAGCAAAACGCAAACATTGCAACTATTTGATTCCGAACTTGTCTGACATGTGATCTCATGCATTCGCTCCCCGTGCAAGCAGGTTGACATTCGCAGTTTATAGATGCGGTGTCTGATTTGCAATCGTTTTGCCGGACTACTCGGCAAATTCTCTTTCCTGCCTTTAAGCCGATGTGGATTGCAATCGCGCGGTGCATTTGCGGTAAGGAAACAAAGGGCTCGCCTGCCTCACGAGACGCTATCGAGGGGGGCCGGACGTTCCCTGGACTTCACTGTTATCACACAGGAACGCAAAGTGCTAGCGTTGCGCCAGTTCGCTTCCGTTCGCCATGGACCTAGCAGAAGTGATGGCGATCATGCTCACGAGCACGATCTTTTGTTCACCTTTGGGTAGGATGTAGGCGCAGCCAGCATCCGCCACAATTGAATCGCGGTTAGCAATCACAAACTCCTGTCCGTCGTTGGTAGTGATCTTCACGGGAGAATTTTTGGCTATGTAATCCAACAAGTCGGTGTGGGTCATTTCGTCTATTCACGTTTCCTCAAATCGCAGTACGGATGGATGCCTTTATTTTACCAAACAGCGAACAACACGAAGCCATCTGCTTGGCACGATAGCCGTAGGTGCTTTGCGGGGGGACTCACCCGCTGTGTGCGTACGTTGGCAGATCACCAAAGTTCACCAGGGCGGGATCAGTCTGCTTGGTCGCGGTCGACGGCCTGCTGCACTGCCTTGTAGAAATTCCGTCGCGTTTCCAACTCGCTCTCGCGCTGCCCGGTCGCTGAGGTCCAGCTGGAATTGGAAGCAATCACGAGGTTGCGGTTTGGGTCAATGAAAAGGCCTTGCCCGAAGATCCCGTCCGCTTGGTAGGAGCCGTCATCCCAAGTCCACCACTGGTAGCCGTAGCCCTCACCCGCGAAGTTGGTCTCCGCCTGCTTTCGTGTGGCCGCAGCGATCCAGCCCTCGGGCAAGATGCTCTCACCCTTAACCATACCGCCTCCCAGCATGAACAAGCCGAAGCGCGCAAAGTCGCGCGTCGTCGCTTGAATACAGCAACCAGAGATCTCATGCCCATCCGGCCCCAGCAGCCAGGTTGCGTTCTGCTCCATCCCAAAAGGCCCCCAGATTTTCTCCGACAGATAGGCGCTCAGCGTCTTACCGGTCGCTTTGCTGACGAGCACGCCGATCAGATTGGTTTCCCCAGTCGAGTAGTTCCACCGCTCTCCTGCTGGATACGCACGTGGCAGGCCCGCCATATAGCTCACCAGGCTGCTCGCGCTGTCAAACCGCGCCACATCCGATTGCGGATCTTCGTAGTTCTCGTCCCAGGCGACTCCCGAGGTCATTGTCAGAAGCTGTGCGATCGTTACCTTTTCGTACTCCGAGCCGACGAGTTCGGTGATGTAGTTGCCCAGCGGCTCGTCGAGGCTCTTGATGTGTCCGTCCAGGATCGCAGCGCCGACGAGCGTCGATGTCAGTGACTTGGCCACCGAAAAACTGGTCCAACGCCCAGACGGGCTGAAGTCGAGGCCGTAGCGCTCCACCCGTAACTTGCCATCGTGCAGGATGACCAACGAGGCTGTGCGTTGGCTAGTCAAGTAGGCGTCGAGATCCAGCCCAAGCTCCAGCGGTGCACCTTTCTCAAGTGGATACACCGCTTGGCCTGCTGCAATGGGACGAGACGCCACGATCAAAGGTACTCGGTCGAGCATCCGAAATCCCGCATCACGTTCGGCCTGAGTCCAGAACAAGACGTCTCGCCCGAAAGGCGGATTGGAGAGTAACGCCCGCCAGTCGGGGCCGATGAGTACCCAACCGACAGCCATCAACACCAGTAGTGTTGCCAGGCCGACGCAGCCCCGGCGAATCCATTTTGACATGTCAATCCGCTCCCGTTCGCAAGAAATTACTCAAGCACTTCGCATAACTCGTGCACACCCATCCTAACCGGTTTTTCCCGCTGGGCAGCGTGGGGGGGCGTGAGCCCATGCCGCGACGTTCTGCTTTCCCGTGTTTTCACCATCTAGTTCGCCTTGCCTAAGGGGGGGGCAATACCGCGTTGTTCCTGCAGGACAGGCACTGCAACTCGCTCCCCTGCCCTCGATCAGTCCAGGGACAGGCTCTGCGATACAGGGTCGCGCAAGGGAGTGTCCCCTTCGCGTCCTTTCACGCAGCGCCTGTCCCTGCGGGGACCATCGCTCGGGATCGCGCGAGGGACAGACGCTGCAATCGACCGCCCGGCGCACCGCCTGTCCCCGGGGCCGAGTCGGTGCGCGCAGCGCCTGTCCCGCGCCAGTATGCGTTGGGGACACTCCCTTAGCGCAGCGTCTGTGTCCCCGGAGCAGCGTCTGTCTCCGGAGGGCGGCGCGCCTGTCCCGCGGCCGGGAAGTATGAACCTGCGCAATTATGCACTTGTGCAAATACTCTCCTGAACAAACAATCACTTGAACACGTAAATACTGTGCAGAAAGGCACGTGAACAAAATAGCATGTGGTCATTAATGCACATTGCCAGCAGCACCAGGGGAGGAAAAGGCCAACCCCTTCTGAGCCGCTCACCGTCGTGGCTCGTCCCGGCGAAAGCATGACTGGCAGCTACGAGGTTGAACACCGGTTGACTCGGGGCTATGGGAGCACGGCAAAGCCGTGCCGACGTGGAATTACGAAGCCGGCACTCGTATTGGGGGAGAGTTGATTACTGACTCTGGCGACACACGACGTTCGCTTCGACCTTAGCCCTTCGCTAAACGTTCCCAGATAATCCTGTTTTCGCGCATGGCCTCCACGATGTCATCGGGAACCGCACCATCTTCCAGCAGAGTCCAGCCGGTAAAGCCCGGTGAATTGCATACTTGCAAACGCGCGAACAGTGTCTCCCATGGATAATTGTCAACGCGAAGATCGTGGATATGAACAGTTCCCATCCGCGATTCCACCAAGGCGTAGTTGGCTTCGAATCCGTCCCCCGCTAGATCTTGAGGATTGCAATTCCAGCACACAACATTGTTCGGATGGTCGGCGACATCCATGATTGTTTTCACGTGCGGAAGCTCGCTCGTTCCGCTGCCGTGCACCTCCAAGCGAATCTGCACTCCATGTTCTGCTCCGTAGCTCGCAACCTCGTTCAATGCCTTTCCAATCTGCACCAACGTCTTCTCGACCGGCACTTCGTCAGGCAACCCATTGGGTCGAACCTTCACTCCCGTTCCACCCACATCGTGGCACAGTCGGATGAACTCTTTCGTTTCTTCGATATTCTTCTTCACGATTGCCGGATCGCTTGAGTGGAATTCGCAAGCACTTCCCAAACCCATCAACTCGACGCCACTCCCCTCAAACGCTTGCCGCGACTCCTTCCGCTGCGATTTATCCAGAGTTATCTCCACACCATGGCGATGCGTGCTTCGCAACTCGACACCTTCAAATCCGGCCGCTGCACAGTTCTTGATGATCGTTGGAATATCCCAGTCCTTGCCCCAATTGTAGGTCACAAGGCCCAATTTGAGTGGCACTGCCTTGGACGCAGTTTGACCCCAAGCCAGCGTTGCTTGTTGAACGGAGTAAAGTAGGCCGCAAGCCGTTGCAGTGCTGCCCAGGAAACTTCGGCGACTAAGTGAACGAACTGGTTGTGGAAGAGTTGATAGCTGGCGCGGCATGATCATTCACTTTCTTAAACTACTACTCTGCACTCAATATCCGTTTGGTTAGTTTACTCTTTCTTGCAGGCTTGCGAAAAGTGATGTTGTGCGCACCTGCGGTAACTTGCTCGCCCTGCTCTTCAAGTTGCTTGCTGTTTTGCGTCGCCAGCTAAACGCATCGCATTGCGAAAAACTCGTCTGGAGTGCGTTCGAGAGCGCCCGGTAAAGCCGAATATTCATTTTTTTTGCTTTGCAGCGATTCTGGCAGTTGAAACGGCCGTGTCGGCAGATATTGTGACAGGGAGATTTTGGGGGCCTGTCCAGTAAGACGGTCCGCTACCCACAACTCCATTACCGGCCGTTGCCCGATGTTGAAATTTAGACGCTTTTTGAAGTTCGAGATTCCAGTTGAATTGCCTTTGGAATGCGAGAGCCTTGAATCCAGAGTCATGTTGTCGACCGTCGAATTGTTTGCAGCGGGGTCGGCTGGCAACGAATTGATGGAGTTGCAAGTCGACGAAGCTCCCGTTTGGACTTGGTTTTTAGAAGCGGGAGCCGATCAAGGGAACCTGCAACGCTACGTTTACGAATCGCCCGACACGCTTTCCCCCGATCGGATTCGTGTTGCCTTTCTCAACGACTCGTATGATCCTGCAAACGGAGTCGATGCGAATCTGCGTTTGGATGCGATGGTGTTGGATGATATCCGCTACGAAACGGAATCGCCTTCGGTTTTTTCTACCGGGACATGGCGAGCTGAAGATGGCGTAACACCCGGTTTTCGGGAATCGGAGTATCTGCATGCCAACGGATATTTTCAATTTGCTGCGGCGGGAGGTAGCGGATCGCAGATTACCGTTCGAGCTGCGGGGCTGACCGCACAGGAGCAGATGCGATTGCTGATTGATGACAATGTGGTTGCATCATGGAGCAACGTTGGGGGCATTCCTGACGAACAGATATTCCGGTCCTTCAACTACAACGCGAACGAGTTAGTCACGGCAGATCGCATTCGCATAGAGTTCACCAACGATTTCTTCGATCCACCATTTGGCTTGGACAGAAATCTTTTTGTTCAAGGGATCACCGTTGACGGCGTCGACTACCAAACCGACTCGCCAACAGTACTGAGCACCGGAACGTGGAGAAGTGAGACGGGTGACGTACGTCCCGGCTTCTTCGGTTCGCAAGTACTTCACACGAACGGTTACTTTGCCTTTAGTTCCGATACGGCCAGCCAAGGCAGTCAGATACTGATCGTTGCGAGCGGATCCGAAGGTGGCGAGCAGATGAACCTGAGGATCGACGGCGAGTTGGTACGTAGTTGGTTTGTCGATCAAGGTGCGAACAACGGAGCTTTTCAAGTCTATGGTTACCGCGCGGCGACCGCTGTAACCGCAGATCAGATTCAAGTTGAATTCGTCGGCGATAGTTTTATCCAAGGAGTGTTCGATGCCAATTTGAGGGTCGATCGCATCTTGGTTGACGGCGTCGAGTTTCAGACGGAGTCGTCAAGTGTATTCTCCAGTGGTACATGGACGGGTGCTGGTGTCTTCCCCGGGTTCCCGCAGAGCGAATTCTTGAATTCGGAAGGGTTCTTTCAGTACACCACGGGTGGAGCCAACCCAGGCGCGGTTTCTTTGGCCAACAGTCGATATGCAGTGAATGAAAACCAAAGCTCGGTCAACATCGACATCCGCCGCCTAGGTGGCGCGAATGGAACGTTGCTTGTCGACTATGCAACTGTTCCAGGAACCGCATTGCCCGGACAGGACTACGTCAGCACCAGTGGTACTCTGGTCTTCCTACCCGGCCAGACATTAGCCACCGTGACGATCCCGATCTTGAACGACGCACTTTACGAAGGCAATGAGGCCTTCAGCTTTACCGTCGACAACATGCGCGGCAATGGCAATCTGGCCGCTCCTCGTACGGCAACTGTCTTGATCAATGACGACGACACGGTCGTTCCGAACTTCACGAGCTTTACTTCGTCGCAGTCGCTCCAGCTCAATGGCGATACTGCCCTGGAAAATGGAGCCCTGCGGCTGACGCGGGCCGTGAACAACCTCCGAGGCAGTGCCTATTTCGCAACGCCGATGCCCATCAATGCTACGACATCGTTTCAGACAAGTTTTGGGTTTACGTTAGACGGAGGACAAGGTAGTTCCGGCGCCGATGGTTTCTCGTTCATAATCCAGAATTCACCAGCCGGCGCCGGTGCGATCAGCTCAGCCGCTGGCGGATCGCTGGGGTATCTTGGAATCGACCGCAGCTTGGTGATCGAGTTTGATACTTACCAGAATCCAGGAGAAGTCTCGAACAACCATGTGTCTGTCGTGATCAACGGTTCCCCGACGGCGCTGATCACTCGTAACTCGAATATTGATTTCAACAGTGGAGCCACGCTTCGCGCATGGATCGACTATAACGGCGATGCCCAGTCGTTAGCCGTTTACGTCTCGAACGGAGCAACAAAGCCAGCCACTGCGTTGTTAGTGACGAGTGTCAATTTGGAAGCAATTGTCGGCAATCAAGGTTATCTCGGCTTTACCGCTGCGACCGGCGGAGCTTCGAACCGCCATCGAATTCTAGATTGGAATTTTTCTTTCACGCCGCCTATCGTTGTTCCACCGAGTCCAGGAACACAACTGGTCAGTGAAGTGGTTTCTGCAGGCTACATTCAACCCACCTCGATCGATTTCTCACCCGACGGACGCAACCTCTATGTGGCGCAACAAGCCGGACAGGTTTTTGTTGTACGTGATGGCCAGCGACTGGCGACACCATTTATCGACATTACAGCTCAAGTCAATGGAACGCGCGATCGTGGCCTACTCGATATCGCCATTCATCCTGACTTTGAGAACAATCCGTACGTTTACTTGTTGTTTACCTACGATCCGCCAGAAGTTTACCAGAACGCTTCCCATCCGCTTGCCGGGCCGGACCGCAATGGGAATCGCGCGGGTCGACTGATTCGCGTTACAGCGGACGCCGCGACCAACTACACCACCGCGGTGGCTGGAAGCGAAGTGATCCTGCTGGGACGCAACAGCGTTTGGGCCAATTTCAATGCCTTTGTGAACAGCACCAGTGATTTCAATGCACCGCCGGCTGGCATCTTGCCAAACGGTACGAACGTCCAAGACTTCATCGCGACCGATAGCGAGTCGCACACGGTCGGGGGGGTCGAGTTTGGGCCTGACGGAGCGTTGTATGTCTCGATCGGGGACGGCACGTCGTACAATCGCGTCGACCCGCGCACGGTGCGTGTTCAAGATATTGATAATCTCTCCGGCAAGATCTTGCGGATCGATCCGCTGACCGGTGAAGGCTTAGCTGACAATCCGTTTTTCAACGGCAATGTCAACGCCAACCGTTCCAAAGTTTATCAACTCGGTTTGCGGAATCCGTTCCGTATGTCGTTTGATTCGGTAACCGGCCAGTTGTACGTAGGAGACGTCGGCTGGACGCGTTGGGAAGAGATCAACGCCGCCGGCCCAGGAGCCAATTTCGGGTGGCCCTATTTTGAAGGGGGCAACGGGACATCCTTGAGAACCGGTGGTTATGAGAATCTGGCCGAGGCACAGGCCTTTTACGGTAGCGGGCAAACGGTCATGGCCCCGCTGCTGGGCTTGAGTCATGCCGCCACGGGCATCAATGCGGTGGTAGCCGGTGCAGTCTATCGCGGTAGTGTTTATCCACCGCAGTATCAAGGCAACTTGTTCTTCAACGATCTCGGTCAAGGGATCGTGAGCAACGTGGCGTTTAACGCAGACGGTAGCGTGGCGAGTATTAGTACGTTCACCACCGGCGCACGCCTGGTGACTCAAATCGTACAAGGGATCGATGGGAATCTGTATTACGTCGATCTTGACGACGGCCAAGTGGGGCGTTGGGTGTTTGTATAAGCCGGCTGGTGATTGCGTTGTACTGAATCAACTCGCCGAATTGCGAGAAAATATCAGGTCCAAGCGACTGAGGATTTCAGGTTCCTCCGTCAGTTGCACCAGGGGCTCCAATTCGTTGACGACTAAATTGCGATCAAGGTGTCAAGCATAGTCTCTCCTTGACCTCTCCAAGCACTGTTGCACTCGCCACCGCATCATCCACTGCTGAAAGACTTCCAGTCCACATCGTTCAGAGTTCAGGTTGTTCGGACGGGGCGCGCCCGCATCGGGGCTTAGGTTCCGAAGTTCCTGTGTGCGAATGTTTTCTAACTCTGGCGTTGCGTAACGCCAGGCCGCAATCCATTTCTGTTCATCCGACGGTTCCATCGATAGTCTTCCCATTCTTGTCATGCTGTGCCAATTCGAGTCACTGTACTCCACGCCTGTCCAAAGGCCCAGTTGCGGTGGATTCGCTTGTGAGACCAGGGAGCTCCACAAAACACAAATTTTCCTGTGTGCGATGCCTACGGAGAGCCCGCCCCGTCCTTGCGTAAAGTTCATGGAGTAATGGCCGTCGCACAGTGGTCGTCGCACAGGGGTGTTGCACGCAGCGTCACTCTCCTCGCGTGCAGGTTATAATTGTCATGGCGAGTTGATTCAGCGCGAGGGCGGTAGCTCCGTCGAATGTCGAAACTGCGGAGGGGTAATTGACGATGCAACCAAAAAAAAGTCCTTTTCCTGGCATGGACCCTTGGCTGGAAGACTATTGGGGCGACGTGCACGCAAGTTTGACAGCTTATACCCGGGACCGCTTGCAGCCCAACTTGCCGGCCGGTTTGAAGGCACGTATCGAAGAATACGTCACGGTCGAATCCAAGTTGGATGACGAGCAGTGGCGGCATCACTTGGTGCCCGATGTGGTCGTCATCGAGCCGTATCGATTGTCCACCTCGGAGCAAGAAGGCTCAGTTGCGGTGATGACCGAGACCGAAGCTGTGTTGCTCCCGCGTGACTCAGAGCCGCCCACTTTGCGACGTGTGCAGATCATCGACACTCAGAACGGCAATCGCGTGGTGACTTCGATTGAGTTCTTGAGTCCCTCCAATAAGATCGGCCGTGGATTGGATCAGTATCGCAAGAAGCAGCGGGAGATGATCGAGGGTGAGGTGAACCTGGTCGAGATTGATTTGGTCCGCACCGGTGATTGGGCCGTCGCCATCGATGTCGGGTATGTGCCTGTCAAGCTGCGTGGCATCTATCGAGCGACGGTAGTGCGGGCCACACGAACCGATCAATGCGAGTACTACGCGATCCCGCTAACCGCGCCGCTACCCAAACTGAAGATCCCGTTGCGGCCCACGGATGCCGATGTCATCCTCGAATTGCAGCCCCTGATTGAGGCAGCTTACATCAACGGTGGCTACGCGGACGACATCGACTACAGCAAGTCCCCGCTCTTGCCCTTGCCCAAGATCATTGCCGATTGGACCAGTGACTGGCTGAAGAAACATCCGACCAGTTGAGCAAACCATGGGAAGATCGACACAACTGGAGTACTTCTGAACACCGAACACAAGGCCTGACCCCGCGACAGCCGCCCCATTTCACTGTGGTGTCGCACGCAGCGTCACTCTACTCGCTTGCAGGTTATAATTGTCATGGCGAGTTGATTCAGCGCGCGGGCGGTAGCTCCGTCGAATGTCGAAACTGGGGAAGGGTAATTGACGATGCAACCAAAAAAAAGTCCTTTTCCTGGTATGGACCCTTGGCTGGAAGATTATTGGGGCGACGTGCATACGCGTTTGACGACGTACACCAGTGACCGCTTGCAGCCCAATTTGCCGGCCGGTTTGAAGGCGCGTATCGAAGAATACGTCACGGTTGAATCCAAGTTACATGACGAGCAATGGCGGCATCACTTGGTGCCCGATGTGGTCGTCATCGAGCCGTATCGATTGTCCACCTCGGAGCAAGAGGGCTCGGTGGCGGTGATGACCGAGACGGAAGCTGTGTTGCTGCCGCGTGACTCAGAGCCGCCCACCTTGCGACGTGTGCAGATCATCGACACTCAGAACGGCAATCGCGTGGTTACGTCAATTGAGTTCCTAAGTCCTGCCAATAAGATCGGCCGTGGATTGAATCAGTATCGCAAGAAGCAGCGGGAGATGATCGAGGGCGAGGTGAACCTGGTCGAGATAGACTTGGTCCGTACCGGTGATTGGTCCGTCGCCATCGATGTCGGGTATGTGCCTGTCAAGCTGCGTGGCATCTATCGAGCGACGGTAGTGCGGGACACACGAACCGATCAATGCGAGTACTACGCGATCCCACTGACCGCGCCGCTACCCAAACTGAAGATCCCCTTGCGGCCCACGGATGCCGATGTCGTACTCGAATTGCAGCCCCTGATTGAAGCAGCTTACATCAACGGTGGCTACGCGGACGACATCGACTACAGCAAGTCCCCGCTTTTGCCCTTGCCCAAGATCATCGCCGATTGGACCAGTGACTGGCTGAAGAAACACGCTAGCAGTTGAACATTCCGTTGGACGTAGGGCGTACCATTGGCTTGGTTATTCAAGCGGAATGATGGACTTGTTGCTGTGAAGTCCAAGTGAACCTCAGGATTGTAAATTGCGATTCTTAAGTATCCGCATTACTTTGGATGGGCTTCGCCGTTGATCCAGTATGGCAACGATTGTCAATGATTGTTCATCTTTCATGCGATAGCTCGGCATCAGACGAGAGGTAAACATTCATGTGCCCAAATTCTCAAGCCGCTTCCTGACATCTTCCAAACTGGAGACAGTTGCCTGACCACTTTCAAGACGGCGCTTACGTTCTTCTAGAATTTCCCGATGCCAGTCGGGCGCGGGTATTTGGTCAGGAAATTCGCGAAGTGCTCCCCAGAGCTGCTCCATCGCGTCGGGCTTCTCTGCAACCGACATGTTTTCGACCGGAATCTGGTTACTCATGGTGGTCTCCTATCAAGACAGCTGCCGCGTCTATTATAAACCAACTCTTGGTTGCCCACAAACCTAGTTAAGTCAAGGCGAATAACACCGACACATGCTCGCCAAGAAAACGGGACGAGTGAGTTTGTTTGTATTTGCCGCCGTCCCCTTTTCTGCTTCCGGCAAACTCTGATCCGCGAAGGCCGACTGGAACGGTTACGCGAGAGTAAGGCGGACGTCCCATTGGGTCATAGGCAGCAGCCTACTGCCCGTATCGCAAGCATTAATTCTCACTGGAAACAGAAATAAACTCAGAGTGCGGCGAAATCAAGAGCCCTGATTTTATTCCCAATTCGGAAAGTAGCCCCTCGTCATTGAACTCGACAAAACTGCTCCAGTGCTCTACGAAACTGAACCACGTCAAAAGTACAACTTCAACGCCACCAAAAAAACACATCTGGGCGTCATCAGATCGACAGATATTCGATCTCAAGCAGGCCTTGACAGCTTCTGACTGACTCGCTCGGTTCGAATTGCGCCAATTGCAAATTGATTCCCGGTGCGCAGGATGGAACATCCAAAAGTCATCCGGAATCTTTCGCTTTCTGCCATCGTTCCCGAAGTTCAAAAGCCAAAAAGAACTAAGGCTGGCAGCATCCAAAATGCGAAATGTCTTGTCGATGTATTCGACTGACGAACCATTCTCGTGAAGCAGTGCACCGAAAATTGAATTTTGGCTCAGTTTAAGGCTGATTGAATCTGGCAAGACCATTTGTAAATGTACCGGGCTTCGGGAAATGATAAAAAATGGCAGTGATGACGCTGCCGTCACCGGAGGCAATTGGTGTGCGTAACCGGCAAGTTTGGGCTCGGCGATGTTCAGCGGCAGCAGCTGACCTGCGTGAATGCCGTTAGCTTTCACTCACGCTCGCGGCCTGCCAATTAGCAGCCCTTTTTCCCGCCCCGACGCAAGGTAAGAAGATTGATGGTAAGAAGATTCAGCGCTCCAATCCAGCTCGCGCGCACGCGAGGTA
>JBGSUV010000177.1:0-44184 GCA_041753315.1 Pirellulaceae bacterium | reverse complement strand
CTAGCGAGCTAAAATACTTATCGGATCGCCTAAAAACTTCCGGTGGGATCGCGAAGCTCAAACGTCTGCTCGCTAACGCTTTACCAACAGAATACCGAGTCGTCGCTTGAAAATACTCAAAATAGCGCAACTTCAAAACTAGCGCCTACGGCTGACACTGAGTAATGTTAATAGCATCATGCAAAAATATCTTGTGCTTTGTTCGCTTGTTGTCTTTCAGATACTCAACGCGATGTCCTTCCCTGACGCCGTCGCTCAACCACCGGTCCCAGTCGATTTGTCTCTGGTCGCAGAACAAACACTGGTAAGCACTCACGTCGGCCAAGGTGCCGAGGCTTGGACGAGCCAACTTGAAAAGATCCTGTCGGAATCGGAACTGCCCGCACTCTGGGCCGGGAAATTCTATCGCGATGGCAGGTCAGTGATGGCAGCCGCTGGCGTTCGCAAAATCGGGGAAGATCGACCGGTGGCAGTTGATGACAAAATTCACCTCGGCTCCTGCACTAAAGCGATGACCGCCATGCTCGTCGCTCAAGCTGTCACAAAGGGCAAGCTGCGCTGGGATTCCACTCTCGGAGAGATTTTCAATGATCACGCCGGGTTACAAAACTCGGAGTGGCGACATGTCACGCTCATGCAGCTTGTCCAACACCGCAGTGGAGCGCCAGCCAATGGTCTGTGGCAGTCATTGCACGACCAATACCCAGAAGACGTTATTGCCAGTCGACGCGCGCTATTAGACTGGTTGGTGAAGAAGAAGCGTCCAGCTAAATCAACTTTTTCGTATTCGAACGCAGGCTACGCATTGCTGGGCCATGTGCTCGAACACATAGAGCAACAGAGTTGGGAGTCGATCATCGAAGAACAACTGTTTGCACCGCTGGGCATCACTTCGGCTGGTTTTGGTCCCGTTGTTGGCGACGCAGCCCTTGATCAACCTTGGGGGCATGTGGAACCGGAAACATTCAGTGCTGCCCTTGGTAGAGTCCTGAAAGCTGCCAATGGAGCGAGCATCGTGACATCCAGGGAAGATCTCAAACCGATTCGCATCGATAATCCACCGCCGCTTGGCCCTGCCGGCCGAGTACACATGAGCCTCGGTGACTGGGCAAAGTTTGTCCAACTTTTCGCGACCACGGATGCCCCAGCTGCGAACTTGGGAGTCGATCCACCCAACTGGAACAAATTGTTCGATGTGGGTGACGGAAGCTACGGCGGTGGTTGGAATGTCGCCGAACGGGATTGGGGCGGCGGAAAGGTACTGAACCACGCAGGTAGTAATACGACGTGGTTCTGCATTGCGTGGGTCGCGCCACAGAAAGATTTTTTTGTGCTTGTTGCTAGCAATTCGTTCACCGCCGAAACACCAAAGGTCTGCGACCGTGTGGCCAGTGAGCTCATTGGGCTAGAAATTGAAAAGGTTGGAAAATGAGTTGCTACAAGTTTGCACTTGCGGCCACCAATGCTGATTTGCGATAGACGAAAGCTAATGCATGCTCATCTGCAAAAGCTGTCAACTTGTCCCACCCTTTCCTTCAAATCCATTATGCCTGAGCCCGCTCCCACGATTCTCCGGTTTCCCAGGCGGTCATCCGCTGATGAAGATCCGATTGTAATCACCGGTATTGGGCTGGCAGCAAGTGTGGGTGCCACGCGCGAGTCGGTTTGGCAGGCTGTACAAGCAGGTATTAGCGGAATTCGCCGCACGCATGCACTCGATGGTGTAGGACCTCTAGAACTACCGTGTGGCATGATCGATTGGTTACCCGCCGATTCGCAATCGCTCAAGTCGGTTCAACTAAGTCAACACATCGCTGCCGAAGCGTTGGACGATGCAAACATTCAATGGCCAAGCGTCGATCGCGATCGTTTTGCATGCAGCATATCGGCGCAGTTTGGCGACATCGGATACCTGTTCCCCGAACAACTTGCGAAAAATGTTGTCACGGGACGCGACTGGTGGCGGCAGTTTATGCCCTGTTCCGCCTCCACGTTGGTGGCGCATGAATTCGATCTACGCGGTCCCCGTCTGTGCCATGCGACGGCCTGCGCAAGTGGGCTTGTCAGCACGATATCGGCTGCCCGCATGATACAAATGGATCAGGCTGACTATGCACTGTGTGGCGCGGCCGACACGGTCACCGAATTGGTCTACGCTGCGTTTCATCGCATGGGGGTACTGTCGACGGGACCGGAGGCGTCGAGCGCATGCCGTCCATTCGACGTTACGCGAAACGGCTTCGTCATGGGCGAAGGAGGGGCAATGCTCGTCCTCGAAAAACGTTCGCACGCGATGGCGCGCGGAGCCAAAATCTACGCAGAACTGGCCGCCTCCCAAATGCTCGGCCAGGCCCATCACGTCACGGGACTTGACGGCGAAGCTGAAACGTTGACGCGCTTGATCCAAGATCTGGTACGCAAGGCGGGGTGGGAGGATGAAGCGCCGCAATATGTGAATGCACATGGTACAGGAACGGAACAGAACGACATCAGTGAACTGAAGGCGCTACGTACCGCTCTTCGCTCGCAGGCTGATAACTTGGTAGTCAGCAGTAACAAGGCGATTCTCGGACATACGATCAATGCGGCGGGCAGCCTAGAACTAGCACTGACGGCACTTTGCATTCGCGATGGGTTTGCTCCACCAACCATGCACCTGGAACAACCTGAAGCAATTGGAAACATCGATTGTTTGCCTGGTTATGGCCAGAAATTTGAACTGGAGCGAGCTCTTAAACTATCATTGGCATTTGGGGGCCACTTGGTTGGCATGGCCTTGCGACGATGTCCCAACAGTGCAGCTCAGCGAACCGCTTTACCGCTGGCTGCAAACGCCCGAATTCGGCGCTCAGCCGCAGCCTCGTTCGCAGTACGTGCAGCGTAGGCCTGCATGTCGATGCATTTCCTATGTGCGGCTGTTCGACGCAAAACGCACGGTTCGCCATGAAAGTAGTTGGAAAGCCTGTATGCGTGACCTTGTCGCAAACAAACGAGTCGTCGGGCTATGGCTCATCTTGCTGCTGGCATTCTTACTTCGTTTGATCGGTTCGAACTTCTGGCAACAGCAAGCGATCGCGGAAGGCAAACTCTTTCGGCTTGGTGATAGCGAAGGATATTGGGTGTTGGCTGGGCACATTGCGCGAGGGGAGGCCTACCAATACGGTAGTGAGAACGCCAGCGTTTTTCGCGCTCCTCTCTTTCCAATTGTCTTGGCTCCTTTCGCTTCGCTGGAAAACGCTCCGCGGGCGATTTATTATGCCCGGCTACTAGGAGCGTTGTTGGGGACTGTGGCCGTATGGGAATTGTGGTTACTCGCCAAACGACTGGGCGGATCATCGGCGGCGAACTGGGCCGGAATTATCGCAGCGATCAGCCCGGCGGCGATCGGCATGAGTGTCATGATACTCAGTGAGATGTTGCTCGTTCCACTGATGCTGGGCCACCTTCTAGCTTGGCAGAAGGCGTGCAGTGCCGCGGCGCAGCGACATGTGATCGGCTGGAGCATGGTGGCAGGAATGATGGCGGGACTCGCCATTCTTGCCCGACCCAGTTGGCTGCTCTTCGCTCCATTTTTAATGACCGTTGGACTACTGCTAGGCCCGTCGCGCGGGCGGCATCTGAAAATTGGCGTCATGACGTTAGTGGCGATGAGTGTCGTCATGTCTCCCTGGTGGTACCGCAACGCACTGGTTACGGGCAAGTTTGTACCGACCACACTACAAGTTGGACCGAGCCTGTACGATGGTTTGCATCCTGGGGCGACCGGTGCCAGCGACGAAGGAATGGCATTCATGCAGGCGATCGTTGCAGAACAGATCGCTCTCAATGAACGAGCCAATCCGCCACATGACGGTACCTTGGAATATCGTATCAATCGGCGTGCTCAACATTTGGCGCTTGAGTTTGCACGCAGTCAGCCAGTTGAAGTGCTGCGGCTGGCAATTGCCAAGTTCGCGCGGACATGGAGTCTATGGCCAGATGGCGGGGAGCTGGGTTCCACCGCAATTCGCCTGCTAATCAGCCTCTCTACCTTCTCGGTTTTATTGCTAGCATTGCTTGGAAGTTGGGGGCGCAACGTCCGCGACACGTGGTGGATTGCAGTTTGTTGGATGCCTTGTCTTTACTTCACCCTGCTTCACATGGTATTTGTCGGCTCTATTCGATATCGCGAGCCTGCGGTTTTTGTGCTTGCCGCGCTCGCAGGCTGCGCCATTACCGATTTGACGCATCGACTAGCCGGACGAATCCGCCCTACTTACAGTGTGCCAGGGGAACATGTTCCTGCCTCTGAACCGAGCCAATCAACTTAACCAACATTCGGTCCGTCCACTCTGTCGGCTCGCCCGCGTTTCGCCCTACGTTTTTACTCGCTTGGGTACGACGCACACACCCGTCTTAGTGTTGATTATCGTGTTAGCCGTATTGGCGACAGTTCTATGTTATCGCGTGTTTCTAAGCCGCGTCGACGATGGCTTGCGAAAAGCTGTAACCAACGAACTGCAAACCCTGTTTCCCTCTGCCAGTGTGTATGTCGGAAGGGTGACACCGGAAGGAGCAGATCGGCTAGTGCTCAGCGACGTTAGGATGGCTATCAAGGGGACCAGTCCCAAACGTGAAGTGATGTCGGCCGAACGAGTGATTTTGCGAGGCGATCTCGATATTTCTCATTATCTACAACAGAGCGTTCGCGTTGAACATGTCGACATCTTCTCCATGCGGATCGACGCATGGCCACTCGGAGACGACAAGTGGTCCATTGCCTGCCTGACACCGCAACCCAAAAACACGGCGACACCGCCCACGATCGTCCTGAACAATGCGATCTTGCATCTTCATCGAAATGCAGCCGAGCACACCACTGGCCTTACCATCCATGATATTAAGGGGCGCATCGAGCATCGGCTCGAAGCACCACCGCATACGTTGAATCGCAATTCGAGCGATCCGTTGCCGGTCAATACCAGTACGCGGGCCAAAGTGGCAGGTGATGAACTGAAAGTTGCACCCAAAGTTCCATTGGCGCGCAGTATTGCTCACCTGACGGGTCGCAGCAGTGGTCTCGTACGTAAACTCGAAATTCGCGGAGAGTATGATCCGAAACAGAAGACAGTGAAGGCGGCAGGGGCCTTCGACGATTTTGATTTTTCACCCAAGTTGATTGAACAACTGCCTCAAGAGCTATCGCGTTACTTGAAACAGTTGTCGGGCCTCGAGTGTCGTGCGTCGAGTACGTTTGAATTTGCAGCGACGCCGAACCAGCCAGCCACGTTTCGACTGCAAGGGAGCTTGATAGATGGACGGTTGCAGGATCAACGCCTGCCGTATCCGCTCGAACAACTTCGCAGCGACTTTTTCTGCAAGAACTCGTTGCTACAAATCCGTTCGATGCACGCTCGCAGTGGTACTACACAATTGACGCTGAATACAGACATCATGGGCTTTGCATTGGACAGCCCGATGGTCATCCATGCAGAAGCGACCGACCTGGACCTCGACAAACGACTTTATCGCTCGCTCCCGCCCAGTTGGCAAAAGCAATGGGATCGCTTGGAACTGGCAGGTCGCGTCAGTGGAGACATCAAGTTGTCGTTCGATGGGCGAAACTGGAGTCCGAGCGCCAGCATCGAATGCCAAGACATCAGTCTCAAACCTTGGATATTTCCTTTTCCCGTGACGGGCATTCGGGGGCAGGTTATCTATCAAAACGGCTCTGTCCGCAGCGATCAACTCGATGGATTTGGAGGTGGGCAGCCACTTCGCGCCAGCCTCAATCTGTCGCAGGACGAGAACGAATGGTACGGAATGCTCCAATGCAAGTCAGAGGGACCCGTTTCCATCAACGAGGAACTCATCTCTGCCTTGACTCCGATCGACAAAGAGATGACCAACGTGGAACGCTTCATCCGCTCGTTGCATCCCTCTGGTGCGGTTGAACTCGTGGCAGCCCGCTTCGAGCGTTCTTCGCCTGCGGATCAAACGTGGCACAGAACGATCGATGCAAATATCTACAACGGTAGAATCACCTATGATGGCTTTCGATATCCCATCTGGGATATTCGCGGCAGAATCGTGGGATTGGATGACGAATGGCAGCTCGATCGTTTCGAAGGCCGCAACGATTCCGGTCGCATTCTCTGTTCAGGCAACTGGCTGAATGTCAAACAGGGACAGGTCCCGTTCCGGCTGGCCTTCAACGCTTTTGATGTCCCCGCTGAAGAAGAACTAAAAAATGCTCTTCCCAGCGATGCGCAGTTTATCTGGGATGAATTGCAGCCCTCTGGAACCGTAGACTCAGTTTCTGCCTCGATCGAACGGATCAACAGCAGTGCCAATGTCGATGTGCGTGTGGAATTACTTGAGGACAATTCCTCGAACCAAATTAGCGGTCGTTCGCTGAGCCTCATGCCCAAGTCGTTCGCCTATCGGCTGGTGGACATTGGTTGCCACATCACATACGAACCTGGCTTTGTGTCGATCATTTCGGCATCTGCGCTAAATGGCTCGTCGCGTTTGTCTTTAACCGGCGAGTGTCGTCCGACGGACGCTGGGCGCTGGCAAGCCAATGTGCGCTGGCTCCCCACCACACGCGTGATTGTCGACTCTCAACTGCTGGTGGCCTTACCGCCCTCCGTGCGCGACTCGCTGCTCAAGTTAGATTTTAGTGGTCCGGTGAGCATATTTGGTGAAAGTCAGTTGCTGTTCGCGAACAAACAATTCCCCAACGCCATGACCGCTTGGGATTGTCAACTTGATATCGAAGATGGCCGATTGGCCGATGGAAAGAACATCGGCGCGCTGCGTGGAACGGTCTGGATCGAGGGACATAGCGATGGTACGCAAGTCAATGCGTCGGGCATGTTGGCCATGGATGCATTGACCGTCCGCGAAATTCCCGTCACTAATTTGAAAGGTCCTTTTGCGATCCTGGGAAGTCGCTTGTATTTTGGTTCGACTGTTTCCGATGTACTGCCTCGCGTGGGGCAGCCGATCGCTGATCCGCTAACCGCCGATGCGCTCTCGGGCAAACTGGTGCTCTCCGGCGAAAGTCGGCTCGATGTCGGTCGATTTGACATTAGCGCGGAGCTTCGTAACGCCCAACTAACGACCATGCTCCAAGATGTGGGAGTCGACCGCGCTAGTACGGAAGCCAAGTGCCATGCCACGCTGAGCTTCCAGGGAATTCCTTGGAATCCACAAACGCATGCGGGCAATGGAAGAATCCAACTGACCGACGCCAAACTCTACCAGTTGCCGTTGATGATGCGGATCTTGCGAGGTGCCTCCGTCAATGCTAGCGACGATTCCGCCTTTCAAACCGCAGATATCACCTTCCAGATCGACGGCGACCGCATCCCACTGCAGATCGCCTGCGACGGTGAAGTTTTGCGATTGCGCGGTGAGGGATGGACCAATCTGCGCCGGGAACTGAATCTCGAGCTATATAGTTATGTAGGCAGACGCGTTCCGATTTCTAACGTGATCTCACCGCTGCTTGCCGAATCGCGATATGCTACGCTAATGAAAATTGATGTGCAGGGAACTCTGGACAACCCGATCCTGAAGCCAAATCACTTTCCGCAGTTGGGAGCGACTTTGCAACAGATTTTCCCTGAGGTCGCTGAACGTAGGTCCATTGGTGACGCATTGCCCTGGAGACGCTAGTCAACCGTCGCTAGCGGGATTCCGGTCATGGCGTCTTATCGTCAGAACTTGGAGCATCCGATGCAACTTCCACCCGCTTCGTCCGCCTCCCAAGCCGCCAGCATCCTGGCGCAGTCCACTTCAAAAAACAGCACGACCTCCAGCGGCTCAACCGTTGCCGCCGGCCAAACGAGTTTGCCCCATGTAGAGAAATCCGAAGGGGCGGACAAGGATCGAGACGCTCAAGGCCAAGGAGACGGTTTTTCCAGTCGCCCCAAGGCTCGTTCGGAAAGCGACGACATTCTGGATTTTGACCAATCCGAAGAGAGCCAGCACCACGCGGCCCAACTCCCCGACGAACCACCAAGCCAATTCGACATCGTCGCCTGATCAACTTGCTCGCGCAAGTTAGTGTCTGAACCCGCACGACCTGGTGCATCCCACCCGCAGCCAGACCTTGAATCTGCGCTTCCAGCTTTTTGCGGTCTCCGATACCATGGGAAGTCCCAGGATCGGACACCAAGACAATTAAAGACGAGTCGATGAAGTTCACAAAAATGCAAGGCGCAGGCAATGACTACGTCTACGTCAACTGCTTTGTAGAAACGCTCCCCGAACCAGCCGAACAATTGGCAGTGAAGATTTCAGACCGCCACTTTGGTGTGGGCGGAGATGGTCTCATTCTGATCCAACCAAGCCACGTGGCCGACGCCCGCATGCGAATGTTCAACGCCGACGGCAGCGAATCGGAAATGTGTGGCAATGGCATCCGCTGCGTCGCCAAACTGGTTTATGACCATGGCATTTGCCGCAACGAGTCGCTGCAAATCGAAACGGGAGCCGGCGTACTGAAGCTCGAATTGCAAATTGTTGATGGCAAAGTTGAAACGGTAACCGTCGATATGGGAGAACCCAAGTTAGAGCCAACTTTGGTCCCCACCACGCTGGCCACCGAATCGGTGATTCAGTTCCCTGCGACTTTTAATGGAACAACGCTCGCGGTCACCTGTGTATCGATGGGAAATCCGCATTGCGTGACGTTTGTCACCCAGGCAACCGATGCGCTCGTCCTAGGGATTGGACCCCAAATAGAGACAGATCCACGTTTTCCAAGACGTACGAATGTTGAATTTGTAGAAGTCATTTCGCCAACGGAACTTCGCCAAAGAACATGGGAACGCGGGTCGGGTGAAACACTGGCCTGTGGAACCGGGGCCAGCGCCGTTTGTGTTGCGGGCGTCCTGGCCGGTGTGTCGGAGCGCGATGTGCTGATCCATCTGCGCGGTGGAGATTTGCGTTTGCGTTGGGACGAGGCGACAAACCATGTCTTTATGACTGGCGGAGCAACAGAAGTGTTCAATGGCGATTGGCCTTGCTAATTGCTAAATTGTTCAGGTGATCTTTCGAACTTAATGCCGAACACCCCCAGTTCAACATTCCATAACCCCAACGCAGCACAACTTCGGTCACCCGGATGGATCCATGCCCAAGCTCACGGTCGCAACACGTCAACGACTTCGCAAATTGCAGCCGCCTGCCGTACTTTGGCGATTGCTTGGGCTGTCGATGATCCAGTCGATCAATGGATTGATGTCGACACTCAATTACCGCATGCATCGTTATGATCCAGCCGCCGATCCAGCCGACAAAAACTTTATTAGTCCAGTGATCTTTGTATTCTGGCACGAATACATTTTCTTTCCGATCCACCTGCGGCCGCATTGTCGCTTGGCAATGTTATTGAGCCAACATCAAGACGCTGAGATTTTGTCGCATGTGGCTCAGTTTGCTGGTTTGGAAACGGTGCGCGGTTCATCAAACCGTGGCGGTACCGCAGCCCTCAAAGAATTGCTCGAACGAGGTCAAGGAATGAGCTTGGCCATTACCCCCGATGGCCCGCGCGGACCACGTCGGCACTTGGCGCAAGGTTGTGTCTACCTTTCCAGTCGATTGCAGATACCGATCGTCCCCATAGGATTTGGTTGCGATCGCCCATGGCGAAATCGAAGTAGTTGGGATCAATTTGCTGTTCCTCGCCTCGGCAGTCGTGCACGGGCCGTTGTGGGGCCTCGAATCCAAGTTCCCGGCGATCTCGAACGTAGTAGTTTAGAACTACATCGCGAGTGGATTGAACAACAGTTGAACCAGCTCACCACGATTGCCGAGGACTGGGCCGAAAAAAAAGGCACTCCGCCCACCACCGAACTCCTCGTTCGCTCACCACCGCGTTGTGAGTTGTGAAACTAAGCACTAAGCACTAGGACTGTCCCATGCACGACCAAGACAACGTTGAATACGAGCCGCGGGGGCACGTCGACTCGGCGCCGCTCAGCGTGTCACAGTTGACTTGGCACATCAAGGGAGTGCTAGAACATGCGGTTCCCAAGGTTTGGGTCGAAGGTGAAATATCTGATTTGAGTCGACCGAGCAGCGGCCATTTGTACTTCACTTTAAAAGATGATCAATCGCAGGTACGCGCCGTGATCTGGCGCACTGCGGCTCAACGCATGCCCTTCAAACTAAAAGATGGCATGGCGATTATCTGCTGCGGTGGCGTTGAAGTTTATGCTCCACGCGGAAGTTATCAACTGATCGTTAATCAGGTTCAGCCGAAGGGAATTGGTGAACTACAACTTGCATTCCAACAACTGCACCAGAAGTTGGCCGCACAGGGGCTGTTCGATCCGGCTCGAAAAAAACGGCTACCCCGCTTTCCCAAACGGATCGGTTTTGTAACCAGTCCGAGTGGAGCAGCGATTCACGATTTCTTGGAAGCTGCCGACGGGCTGTGGTCTGATTTTGAGTTGACGGTGATTCCGGCCCGAGTTCAGGGAGAACAAGCGGCCAGTGAGATCTCGCGTGGCATTCGCATGGCACAGAAATTCACTCCTGCACTGGATTTACTTATCGTCGGGCGCGGCGGTGGGAGCATGGAAGATCTATGGTGCTTTAATGACGAAGTGGTCGTGCGCGCCTTGGCAGCTTGCAAGATCCCGACAGTCTCAGCAGTTGGACATGAGATTGATGTGACGCTCAGCGATCTTGTCGCCGATGTGCGAGCGCTGACGCCAACGCATGCAGCTCAGCTCATTTTTCCAAATCGCGGCGACGTCCAATCGTTGCTGGAGCAGATGCGGCGGCGCAGCAATGGCGCGGTTTGGGGACGAGTCAAATCGTTAAAGCAGCGGTTGAACAACTTCACGCATCGCAGCGTTTTGGCTCGGCCACACGCAATCCACCAGCAACGGAGGCAGACCGTTGATGAATTGGAGCTGCGGAGTCGCGGCGCCATGTTCCGAATCGTGAAGACAAATCGCGAGAAGTTAGCTGGGCTTGCCCGTGCCACCGAAGCACTCTCACCGCTTAATGTCTTGCATCGGGGCTACAGCGTGACGACCACCACCGATGGTCGACCCTTATGCTCCTCGGAGGACTTGCAGGTCGGTGACACGGTCGACACTATCTTAGCGCGAGGGCGGTTCACGAGCCGGGTCGAGAGCATTGAACCGTTGTAGCTTACATGCTCAAATTTAATTCTGGAGCGGTGGGGTTTTCGCGGCTCAAGCGTTCGCGGTCAACTAAAAAATCGGCGTTGAGCTCTTCGATTGATGTTGCGTCTGCAGCCCCACTCAAACTCTGCAGCAATGCATATTTGGTCAACACTTGCAGTGGCAGCAGATTAGAGTTTATGGGCATATCGCCAGCAATTTCACGATAGAACTCGAGCGACTTTTCTGCATGTTCTTGAGCCACTCCACGCTCTCCCTGTCGAAGCTTGACTTCACTTATTAAGCGATGGATTTCGGCACACTGTTCGCGATAAAAGGTTACGGCGCTAAAATCTTTCCGTCGCTTTTCAAAGTATTGAAGACGTTCGTCGAGTTGCTTCAGCGCTGCAGCGTCTTCTCCACGTGCAATCAACAGCTTTGCTTGCGTGAACAAGGCTAACTGTTGATAGTTTTCTGCATCGATCATTCCTGGGACTAGGGCCGCAGCCTCGTCGGCCAATTTGATGGCATGGGACATGGCAGTCGTTGCTTCCTCGAGTCGATTGCTTGCGAGTTGGGAGCTGACAATAAGCATATAATCTTCGCAGCGAATCAATGGAGTATAGACCGCGTGGCTTCCAGGCAATTTCGTTTTTTCAAGTAGTTGTTCACCTTCCGTTGCCAAGTCTATGGCCTTTTGGAAATCGCCCACTCGTATACAAAGGGATGCTTGCTGGGTTAAAGCCATCGACAACGCGAGCGCGGCAAGTGGGTTGTTGTCAAGCAGGATACGTTGCCTGCAAACGGCAACTCCCTGAATTGCACCTGCCAACGCCTGTTTTGCCCCAGCACGATTCAAAACGGCTTCGTTATAGTAGACCATCGTATCGCTCAATTGCGCCAGCCCACCTGCGGATTCGGGAAACAACGCTAGACGTTCTTTGGCAAGTTGCAGCGCCAGATCGATGTTTCGCAAGGCTGTTTCGTCTTGACCACTCATCCGATACAAGTTGGCCGAGCGCATCAATAACTCAACGGTGCGCCGCTTCAGTTTGTCGTTACCAGGCGAATCCTCAAGCAATTTTTGGAATCGCGCGACGGCTAGATCAACCATTCGAATTCGTTCGTTTTCCAACTGTGGCATTTGTGCCCATTTGTCGTCGGCCAAGCTCACCACAAATTCATCCAATATTTCCATTGTGATATCGCTATTGTGTTCCGCACGACGACGTGATTGATCTGCCTCATTGGTTTTTTCTTCTGCAACGACTCGTAGTTCGTTTGCGATGTCACGTTCGCTTTTTGCGATGTCGCGCTGTTCGCTGATGGCGATATTAGAAAACAACAGTCCACTCGACGACACCAACAAGAACACGAGCGAGCTGGCAACTAACGTTTGATGGCGACGGGTCCAGCGCAGCCCGCGCTGAACGACGCTTTCGGGCAGCGCCTTGACCGCATCACCGGCGACCCAACTTTCCAGGTCTTCTGCCAATTCAATCGCCGTCGCATACCGTTGCTCGGATTTGAAAGCCATGGCTTTGAGGCAAATCGCTTCTAATCCCCTACTGATCGTCGCATTCAGTTCGCGTGGTTTCTGAAACAGATGTCGTCGTGCCGCATCCAAGATTTCCTCGCGCGTGGCACCTCGAAAGGGTGCTTGACCAGTTAACACCGCGTAAAGCGTGGCCCCTAGGCTGAACACATCTGAACGGCGATCCAATTCGTTGATATTTCCCGCCGCTTGTTCAGGGCTCATATAAGCTGGCGTCCCGAGCACTGAACCCATCGCTGTCGGCGCGCTGTCGCCCGAACGTCGTTCATCAATGGGAAGTTCCGACCGCATCATACTCTCCGGGACGCTCCCCAGCACTTTGGCGAGCCCCCAGTCGACAACCAATGTTTCACCGTACTTGCCAAGCATAATGTTTTGTGGCTTGATATCGCGGTGCAAGACTCCGCGGCTGTGCGCGTAGCCAATCGCGTAACAGGCGTCCATCACTGCGCGAATCAAAGCGCGAAAACGACGATCTCCGTCCGTTCCCAAACCGCCTTCGGCTCGCTGCTTGAAGTATTCATGGATCGTCTGTTCAAGGCTCCGACCGCGGATCAATCGCATAACGTAATAGGGCTGACCATTGGGCAAAGTTCCCAGGCCATGAACGGGAACGACGCCTGGATGCTCAAGCCCTCCCGTAATTTTGGCTTCTGCGATGAAACGTTGGCGAATGTCCACAGAAATCTGATCATCGTCGAGGATCTTCTTCAATGCGACTTCGCGATCAAGTTCTTGGTCATGGGCGACAAAGATCTCTCCCAGTCCGCCTTTGGCAAGTGAACGAATCAAGTCGTAGCGGGGGCCAAGTCGCGAGTTGGACTCGTTTGCCGGACTGTGAGTTGAGGCATCGGATTGGTTCGGAGTACCTTGTAGGCGTGATACGAGTTCGGTGAGTGCAACTCCTTTTTCTGCGTCGACATTCGATTCTTGGATCGAAGATAGACTATTGCTTGGCGATCCCGTGCGCGCAACGTGGCGATCTACCACGCGATCGAGTAGGTCACAGTCCTCGCGGGTGAGTGAGCCTAACTCCACCAATATCTGCCCCATGGTCAGCTTTTTGTTGAGCATCCAGTAATTCGCGGCGGATAACATTTGCAATGGACGAATGTAGTCAAGCTGTACTGCCAGGACGCCGTACAGAAGATTTCGGTCATTGTTTTCCGTCATGAGGATAGCTCCCAGTTAACCGTAATCGATGAGAATCTGTTGCACGGCAGGACTCTTCGCCCAGTCCAATACCTTCAGTCGGAATCGGACCACCGTGCCATGCAAGTTGTCTAGCGCTGCGAGTTTCGAGTAGAAGTGATTAGTTATACTCGCAAGTCGATGACGTCGTGAGCATCGCCATGATCAAGTTTTTTTAAAACTATGTCGACGACTTTGCGCTCAGTTTTCTTGACGCTCGATGTGGAAATGTCAATGATATCGCGACCGAGATTCCAGCTCGCGAAAATTGCGCCTGGACATTCGCCCCAACGCGCGTTGGGGCCCACGCGAATCCTCTACTAACCTACAGAAGATAGGAAGACAACATGGCAAGCATAACTGGTGTAACAGCTAACGGTATTGGTGGCGCTAATACAATGAAGGCGTCTACCGTTCCTGTCGCACTTTCGTTTCCTTCGCCAAGCGCATTTGGCAATATCAACATCAACTACGCGGTTATCAGTGGAACGGGATTAAATTCCGTCAACGCTGTCACGCTTTCACATCCGGATGGGACATTGACGCCTATCCAATTTATGACCAGCAACACGAAATTGGTCGTCTGGTTCGCTTGCACGATCAATGCACTCAACCCAAAGCTGAGGGGGCTCGGGCACCTCACGGTGACAATCACCACCACGGGCGGTTCTACGAGCAATGGGACTTCGATGGACCCAGTCGACCTGCAAGCTCCCTAAGATCGATCAGTGATCAACGAGAGGATGGCGACCACTGCCCGCGTCACTTTCGAATCTGACGCTGAATGAGCGTCAATTTTCGCCAGGGCTCGCAGTTTGCGCCCCGATTCGCCTGCTTTACAGCCATTGGCCCATGCGGCTGGCATTTATATGTTATCCTCTTCGCAGATCATTCTGTTGAATCGCTGACTGTCGCAAACGCTTTCGAATCACAACCTAACACGGAGCTTTCTATGACAACTTGGATCATTTTGGGGGTGCTGGCAGGCGTCGCCGTTGTATTTCTCTTAGTTGTGGTCGGCATCTACAATCAATTGGTCACGCTTCGAAATCGTTTCAAGAACGGTTTCGCTCAAATCGAGGTGCAGCTTAAACGGCGCTACGACCTCATTCCGAACTTGGTAGAGACGGTCAAGGGTTACATGGCCCACGAACGCGACACGTTGGAAGCGGTCATCAAGGCCCGAAATCAAGCGGTTGCCGGCTTGCAACAAGCTGCCGGCGATCCCCAGAACGCCGCAGCCATGCAAGCGTTGTCCGGTGCTGAGCAAGGGCTGACCGGTGCGCTTGGCAAGTTGTTTGCATTGTCGGAGGCTTACCCAGATCTGAAGGCCAATCAGAACATGGCGCAGCTAACTGAAGAGATCACCACGACGGAAAACAAAGTGGCTTTTGCTCGACAAGCCTACAACGACTCGGCCACGGCGTACAACACCTATAAAGATACGTTCCCCCCGGTCCTATTCGCTGGAATGTTCGGTCACTCGGAAGATGCTCAGCTCTTGGAATTTGCTGATAGCGCGGTCATCGCCGAAGCTCCGAAAGTATCGTTCAAGTAACGAGCGCGAGTTCCAAAGTATCCATTTCTCTTGAGAACAGCATGGCGACCGATTTCTTTCAGAGGCAGTCCGCGGCCCAACGCAGCACGACTTGGCTGGTCGTAATGTTCATCCTAGCGGTCCTGGCCATCGTGGGCTTGGTCTCCGTCATCGCGTTTGTCGTCGTACAAGCCCAAATGAAGGGACCCGGCCGCTCGTTCTCTGACCATCCCGAGCAATGGATGATTCCCGCGCTGGCAGGAGCGATCACGTTGCTGGTCGTGCTCGGAGGCTCACTGTACAAAGTAATGGAACTGAGATCCGGTGGTGGGAGCCGTGTTGCCGAAGCGCTTGGCGGTCGTCGCCTCTACCCCAACAGTCAAGATCCGGTGGAACGCCGATTGTTGAATGTCGTCGAGGAAATGGCGATCGCTTCCGGCACTCCGGTACCTCCCGTGTTCCTACTCGACGAGGATGGCATTAATGCGTTTGCTGCTGGTTATTCGCCAAGTGATGCCGTGTTAGGAGTTACGCGTGGTTGCGCCCAAACATTGACGCGTGAACAACTGCAAGGGGTCATTGCGCACGAGTTCAGCCATGTCCTCAACGGCGACATGCGCATGAGCATTCGCTTGATCGGAGTGCTGCATGGCATCTTATTGCTCGGTCTAACCGGACAATTAATCTTCCGAATTTTCTTCTACAGTGGTGCTGGCTCGCGCCGCAGCAGTGGCAACAATAAGAACAATGGCCAAGCGATGCTGGTCATTTTGGCGGTCGGTATCGCCTTGATCATCCTTGGATTCCTGGGAACGTTTTTAGGTAATCTGATCAAAGCGGCTGTCTCGCGACAACGAGAATATTTGGCGGATGCTTCTGCAGTTCAATTCACTCGCAATCCAGATGGGATCGCTGGCGCGCTCAAGCGGATCGGAGCCTCGGCTTATGGCTCGCGGCTGCAGACTGCCGGAGCTGCTGAAGCGAGTCATATGTATTTTGCACAAGGTGTTTGGGAAGGCCTTTCCGGTCTATGGGCCACGCATCCACCCTTACCCAAGCGAATTCAGGCGATCGATCCGAATTGGGACGGAAAGTTTCCGGTCGCTGGCAGCGCTCGCGGGCAAGTTGCCTCGGAGTTGGCTGCGGGCTTTGTAGGAGGAGCCTCGGGAGCCGTCGTCAGCGACGAGGTGCCAGTATACGTCCTGGACGATGCGGTTGATCACGTTGGTGAACCGACCACGGAGCACCGTCACTACGCTGCCGACTTGGTTGCCAATTTGCCGGTTGCACTGGTGGAAGCGACCCACGAACCCTATTCAGCGCGGGCTGTTGTCTACGCATTGCTGCTTGACCGGGACGCTTCGATTCGATCGCAGCAGATGCTGGTCTTGCAGAAATTTGCCAAGCCTGACGTAGTTAGTGCCACTCAAAAGCTTTGTCCCAGCGTCGACAACTTGGACGTCAAAGCACGGCTGCCGCTGTTGGAAATGTCACTGCCAGCACTCAAATCGATATCGGCCGCACAGTATCAAGAATTTCGCCACTGTTTTATTGAGCTCGCCAAGGCAGACCAACAGATCGACTTGTTCGAATGGATGCTCTCTCAAGTACTCCTGCGGCATCTTGCTCCGCAGTTTGAACGTACCAGTTCCCCGCGGACTCACTTTTATGGTCTGCAAAAACTCACCCATGAGTGTTCCGTTCTGCTTTCCACGGTTGCTTCGGCGGGTAATTCGGAGACATCCGCCCAGCTCGCTTTTGCTGCTGGGGCAAAGCACCTACCTGAGATTCAATTGAGCCTGTTGCCTAAGTCCGCAAATGGACTCGACGAGCTGCGGAGCGTGCTGGCGCGTTTGACTCAAGTATCGGCTAAACACCGCGGGCGGCTCGTCGACGCCTGTGCCGCAGCCATTTGTGTCGATGATCGCGTCAAGTGGCAAGAAGCCGAGTTGTTGCGCGGCATCTCTGATTTGCTCGATTGCCCCATGCCACCACTTTTAGTCAAACCGCAGCGAAACGCCTGAATATCAAATGTGTTAGCCAGCTACCGCTCACCGCTCCGGGCATGTCCCGACGGGAGCGTGACTGATGGCTACCAACAGGGTGCTGACGAGCGCTGTGGACGAGCGGTGGTCGCTGGCTAGACGGTAACTGGTTCGAGTCCACCACATCCCTGCTGTCAGGCCTCACTCCAATTGAGGGCTCGGTTAGGCGTCAATTGCGCGCCATCACCTCCACTTGTCCGCCACTGCCATTACGCGCCATGGTAGCTGCCAATCACTCTTCCGCCGAAATAGACTCGGAATAGACTCGGGCGAAGAGGTGAAACGCTGCAACCAGCCACCGCTCATACTCATGGTACTGAGGCCGTCGGTGCTTCTTTCAGTTTCCGAAGTTCTGCTTTGAGCTGTTCGTTTTCAAGTTCCAGCTGAACAATGCGCTGCTCTTGAGTAGCCCGCGCTTTCTCGGCAATCAAAGTCTGTTGGTTCGCGACGTGTACTGCCTGCTCGGCTTGTTGCCGAGTCATTTCCAGCTCCAGGCGTATTTCGTCGGACTTAGCATTGGCGTCCACGGCGGCCTGCACTGATGCTTTTTCCTGTTGCAATTGAGCTCGCAGCGCGTCTTCAGCCGCCAATGCGGCTTGACGTTGAGCTACGACTTGCATCTGTACGGCTTGTTGCCGTTTAATCAGGACAAATCCACCAGCCGCACTTGCAACGATCAGCAAGAGAAGCAAGAAGCCAAGGATCAGGCCCGCCACTGATGACTCGGATCGCGTTTGCATGCTCATGCCTTTCATCGACAGTTCGATAGCTGGAGAAACTTAGCTGTGCGGCTCGACGCGGAGCAACGGCTGCCACTTAAAGTAAGTCAACGAGCGCCAAATCCACTCCATTGGACCATACTTGAAGCTTCGCATCCAGATATTTGCAAAAATGAGGATGGCAATGTAGAGGGCAATCACCAATCCAGCTCGCTGAATCCACGTCGTTGTGCCAAACCAACCCAGTCCCCAGTGCGACATCACGGCGGACATCAGCAAGCTCTCCGTGAGGTAACCGGTCAAGCCCATGCGGCCAAGTTGCCCAACGGCACTCGCCAGCTTGTTTTGTGGATGTCTTTCAACCAGCGTCAGGATTGCGGATAGGTAGGCTAACGCCAATAGTGGACCGGAAATGTTCGAGCCAACCAAGTAGATGGCCATCCATGCAAAAGTATCGGCATGGCTCGAGGCATAGGTTACCAATACGCTCAACGGCAGTCCCAGCATGAAGCCGACGAGCATCAGTCGCTTGCGCCAGACACTTTGCGGGTTGTGAAAGAAGCCGCTTTTCGTCAACGCCGCGCCGATGCAAAAGCATGGCAAAACAACCCAAACCGTCACCAAAATGTAAAACACCAGTGAGAACAGGTACACGAACATCCGCAACAGCATGGCATTCGAAAATGGACCCAGTGTCTGAATTTCACGCTCCAATTGGATTAGCCGCGAGTCGAAGGCTTCATTGGGATTCCAATCCGCCAGGACCTTGCCGAATTGTTCGATACGGCTGTCTGCTTCTGGCATCGCCCGCGCCGTCGCCTCGCTTGTTTCAGCCAACTCTGCTGGCATGCCCGCGCCACCCAGCGACGACAATGCCGCAAACCCCAGAGAGGTCACAATGCCGATGGAAAACACAATCCCAGCGACCACGATCAATACCTTGGGACTGGCTCTCCCGAGCAGCAACATCGCCACTCCCAGACCGGCATACAGCAGCAAAATATCGCCGTACCACAGTAGGACGATGTGCGAGATGCCGAACAGGGCCAATACGACAAGTCGCCGAAGGAAGATCCAACCAAAACTTCGGCCCACCTGGCGACTGGACTCGTAGATGATCGCTAGCCCGGCCCCAAACAGGATCGAAAAGAGCGGAAAGAACTTGCCAGTGCAGAACACTCCAGTAAACCAATAGACAGCCTGACTGGCCCAACCTTCGGAGACCGGCGCCCCCGCGTCGTACATATCGCCAAATGGCATGCCGAAGAACGCAGCGTTAACGAAGAAGATTCCCAGTAAGGCAAATCCCCTCGCAACATCGATCCCCATCACGCGCGAGGATTCGGCGATCGGGCCACTAGAATCTACACGCAATTCGGTCGCAATCACGTTGAACTCCGTTTTTAGGTTCAGGCTGAAACTACCCTGGTGTTCGCCATTGTAATTCAGATCTTGGACCGCGGAGCGGAGTCCTAGTGTAGATTTTAATAACGCTTGAGCTACCCGAGAATTCGCGACTCTATTGCGGACACCACATCATCGATTTTCACGCGAACTTGTTCGAGCGAATCGCGATCGCGGATGGTTACCGTTTGGTCGTTCAAGCTCTCGCCATCGACAGTAATGCAATACGGCGTCCCGGCTTCGTCCTGACGTCGATAACGTCGACCCACTGCGCCCTTTTCGTCGTAGTAGACGTTGAACTTCTGCTTCAGCGCCCGGTAGATTTCCTTGGCAACCTCAGGCATGCCATCCTTCTTTACAAGCGGAAACACAGCGGCTTTGATGGGGGCCAAGCGTGGGTGGAGTCGCAATACGGTGCGCGTTTGCATCTGGCCGTTTTCATCGGGCGCTTCATCTTCACAATAGGCTTCGCATAAGAATGCCAGCGTGGCGCGGTCGGCTCCCGAAGAGGGTTCGATCACGTGTGGTGTAAAACGCTCGTTGGTCAACTCATCGCGGTAGGTCAAGTCTTTGCCGCTGCCGCGATACTTGGGTTTACCATCTTCGCCCAACTGCACTTGCAGCGGATTGGAATTCTCATCCAACTTTCCTTCCATGTGACTTCGTAAATCGAAATCGCCGCGGTGAGCGATACCTTCCAATTCGCCAAATTCGCCTTCGGGCAAAAATGGGAACGCGTATTCGATATCGGCCGTGCCTGTCGAATAATGGCTCAGTTCGTCTTGATGGTGTTCGCGCAACTGCAAGCGTTCTCCTGCCAAGCCGAGGTCGGTGTACCACTTCATTCGGCGATCGCGCCAATAGCGGTACCAGGCTTGTGACGAGTTCGGGTGGCAAAAGAACTCGATCTCCATCTGCTCGAACTCGCGTGAACGGAACGTGAAGTTGCGGGGAGTGATTTCATTGCGGAAGCTCTTGCCAATTTGCGCGATACCAAACGGCAGCTTGACGCGAGAGCTGTCCACCACGTTCTTGAAGTTAACAAAGATACCTTGTGCCGTCTCTGGTCGCAGGAACGCTGCGCCCTCTTCGCCACTGAGCGCACCGACATAGGTCTTGAACATCAGATTGAACTCGCGCGGTTCCGTCAGCGTTCCTAGTTCGTTGGCATCGGGAGCGAGCACTTGCGAAAAATCATCGATTTCGGTCAGGCATTGAAAGCCGCCATCCCAGGCGAGTTCGTCCGCATCTTTGGCACGCAATTTAAAATATTTCATTGCCCGCCGCGTCGACTCTTCCTCTTCCTCGGCCGCTTCGGCCATCGTCGTGACGAAGATTGTTTGGCCTTTGGCAACTGCCCAACGTCCACGCACTTGATCATGCCGATAACGCTTGCGAGTCTGCTTGCAATCGACCATAAAATCATGAAACAAGTCGTAGTGGCCGGAACATTTCCAGACCTGTGGATGCATGATGATGGTGCAATCCAAGCCCACCATTTCGTATTCGCTCGGAGCGCCCGTCATGACCGACAACTCATCATGACCACTGACCATGTCGCGCCACCAACTATCTTTGACGTTGCGTTTGAGTTCGACTCCGAGGGGACCGTAGTCCCAAAAGCCGTTTAATCCGCCATAGATTTCGCTCGACTGAAACATGTAGCCACGACGTTTGCAGAGCGAAACTAATTTTTCCATTTGCATCATGATGAAGGTCTTTCAAAGGGCGAGCGATATGCAGGTTATCAGTCGGGGGTTTTTGGCAGTGCGTTCGCTTGTCAGAGTTTCTGTAAGGTGACGATGCGCGCGTGTCCCGACAAGTCCTTGGTGATGTGCGGCTCGCGCCAGCCTTCACCTACCATCGACGGGAGCTTGTCTGCCAACATGGGCGAAAACTCAAAAATCAAAAAACCGCCAGAGATCAAACGAGGGTGAGCTTGTTTGATTAACTTAACGATCAATTCAGAACCCTCGGGACCGGCTACCAGTGCCGACTGGGGTTCAAAGTCACGCACGGTTTTTTCTAGTGCTGCGTATTCGGAGTCTGAAATGTAAGGAGGATTGCTGAGAATCAGTTCAAATTGTTGTTCTGGCTCACAACCGGTTAGCAGATCCCCTTCGACGAAGTTGATTTGCGATTCCGGTATGGCATGCAACAGAGCATTTCGGCGAGCGACCTGCAGCGCAAGGGGACTGACGTCGATCGCCGTTATGTGACTGTTGGGAAGTTGCTTGGCCATGACAACGGCAATAATGCCTGAACCGGTGCCGACATCCGCGATGCGAAGTGAAGCAACCTTGAACTCTTTGGCTCGATCGAGTGCTGCCACGACCAGATGTTCCGTTTCGGGCCGCGGAATCAACACATCGGCATTCACTTCGAACGAGGCTGCATAAAATTCCTTATGACCAACCAGGTAAGCTACAGGTTCGCCATCGGCGCGGCGTTTGACCATTTCGCGAAACGACTTGCGGACCTGTTCATCGGGTTCTTCGTCGAACGAGGTGTAGAGCTCGATGCGTTTGCACCCGCGTGCGTGCGACAAGAGTACTTCGGCATCCAGTCTTGGGGACTGCGAGCCGCTCTTTTTCAGAAACTCGGTTGTCCAAGTGAGCAGCCTTCCGACCGTCCATGTCTCTGTGGTGCTCATCCGTCGGACTCCGTGTTGCCTCTCAGTTGATCGCGTTCGTATTCCAGCAGGGCTGTCGTCACCGGTGACAAGTCGCCAGCGATCACATGGTCAAGCTTGTAGAGCGTAAAATTGATGCGGTGGTCGGTGATGCGGTTCTGCGGAAAGTTATAAGTTCGAATGCGTTGGCTTCGATCTCCCGAGCCAATCAAACTCTTGCGAGTGTCGGAACGTTTTTGATTTTCTTCTTGACGGCGATGGTCGTAGATGCGGCTCTTGAGAACTCGCAGCGCCTTGGCCAGATTCTTCAATTGGCTCTTTTCATCCTGGCACTGGACGACAATTCCCGTTTCATAATGGGTCAGACGAATTGCTGATTCTGTTTTGTTGACGTGCTGTCCACCTGGACCACTCGCACAAAATTTATCGATGCGATAGTCATCTTTTTTCAGTTCGACTTCGACATCTTCCGGCTCGGCCATCACTGCGACGGTCGCGGCTGAAGTATGCACCCGGCCTTGTGTTTCTGTCTCGGGGACGCGCTGCACGCGGTGCCCGCCGCTTTCAAATTGCAGTTCGCGATAGACACCGTCACCCGTCAAACCCAGGATGACCTCCTTGAAGCCTCCGCGTTCGGACGGACTCATGTCCATGATCTCCGTTTTCCAGCCTTTGGCATCGGCGTTTCGCGTATACATTTCGTACAGATCGCGCGCGAACAAGGCCGCCTCTTCGCCACCGGTACCAGCTCGAATTTCCAACACGCAACGGGTACGCGCAGCGTCTTCGCCACCGATGGTCATCTCAAGCAGTTCGTCCCACAGCTTTTCGCGCTGTTGCCTCAATTCGGCGAGTTCTACCTCGGCCATCGACCGTTCTTCTTGATCATCGCTGCCGCACATTTGCTGCAGCTCGCCCATATCGTTGTTCAGCTTCTTGAATGTGCGATACTTATTGGCCAATTTCGATAGGCCACCATGCTCGCGCGCATGGGACGCCATACGATTCGAATCGGCCATGACGCCAGGATCGGACATCGCCATTTCGAGTTCTTCGAATCGCTTCAGTTTGGATTCAAGTTCCTCACGGACATTCATAGTGATTCTTCGTCAGTTGACAGCGATACCGCACGAGCAGTGCAAATAACAAATTGGTCGAGTGAATAACAAGTCGAGTGGATAAACAAATAGAGCCCGACGTGATTAGACACCACGACGGGCTACTTTGTGAATGTTGAAACGGTCAAGTTCAGCGAGCTACCACACTGCGCAGCCCTGTTGAGGCGCAGTGCAATAGCGGTCTGAACCCACGACCACTCTGCGGGCTACTTCTTTTTGCCTTTTTTGGGCTGCAAGCTTGCGTAACTACCCGCAGCAAACTTGTTCTGGAACTTCTCAATACGACCGGCCGTATCCACGAACTTCAGCTTGCCGGTATAAAACGGATGGCAAGCGCCACAAATATCGAGCTTCAGCTCAGGCCGCGTGCTGCGCGTCGTAAAGGAATTACCACAACCGCAAGTTACCTTGGTCTCTTGGTACTTTGGGTGAATGTCTGACTTCATGATTGGTCTCTAACAATGGTCGTAAACGTCCGAAATAGTCCTTCGAGTGATTCCCAAATCGGAATTTCACTGCTCGCAGAACTGCGAATTTCTGGCGAATTGGGAGATTCTATGCTGCTCCTCCTGTTCGCTCAATGCCAAACGGAAGGCAGTTTACCCCCTCGTTGGATATTATACAGTCAATTATGCTGATCAATGTGGGTAAAAGTCCCCTGGTTTTCCATGGCGATCCGCTCCAGCGAATAGCGTCCGACGGGACTAAACAGATGGATCGAGTGTATGGGTATTTGGCGGGATACCGAATACGGGCCGTTGATTCTCCGAAGCATGCCCAATGTATTGTCTTGCAACTCCCCGTCGGAAAGCAAGAAAATTGCATCCGGGTTGAACTCCAAGGCAACGCGTAACGCGTTGGCTGGCCGAGTGTCCGAACCCAGTTTTCTTGCCCGGAGCCAGCGACGAACTCGCGTAATCGTGGAATCATCCGCACTAAAATAGGTCAATTGGCTGGGCGTAAGGTTGAACAGAAAATTGGTCTCGAAGTCAAAACAGATGACAAAAAACTCTTGCCCTTCCTTTAAAGCCTTCAGACTGTCAATTAATTGGTTGCAGGCATAGACCCAGCGGTCTCCCGTCATGCTGCGCGAACTATCGAGGACATAAATAAAGCGATTTCCTTCCGCGTAAGTTCCAAAAAAGGAAGCGCCTCGTCCTCCGCCCCCAGCGTCCAACGATGAAGCAACATCACCCATCGTCAAGCTGGCGAGCGATGCTGCAAGCCCCGTGAGTTGAGAATTCGGCTGATCAAATGATTCGTCGAGCTCGACGTCAAGCGTTGCCTCAACGGGATCGACTTCCAGAACCGGCTCCAAGTCATTTTGACTGGGAGCCGACATCTCAAATGATTGAACTAAATCCAGTCGAGTGTCATACGACTCACCCTGCTCGGCAACCAGCAATAATCCATCACTTTTCTTACCCGCGTGATACGCGATGCAGGCCAAGACGAGCAACAACACGACATGCACAATGAGACTCGAAAGAAAAGCGATCGCGTTGCCCTCACGTCGGCTGTGATCCAGTAACTGAAAGACTTTCGCATCCCAGCCACCGCGAACGTCGTTCGTGGCGGGTGCATCGCGTGACTCGATAGAATTCAACAAGCGATCGTGGGACATCAGTAGACTGGACAGGCTCGAGTGATTTGGCTTCCGAGGCAGGTTGATTATACGGCATCACAAATATGAAGTCACGCAATTGGACTCCAGGTCCATTCAATCCGTGCGATCGCAAAGAGCGATTGTTCGCTGCTGAGAACTGACAAATATGTTGCAAAGCACGGTTGTTTGGACTTACCTCCCATGAGGGGAAGCGGTGAGCGTTGTAGCCCGAGGGATAAATACAGCCGTGCCTCGGCGAGGTTCTGGAAATCCTGAAGTGAAATGTTGACGCTGCACTAGCCTATCTCCAAAAAATAGTTGACGAGGGCTCCAAGATCTCGGAAACTGACTTCCCTCAACTGGCTGCCTGCAATTTTATTTAAGGGTGGCCGGCTTGCCTCGCTGTCCAAAAACAATTGGGAGTGTATGCGATGCCCGAATCGCAAAATGGCATTGTGTTATCTGACTCTGAGGAAGTGCTAGCGCGGGGCCAGTCCGTGCTGGAGCGGTTGGCGCGTGAGGCGGAAGCTGCGCGGGCGGAAGCGCGCCGCGCCGAACTAGAACAGATCCTAGACGATGCGCGGCGACGTGGTGACCCAGCGCACCTCCGGCGTTGGCTTGACCAGTTTGAACGTGGACGCGCTGACAATCCCCACGCGGTAGCTCCCCCGAATTCAGCGTTTTCCGTGCAACCGTCTGTTTCTGATGCTTCTGCTTCTGCTGCGTCATCCGTTGACGCAGGCGACGGCATTACCAGTTGGGCGGGAGCTCTGGCAAGCTCCACTACGGGAAAGGTTTCATCCGTTGACGCAGGAGGCGAAATTACCAATTGGGAGCAGATGCTCTCTGCGACTCGTCAACGATTGTCTGCGCGAGCAGCGAGTTTTGAATCGTCCAAATCCGCGGAGCCGGTTGCCACACCGCTCGCGAAAAATTCAAGCAAGAAGTTTGATCAAGAAGCGAAACCGAAAGCAGCCAGCGTTGCGTCTGGGCAAAAGCACAAAGAGGCAATCGTCAAGAAATCTCCGACGCCCAAACCGCAAGAACTGGCGGGTAAAGTTGAGCTAAAAAAGCTGGCGCAGGAATTTGACCCAGCGTTGCTCAAGCAGCAGCAAGAGGAGCATGCGCAGCAGCGGCGGTACTCGAAGTTACGTGGGATGCTAGTGAGCCTAGCGCTGCATGTTTTGCTGGTGATCTTGTTGGCAATGATGGCGATTAAGCTTCCATTGCCAGCAGCGAGTTTGGCATTTGAATCGTCTGCCAGTGACGCCACCGAGAGTTTTGAGATGACTGAACCCTTAGAAGTCGTCGCACCTTCGGAGGTTAGCGAGACAGTGCCCACGCCCGACATGTCGGTCGACTTGTCGGACAGTTTGAGTGATTTGAGCGCCACAACCAGTCAAACCACAGAGGGGCTCATGGCGACTGCCCCAAGTTTGGCTGCTGCCGCGATGGCGATGGCAAATGCCGGGAGTGCCAAGCCGCCGCCGATGCGAGCTGATTCCTCTTTTTTCGGGGCGGATGCTTCTGGAAATAATTTTTGTTACGTGATCGATAGTTCGGGCAGCATGCGCGAAAAATCGGCTTGGGAGGCCGCCAAGGGAGAATTGCTGCGCTCGCTTTCCACGCTGAAAGAAAGCCAGCGATTTTATATAATCTTCTTCAACTCGGAACTTGACGCGATCCCGTTGCCTGGCGAACGCGAGCCGGCTCCAAGTGCTTTGTATGCAACGCGAGAAAACCTTGAGCACGCGCGGCGTTGGGTCGACACAATTCGGCTCGATCTCGGTGCGTCTCCCCTGCGAGCCTTAGAGGCAGCCGTCAAGCTTGAACCGGACGCAATCTATCTGCTGACGGATGGAGTAACGACCGTCGACGTACCGAAAAAAGTCCGCGAGTTCAATCGAGTGACGGATATCATCAACGGCGAGCAAGTTAGAGTTCCCATTCATGCCATCGCCTATTTCTCGCTCAAGGGCGAAAGTCTCATGAAACAGTTGGCAGCCGAAAACAACGGTCAGTTTATTTACGTTCCGGCTCCCAACGCGTCTGGCAAATCAAATCGATAGATGACCGAGGACTTCGGATTTGGCTCGGGCAAACTGTTCGATGGCAAAAACGAGGTCGTCGTGCGAATGCGCGGCAGAGATCTGCGTGCGAATGCGGGCTTTGCCTTGAGGAACCACGGGGAAGGAGAAACCGATTACATAGACTCCCTTCTCGAGCAGGTTGTCGGCCATTTGACTTGCAAGTCGCGCGTCACCCAGCATGATCGGCACGATTGGGTGTGTACCCGGTACGATGGATAAACCGAGTTGCGATATGGCGTCGCGGAAGTAACGGGTGTTTTCGGCGAGTCGGTCGCGCAATTCCGTCGACGTTTCCAGCATATTTAAAGCGGCCAGGGTTGCGGCGGCGATGGGGGGAGCAAGCGAGTTGGAAAACAGGTATGGGCGAGAGCGCTGTCGCAGCAGATCGATGATCTCCTGGCGTCCCGACGTGTAGCCGCCACTGGCACCACCCAGCGCTTTGCCGAGAGTACCTGTCATGACATCGATGCGTTCCATGACTCCGTGATGTTCGTGCGTACCGCGACCGCGCGGGCCCATAAAGCCGACCGCATGGGAGTCGTCGACCATTAACAACGCGTTGTACTTGTCGGCCAGCTCGCAGATATTTGGCAAGTCGGCGACGATGCCGTCCATCGAAAACACCCCATCGGTGGCGATCATCTTAAAGCGGCAATCGGCGGCCTCTTTTAGCCTTGCTTCGAGATCGTTCATGTCGTTGTTCTTATAACGAAATCGCTTGGCCTTACACAGACGGATGCCGTCGATGATGCTGGCATGATTCAGTTCGTCCGAAATGATGGCATCGTCGGCACCCAGCAATGTTTCGAACAATCCGCCGTTGGCGTCAAAGCAGGACGAATAGAGGATCGTATCTTGCATTCCCAGGAAACTGCTGAGCTTGGCTTCCAACTCTTTGTGGATAGCTTGGGTACCGCAGATAAACCGAACGCTGGCGAGTCCAAAGCCCCAGGTGTCAAGCGCGGTTGCTGCGGCCTTTCGTACAACCGGATGTTCAGCGAGTCCCAGGTAGTTGTTGGCGCACATGTTCAAGACCTGCCGCCCACCCTGGACTTGGATGTGTGCGTCTTGCGGGGACAGGATGATGCGTTCGTTCTTGGTAAGACCTGCCGCGTCGATGTCGGCGAGTTGCTGTTGCAAATGTTCTTGAAACGATCCGTACATGTTGCGCTCCGCCGCGTGGTTTTAGGGAGTTCGTTGTTGGCCAGACCAATAGGAACGGTAGTCGGTACTGTTAACTCTTACGGGTGTCAGAGCTCTTATGGGTGACTGTTCCAATATAAGATGGACTTGCCGGTCTGACCGGTGGCCATCTCTTCGAATGCGGTTTGGAATTCGGTGTAGTGGTAGCGATGGGTGATGATGGGATGGATATCCAGTCCGCCTTGGATCATGACGGTCATCTTGTACCATGTTTCGTACATTTCGCGGCCGTAAATACCTTTGATGGTAAGCATGTTAAAGACGACTTGGTTCCAGTCGATGGCGATGGGTTCGCTAGGGATGCCGAGCATGGCAACTTTACCTCCATGCGCCATGTTGTCGAGCATGCTGCGGAAGGCGTCGGGGTTGCCCGACATTTCCAAACCAACGTCGAAACCTTCTGTCATGCCCAGTTCTTTTTGGACATCACCAATTTTTTCGTTTAGAACATTGACGGTGCGTGTAGCACCCATCTGCGCGGCTAGTTCTAGCCGCCAGGGGTTAACGTCAGTCACGACTACAAACCGCGCACCGGCATGTCGGACGACGGCAGCAGCCATACATCCGATCGGACCGGCACCCGTGATCAGTACATCTTCGCCGAGCACGGGAAAGGTTAACGCGGTGTGGACTGCATTGCCGAATGGATCGAAAATAGAGGCAACGTCTTTGTCGATTCCTTCGTGATGATGCCAAACATTGGTCATTGGAAGCGACAGGTATTCGGCAAACGCACCGGGGCGATTGACGCCAATCCCCTTGGTATGCGCACACAAATGTCGGCGGCCGGCCAAGCAGTTGCGGCAGCGACCGCACACGACATGGCCTTCACCGCTAACAATCTCGCCTGGATGGAAGTCGCTTACGTTTGCACCTACTTCAACGATTTCGCCAACAAATTCGTGCCCCACGGCCATTGGAACGGGGATCGTCTTTTGTGCCCAACTATCCCATTTAAAGATGTGCATGTCCGTTCCGCAGATGCCTGTGCGATCGATTTTGATCAGGCAATCGTTAATCCCGATTGTCGGTTCGGGAATGTCTTCCATCCAGAGACCGGGGGTGGCATGGCTTTTGACAAGAGCTTTCATTCGTTTTCAATTTCCACAGGGAAGCGAGTCGTGATAGGTTTCGAAATGCACCCGTCGGTACCGCCAGCCATCGGTAAAAACGGGATTGTCAGCTTAAATTCGACTATAATTAGAACTTCGTTTTTATCGCTCGCCCTTCAGTTGTGGTAGGGGGCGAAATGCCTTGAAAACGAAAATGCCAACTCAACCCGCCCTATTAAGAACCAACCGAGGGATCCATGAATCAGCCAACCCCATCCCAACCAAAGACTCAACCGAGTATGACTTCTCCCACCGTGAATCGTCGTTCATTCGTCGCAGTAACAGCCGTTGTGGGAGGAGGTTTAGTCGCTCCTCGCGCCTCAATGGCTCGATATTCTCGTCCCGAGATCATCGTTGGGGAGGGTGAGTACCAGTATCGTTGTGTCCATAATTGGCCACAGCTTCCCGACAAGTACAGTTGGCAAACCACACACAACGTCGCCGTTGACAAATCTGCCAACTTGTACGTTATCCATGAAGGACATGAGGACAAGAAGGATCATCCATCCATCTTTGTCTTCGATAGCACCGGCAAGTTCATCCGCGCGTTTGGCGAACAGTTCCAAGGAGGTGGACATGGCATTGAGGTTCGCCAGGAAGGTGGTGAAGAGTTCCTCTACGTTGCCGCTTACCAGCAAGTCAAATCGTTTGCCAAGTTGACGTTAACCGGCGAAGTGGTCTGGCAGCAGTTTGCTCCTATGATGAGCGAAAAATATGCCGAAGGGGAAGCAGAGCATCCAGCCAAAGTCTGGGGGCGCGACCGCTTTATGCCAACCAACTTCGCTTTCCTGGAAGATGGCGGTTTTTTACTGGCAGACGGTTACGGCTCGTTTTATATCCATCGCTATGACGCCAATGGAAAATGGATGAACTGCTTTGGTGGGCCGGGTGAAGGAACTGGAACATTCAATACGCCACACGGCCTATGGATCGATTCGCGAAGTGGCTCTCCCATCGTGGTGGTGACCGATCGAGCTCACGATACCCTGCAACGCTTTCAACTGGATGGAACTTATATCGACACGATCAGCGGCTTCGGGCTACCCGCCAATATTGATGTCCAGGGCGATTTAATGCTCGTTCCCGAACTGAAAGCGCGTGTCTCGCTGCTTGGAAAGGAAAATCAAGTCGTGGCGCAGCTGGGAGCGGATGTGGAGCGAATATCAGCCGACGGATCGATTCGCAATGATGCAAGCAAGTGGGTTGATGGTAAATTTGTCCATCCACACGACGCCTGTTTTGCCGCCGATGGAAGCATTTTTGTTGCAGAATGGGTCAGTACGGGTCGAGTCAGCAAGCTGGAGAAGCTAAGTTAGAACGCCAGCGGGCTCACGATTCGCCTTTCGGAAAGCCCCAACACGGCTATAATTATCAGTTTGTTCGTTAAAAAATCTTGGCTTAAAAAGAGTTCGCAATGGCGGATCATTGGAAAACACTTGCAAATCGACTCGGCACTCCAGGCATCGACGAGCCTGAAGTCGACGAAAACGAAGTCGATAAAAACGAAGTCGACCAATACAAGGACAAATCCCTTGCTTCCGGAACTCAGTCGTCGAGCTCAATTCCTACCTACTCCGAGTTTCCATCTGATAACGATCCGGCAAGCAAAGCGTCAAAAGAGGTGAAACCCACCGAGGACGCGCTTTCCAGTGTGGAACAAGCTCCCCACGTACCCGAATCCCAACCAGCACCTGCGAAACCGGCCAAACGGAAGTCGTCCTGGGAAGCTCTGGCAAGTTTATTTAATGTGTCGATTGATCGCTCGGAGCCTGAACCCGAAACTGCGTCAAAACCAGAACCACAACCTGAACCCCGTCAGTCAGAGTCCCGTCGAACTGAATTTAAACCTGAATCGGCTCGCTCGGAGTCGGCTTCCCGTCATTCGAAAACTCCGGTAGAGACCAGTTCTGTTGACACCGGTTCCCGTAAAGAACTCTCAATATTCGACGAACCGGACAGCGATCCAAACACTGCGTTGGATGTGATGTTTGGTGATGTTCCTCGCGAAAAACTTCGCTCCGAAGGTGCAGGGTGGGGTAAACCCAAACGCGTCGTCGATGATTTGGGATGGGATGAGGTTGACGATCAACCAATTCGCGATGAAGACGACTCTGAGGACGACGAGCCGCGGGCCTTCTCCGCCGAAAACGTTGAGTCGCTTGAAAGTGGCGACGAAGTTAGCGGCGATGAACCGCTGCGGAAAGTTCGCCGTCGTCGTCGCCGCGGACGACGAGGTCGCGGACGCGATGATGAATCCAACACAGCCGAAGATAGTTTGCCAGACGAGGCGGCGGAGGACGACTCGCCCGAGTTGCCGGTTTCATGGAAACATGACGTAATTGAAGTTGAATCTGCTGGGCCTTGGGCCGAACCAGAAAGCTTCGAGTCCGATGTTTTCGACTCTGCTGATGACTCATCGGACGAGCCATTTGATGATGACAACGATGCCGATGATGGAATCGAAGTCGTGCGCCGTTCCAATCGTCGTCGTCGCCGCCGCGGCCGTGGTCGTGAAGAAGCTCCGGTCGCCGAAGGGAAAGCCGTTCCGCGCGATGTCACACCTCGTGATACTCGCGAATCCGGTGCCCGCGATTCGGAATCCCGTCGCGATGTTCGCTCGGAACGAAGCGATGCGCCACGCGACGCGAGGCGAGGAGAGTCGGCCTCGAACCGCGAATCGACTCCTCGCAATGAACCGGTGCGGGCACCCCGCGAAAATACAGCCCGCGGTCAACGAGAGCCAGCAGGCCGAGACAGCGGTGGCCGAGACAGCAGTGGAAGAGACAGCGGTGGCCGAGACAGCAGTGGAAGAGACAGCAGAGGCCGCGATCGTACCAGCCGTTCGCCACGAGCTGCAGACCTCAACGCCGAGCGGCCGCGCAGAGACGCGGTACGCCCGGTCGATCAAACTCTACCCGTTGATGATTTCGATCTAGATTTCGTCGAACCGATCGATGATTTGGATGAGATCATCGAGGAGGATCGTCCAGCGGTCGCGGAGCGCGCTCCCGGCGGCAGGCGTCGTCGTGGTGGCCGCAAGCCGGTTGACTCCCCAGCCCGCAGTCGGTCGACCGAGGATGATGAGATTGAAGATGTTGTCGATGAGGGGGAAGAAGATGATATTGCCTCGGACGCCAACAAGCATCGAAACATACCCACGTGGTCCGATTCACTCGAGTCAATTATTTTAGCGAACACAGAGAACCACAAGCGAAACGAAGGTCGGGGCGGCCAACGCGGCGGTAGTCGGCCGCGAGGACGACGTTGATATTCGTATCCGATAGTTAGTTCGTCATTTCGACTCGCGGTTTCAATCGCTTTAAATCGAAAACGAACAAGGAAAATGCAACTCGTTGACGTTTTTCCATGTCTCGGCAACGATTTATAAAGAACTGAGAGATTTAGGGTTCTAAATTGTTCGGTTTGACCGTACAGTTGTGTCACGAGCGAAATGTAAGACCAATCTGCCTGGCAGTGGCTCTCGCGAGGGGGAGCCGTGAACCTGGTCAGGACTTAATTGTAGCAGCCATAAGCGGGGTACTCTTGTGCGAGGGCCTCTGGCGGGCAGGTTGGTATCTCAAGGCTTCCTCCAAGAATCGATCTGTCGATGGATAACGAAGCATCCCCTCCGGAGCAAAACTACACGGTCGTAGCTAGACGCTATCGACCGAGGACCTTTGGCGAGTTAATCGGCCAAGACCCAATTGCCCAGGCACTGGGCAAAGCGATTGCGACCGGTAGAGTGGGGCACGCTTACTTGTTTACCGGAGCTCGCGGAGTTGGAAAGACCTCAACGGCACGGATTTTCGCTAAGGCGTTAAACGCGGGCGAAGAAGTCGAAGGAGAAATCGCAGCCGACATTTCGCATGCGATTGACGCGGGCGAAGACATGGATGTGATCGAAATCGACGGTGCCAGCAATCGCGGGATCGAAGAGATTCGACAGCTGCGCGCGAACGTCAATGTTCGTCCCAGCCGATCCCGCTACAAGATTTATATCATCGACGAAGTGCACATGCTTACCAATCAAGCCTTCAACGCGCTGTTGAAGACGTTGGAAGAGCCGCCCAACCACGTGAAGTTTATCTTCTGTACCACGGATCCCGATAAACTGCCGATCACCGTCCTGTCGCGCTGCCAGCGATTCGATTTTGCACCCGTCAAGTTTGAAGCGATTCAGCTGAGGTTGCAGGAGATCACTCAGGCGGAAGGGTTCGAAGCCGATGCTGAAGCGCTAGCGCTGCTCGCCCGTCGCGCGGCAGGCTCTATGCGAGATAGCCAGTCGTTGCTCGAACAAGTGATGAGTTTTTCCACTGAGCGGATAACGGTCGAGCAGGTCCATGCACTTTTGGGGACAGCCGACGAAAGCCAATTGTTGGCGCTGACCGAAGCGATGCGCGATGCCGATGCGCTCCAAGTTATCGGGTTGGTCGATGCTGCTACCCAAGCGGGAGCCGATCCAGGACAACTCGCTGAACAGCTGCTCAACTACTTGCGCGATGTCATGGCGGTCGGCGTTGGCGGTGGCCCAGAGTTGATGAAACTGGCGAATCCCCTGGGGCATGGCGAAATCAAGAAGTTGGCTGAGGGTTGGGGAGTCCAGACCATATTGTCGGCGATACAGATTCTCGATGAAGCCCTGGTGCGTATGCGTAGCAGCGTTTCAGCCACAACGTTGTTGGAAGTCGCCTTGCTGCAGATCTGCCAACTCGAGAAACTGTCTTCCATCCCCGCCTTGTTGGAGGCTTTTATCCAGGGGACACCCGGCAACACGGTTCGCAGCAATCCGCCAACCAACCCTCGACCGACAGTCGAAAAAAAAAACAGTGAATTGAGCGGCTCAGGAACGTCGTTGCCGAGAGCTCCCGTTCCTGCCCCTCATTTTGTTCCTCAGGGCGATTCTGCGGCCGGCATTGCGTCCGGTTCCGAAATTGCCAATGAACGAATTAACGCGAGTGATATGTCCGTTTCCGTGTCGGTTTCCGAAACGGGAGTGCAAGAATCACCCGATGCGTCACCAGCGCTGGTCCAACCAACGGCAGCATCTGCAACGCCCTCAACACCTCTAGTGCCATCATCGTCGGCGATTCCGCTGTCGCGTTCCCAGCCAGCGACACTGCAGTCAGCCACACAGCCGACCAACGCTATGACGCATGTCCCAGGTTCAGGCAGCTCAGGGAATGCTTCAGCTCCGACGGTTGCAAGAGAATCGGTAAGCGCTGGCACGGGAGCGTCGCCCGAAGCCTTGGGTGAATGGCGGAGGGCGCTGCGAAGTATTGATGGAATGTTGGCGGACTTTGCGGGTTTGGCCGTGGCGGTGGAGCCGCAAGGCAGCGACCGCTGGAATGTTGTGTTTCCGGCGGGTGCCACGAAACCGTGTGAATATTGTGAAGTGGGGCAACGCAAATCGGAGTTGTTGGCTGCAGTTCACGCGACAGTAGGTCGCCAGGTGAATATCACCTTTTCGGTCATGCCCGGTGAATTGGTCAAGCCAACAACGGTGACGCCGCAAGCAGCTGTACGGGCGCAGAAGATGCGAGAGCTGGCCGAGCATCCGTTCATCAAGAAAATCTGCGAAGTGCTCGACGGTGAGATCGTTCGCGTCGATATGCCGCGGTAGCCGGTGTATGATTGTTGAAGTCGCAAATAGAATTTAGTCAGAGGATTTCATGTTCAAAAATCTAAGTGGACTCGCCCAGATTCTCAAGAACGCTAGCTCGATGGGCGAGCGCGTTAAAGAAATGCGCGAGAGTTTGGCCGCGGAAGTAGTAACCGGTGCTGCGGGTGCAGACTTCGTGCAGGTCGAAGTCACGGGGATTGGCGAAGTGCGTCGCCTGCGAATTTCGGCTGAATTGATGGCGCAAAACGACATCGAATTGCTTGAAGAACTGATTCCTGCCGCGCTCAATGAAGCTCTGGCAAAAGTTCGCGCTTTGCACGTCGAAAAAATGCGCGAAGCAACGGGCGGAATTAACATTCCTGGCTTGGATGATGCATTGGCCAATCTTTAGCAGACGTCGATGTCAGAACAATCCAGCTCTGTAAGCAATTTGATTGACCAGTTAGGTCGGTTGCCTGGTGTTGGTCGCAAGTCGGCCGAACGCTTGGCCTATCACCTCTTGCGCGTCAGTCGCGGGGAGGCGTTAGCGTTGGCCGAGGCCATCCGCGCCGTCAGGGAAAACGTCTGCTACTGCAGCGTCTGTTTTAATCTGGCCGAAGGTCCGTTGTGCGCTATCTGCAGTAACCCAGGTCGCGATCAGACGAAACTCTGCGTCGTGGAGCAACCGCGGGATCTTATGGCACTCGAGCAGGCTGGTGCCTACCGAGGGCTTTACCATGTCTTGCTCGGTCGCATTGCGCCGCTGGAAGGAATGGGGCCAGACCAACTCACCATCGATCCGCTCATCGAACGCGTGCGACGCGGGAATTTTACTGAAATCATCATGGCGACCAATCCGACGGTGGAAGGTGATGGCTCAGCGCTGTATATCACCAACCAGCTTGGTGAATTTCCAATCGAGATCACTCGCTTGGCTCGAGGAATCACCGTCGGGAGCGTGTTGGAATACGTCAACAAAGAGATCTTGGCGGATGCCTTGACGGGTCGCCAAAAAATGTGAGCTAAAATTGTTTTGCAAATGCAAAACTTGAAGAAGGCCACCTCTCCCGCCCGCTATTCGAGCGACGCGTTGCCTATAGGAATGTCGTGGTTACGACAAAAAGAAAACTGAGCAAATTCTGTTCCTTTTTTCGGAAAAACGCATTCACGGCCGTGTGAATAATGATAAAATTCCGAGTGTCGGAACTTAACCCGAGTTCCTCCAACTCAAAGGACTCAAACAATGCGACTTTCGTTTGGAATGGAAACACGTCAACTTCAGACGCAGAAGTTGGCACCGAAGATGATCCAGTCAATGGAGATCTTGCAACTTCCCGTCCTAGCGTTGCAAGAGCGTGTCGAGCAGGAGATGAATGAAAATCCGATGCTTGAAGTTCAGGAGGAGGAGGAGTTAGGGCCGGTTACCGAGGAGGAAGCGCAGGACCCAAACAGTCCGACCGAAGACGAGCGGGAGTTGGTGGTTGCTGCGGATGATCAATCCAATACAGACGATTTTGAGCGGTTGGCCAACATGGACAACGATATGCCTCAGAATTTCGACGATTTTCGAACCAGTGCCAATCGCACGCAGGAAGCGCAAGACCGGCAACACGATTTAATGGCCAACGCCCTTGAACGTCCCGAGTCGCTAAACGACTTTCTGATGCATCAACTGGATGAAATGGAAGTTGAACCTGAAGTCGAGCAAATTGCTGAGCGAATCATCTCGACGCTCGACGCCCGCAACGGCGGTTACTTTAACACCAGCTTGCGCGACTTATTGCCCGCAGAAGCCACGGACGACGACTTGGAGTTAGCCGAGGAGGCATTGTTAATCGTCCAATCGCTCGATCCGCCTGGGATAGCTGCACGCAATCTAAGCGAATGCCTGCTGAACCAGTTGCGACCCGACATGGATCATTACGAAGAGCTGAAGGTGTTGATCGAACATCACCTGGAAGATTTGGCAGAAAATCGATTGCCATTGATCGAAAAGAAAACGGGTTTGACGATCGATCAAATCCAAGAAGCCAAGCTGGAGTTTCATCATTTGAATCCCAAGCCCGGAGCTGCTTTCTTGGAGTCCCACGTGCCGGTCGTATCCCCTGACGTCGTTGTGGAGGCAGATGAAACCGGGCGCTACATCGTGCGCTTGGAAGATGACCGCATCCCGTCGTTGCGAATTAGCGAATATTACCGAACGCGTTTGGCCGATCCCAAAGCGACGCAAGAAGAAAAAGAGTTCATTCGCCGCAAGATCGAATCGGCCAACTGGTTGATCGAAGCCATCCAACAGCGACGCAGTACCGTCAAAAAAGTTTCGCAAGCCATTGTCGACTATCAACGCAAATTTCTTGACGACGGCCCCGAGCACATTGAGCCACTTAAGATGCAGCAAATCGCAGATGTGGTTGGCGTGCACGTAACGACAATTAGTCGCGCGGTGGATGACAAGTGGATTCAGACACCACGAGGTATTTTCCCACTCAAACGTTTCTTTGTTCACGGTACGCGTAGCGAAGATGGTGAAGATGTGGCCTGGGAGACAATTCGCTTGCGGTTAACCGAGTTGATCGAAAAGGAAGACAAGCAGAAGCCGTATAGCGATGACGATTTAGTAACCGAACTATCAAAGCTTGGGCTGAATGTTGCGCGACGGACGATCACCAAGTATCGTAAGAAGCTGAGCATTCCCAGTAGTCGTCAACGCAAAGACTGGTCAAAGGTCAAGTAGCGTGAATCAAGTTGTAGGCGTGGCAGTCGAGGTCAGCGATTTTTGCAGCGCCTGACGCACCTCCGCATCGCGCTCATGTTCCAAAGCAGATTGCAATTCATTCTTCCATTTGCCCGGTGCAATGCGCCCCAGACTCCAGGCCGCTGCCCCACGCACTAATGGTTCTGGATCGTTCAACAGTCGCACCAGAATTGCCTGTGCGGTGGTCAACCGCTGATTTCCAGCCACCAGTATGGCGTTCCGCAAAAGACCGCGTCGACGCGTCCGCCACATAGGCGTGTGACGAAAATGCTCACGGAACTCAGCTTCGTCCATTCCCAAGATCTGCATGACATTCAGTTCGCCATGTTCGTTCACGGGTGCAAAAGTTTGTTCCTGCGCAGGCGCGGCCTTGCGGTTCCATGGACAAACCTCTTGGCAGATATCACAGCCGAATACCCAGTCACCTAACTGCACGGCCAGTTCATCTGCAATCGGCTCCCGATGTTCGATCGTGAGATAACTCAGGCAACGATTGGCATCGAGCACGTAGGGCGCTGGAAACGCCGCCGTGGGGCAATGCGTCAAACATGCAGTGCAGGTTCCGCAATGACCGTTTCCAAAACTTTCGTCTGCGACCAATTCCAAGTCGGTGAGGAGAGCAGCGATGAAGAAATAACTTCCCCAGGTGCGATTGAGCAGAAGCGTATTTTTTCCCACCCAGCCAATTCCAGCCAACTCCGCGAATTCGCGTTCCAGCAAAGGTGCCGTGTCGACAATCCCGCGGATTTTAGCTTGCGGTTGTTCACGCAACAGCCAAGTTTTAAGTTCCTTGAGGCGTGAGTGGATGACGTCGTGGTAGTCCACTGGCCCTTGAGCATAACGCGCAACACGGCCGTAACCCAACGATTCATTCGTTTGTGAAAGCTGTTGAGGGTGGGAAGTCCAATAAGGCAGGCCAAGCATGAGCAGGCTTTTGCAGCCTTCGAGCACATGGCGTGGGTGGCGGTATGCGTCTCGCCGCTGATCGATATACAGCATGTTGGCTGCATAACCAGCGTCAAGCCATGCGTGCAGCTTGTCGAGTCGCTGTGGTTGAACGGCTAAGGCAACTCCGGCGAGCTCAAAACCGAGTTCTTGTGCTTTAAGCTTCAAATTCTCGGTCAAGAGCTTCATGGATATTCGTTTTAATCGTTAAAGGCGGAGTGGCTTGACTAGTCGCCACAGGTTCTCTAGCGGTATGGGTTGACGGTCGAGTTCGGGTGATTAGCGTGGAATAGAGCGCCATTTACTTTCTGCAAATGCGCACCGGTCAGCGGCACAACTTGGCAGCTTTCGGCACATTCGCCACAACTATCGAACGATAAGGTACGACAACTCATGAAGATTGCAAAACTATTGCTCCCAGCACTGCTGATAACTGCCATGGCCACCAGCGTTAAAGCTGACTGTGGCGATGGTTTGGGTTTCGCGTATTTGTACGGTTACCAAAACTTCAACAACGTGGGCCAACGATCTTACAACAATGCAACGCCGCCTTATTTCGCACTGCACCCACCTGTTTACTACGGCCAACGTTACACACGGCCCTACGGAGTAAGCCCATTTGCGGCTTGGCCACAACTGCAAGGCAATCCGGCATACGCCCCACAAGTGCATGTACAACGCGCCCAGACCATTCAGAACCCCTATGCGGTTCCAGTTGAAAGCGTTGTACCTGGCATTGTAGCTGCCGAACCCGTGCAGCCGCTGGTCATCGAGAATCCTTACTACACTGCGGACAAAGTACAGTACACCGCAAAGTAGCCCGTTGGAGTTTGATTTTGGATTTAACGCCCGCCCATCGACTACGTTGTCTATTTGTTCAACCAAAGTTCGAAGAATCCAATTTTTGGAACTTTGTGGAAGGTGCGCGGGCGGTGGGAGCTAAAGCCACAGCGCCCCCGTTGGGGCTGCTCACAGTAGCCGCCTTGCTTCCTCAACACTGGCACTTTTGCGTGGCCGACTTGAATGTCGGGCCGTTGAATGAGTCGGATTGGCAATGGGCGGATCTGATTTGTACCGGTGGCATGCTGCCTCAACAACCGGGCATACTGGAGGTCGTGCGCAGGGCTAAGGCGGAAGGAAAATTTGTGGTCGTGGGCGGTCCTGACCCGACGAGTCAGCCCGACATCTACGCGTCGGCGGATGCCTTAGTGCTTGGCGAAGGTGAGTCATCGATTCCAGTTTGGCTAAAATCTTGGCAGGCGGGACAGCCACGCGGTAAGTTTGAGCCAAATGCGACGGTTGACATGATTCAAAGCCCCGTGCCGCGTTTCGATCTGATTTCGTTTGACGACTATCTGCATGTCGGTTTGCAGTCGTCGCGTGGTTGCCCTTACAACTGTGAATTCTGCGATGTGATCGAACTCTTCGGTCGCAAGCCGCGGGTGAAGACGCCTGAACAATGGTTGGGCGAGTTGCAGCGTCTGTACGACCTTGGCTATCGTGGCTGGGTCGATATCGCCGACGATAACTTCATCGGCAATCGTCTGAAGATTAAGCCGGTCTTACAAGCCACCGCCGCTTGGGCTGCGCAGCACAATTATCCGTTTGTGTTCTCGACCGAGGCGAGCGTTAACTTGGCCGATGATGATGAGCTCTTGAGTCTAATGCGCGCTTGTCAGTTTCGCTACGTGTTCTTGGGTATTGAAACGCCGGACCCAGATGTCTTGGTGCAGACACAAAAGAGAATCAATACGGTGAAGCCGCTGGTGGATCGAGTTCATAAGCTCTATGACGCGGGGATTTCGGTCACGGCAGGTTTCATCTTAGGCTTTGATTCCGAGCCAGCTGCAGTGGACGAGGCGTTGATCGATTTTATCGAAGAGAGCGGCATTGTCTTGGCAATGGTAGGTCTGTTATTCGCACTTCCAAACACTCAGTTGACCCGACGGCTAGCGCGTGAAGGGCGACTCATATCTCATGATCATCAATGGTTAACCGAGCCCACTGGCGAATATCGTATGCACGTGACTCGCGGTGTCGATCAGACCATCGGTGGCCTCAACTTTGTAACCACTCGCGATCGAGTCGACATCTACAGTGATCTCAGCAAAGTCATTGCCGCCATCTATGCTCCCCAGGCCTTTATGGATCGAGTCTTGGAAACGACACGCAAGCTCAATATCGACGCCAAGCACCGGCCGAACTGGTGGGAAGCCAAACGCATGCTGCGAGGATTCGTGAGTGTCGCCTCGAGTCTTTTGTGGTCGCGCGACACCCGTTGGCTCTATTTGCGCAACGCTTGGAAAACGTTTTGGATGGGGCCGTCCAAGTTTGCATTTGCGAATACGACAATGGGAAGCTACTTACATTTTCGACGTCAAGCCAGAACGATGGAAAAAGAGCTACAAATATCGATGCAATATGCGCAACACGAAGCAAATTATCCACGCAGTGTGGCAACGATGCCGGCGCGTTCGCTTCCTGTACTGCCCTGCATTCCCCTCCGCTGAGGACCGGTTCGGTTTGTCCACCACGCATGTTTTCCTTGCTTTTCGCGAGCAATCAGCGATAATTAAAGGCTGCGCCACCACTTGTGTCGCTCACTTTTTCCCCGTTTGAGAGTCTTCGCTGTGAATCTATTTCGCAAAGTTCTGATAGGGGTGCTGGGGTTGGCGTTGTGCCATGTCGGCTCGGAAGCTCAAGCGGGCGATGGCTTTCCACCCAACGGGGCTTGGGCCTATGGCTCACGGCCCTTCGGTCAATCCCAGCACTGGAGGCCAATTCGATCCGTCGGTTGGTCCAACTACGGCGTGGGTCGATTTGGGGTATCAGGGTACAGCAGCTTCCGCTATCGATCGAATAGCTGGTATGGATCAAGTCTGCATGTTCGTTATACCAATCGAGTTGGCTATCCATTCTCTTCCCTTGGTTGGTGTAACTCTTGGTCGGGTTATCCGTCGCTTTACTATTCGAGCTATTCCATTCCGAGCTATCCGTTGTACTCCTGTGGGCTCCCGTACTTTTATGGTCGCGCCGCATATAGCACCCACTACGTGCCCTCGGTGATGTATTACGGCCTGGCTCCCTGCGCCACGAGCAGCCCGTCACTTTATTTTGATGTGAGGTTGCCGTCGATTTCATACGATCAGGCCGACGATCAACTGGCCGATTATAGTGCATATGGGGCAGGCCAATACGCTGGGCCGGTCGTTGTTTCTGACCAAGACGCGGTGGAGATGCAGGGTATTCCCTATCGCGTCTCAAAACCAAGCACCGAATATGTAATGCTCCGTGAGGCTGGGTTGGTACCACCGATGCAATTGGTGTCACAAAGCGTGGAGCAGCCGAATGTTCCTGAGGAGCTTTTAGAGGCAGCCGACAATATCTTTCGTGCTGGCGGTTATCGCGAGGCGGCCAGGGCTTATGCGCAGCTAACCGTGAAGTTTGGTACTAGCGACCTACTTTGCACCCGTCGTTTCTTAGCTCAGATGGCAAGTGGCGACTTGGAGCAGGCAGTTGTCGTCGTCTCTTCCGCAGAACTAGCTGGTTCGAACCTGAAGCGTTCGACGCTACCGGGTGGATCACTGAGCGGGTTAGGTCTTACGGAAGATTTGATCTCGCTGCGCAAGGAGGAACTGGCCAAACATGCTTACCAGTTGGCCGACGATGCCGATTCATTAATTGCACTCGCACGCTGGCTTCAATTGGCTGGAGACGAGGAACGAGCTGAGCTGTTTTTGGTGCGGGCGCGGCAATTGGCTGAACCAACCACCTCCCCTGAGGCCAAGCCAGAAATTATGTAAACTGATGGTTGAACAAAAACCCGGCCACGCATGCTGCCAGAAACGTTCGTCCGTAACTACAGCCTTCCCAAATCAGACAAATTGCGAGTCAATCATCGAGGTTGGCATTGCCGCTCCCACCCACCGTCTGATGCATCTCAAATCTTCAGGAACTGACCGATGAATCGATTCCACCGATCGTTGTTTCGAGTCGTAGTGTTCGCGCTAGTGCTTACCGCTGGTTCAGCTTCATGGGCTCAAGAAGAACTAGCCCCAGAATCCAAATTGTTCATCGACTTCGCTCGCGATGTGCAGCCGATTCTTGAATCGCGATGTCTCAGCTGCCATGGTCCAGAGGATGCCAAAAACGACTTTCGTATTGATGAAGCCGATTCGATATTTAGTTACGTCGAAGCCTCGGACGTCGAGAGTAGTACGCTGTGGACGGACTATCTGTACACCGATGATCATGACATGTTGATGCCGCCAGTAGGCCCAGATGGTGAGCCAGCGGGGTTGCGCGGCTCCGAGTTGGCCGTGATCAAAATGTGGATTGAAGAAGGGGCCAAATTCGAGTGGGTTCAAAAGGACATTGAACAAGAAGCGAGGCAGGTGGTGCATGAATCACCGACCGCTCCCATGGCGGCTCGCATTTGGGCATTTCAAGGGCTCTTTCATCCAGCTTCCGTACATTTCCCGATCGCGCTACTAATGGTTTCCGGCTTGTTCGTTTTTCTGTCATTTTTCGGACGGAGCGGTTTTGAACCGGTGGCCTTTCATTGCTTGTGGATCGGTGCACTGGGAGCTGTCGGTTCTTGTGCAATGGGCTGGGCCTATGCTGTACACGAAGGTTACGGAGATGGTTTTGGCTTCGATATAACCAAGAGCGCCATCGATCGGCATCGTTGGTTGGGTGTGCTTGTCGCTGTCGTTTCCGTTTTGCTAATCCCAATCGCCCGGGGCGCTTACAAAACGGGCAAGTTCAGTAAGAAAATCATCTGGTTTCTGGGCTCAGTCACGATCATGTTGGGTGTGTCGATCGTCGGTTACCAGGGCGGTGAGTTGACCTATGGCGAAGACCACTATTTGAAAGAGTTCAATCGCTTGTTCCCCGAAGCTACTGCCAAAATGACATCGGAAGACGATGAAACAGCTCCCGCGGTAATCGAAGAAACAACGGAGGCTCCTCCGATTTCCGAGCCATCGACGCTCGACGCAGATACTGCAGATACTGGTGCAACAGAAATGGATGCAGCAGAAACGGGTGTAGTAGAAACAGATGCAGTAGAGGTGGATACAGCAGAGACGGATACAGTAGAGACGGATACAGTAGAATCAGAGACCGAACAGACTCCCGTGATTGAAGTTACTGAAGACGCCGAGGCGGTGGCAGACACCGAAGCAGCTGCGACGGACTCGACGCCTGTCGAAGTTTCCGAGAAGGCTCCAACGCAAGACGTTCCTCCAACTGAGCCAAGTGACGCACCGTCACTTCCCCCGACAGTCGTGAATCCCAGTCAACCCAATCTTGGGACATAGAACTTGGCTGAGCAATCGCTTTGTCCCACATTGGAAATTAGGGTAGTGGACCATTGCTAATGGTCCTGTAGTAAAGCGATCTTTAGGAGCCGCGCGACAATAAGTTACCGGATTCAAATACTTTTTCGGGGATGGACTTCGTAGTTCCAATCACCATGGAATTTGTTTCGTTTTATTATGCATTCCGATAGTTTCCAGTCTGGAACTTTAACTCCTTTTTGAT
>JBGSUV010000176.1:0-76587 GCA_041753315.1 Pirellulaceae bacterium | reverse complement strand
ATCGGAAGCACTACCGCTCACCCAAAAAACCGCCGCCGAAACGAAAGTTTAATGGGTCGAGGCACGCGGCAACTCAGAAAATTCTCGAGCAAAGGAAATGACAGCTTTACAGGGTTTATTGGGGACAATTGTTCTACATTGGTTTAGCAGTCGAGCTACGGTAGGCCAAATGCGTCCCCGAGCAAGAACTCGACTTTGCCCGAGCCGACGTCGTAAATGGCGCCAACAACGGCCAGTTGCCCATCGTCGACCCGCCTGCGGATCGTCTGACTTAATTCGACGATTTTCTGAACCGATTGTACAACATTGCGGCGGGCGACGTGTTCGGCAAAGTTGTTGCGCGCAGACTCATCTGTCCCTGCGATTAATTTAAGCCGCGGCAAATCGATGGAAGGATGAATCTCCGTCAAGATCGAATCGAGATGTTGACAGCCGGTCGCGGCCGCGCCGGTCTGACCGGCTTTGACAAAGCTCACTGCGGCGTGCACGGCACCACATTTCGTGTGACCCAATACCACGATCAACTTCGAGCCAGCGACGGCGGTTGCATATTCGAGACTCCCCAAGACTTTTGGACTCACCACGTTCCCAGCAATTCGAGCGCTGAATGCGTCACCCACTCCCAGATCAAGAATGGTCTCCACGGGCGCCCGCGAGTCAATACAACTCAGAATGGCAGCAAAGGGATGCTGACCGGCTGAGGTAGCTTGCACTTGTCGCCCCAGGTCTCTTGACAGCCTCTGGTTCGTACAGAATCGCTCGTTGCCCTCTTGGAGAATCTTGAGTGCATCTTTGGGCGCCATCTTCTCTTGAATCTCGCGGCTGGTGAAGTCGACAAACTGAATGACGTTGTCGATGGCGTACTTCTCGCGAAAGCCCCTCAAACTGACGCTGACGTTATGGATGGAAGACTTTTTAACGAACTCGCGAATCATCGCCATGATATCGGGGTCGATATAGTCAGAGTTACTTGCATCTAAGAGAATTTGCGTCCCTGGCGCAGCCTCGCGTAAAGCGCGTTCAATCACCGGCCGATTCAAAAAGCTGACTTGTTCCGCCAGCTCGATGTGCAAAACATCTCCACTTGCATGCTTCTCAATTACCTGTCGCAAAGGGCGCCGCAGGTTGCTATTTAGAATGAAGCCAATAGCGAAAACCAAACCCACTACAACACCAATCAACAAATCGGTTAACAAGATCGCCCCGACCGTGACAATGAACGGAACTAGTTGATACCTGCCCCCTTCCGAAACGCGAACGAAGATCGCTGGTCGAGCCAACCAGGCACCTGTCACGATCAATACGGCGGCCAGTACCGAGAGCGGGAGCGTGTTGACTACAAAGGGAATGATCAGTGCTGCAATGAGCAACACAGCGCCATGAAGAATGGCGCACAACTTTGTGCGCGAGCCAGCTTGCAAGCAGACCGCGCTACGCTCGATGGCGGCACTCATCGGAATCCCTCCGATTAAGCCGCACAGCGAATTGCCGATACCGATAGCAATCAACTCGCGATTGGGAGGACTTGGACGGTCCGATTGATCGATACGATCGGTCGCTGACAGATTCAACAACGTCTCTAACGACGAGACAACAGCGATCGTCCCCGCTGCGAAGTAGACCAGTGGGTTGCTCAACTGGGTCCAATTGGGAAAACGGAGCAACGCCGACCACCCCAGCTCGCCCTTCCAGACGGGCAATGCAATCAGGTGCTTGCCATCGATCAGCCATGTCTCGCCAAGCCGATTTATCGCGAAGCTGAAGAGCCATCCCAAGGTCACTCCGATCAACATGGATGGCAGCACGAGCTTCTTCGAGCGGCTCCAGTACTGTAGGCCAACGATCAAAGCCAAAGTAAAAAGCCCGACGGTCGCAGCTCCAGCATGCACATCGCCTTCAAACAGGGCGGTCAACTCCGTAAACGTCGTGCGACGATCTGGTTGCAAGAAAGCCATATCGCCTTCAGGATCGGTGTCGTGTCCCAACAGGTGAGGAACCTGTTTAAAGATGAGGATAATGCCAATGGCTGCAAGTAGAGCATCCAAAACGCTCGACGGGAAAAAACTCGATAGCCAACCCAGTCGTGCCAATCCAAAAACAATCTGTAGTAATCCAGCGATCGTAACAGCTAACAGAAATGTCTCGAAAGAATCCAACGTGCCCATCAGCGACGCAATCGCCAATGTCAATCCAGCCGAAGGTCCAGAAATGCTCGTCGGTGAGCCACTCAGTGAGCCGACGACCAAGCCACCGATAATTCCGGCGAAAATGCCCGCCATCGGAGGTGCACCCGAGATGGAAGCAATGCCCATTCCCATCGGTATAGCCACACAAGCAACGACAATTGCTGCACCTAATTCGGTCAGTATGCCAGTAGTGAGTGGAAGCTCCGCGCCGGGCCGTGACACATCTTCAAATAACGCCATATGTTCTTCTCAATTTTTTGGTTGTCTGCATTGCTCGAGGCAGACGGAATTATTATCTCGGTCGAATCCGCGATACGCAACTCAAACAACCGTCTTCTGCAGCGGTCCGAATAGTCAATCAATCCGGTTGGCGAAGCGAAGTTGTTTGAACGCGGTCAAACATTTTTCGGCGTCCTGTCTGACGGATCTACTTATAGCTAGTTTTCGTCGTCCGTTGATTCGTAAAACTGTTTCATAAATTCAAATCGACTGCGAGTAATCTCAGAAGCCATCGGATCATGAAGAAGCACCTCTCGATCTCCATCGTAAACAGCGATTCGAAACGGCTGATTCCGTTTTTGGGTCAGATGGTAAACAGGTACGTACTCAGCAAGATCTTCAGTACGTGCCGAACTTCCGTAGAGTGAAACAAACGGTGTTTTTGGTAATCAACTATGCTCGGACTCATCGACAAAAACAATTGCGCCCTGATTGCCCTCGAATTGAAGCCTGGCTGGTGAGCAACTCGTGGAACTAGTCATTTCGCAGGCGACCTCAAGTCGATGATTGTAGCAGGTTCACCATTGATCGAAGTAACGGTAAATCGCTTTGTCTTTAGAAGATAGCAGTTGAATCCTGGACCTGCGATAAGTGTAGTCATCAGACTCATATTAACTTCACCCCGAAGGTTGGTCGTAAACGGCTGGTCTCTTCCGGGAAAGCCAGCAAAAGACAAGGTGTTCCATGAACAGCTTCCTTTGTTAAAGAAGATCATTTCCGAACGGAAGTCCACCTCTTGTTTCGTTTGCCCGCCGCACCATTCTTTCCAGACAATGTCCCAGGTTTCCTGATCCTGTATCACGCCTGTCCGAGGCAAACTGAAGCGATCTGCCTGAACTCTCCCGCGCCAGCTCAAATTGCTCCTCAGCGGCCAATCGTAGCGGACAAACTGCATGCCAATGAGTCCTAAGCTGGCACCGAGGAGGCCAACCCCTAATACAAACCACTTCAGACCAATTCTCGTGGGGAAAACAGTTTTTAGTGTCATTGAGAACGGCCTTTGCAATAAAACATATGGCTGCAAGTCGCTCCAGATTATAGAGAATCAGGCGTTGAACCCTACCAGAGCTCAAACCGGCTAAATAAGGACGAGTTGTGAGTGTAGGTTCTGCTCAGTCGAGGGCGCTGCGTCCGACCATCTTCATGAGTCCAATCAGTTGCTTGGAAAGTTGATTGAACCGCTGTTGACTAAGCTGTGTATAAAATGCCTTGAGTATCGCTGCGGAGTGGCCATGACTTAAATGTTTCACTAGTTGCGGAACGACCTCATCAGCGACGGTCATATCAGGCGGATATTCGTCGCCCGTGTAAACGCAGGCGTAGTCAGCGATTGAATCGCCGAAGAGTTCACGGCAGTAGGCGATCGCGCCAGCGATCGACTGCTCTTTTTGGGAATACGGTCGCTGCCAATCGTACGGCGGATTCCATTCTCGCTTGGGTCGCAGCAAGTCGATATGTGTCAAGACTGCAATAATTGTTGGCGGTTTCAGATGCGATTTTTTTTGGTAATGCAATCGCAGCTCGTGGACCATCTGGACATCGGTTTCGCGAGCCGAGACATTGGCCGCCATGACCAGTAACACGATATCTGCCGCATCGGACGCTGTTTTGATCTCCTGGATTTGCTGTTTGCTCACATCCGCTTCGTTGTAACCCGGCGTGTTTAGTAAGGTCACGGCATGGCCTGACTCGGCCAGGACGTAGCGATAGCCCTTCACCTCGCGCGTCTCAGGCAAAATGCTGGTCGCAGCCACTTTGTCTTTCATCAAGGCGTTGATGAGACTCGACTTTCCAGCTTTCACTTGTCCCATGACTGCAATGCTCGTGCTGACATCCTCCAGTTTCGAAAACAACTCGATGTTTCCCTTGGAAGAATGCACGGCTGCTGACATGCGTCCAAATCGCTCGCGGTATTGTGCGGAACCACCACGCAATCGACCGCTGTACATTTCGATCAGATAAAACCCAATTTGCCGCAAGTAGCGTTGATAGTAGGCGCGCATTAACTCTTGTTGCAGTTCGTCCGTCACACGTCCTGCTTTCCGCCACAATGGATAGGCCAACAACTTACTTGGGTTCGCAACCGAAGTCACCAGATAGATGAGGGACTGACCGAATGCCACCGCATTGGCAATTTTGGGCAGTTGTTCCAATTGCCCAATGCTGGCCATGCTGCTACCAGGAACATTCTCCAATACCCATTGTTCGAGATCTTCAATTGCCAAATGAATCACTGCGAAGATTTCGACCAGCGTCACGGGATGCAGCGCATGTTGGCCGGAATTTGCATGGTAGTGTGCCGCCAAGCGATCCGCCAGCGTTCGAGCATCAAGCACGTAGCGGTTGAGGTCGACGATCGAAAGCGAATCAATATCGGCGACTTGATGGCGAAAGTCTTCCACCAATTGGATGGCCTCAGAATCTTGGGTTGTCCAGAAATCGGGTGCGTTTAGCGGCCTACCTCGAGCGCTTTGCGACATCGAAGGCGGTTTCCAGAACTTGCCCACCATCCAAGCCAGGCCCCACATGATCGGCAGCGGTAAAATCAACCATGTGAACCAGCCCGTTTGGAAAATCGCCAGCAAACCAATGGCCAAATAGGCCAGGATCGGTAGTATCCATAGCAATAGTAAAACGATGACGCGTGCATGAAAGAATCTCATCGCGCTCTCCAAAGCTCTCGTCCGCGTTTTAGCTGTTGGGAGAATATTTCCTTCAGTTGGTCCGCATCAGGTACATTCCCTTTGCGCAAGTCGGAAAAATACCAATCCCACGACATCCCCAATGCGTAGGTGAACGCAAATGAACTGGCCGCGCCCGCAGCCATGCCAACAACGGGAATAAACTTTAACGCTTCTCGTACTACCATTCTCAATGCGATTCTCGAGCCCGCAGCACTGCTGAGTACGGCCCAGTGCTTTGGCGTGAGTTCCTGTTCGTAGATTTTCGAGAGCTTAACAGCCAAATGAGCTTGAATGCCAAGCACGGCTGGAATGTCGACCCAAGGCAATGGCACCGCGCCAGCCGTTGCGGCCAATGCACTTGATGCGAGCACTTGCCAACGCGCGCGTTGCTGGAGGGCCGAGCGGGGCGGATGATCCGCTTCGTGAAGTGACAATAGCGCTTGTCGATAGGCTTGTGGCAGGTAATCTAATATAGCTTGCTTGAGCCTTTGCCCGCCAAAATTGGGCTCCGCAAATCCATCCTCCGGTCGCGTCAAATCGATCGGAAGTAGAACATCATAAAGTCCTTTGAACTGATTCGCCTTTTCAGCCAGCAGGGTTTGCAAGCCAGCGGGAATGTTCGGCGAAGCTTGTAGTTCAAGCGGCGATGACCCCGGCGTCTGGGCACCGCACACCACAAAGGGATCTTCGAGCCCGGTTATATCGACTTGGCCTGTCGCTTCATGTAAACAAGTCAACGTCAACAGCACGGGACGATGTGGCTGGGCGGCGCGTATCCGACGCAGCGGTTCGATCACCGGCTGGAGTGCGTGGTCAGTGACTCGCACAGTAACCAACATCAACTGAGTTGTCCCCGAAAACCGAGCGATATCTTCTTGTGGATCGTACGACGCTTCACCCAGGCCGCGTGTGTCAATAAACGTCAGTAGCGGTTCCAATGAATCGGGGAAATCGTATCCACTCGCCCTGGTCACGCCATTGTCCGGCTGCTTCCCATTCTCGTACCAACGGTTCTAGGTCTAGTTCTTTGTTCATGTTTGTTTCTCCGGTGTATCGGTTAGTTCCGTTCGCGGACCACCCGCGACGGGAGTCACACAGGAGCCAGCACATGCCAGAGATTGCAAGCCAACAATTCGCCATGTTGCGAATGTTTTTTATGGTCGCGCGACGTTGCGATAACTCGCGTTCGGAGGGGAGTTGGGCCAGCGGCCCAGAAGCGACACAAGACCGCGCTGGCGGCCTCGTGTGCGTTTTGGTGGGTAGAGAAAACGCGTCCGTTACTTCTTGCCGTTCAGGGCGAACAAGCCGCGATCCACCTTTTTGAACCGCGCGTCTTTGGCCTTGGTATTGATCTCGCGAAGGATCGAAGCGTAGAGCGTGGCGTCGGGTGTCGCGCCGCCTGGGCTCGCCCACAAGCCTTCGACCTGCATCGCTTCGACTATCGCTTTGCAATTCATCGGTTGCTTCGCCTTGGCCAGGACCGCAACCGCAGCTTCGATCTGGCTCATCTTCTTATCCGCTGGTTTCGGTTCCTTGGCGGCTGGCTTTGCGACCGTGGCGTTCTTCTTGGTCGCTTTGGTTGTGGTGGCCTTGCTGGCGGCTTTGGCGTTACGGTTGGTTTTGGTGGCGGTCTTGGTAGCCATGTTTGTGTTCCCTTGTTTTGAGATCTGCGTTTCGCGTTGGCGACGTTGCCAACGTTGGTCACACAGTTACCTCTGAAGGGAAACCGCATCCAGCCGATTCATGGCAGATTTCGAGAACTTTTTTCTGGACGAAAATGCGGGAGATTCAAGGCCGAACTATGCGTTCGTTTCTGGCTCGTTCGATTCAGCGGGCGCACGATATACATCGCTTAGTGTCTGCCCATGATCGTCTTTCCATTCAACCCAACCGTTAGCCGAACGACCGAGCACAACAGCGGCCGCAGTACTAGGCGACGAGAAATAGAAAGTCTTGAGTGAAGATATACTCGCCATAGCGCTCTTCCATCTACCCAAGAACCGAGTAAACTGGGATAATGTATTTTTCAGCAAGGAAAGCACCGAAGACGGAAAACTGTCCTTGCGAGTCATGGATTTCAGTCACGCGATCCAATTTGGCGGCGAATTGACCAATGGTGTCGGTTCCATCGCCAACATCAGGGACGAAGACGTCTTTGGGTTGTTTCCCGAGTTTCGGAAGAGATTGTCCCGAGACGCAATCCGGCACTACGCTAGCATTCTCGGCGGCGTGTCGCGGTCACAGATTGAGGATGCTGTGGGACTTGTCCCGCATCAGTGGCATTTGGATTCACCCGTTCGGTCGGCTCTTGCTAGCTATTTGTTCCAGCGAGCGAGCTTTGTGGCCGAAACGATTGAATCCAGATTGTTTGATCCGCCCCAACTTACTATAGACCTCTCTGATGGAGGTAAATCATGAATCCAGTTAAAGGCCATTACAGCATTGTCCAGTATTGCCCTGATCTCGCTCGGCGAGAAACGGTCAACATTGGCGTTGTTCTGCTCGTACCTGAACGCGCGTTTCTGCAAACGCGGATGGTTGCGGACAATGAACGTGTTCGCCATTTCTTCGGAACCACAGGTGATGATGCAAAACTGCTGAGCGATTTCAAGAAAAGCTTTTCCGCTCGGATCGAAGCTGAACATGGGCGAGTAACCACGCTCGAAACGTTTCAAAAGTTTATTGACACTCGTGGCAACCAGATTCAGCTAACCGAACCAGCGTTCGTCAAAGTTCGAGAATGCCAAGAGACTCTCACTCAGTTGTTTGATCAGTTAGTCGGCGGCAAGGTTAGGCAACGCAATCGCGAGTCGTTCCCCAAGTCATTACAAGCTCGTTTTGAGGCTGGCAAAGTTGCGGATCTCATCGAGACCAACGTTTCGATATCAGTACCGATTTTAGATCGCGAGACGAAGATTCCATTTGCGTTTCAAAATGGAGCGTTCCACTTACTTCAGCCGGTTGTCTTTCCAGCAGACAAGGAAGAGGCAAATTTCAATCGCGCGCTGAAGTATTCAATGGAAGGCAAGATTCTTCAGGATCATCCTGACGATGAATATGGGCAGCTAAAGTTCAACGTGATTGGGCGATTCGCCAGTATGTCTGATCCGTCCATTCCCATCGTCAGAGACGTACTCAAGGAATCCAATGTACGGTTGCATCTGGATCATGATCTATCTGGGCTAGTCGACGAAATCCGACGAACGGCTAAGGCACGCCCCAAGCGTGCATAGCACAACGAGCCGCCGGGTTTGCGACGCCCGACGGCTCAATGCATGAGTCAACCAAATTGTCAAAGATCAAAGTGCGGCGGTCGCGTGACGCGTCTAGGGTTCAAGCAGCTCGAGTTCGATCTGGTTCAACTGCCTGCTAAGCTCATCAATCCTCGCGGTGAGCGCCGGCAGTTTTTCTTGCAGGCCTGCGATCTTGGCTTCGTAGTCATCGGCTCGCTCTGTGAAACGCATGGCTTCACTGACAAACGCGGTGATCTTAGATTCATGTCTGTCGCCGTCCATCCAAATCTTCATTTGCTTGATGTCGGCTTGGATCTTGCCTTGCTCGTTGGTCAACTCCGTTAGCTCTTCGTTCACGGATTCGAACCGCGTGAGTATCTCTCGGTCTTCACAGGATGAGCGAAGGTGGTCTTGCGCTTGCTGAGCGATCTTGCGAATCTGGTTCAGGTCAAAGCGACGCGCGTAGAGCGGCGACATCTTTTGGCGATGTGTTTCGATGATCGCTTCGAGTTGCTTTTCACCATCCACAATCAGTTGCTCGACTTTCAATCGTTCGCTTTCAAGCGGTGGCGCAGCGTCCATATCAATTCGAAGCTTGCGTCGCTTGGCGAGCAATTGCACATCGTGCCGAAGCTCGTCCAGCGTCCGTTCGTTGTCGGCTAAGACACTGGCGATGCGGTCAGCGTCGGGCTCTTTGCCATCGCACACCAGGGCGACCAGCTTGCGATACTCGGACCACTTGCCAGCGCGGCGTTCTTCAAGTCGTTGGGAAATAGAATCAAGAGTAGATGTCAGATTCATCTGCGTTCCTTTGTTTAAGGGCTTGGGAATTAAACCAGTTCGTTTTGTCGCGGTCGTAGATTCGCTCGAACAGCATCGGCATCGGCCGCTGGCAGATGTCGCGGAAGGTCCACGAGAGACAGCGTTCGGCTTCGGCATCCAGCGTGCGCGAGTATTCAGCGGCCAGAGACATACCGAACCGCTCAGACGAATAGACCTCGTTGGGGCGAATGTCATAGTTCAGTCGCGCGGCTCGATAGCGCAAGTGATAGGCGATACGCATGAAGCGAGCCTCATGTGTTGTCCACGGTGGCGTCGTGCCATCGCCCACTTCGTCGACCGTGACCGCTTCGGCAATTTTCATTGGCTCATACGGATCAACATCTGGTTGTACGGTCGCGGTCGGACGAGGCTTGGGCGCTCTAGGCAATGGGCAAACTCGTGAAGAATGGTGCCGAGCATCTTGTTGACGGTGCGAGTTGGAAAGTCGCGCTCGATGTTCAAATGGCCGAGCACGATGACCGGCCCTCGCTGCCCATCCCAATCTTTGAACGTATGGTGCAAGTGCATATCGAGGCTGGGCGAAGTGTAGCCGTAGCAATTGGTTTCACCGCCAAGCAACGGTGGCAGATGCGTTTGCGGGATGATCCGCAGTCGCTGGCCGTTCAATTCCGCTGGTGCCAGCCGCCCATCGGAACATCCGAACAAGCCTGGACATTTGCGCGTTGACGTATTGCCGTGAGAGGGGCTCAACCTTCTTTTTCTGAGATCGAGTACTGCGTTGGCAAGTTGGATCGTCAACCAGAATTTGCCGAACTGCCTTGAACTGCTGGGGACCAAACTGAGACGCCGGTAGCCCTGCATAGATATTCTTCACCACCCGCAGAATCAGCCGGATGTGGTTGGCCTCAGAGTTTAAGCCCTTGGGGTAGTGATTATCAGCGTACCTAATATAGTCCGCCATGACCGTGGCGAGCGTTACGGACTTGGGATCGACCCCGAAAGAAGCGGGGGCGCTAGAAGCATTGTATTCGGCGATGAGTTGAGCGTACTTTCGCTTGCTCTCAGCCGAACCGTGTTTGCCTAGATATAGGTCTTTGCCACCGAGCGTGACCGGTAGGCTTGTGTAGCCTGTATTTGGGCAGATTTTTCATCCTCAGAGCCTTACTTTTGCCAATCCGGTAGACTACCGGTTTTTGGTTTCTTAAAGTAAGCGCTCTCAGGACACCCTGAAGTTCGTTTTAACTAACGATTCGTTTGATAGATCGCAAGCGAGGCGGACGGGACTCGAACCCGCAACCTCTGGATCGACAGTCCAGTGCTCTAACCAATTGAGCTACCGCCCCGATAGATTCGGGTAATCTCGTCTGCGATACGCCGGATTATACGTCGCGCCAAACATGCTGCAAGGCCTGAATCGGCTGTTATGCAGGTCAAAACCAGAAGGATTTTCCGAGCCCGCTAAAGACCAACCAAACGGTACAAACGGATCGGTATCCGCCAAAACCAACTGTCCATTCGCAGATTTCTTCAATCCACTCAGCGAGCGATTTCTCTTGCCGATTTTATGTCCTAGGTTTTCACAGCCTGGAACTTACCTACGCCCGTCGCTGGAGCAGGCGCAGGCCCACTCGATCGTGGAGAGACCTCATTATGATGCGCAATTTCTCAAGCACCGTCGTCAGCTATATCTCTGACTGGGTTAGCTCCATTTTCGAAACTCTGAATTGGCTCATCCTGACCATGGATGTCACTCAATGGGGAATCGTCTCGGTCATTTTTGTGGTCACTGGGTTTATGGCCCTCCGCACCCGTTTCTAACGCTGACTCCGACAGGCAATAAATTTTCAATTTGCCGTGACCGAAGGTGTCAACGCCCTCGCGAAACTTGATTTCAGTCATCGCGACTGTTGTTCAATTTCTTCTAGCGAGGTGGGCGCAAGCTCAAAGTCACATGTCAACTGGCGTAATTGATTCACCAATCCAAGCTGTTTCGCAACTCTGCTTCTCCTGGGCCGCTGAACAAACTGCGGATGAACTTGTGCAGCATGAGCATCAGGTTCCTACAACAGCTCGTCTCAAAACACAAACAGGCCCCAATCGCTCCCAGTCGACTTCCCTTCCACGAGCCTTTCGCCAGCCAACCCAGTCAACTGTGGCCGGAACGGCCACGAAAATCGAAGCGTCAGAGCGGATTACGGCAGCGACGCAATCACCGCAAACGGCGCATCAAGGCAACTACCCGGTGGCACCACTGGCCGTCCGCGGCAACCATGAGGTCCGCATCGGTGCGGTCATGATCAAGTTGCTGAAACGATACGGAATCACAGACGCCGAAATCGCCGATGGCATTGCCAGCTATGCACAAAAACATTGCCAAAGCTCTGCGTCCTGAGTTTTACTTTCGGAACAACACCACCTTTCAGCGGCCCTATGCGAAATTGCGCGTTAGGAATTCTGCAGCACGCATTGCAGCAATCAGACCAATCGACTAAAGTTTTCAATTCATCGGGGTGTAGCGCAGCCTGGCTAGCGCATCTGGTTTGGGACCAGAGGGTCGTAGGTTCGAATCCTATCACCCCGACATGCTAAAACCCTTGGTTTTCCTCGGAATTCCAAGGGTTTTTTCGTTTCACGATTGAAATGGCATTCCGCCTTGGCCGTTTTGCCGGTCGTACACCCGAAATTGGGTAATGGGTCCGTTTATTGCTCCGGTTTGAAAGTCAATTCGACTTTTAATCTGTTAACGGAGTAATCCCATGAAAGCAATGGTCTACGATCGCTATGGCGATGCAAGCGTCCTGCATCTCGCCGAACTGCCCAAACCTCATCGCCTACCGGGGCAAATCATCATCGAAGTGATGGTTTCAAGTGTTAATCCGATCGACTACCGAATGCGTCAAGGTGAAATGAGGGGGTTAATTCCGTTCGGTTTTCCGCGCATACCAGGTTACGACGTCGCCGGCGTCGTCGCTGAAAGTGCGGACGATTCCCAATTTGCTGCAGGCGACCGCGTGATGGCCTTCCTCAATAGTTCTCGCGGTGGAGCCTGTGCGGATTTCGTAGCTTGTGCAATTAATGCAGCAACCAAAATCCCCGATGACATGTCCTTTGAAGAAGCCGCGGCCATTCCTCTGGCGGGTTCGACCGCACTTCAGGCATTGCGAGATCATGGTCAAATGAAGAAAAGCGAACAGGTTCTGATCAATGGAGCGAGTGGCGGAGTAGGCGCCTTTGCGATTCAAGTTGCCAAAGCGGCGGGATGCCACGTCGATGCAGTCGCCAGCGGCGATAACGAAGAATTCTGCTATTCGCTCGGGGCAGACCGCTTCTTCAACTACAGTACGACCAAATTCACTGAGTTGGGCGAGCAATGGGACCTGATCTTCGACGCTGCGGGTAAGTCGGACTATCTCGATGCCCGGAAAGTGCTTCGCAAGGATGGTCGCTACGTCACGACTGAACCGGATGTGAAAGGCATGCTCACCACTTTCTTAACTTGGCCGCTTTCGAGGAAAGGAAAACTGATGTTGGCCAGACCGCGATCTGAAGATTTGGAAGAGTTAGTAAGACTTTGGTCGGAAGGTCATTTAAAAGTAACAATTGACAGTCGTTTTCCATTGGACAGGATCGCAGAAGCGCATCAACGGGTGGAACAGGGGGTCGACCACGGCAAAGTTGTCGTGTTGCATCACCGAATCCCAGACAAAGGCGCCAGCGAGGACCGTTCTGCCACTCACTGAAAACGCAAAATGTGTCCGAGCCGCTAGCTGGGTCTCGGATGGAAATGCGCCTAGGCGGCCGTTAACCAGCAAGAAAACCCGGTGAAAACACCGTTTTCGCTACCGAGCAGTGGACACGGCGTGCGTTTCAACAGACTACAAAAAAGGGCCACTGAAAGGCGCCGCTGTTGCCCCCAGCGAATACCATTCGTGACCCAATGCGATAATTATCCGACAATCGGAGTGAATCGCAACGCCCTAAAGCTCTAGATTTGGCATTTTAAGGCAGATAGTCCAACATAGAACAGTTTGCCACATCCGATCGGGTAGTGCCACTCTTTAATCTGGGGCCGTGGACACACCTTCTTAACAGCCCATTGTCCCCAACTCTTCGTTTAATTATTGTGGACATATCCACTTAGCCACAGTGGGTATTGCGCTATTTCGCAACGCGATCGCGATGCCACATCGCACTTCTTCGCGCAATTTTCAAAAGTTCGTGCAAGATGCAACGCGTCGTTCGGTAACTCGTTTGTTGCGAACCAGTAACACAGCTTAACGTGGGGTTAACAGTGCTCGATGTTGAACGATCGTCTTAATCGTTTCCAAAGCGGTATTGGGGCGAGCATCCGAATGTCGGGCCTGCCTATCGATACTTAAGAACCAATCCATCGTTCAAGCGAAAATCGCCCGAATTCAATCAGTTTGGTTGGTAGTGAAAGGGTTGTATAGCGTGTCATGTTCTCCTCTGCTGAATGGAAGCGACGACAGATTGCATGTGAGAACAGTGATGATTTGAAGCATGTAATTTTGTCGGTAACTAAATACAACCTTGAGTGTACGATGAAAAAGTTCTCTGCCAAAAAAATTCTGACCCAACTGTTCAAACATTCGATGTATGGCTCGGTGCGACTGCGGAAAAGTCGCATCAGTCAATTTGAGCGTCTGGAGCATCGTCGTGTGTTGGCGGCAGCGATCTGGCATAATGCGCGGATCCCGGTGGATGTGTCCAACGATCAACCGGCCCTGGTTAGTCCACTTGATGTACTATTGGTCATCAATCACCTCAACGATGCGCTGCGCGAAGGGACCTCGGGTGGATTGTTGCCACGGCAGCTCGACGAGCCGCGGACCGGCAACTTTGTCGACGTATCGTGCGATGGCCGTGTCACGCCGTTGGATGTTTTGCGGGTGATCAACTACTTGAACGTCAATGGCTCTGGCACGGGAGGTGGGTTTGCCACTGAAGGCGGCATCTACGAAAACGCAGCTTGTTCGCCGCAATTGCTCGAAGGCGACAACTTCGTCGACGAGATGACGCATGTGCTTAGCGTTCCGAGTGAGAAGGGTGCGCTCCGCGTTTTGTTTGAGAATCCGGCATTCGACACCACCAGCAGTCGTCAGATCCGCGATGCATTCGAAATTGAAATCACAGACGCAGCCGGCGAACGATTGGCCCTTGCCTATCAGTCGGGACGCGATGCGGTTTACAACTGGAGCGAGGAGCATGAACCACTGTATGCACCTGGAACATGGACGACAACGGGAGCGGCCGGGGAGACTTCCTCGTTCACTATTGACTTATCTCACTTGCCGGAAGGGACCGATGTTCACGTTTCAACGAGGCTTGTCAACAACGACTCGGACAACAATAGCAGCGTGATCATTCGCGGTTTTGAGTTTGTTGATGTGCCTGCCGGTGGTTCTACGGGCACACAGAGAACAACGGCCAGCGACGTTGCCGAAGTCACGCCATTCGATTTCCGCCAGCTCAGCGATCTCACTGGCAGCGTCTCTGTCGAATACGGTCGCACGAGCTTGCATGGCGATAACAACAAACTGTACTCCGAGTTCAAGTTGACAAACGTCGGATCGCAGGCGGTGATTGGTTCGCTCATCGTGGTACTTGAGAACTTCACTGAGTTGGACGCGTTTGCGATGCAGCCGGATGGGCTCTTGCCGGACGGACGACCGTTCTTTGATCTTACGTCAAGGCTGGAGGCTGGCGTATTACCGGCCGGTGAGACGGTGCGTTCGCGCGAGTTGCAGTTTCTGAACAACAGTGGCCAGCGTTTTACTTATCAGTTGAAAGCTTATGGAAAGCTCAATGCGGCCCCGGGAGCGTTTACCACTCTGCCACTGACGTCGATAGCGGCTGGTAGCACGTACATTTATCGCGCTCGCGCTGTGGACGCAGAGCAACAGCCGTTGAGTTATTCGGTGGTCGTGGGGCCAGAAGCAATGACGATCGACTCTACGACGGGTGTGGTCGGGTGGGTTACCACATTAGAAAATATTGGCTCGCATCGCGTAGTCCTTCGGGCTACCGATCCGTATGGACTATTTGTCGAACAGGCCTTTGAGATCCAGGTTATTGAGTCGCTGCAGAATCGTCCTCCGAATTTTGTGAGTGACCCAGTCACTGACGCGATTGCCTCAAGTGGCTTTGAGATCACCACCGTGGCCACGGGAGCTCAGCCCGCTGGCGTAGACGTCATCAGCGGGTTCCGCGGGCCACGGTTGGTTTCTATTAACGCAGCTGACCAAAGTGTTGGTGTTTACGCCGGCGAGAATAACGATCGCTTTGACGATGCGACAACGTATTCTTCGGGCGAGCCGAAACCAACAGATGCGGTCGTGGATGTGGGCTATAGCGTCGACATTGGTTTAGAACCATTTTCGAGGACAGGTGACCAAAACGAAATCTATGGAATGGACCAAGGAGATTTCAACGGCGACGGCATTTTGGACTTGGCGGTGCTCACCTACGATCGACCAGGAACAGGTGGCGGAACGCCGCACAGTTTTAAGATTGTCAGAATGCTCGGTGATGGCAATGGACAGTTTGGCGAGTCTGTCGAGGTCGCTAGCATTACGAGTGGAACGCTGATCTATCCTCGCAACCTGTTAGCCGCCGACATGAATAATGACGGCGCGCTGGACCTGATGTTCACAAGTTCGTCGAATGTACAGGCCTTTTACTTTATTGAGGGTAATGGCGATGGTTCGTTTAAGGCGATGCAGACAACATCGTTTGATTCAGATCCGACGGATAGCAGTCGCTATTCGATCGTTGATTTTACTGTTGCTGACATGGATAACGATGGCACATTAGACTTGGTCGGGCAGTACGGATTGTTGGATGCGTTCGGGTTTGGGCATACCTTACAAATGGCTTGGTGGTTCGGCAACGGGGACGGCACCTTCGGTCCAACGAACATCATCGGCGATGCGGGCAGCATGGGGACGTCGTTCCAAACTCGAGCGTTCGACGTCGGTGATTTGAATGGTGATGGATTGTTAGACGTCGTTACTAACAACTCTCAGAATCAAGGTAATGTCGCCAACTCGCAATCTGTATTTATCTACTTGGCAAATAGTGCAGGTACTTTTGATGCACCGATTTTAATAGACCCAATTGGACCAGCGTTCTACTATGACAGCGATTGGATGCGGATTGGCGATTTTACTGGGGATGGAAATCAGGACATTGCATTCGTGCACGTGTGGCATGGCCAATTAATGATTCTCGTTGGAGATGGAACAGGAACCAATTTCGAGGAGAAGATTGCACTTGAGGGTCTTAATAGCAGATCAGACAACTATGCGGGAAGCGGCGATGTGGTTGATATCGACGCAGACGGTGATCTCGATATCGTGTTGACTGCCTTTTCCAACAACGGCGGAATCGAGGTGCTGCTCAATGATGGTGCAGGCAACTATTCGCAAACGGACTACACCACGATGGACTTTCCAGGTGCAGTCGCCGACGGAATTCAGGACAATCTGAATTTCCCGGCTGGTGTATTGGTTGGGGACTACAACCAGGATGGCGTCAACGACCTGTCCTATTTCACTCAAGGCAACGACTTCAACGGAGTTGGGATTCTCCTGGGCACTCGACCTGGGGAATTTAGTCTGAGTCGTTCGATTCCGTTCTCCGGCGGTACCAACACTTCGATGCCGGGCGACTTCAATGGCGACGGACGAATGGATCTTTTTGCCACTGTTTCCCTTGAAACATATCTCGGCCAAGGCGACGGGTCGTTTGCGGAACCGATTCCTGCATTTAATGTTCGTCGCCCCTCCTCAGTCGCTTCGGTCGTTGCCGACTTTAATTTGGATGGCTTGGATGATGTTATTTCAACCAATAGTAATACCAGCGGCGCAAGCTATTACGTTGCGCTATCTAACGGTGACGGTACTTTTACCGTCAGCGACAATCAGTTGCTGGAGAGCAGCTTTTATGGCTACTCTGCAATCCGAGTCACCGACTTCAATAACGACAGCTACCCTGACTTCGTTGCCAAAACGGGCGTGGAGCGACAGATCGATGTTCATCTGAACGATCCCGAGAACCCGGGCACTTTTACTCGTGCGTTTCGCACTGTGGTCACTGCCCAAGGCGTCAATGTTTCTTCTTACGATCAAGGCTTTGCCGTTGGCGACTTTAACAATGACGGTCGCGTCGACCTAGCGTACACAGAGAAACTGCCCGAAGAGCCACACAAAATCGTCATTTTGGCGGGAGACGGATTGGGAAGTTTTGAGTTCTTGAGCGAATTCTCGACTTTCGACGACGACTATTTTCGCTTCAGCTTCTATTATCCCGGTGATTTGGACGTCGGCGATTTTAATGAGGACGGCAAGCTGGACTTGGTCAACTTCCAGAGCGTCGGGACTCGGGTGATGTTCGGCAACGGCGACGGAAGCTTTAATCCGCAGGACAAACTCTATTTTGTGAGCGAAGCCGTGCAGGGTCGCGGCCGTGATGGATACGTCGTGGATTTCAACAGCGATGGTCACTTGGACTTGGTCGAGATCGGTCAAGGAGGGCAGAAAATCGCATTTCGTTTAGGCGACGGAACAGGACGATTCGCCGCTCCGATTCAAGTTGACATTGAGTACCGTATTGCCGAGTTGGTCTTTGCTGATCTAAACCACGACGGAAACCTTGATACGTTGCACACGACCGTCGGGCAAGGTGGGCCAGGCACAGTGATGTTCTACTCAGGCATGCGCGATGGATTGTTAGATATCCACGTGGCGGATCTCAATGGCGATGGCAATGAAGAAGTGCTGGCAATCAACGAGAATAATGATCGCGTAAAACTGTTTACGGGCGATAATCTCGACCATTTAACGCGACAGCGAGATCTGTTTGCAGGTCGAGCTCCACAGGCAGTAACGACAGCCGACTTGAATGGTGACGGTAAACTTGAAATCATCTCGGCCAATCGCGCGGGACATTCGTTGTCCGTCTTTGTCGGTAACGTCGAAGGTGGCTACGCCGCAACGGAATTCGCGGCGGGCAAAGGACCAATCGACGTCAAAGCGGCGGACTTAAATGGCGACAGCCAAGTCGATTTGGTAGCGCTCGATGATACATCCAATGCGCTTTGGATCTACTCCGGCAACGGTTCGACAACTCTATCAGATCCCATTGCGTTGGCACTAGGCGACAAGCCGGGAAGTTTGACACTGGCCGACGTTAACGGCGATGGCAGCGTGGACGCAGTTGTCGTGCTTCCCGATTCGAATCGATTGATGTTGCTCGTGGGCGATGGCGAGTTGAATTTTGCCGCTCCTGTGTACGTTGATCTAGCAAGTTCAGCGAGTGACGTTCAAGTCGTTGATCTGAACGCGGACGGAAAATCAGAACTCGTCGCGACTCTGCCGGAATTGAATGTTGTCAGTGTACTGTATGGGCTCGGTGGCAACCAATTCGCCAAGACGCAGCAAATCACAGTCGGCGAACACCCCACGCGCATCACACTTGCCGACGCCGATGAAGATGGGCGCTTGGATCTTCTTGTCGTCAATACAGGCGACGATACGGTCAGCGTTATCTACAACCGCTTTGATCCGAACCAAGTCTATCGTTATGACAGCGATGCAATTGATCCGGACAATGACACATTGACTTACTCAATCGTCGATGGTCCAGGAGGACTGATCATCAACGGGCAGACAGGTGCGTTGTTGTGGGCGGCTTCACCGGATCAAGTCGGCGAACATACCGTTACGATCGCCGCTGATGACGGCCGCGGTGGCATAGGCACTCAGACTTTTAAGATCGAGGTGCAACCAGCAAAAGAAAATGCTCAACCACTCTTTGCAACAGAGCCGATATCGACGATTGGCGCCAACGAAGCGTTTTCCTATCAGGCTACAGCACTGGACAACGACGACGATGCCATTCGCTATCGTTTAGTCGCCGGTCCGGAAGGCGCTACCATCGACCCGACCACGGGTTTCCTTACTTGGGATGGACGCAACGAAGCTCTTCAGTTTGGTACTAAAGGGCAGAATGGCAACATCGACGTGCCTAGAAGCGATTCATTGCACGCGCCAAATATTACAATCGAAGGCTGGTTTAGTCTTCAGGAGCTAACGGCAAGTAACAGTGCGGCAGTATTGTTTAGTCAACCGAACCAATACGGCAGTGCGTACTATATTCGTACGTTGAATAATGACAAACTTCAGTTGATAATGCATTTTGACGGTCAGTCGCTAGACTATCGAGTGCCTTTCAAATCGCAGGTTGGCGTCTGGACTCACCTAGCGCTCGTTATCAACAGCGATGCTCTGACAGCCAGCATTTACGTCGATGGGGAATTGTTGGGTCAAAAGGCGATTCCACAACCTGTCAACTATGCCGCATTCCCGAACTCTGCCCTCTTGCAGATCGGCGAGCGAGGCTCCTTCCCTACCAAGGCCATCTACGATAACTTCCGCATTTGGAACGTTGTTCGATCGGCTGCTGAGTTGCAAGAAGGCTGGAGCCAACGATATGAGAATGACACTCGAGTCGTATTGGACTACCGATTTGATGGTGCCGACACATTTAGCGTGCATGACCACTCAGTTTATCGTAACGACGGATTTCGCGTCGCCAATCCACTATACCCGCTTCAAGTTCCCGGGCTGAGTACCACAGGCAGTTACGAGTTTTCCATCGCAGTTGAAGATGGTCGAGGCGGATTTGATGAGCAGTCGTTTACGGTCAATGTTGTGCCGGAACTACGGGGTTCCATCCGCGGGCATTTGTTCGCCGACCTAAATGGTGATGGTCAACAGAACGATGGTAGCGAAGAGGGCATTGTGGCTGAACCATCACTTGAGAATTGGCTGTTGTATATCGATGCCAACGACAACAGTTTTCGTGATCCTGTTGAAGCCACTGCCACGACCGATGCCGAAGGAAACTACAGCTTCACTAGCTTACTGCCTGGTTCGTACACGATTAAGGTCGATTCGGTAGCGGGCTATCAAATGCCGGATCCGCGAAATCTAGAAGTTGCAGCCAATCCAGCTACCGTCAGTGACTTGGCGATCGAGCAACTTGCGCTCAGTCAAGTTCGCGGGCAGTTGAGAACAGCGGACGACGCAATTGCATTTTGGAAAGTCTATGCGGACCTTGATGGTGATGGAACTCGCGATGACGACGAGCCCATGGCAGTCACTGATCGAAACGGCAACTATGCGCTAACCGATTTGAGCGCAGGTAACTACACGCTGCGACCCGATTTGCCAGCTGGATGGACCGATACCGCCGGCCGCGAAGGTCTGACAGTCGCTCTAGCCGCCGATGAGATTCTGGCCGATCAAGATTTTGTGCTCGCTGCAACCAATACTTCCGTGTCGGGCGGTGTGCACTTTGTAACGATGCCAAACACCAGCATCGAAGCACGGCAGACCTTCCGTTATGCTTCAGTGGCGATGAGTATTGGTAATGAGTCGATCTTCTATGACCTCTCGCTTGCACCGGCGGGAATGACCGTCGATCCACACTCGGGCTTAGTTGCTTGGCGCCCGACACTTTCTCAAGTCGGCGAGCATGTTGTGATACTGCGTGCCACGAGCCAATCTGGCTCGATCGCCCTACACGACTTCTCCATCGAAGTGACAGCACCCAATACCGCGCCAATATTCTCCACGCCCGACGTTTATCAGCCGCCGGGCGCAAGCCCCGGGTTCCTGGACGCCAATGCCGGACTGACGTACATGCTAGATGTGCAAGCGCAAGATGCCGAGGACGATGCACTCAGTTATTCCGTCATCGAGTCACCCACGGGTGTAACGCTAGACGCCGATACCGGAGAGCTACGTTGGACGCCGACCGAGGCGCAAGTGGGCAATCAGCACTTTACTCTGGCAGTCGCCGACTCGGCCGGACTTGAAACCCGAACCTCATTTCAAGTTCGCGTCCAGGCCGATCAGCCCGCTGCAACTCCGTTTGAGATTACCAATCCGCGCACCGTCGTCGGGCTTGGGCAAAACTACCTTGGTCAGATTCAAGGTCGCGATCGATTCGCACGCTCATTCACTTGGTCGCTCGCGAGTGGACCAACAGGCATGATAGTTGAAAGCAACGGAGTCATCCGCTGGAATCCAACCCAAGCGGATCTCGGCTCGCACACGGTCGAACTGCAATTAGAGACGGCAGACGGAGATATTCAGGCTCACACATTTACGCTCGAGGTTGTTGGCCGTCCCGTGAACTCTGCACCCGAGATAAGATCCTCGCCATTGGTATCGGCCACCATCGGCCATGAATATCAATACGACATTGCAATCACTGACGCGGACGCCGATCCAATGAGCTACGTTCTGATAGATGGGCCGATCGGTATGAGTGTCCATCCATCGCTCGGGACGCTGCGTTGGACGCCATCGGCGGATCAAAGGAGTGAGCATGATGTCACGGTGCAAGTCACCGATCCGGACGGAGAGACAGCCACGCAGACGTTCACTCTTAAGGCCTCGCGCTCCGGTGGACCACCGCGTATTACTTCGACTGCAGCAACTGAAGCTGCCGTAGGTGTCGGCTTCTTATACACGGTAGTAGCCCAGGATTCCGAAGGTGATCCGCTGACCTATCGCCTGCTTGCCGCTCCGGATGGCATGAGTATTGTGGAGACTACCGGCGAGATAACTTGGACTCCGACGGCTGAGCAAACCGGACAACAAGACGTAGTCGTCGAAGTCAGTGACGGTGTCGGTGGCGCAGCGACTCAAGCCTTTGCAGTCCGGGTGAGCGAGGGAGTTCCGAATTTGCCACCATCCATCACGACAGTGGCACCGCGATTCGGAGCGGTGGGTAGCCAGTACAAGTACACCGTCGCTGCGACCGATCCTGAATTAACCACGATCACTTACTCGCTTGGGCAAGCTCCTAGTGGCATGTCAATCAATGCCAACTTGGGGCAGGTCACGTGGACTCCGATGGCGGGACAAGTTGGTCAGTTCGTCGTCACCATTATTGCTACGGACGCTGGTGGCGCAACCGCGGTCGAATCCTTCCAGCTCGACGTGCTCGCGGAGAACCGCGCTCCGACGATCACTAGCGATGCTCCGAACGAAGCTGTTTCAGGAGACGCGTTCGCGTACCAAGTTGTGGGCCGGGACGTCGATCTCGACGCGCTCACGTACACGCTGACCGAAGCGCCGAGTGGAGCGACCATCGATGCTTTCGGCAAGATTTCCTGGAATCCAACCACGCTTGGCAACTTTGACTTTACGGTGAAAGTCAACGATCCGCGTGGTGGCGAAGCCATGCAGAGTTTTTCCGTGGAGGTGGTTGCCGACACGACTCCGCCAACGATTTCGCTCGTTGAACGACCGCAAAACAGCGGCCGCAATGTGCTCCCGTGGATGGGACCGTTTAAGGTATATGCTCGCGCGCTGGACAACGTCGGCATCGCTTCGCTGACTCTGATGGCCAATGGCGAGGACATACCGCTCGATGCTGCCGGAACCGCGACGTTTACATTTGAGGAGTGGACGTTCCAATCGATCAATGCCACGGCCACGGCGATCGACGCGAGCGGTAACGTAACCACAAAGACGATTACATTTGACTACGATTTCCCTGAAGGCTGGAGCGGCGCAGGAACGGAAGACATTCCGACTGCGATCATCAGTTCGCCAGCTCCTGCTCAAGCCGTATTTGGCATGGTCGTCATCTCTGGAACTGCAGCACACGAAAAGTTCGACTCGTACCAACTGTCCTATCGGCGGGCCGACGAGGATTCTTATACCGAGTTTTACAACAGTCGTACCGCCGTCACCAACGGGGAACTTGGCGTGTGGGACACCAGTATGCTCATAAACGACGAGTACTACATTCGCCTCGAAGTCGCCACTACAGAGGGCATCGTCAATGTGGCCGAACAGAATGTTGGCCTCAGCGGCGAACTGAAACTCGGCAATTTCCAATTGTCGTTCACTGACATGGTCATTCCTGTGGCTGGCATCCCGATCGAGATCACGCGCATCTACGACACGCTGCAAGCCGATCGTGAAGGAGATTTTGGATACGGTTGGAGACTCGAGTATCGTGACACGGATCTTCGCGTTGGTCTACCCAAAAGTGGCCTCGAAGACATCGGCATCTATTCGCCGCTGCACCCTGGGGTAAAGGGCTATCTGAATGTACCGGGACAAGGCCGACAAGGCTTCACGTTTGATCCGAATATTCGCGTCTTACCTGGATTTGGCGGCAATAACTTAGTGCTAGCCCAACCTAGATTCACCCCGGATCCTGGCGTCACGAGTACCTTAGGCACGGGCACGAGCGGCTATTTGCAAGTTAATGAGTTCAACGAACTTTTTGCTCCCGGTGGTATTCCTTACAATCCCGCCAGTCCAGATTTTGGTGGAGCGTACGTGCTGACGACGCGGGAGGGTGTTACTTACCGCGTTGATGGAGCAAGCGGGAAGCTAATAAGCGCGAACGATCGCAGCGGCAATCGACTCAAGTTTGATGAAAATGGGATTTCCACCAACGACCGTCAAGTAATCACAATGCAGCGAGATCAATTGCAGCGAATAGTGAGAATCGCAGGTCCCGACGATACTGCGTTATCCTATGGTTACGAAGGCGGGAACTTAGTGCGGTTCAGCGACCAAGAAGGTTTCGTCACAACCTACAAATACGATGCCCAAGACCGACTTCAAGAAATAGTCGATCCGTTAGCGAGACCTTACGCGCGCACCACCTATGGACCAGATGGTCGTCTGCTGTCGGTGACTGATGCCAACGGCAGGACAATTAGTTTCACTCATTCTGGAGAGACCAATCAGCAGATAATCGAAGATGCCAACGGAAGCCTCACTGTGCTCGAGTACGATTCGCAGGGTCGAATTGTCCAAGAGACGGACCCGCTGGGAGGAGTCCTGCATCGCGAATTCGATTCGGCCGGCCGAGTGCTGGTCGAGGTTGATCCCAGCGGGGCGCGGGTCATCAATCGCTACGACGCGCGGGGTAACTTGATTTCTCAGGTGGACCGCAATGGGAATATTGTCCGATTGAGTTACGATTCGCAAAACCAGCCGATCAGCCTGACAACGGCGGGAGGCCAGACAACACATTTCCGATACAACACAGCAGGCTTGTTGACGGCTCGACTGTCAGACGACGGCCAAGCGCTGGAATTGATCGAGTATGACGATCGTGGTAATCCGATTCGTACAACAAATGCTGAAGGTCACACAGAGATCGTTGAGTACGATGATGCAGGAATTGCTGTGGCGATGGAAGATCCGCTTGGTCGTCGCACTGAATTGATGGTCAATGCCTCTGGGCTTTCCACCGGACAGATCGATGCTAACGGAAACTCTATGCTGTTCGAGCGCGACGCTCGAGGCCTGGTGACAGCCCTACGGGGAGCCGACGGCAAATTGGTTTCACGTCGCTTCAACGCGGCTGGTGAGTTGATAGGTATGACAACGCCATCCGGCGGCCAGACCCAATTCGCTGTAGATGCAATTGGAAATGAAACACTCCTGGGAGATGCGAACGGCGGGACTCAGCTCAGAGCCTATAGCCTGACCGGCGACTTGATTACTTTGACGAACGAAAATGGAAGCGTTACGCGATATGAATACGATCTACTAGGCCGACGTACAAAGACGATTCATTCAGATGGAAGCACTGAGGAGTTTAAGTACGATTCGGTCGGCAACGTGGTCCAGACCACCGACCCCTTAGGTAATGTGCGACGATTTGAATACGACTCAGAAGGTCAATTGGTGCTGGAACGTGACAGTTTAGGTCGAGAAACCACCTATGATTATGATGCGGAAGGCAGAACGACAAAAATAGAAGGCCCCGACGCATCCATCATCGAGTATGCCTACGATACCGCCGGCAACAGAATACGGATCGTTTTGCCCGACGGTAAAGTGCTGAAGCGTGAATTTGATCGAATGGGTAACCTGGTCGCTGAAATCGACCCCGCCGGTCGCACAACGCGTTATGACTATGATGCAGCCGGTCAGTTGACGTCGGTGAGTGCCCCCGGCGGTGGAGTCTCACGCTATGCCTATGATGCCAATGGCAATTTGATTCGCCAGGAGGATCCGCTGGGCAACGTCACATCCTTTGAGTACGACGTTTACAACCAGTTGGTGAGCAAAACCTATCCAGCGGGTGATCGCGAAACCTATGGCTATGACATCGAGGGCTGGCAAACCAGTCGGACAACTGCTGACGGTGAGACAATCGTTGTTTACGATCGTAACGGAAACGTTCTCGAGCAACGATTTGCCGATGGCACGCGAGAATCGTTCACCTACTCTGCTACCAATCAGGTGCTGAGCGCTACCAATGTGCTTGGCACGATCACGATGACTTATGACAGTCGAGATCGACTAGTCGTCGTTCAGTATCCTGATGATTCACAGGTTCGATACAGCTACGATGCCAATGGCAATCGTACGTCGGTGACCGCGGTCGATGTCGTCGGCAATGAACATCAGACGACGTATCGCTACGACGCTGTCAATCGATTGCTAGCGGTTCAGGATTCCGAAGCCGGCGAGACTCTTTACGAATACGATACCGCAGACCGGATCACCGCTGTCTCTTATCCCAATGGTATGCGCGCCGAGTACAGCTTTACCGAGGCTGGCTACCTGGAGGTGATGGAAACTAAGTTGGGTGGAACGACGGTTGAGCGTTTGCATTACTCGTTTGGAGAAAGCTACGAACGCAGCGAAGTGGCTTGGCTTGACGGGCGAACAACTCTGTATACATACGATGCAGCATTACGACTTACGTCGGAAACTCAGTTGACCGGCAACCAAAGCGTCGCGTTTCGCGAGGTTTATAGTTATGACCAGGTAGGCAATCGCCGCTCGATTGTCCATTCAAACGGCGACACTCAACTGTTGTCGTACAACGCTAACAATCAAATTCTGAAAGTGGGAGACCGCGAATTTATTTACGACACGCGGGGACGACTTGCCTTAGAAACCGGAAACAACCATCGGGTGGAATACAGCTACGACGCGGAAGATCAGCTCGTACGTGTGGACCATAATGGCACGGTGGTTGAATACATGTATGATGCTCTGGGAAATCGCATGGCCGAGATCCGTAATGGCATTCGAACAAACTATCTATTGGATTTTCGACAAGATGGCATCCATCAAGTATTGGCTGAATATCCTGTAGACCAACCTTTCAGTGTCGAATACGTGTACGGGCACCAGCGAATCTCACATGCGGATGCAGCCGGCACAGCATTTTTCCACTACGACGCAAGTCAGAATGTCATCGCGTTGTCGAATTTGGTTGGCGAAATTACCGATCGCTATGTCATGACGGCCTTTGGTGAGTTGCTTGATCACGTTGGTACATCGAGCAACCCCTATCAATTTGCCTCAGAACGGTTTGATTCGCAGACTGGTTTGGTACATATGCGAGCTCGAGACTACGCGCCGAACCAGGGACGATTCTTGAGCCGAGATCCTTTTGACGGGTTGTTGACCGATCCGACGAGCCTGCATCGCTATCAATATGCACATCAGAACCCGATTAGCAACACCGATCCGACTGGCGAAATCACGCTTTCCGAGCAAGCCGTGGTCGGTGCGGTGATAGGAGGATTGACGTCTGGAATAGGAGGTTACTTAGGCGGCAAACGCGGGAAAGAACTCGTTTTCGAAACGTTTGTAGGGGCAGCCTTTGGGGCCGTTGGAGGGCAATTTGGTGGAGCACTCTCCAAGGCGTTTGCAACCCAGTTCATGCAAGCTCGGGTATTTACCACGATCCTATCCAACCCAGTTGTGATCAAGTACTCTCCGCGTTTAGTGCATGCGGTACCAAACACTGTCCTTGGAATCAGCGAAGATCTTACAAAGGGATTCGGAACTGGCAGCTATAAGGATCCTGGTTTCGCAGGCAGTGTCGCCTTCAATGCCGGAGCCAATTTCTTCTTCAATATCTTAGTGGGACCAGGTCAAATCGGACTTATGGAGATTCAAAGAGCCGTTCCAACGGGGCGACGCCTCGCGGGGTCAGGCATTGCAACCTATGAAATCTTTACAAGAGCAGCGCGCGAAGAGGCGGCTCCGAGCTTCAAAGAGATGGTTACCTTTTTTGGCGATGGAAACTTCACACGGTATGAAGAACTCTTCCTCCAATTTCTGAACGACACAACAAAATTCCTAGTATCACAGGTTATCTCTCTACATTCATCGTAATAATATCGAGACCGAGCCGGCTGCTGGGTCTTGTTCTTGGCCCACCAGCGGAAGCTCGGCTTTTACGATAATTGCGGGGCAGCGCGTTGTGGCGGTGCGAACAAGGTATTAGGGACGTCCGATGTTGAGGCCGGACTCTATCGACCTGATGGACCGTCATGACGCTGTTGACGATCGCGTTTTGCGTCACTAAAGTCAACTAGGTCAAGATCCCAGGAATGAACTGCCATGCCAGAGCTGTTCGACAAACGGGGCGGGTTCCGAAAACTGCATACTTTCAACAAGGCCTTCGTTCATGAGATACCTCACAGTCGTGCTCGGCATATTCACGCTCAGCGTGTTGCTCTCCTGTCGTTGTTTTGCCGCTGACAAGCCGAACATCGTCTTTATTCTGGCAGATGACATGGGTTGGTCCGATCTCGGCTGTTACGGCGGCGAAATCGAGACGCCAAATTTGGACAAGCTGGCACACGATGGCTTGCGATTCACCCAGTTCTACAACACGGCCCGCTGTTGGCCGACACGCGGGGCGCTGCTGACCGGCTATTACGCACAGCAGATCCATCGCGACAAGCTGCCCGAGGCGATGGGAGGTGGACAAGGAGTACGGCAAAAGTGGGCACGGCTGCTGCCGGATTTCCTTAAGTCGGCTGGCTATCGCAATTACCACAGCGGCAAGTGGCATATTGACGGCAAAGTACTCGACGGCGGCTTTGACCGATCGCTGGACACGAGGAATCAGGGCAACTTCTTCACTGCCAAGGGGAATTCCCTCGACGACGTACCGGTAACGCCGGCAGCGGATGAAAGTGGTTACTACAGTACCATTGCCACCGCTGACCATGCCATTGAGTGCCTGAAAGACCATGCCGCGAATCACGCTGAAAGGCCTTTCTTTCATTACTTGGCCTTTATCTCGCCACATTTTCCGTTGCATGCCTTGCCAGAAGACATCGAAAAATATCGCGATCAATACCTCGACGGCTGGGACAAGCTGCGCGAGTCCCGCTTTGCGCAGCAAAAGGAAATGGGACTGGTGTCAACAACTTTGTCTGCGATTGAGCGTGAGGTCGGGCCACCCTATGCCTTTCCGGATGCGATGGCAAAACTTGGACCTGGCGAGCTAAACCGTCCGTTGCCGTGGAGTGAATTGAACGACGAGCAGCGGCGCTTTCAGGCCACCAAGATGGCCATCCATGCTGCGATGATCGACCGCATGGACCGCGAGATTGGTCGAGTCATCGCTCAGCTCAAAGCAATGAACGCCTTCGACAATACGCTGATCTGTTTTGCTTCGGACAATGGTGCCAGCGCCGAGATCATGGTGCGTGACGGCGGACACGATCCCGCAGCAGCTCCCGGCAGCGCCGCTAGCTATCTCTGCCTGGGCCCAGGCTTCTCCAGCGCTTGCAATACACCTTTCCGGCGCCACAAAACTTGGACTCATGAAGGTGGTTGCTCAACGCCGCTGATCGTCCACTGGCCCGCAGGCATCGCGGCGCGTGGCGAGCTTCGTCATACTCCAGGCCACGTCATCGATTTTGTTCCCACCGTTTTGGATGTTGTCGGCGTTGAAAAGCCGCAGGACTGGCATGGCGAGCCGATTCCCGCAGCGCCTGGCCGGAGCCTTGTCCCCGCGTTTGCGAACGATGTGATCATCGCCCGCGACAGCCTATGGTGGCTGCATGAAGGTCATCGCGCCATTCGCGTCGGTGATTGGAAACTCGTTGCCGCCAGTGGCACTGCTTGGGAACTCTACGATCTCAAGACTGACCGCGCCGAGCAAGACAACCTCGCCGCGCAAATGCCGGAAAAAGTCGACGAACTCGCCAATTTGTGGCAGATGCAAACCGACGACTTTACCACTCTTGCACTCAAGGACCTCGACGAACAGCCGCAGAGCAAAGGCAAGCCTCGAAATGGCAATGTGAAATGACGACTTACCGAGGATCGCCAAACTCATAACACACTCGGACTTAGCGTCCAGACGATCACCAGACCTGCTACGCCGGTGATGGCGGCATACCAAAGGAACAGAGGCGCTGTGGTGCGAATGATGCCGCCTTCGCGACCTGATAGTCCAGCTACGGCTGAAGCAGTAACAACGTTGTGAACGCAAATGGTGTTGCCCGCCGCGCCGCCTACCGCTTGCAAGGCGACGATCCATAACGGATCCAGTTGCAGTCGCTGCCCCACATCAAACTGAAACAGTGAGAACATCATGTTGCTGACGGTATTGCTTCCGGCAATCGCAGCGCCGAAACCACCGATGAACGTGGCGAACAGTGGCCAAGCTCCACCGACCCATGCTTCCACTCCGGCCGCCAGAGCCAACGGCATCTTGGGCAAACCGGCTGCACCCCCATCGCTATTGATAAACACCTGAACCATGGGGACGGTGAATATCAAAGCCGTTGAAGCCTTGATGGTCGTCGCCAGCGATTCGCTCCAGGCTGTCCGCACCGCACGAAACGACATGCGAAAAAGTAGGATAGACAACAACGAAACGATGACAAAGATCGTCCCCGGCAAGTACAAATATTCCGACTTGTGTGTTAACTCTGTCCCCAAAATGTTCGGGACCGTGGCCGTGAACGACTTGCTCCAGGCTTTCACGGGTAATAGATCCAGTCGCGAAACGACCAACAGGCATGCGACGATGGCATACGGACTCCAGGCGCGTAACGTACTCCACCGCACAAGATCACTGCGGTCGCCAAGCGTGTTGTTGGGAGAGTTGGAAAGTGAGGTCACGGGTATCGTCGTTTCAATCGTGGACGACTTAACCTCGCGGTAAGAACGGCTTGCAAGTGGCGGTCCCCACAGGGCTGGCCATTGCTCGGGTGGCGGAAAGTCCCAGGGAGCGGCCTCTCGCGGCAGCAACCAACCGCGGCGAACAAGAGGGATAACGATCATCAGTCCTACCAAGCTGCCACACAACGAGGGAAACTCAGGGCCGAGCAGGTAAGCCAAAGCTAGATAGGGAGCTTCCAAAGCAATCGCGGCAAACAGAGCAAATCGCCAGAGTTTCAATCCCTCGCGTATCGAGTTGTTCTCGCCGAAGAATTTGGTGAGCATGCATACCAGGTACAAAGGCACAATGGTGCCACCAATGACGTGTAATATGGCGACTCGCCAGCCAATCGCCTTGAGCATCGCAGCCTTATCTCCGAACTGCAGGGCGGAGATATAGTCTAAAACCTGAGGATCTTCTCCCAGCCCGCGACTGACACCAACCAGGATGGGCGTTCCCACTGCTCCAAAGGACACGGGAGTGCACTGAATCAACAATCCCAGTAGAACGGCTGCGAGCGGAGGAAAACCTAAGCCAACCAGCAGTGGCACTGCAATCGCCGCTGGCGTTCCAAATCCCGCAGCACCTTCGATAAATGATCCGAATAGCCATGCAATGATGATCGCTTGCACCCGGCGATCTGGCGAGATGTTGAACAGCGACTGTCGCACGACGTCCAATGCTCCAGCTTGCTTCAGCGTATTGAGCAAGAGAATCGCTCCCAGCACGATGTAAAGCAGCTCGAACGAAATGAAGATGCCCACTACCGAGGCGGCGGCAATTTTGGCCCAAGCTACTTTCCATCCCCAGGCCGCGAGGCCAACGGCAACAATCCAACAGATCGGCATCGCTCGGCTGGCTGGCCACCGCATTCCAACCAACAGTACCCCCACCGCAACGATTGGCATCATCGCCAAAATTGCTTGGACTGTCGGCGACATATAATTCGTCCTCTATCTCGAACTCATTGCTACTTCATACTAAAAAATTTGTACGTCAGGCCGCGAATTGTAACAGCGAAGTAAGTTCCCTGCTGAGCGGTGGCGAGAGTTGCGGTCCGACCTTTTGATAGAGCTTTTGGGAAAAAACTCGCCTACTTCAGCGTGCGAGGGTCGGGTTTGTTCGAATAAGGGTAGTGCCGGCGCCACGTGCGCACCGCTTCATCGACGACTTCTGGGGGTTCATTGAGTCGCACGAGTATAAGCGCGTAAAAGTGAAAGAGCCCCTCCTGATCATAGTTGCCACCTCGCTCGATCGCTTCGAGCAGCGCGGATTTGACATCGCGCAGATCACGAAATGCGAACTCTTCACATACTTCCGGTTGATAGCCTCGCTCCCAGCACATTCCGGCCTGATAAGACTTCAAAAAATATCCGTAGCTACGGTCGGGGTATAGCTCCAACATCGTTTTGGCCAAGTTAAATTGACTGTCCAACATCATTTGGGGTGGGACGTCGGTTGGAACCGACGGCAAATCGCTGCGTTGTACTTCATAAAAGCCAAGCAGTGCTCCGCAGCCTACAATAATGCCCAACAGCCTGAACTCTTTGATCAACTTCATCGGCGAATTTGAAAGGCTGCGATCAAACTGGTTACCGGAGTGCTTAACTTCCGCGCGGCGTTTTAACTTAAAGCGCTTGTTGGTTGTTTGCATCGCGGACCTTCCAAATGAACGAGTCGAAATAATAGTGGATCAGCGCCGTCGAACTGAGAACCGTAAACGCATACATTTCATAAGTCCGGTTTACGGAGATCGCGCTGGCAGGCCGCGGTTCACTGGGCGCCAGTATTTCGACGAGTCCGAAGCCGTATTCGCTGAAGGGCCGAAGCAACAAGAGTTGCAAAATGGCCGAGTAGAGCAAGGCCACCGCCACAAAACCAATTACATTGATCCGAGGTAACATCCACGGTTTGACCCCAGTAACCCGATGTTTGCGATCCAAGAACCAATAGACGATGACCAAATATTGCAGTCCATGCATCAGCTTGTGGGCAATTCCATATACTAGTAGTGAATTGGTTTGCCATCCGGCGAAGTACCACAAGCCATAACTCGACAACAAAAACGCATATTTCATGGGGTTAATAGTGGCGCCCTGACGCACTGCCCCGACGACCCGTACGATGTAGTACAGCACGTACAGGATCGACACTCCATAACTCAACGTGTGGATGAGCCTGACGGTACTTGCATCGATTGGAATATTCCAAACATACAGTTGCTGAACCCAAAGTTCAGTCCAAAGTGGGACCGTCACTAAATGGTTGACGAACAGCACGATGTTGAGCCAAAGATCGAGTTTTCCCGCCGCCGGTCCACCCGATTTTCCTTTGAAGTCATAGATTCGAGCCACTCCGTGTTGTTGCATGACACTATGTTGATGGTCCCACAACAGAGCTACGAGGAAGATCGTAAGCGGTGCCAGATTCCATCCCAACAATACTCCCGCAATGATCGCACAGGGGCCAATGATGATGCGCCAACGATAGCGATCCCAATCCTCCCGCAAGCCAAACGTTCGACACCATGTTCCAAAGTGATGCGGGACGGTGACCCACAACGTAACCGACGCCAACGCGACAAAGCTGAGCCAAACCTCACTAAATAGCGCAAAGGCTATCGCAAATGGGGGTAGTAAGACGAACCAAAACCAATCTGCGGTTCGGTTTCGCACGTAACCGACCGACAACTGCGTAAACATGGTAGACCTCAAACAAGAATTGGACGTAATACTTGTCGACTCGGATTGTCTATAAGAATCGGGCGTATCGAGGGTATTTTGCTGCACGCCACCTCCGGAAGTTCTCCGGGGACGGCTATGCTAAACTGGTGCTGCAGTGCACCATTCCGCTTGCGCAGGCTGTTGGAGCACTCACTGCTATTCGTTTTAAATTACCACTAAGCGATCGCGACGGGGTTGCAATTCGCGTTATCGCCTGTTTGATTCTTTACTATCGCAGAGTTTCCTGCAAGAATCAAACGGATCAGTCGTCAGGTTTCGCTTACAAATGGGGAGATTGAAAGATGTCGGATGAACTCGAAACGCAATCCACCGCGATCGAAAACGCTTCATCAAGTTCGGTACGAGTTTGGTTGTCAGCTACTGTTTTGCTGTGCTGTATCCTGGCTGGTCTAATGTTCAGTTATCCTCCCATTTCATGGAAAATCCCCGATGATATGGCAAACATCAATGCGATGAGTCCGCCAGATGACCAAGCCAGATTGGCCGTTGTGGTGAAGGCCAACTTGTGGAAAAACACTATGATGAAATTCACCATGGCTGGACTGGGAATTGGTTTAGGCATGCTGACGCTAGCGCTGATGCCAAGAAGATTTGGAATTGAAAAGAGTTCTCCAATCACATCGGCTGTGGTGGTCATCGGACCTGTTTGCGGTTTTTTGGCAGGTGTCATCGGCTTGGTCGTTCGCCAGTACTTGGACTTGGATAACCCGATACCATTAATCAGCGATGCCAGTCGACCACTATTCTGCGACTCCATCGTATTCTCAATCATTAGCATTTTGCTCGTACTTCCCATCACGATCGTCTTGAAGTTGCAGTCGAATCTTACGTCGAAACAGCTGGGCTCAGCCATGCCCGTTGGTGGATTGCTCACTGGATTGTTGGTACAGTTTGCCGGGGCCATGGTTCTGCCGATGTATGCGAGTACAAGCGTCTACCCGCCGGCCGGACGCGAGTTGATCATCTTATGGTTCGCTTCGTTGGCGCTCCTGACCATAGCCCTTTGTTGGTTTCGACCGAGCAAACGCTCAGTTACCAGTCCATCAACTGAATTGGGTGCGGCGTGAGGAAGAAGGGTTTTCTACTTTCCATTGGCTGGCTTGCATTGGTGTTGGGTTGCGAGCCTGCGTCTCCCGAGGCCTCGGGCGAAAAACGATTGGTCGATCACTCACAAGAGACAACGTCTTCACTCGAACTTGAGAACGGTACTGCCGCCAATGGGAGTGCATCGGAAACTGATACAAGTGATACAAGTGATACCAAGCTTGAAGAAGATTTGAAGGTTGTCGCGCAGTCGATTGAAACGATCTTCGACGACTATACTGAGCAAACGGGAATCGAATTCAGCTATGGCAATGGCCGTTCGGCGAATGAATACGCCATAGTCGAATCGCTTGGTGGCGGCGTTGGCGTCTTTGACTTTGACAATGATGGGTGGGTCGATGTGTTGTTCACCGGAGGCGGTACGCTGGACAACAAGTCGATACAAAGTCGTCGTTGCGGACTGTTTCGCAACTTGGGTGATTGGCGATTTGACGACAGAACGCACTCTGCTCATGCCGTCGCTGACCATTGTTTCACACATGGTATTGCAACTGCCGATATCGATGCCGACGGCTTTGAAGACGTGGCCATCAGCGGATATGGGGCTTTACAGATACTGATCAATCAAGGCGACGGCACGTTTGTCGGATTGGAGCCGATCGTAACCCACCCAAGCAACCCATGGAGCTCGAGCTTGGCTTGGGGAGACCTGGACAACAACGGGCATATCGATCTTTATGTTGCTCACTACGTAGATTGGAATTGGGAAAAGCACCCGGTCTGTGCTGGTCAGGGAGTACCGCGCGAAGTTTGTGCACCGCGCGAATTCAGTGGTCTCACCGATGTAGTCTACTTCAACGATGGCGCCTTCCCATTCCGAGCTGAATCCGATTCGATTGGTTTAGTCTCCGACGGCAAAGGGCTGGGAGTGATCATTTGCGATCTAAACGCAGATCATGCCGTTGACATCTATATTGCAAACGACACGACAGACAACTTCTTGTACACCAACCAAGGTGACGGAAGATTTGTGGAATCCGCTGTATTCGCAGGGGTGTCGGGAGACGACGCTGGAGTCAGTACCGGGAGCATGGGCATCTGCGTGTTGGACTACAATCGGGACCGATTGCCAGACCTGTTTGTTACGAATTTTGAACGCGAACTATCAGCACTTTACCGCAATGAGGGGGCTGCTGGATTCTTTTCGTTTGCAAGTCGTCAAGCTGGCTTGGCTTCGTACGGATCGAGCTTTGTTGGTTTCGGAACCGTTGCCGTCGATTTCAATTTTGACAACCAACAAGACATAGTGGTCGCAAATGGACATGTCTCGTACCATTCGCCACATGCACCTTATCGTCAAATTCCCCTACTCTTAGAAAACCGAGACTCTAAATTTCAACTGCGACCGTCGACGGGGTACTTTTCATTGCCGCATACCGGGCGTGGAATGGCTAGTGGCGATTTCGATAACGACGCTGCTGTTGACTTAGCCATTTCGCACCTCGAAGAACCAGTTGCCTTATTGCGATGCCGACCTGCGAACAAACAGCCAGAGTCGCAAGGTGCTGCACCGTCAAAGCAACCCAATGAACGGGCGAATGCGGACGTCGGTCATTGGGGGACTGTGCGGTTGGTTGGAATCCTTGACAATCGTTCAGCGATTGGTGCATCATTGCATTGGGAGGAGCAGGGCAAACGCTACTCGCGCTTCAACATTGGAGGAGGCAGTTATCTTTCGGCAAGCGACCGTCGACTTCAAGTTTATTGGTCCAGCCATAGCGAACAGATAGCTGTCGAAGTCGTCTGGCCCAGTGGACTCCGTGAAAACTTTGATATCGCGAGCAGTCGTGAAACCGTATTGCGACAAGGCACTGGTCGTACCATTGCGACGCCCTAGGCATCTGTCGCCAAGTGTCTTTGGAGCTAAAGCTGCATCGTTGAAATCGGCAACCGAGGGCCGGTACGCCGGCTGAGCTCGGTCGCGAAATTCGTTTCTTAAAGCCAACCGATTGGCGGCGAGTAACATTCCTTAAATCTATTGTCGAAATTATGTCTATAAGCTCCGCAAATATCTCAGTTCCAGTCCGTGGTTATCGAGTGGCCATCCGACGAGTCGCGTCACGCTGGTGGCCGTTAACTCTCGGTCATCACCAGTGTCTTGTCCCCGCCTTGGTCATATCCTTAGGAATGATCTCCGGCTGTCGACCACAGCCGGAGGCGGGAAGTTCCAATGAGGCCGTGGTTGACCGCAACGTCGATCCGGTCGATGGGGATGTCAGCCTCGCATCTGCGGGCGATACGGGCGGCGAGCCCAGCTCGTTAGCTGAAGGGACAAGTGAGTCCGCACCATCCGCTGCGGGCAGTGGCGTATTCTCACACCCAATCGATCAAGAGCCGCAGGGCATGCAGTTTCGAGAGGCTACCCGAGCACTCGACGCAGGTGACTTTGAAAAAGCTGAAAAAATACGCTTGGAGCTCAAGAATTCAACGCCACAGTTCCAGCCACTGGCGACTGCGATCGAAGCACTCATGCTCGTAAAACGTGGACAATTGGATCAAGCATTGAGAATGGCCGAGGACCTGTCGACGTTGCAGGTCATGCAAGCTGACTCGTACGTGATCGCTGGAGAAGTTTTTCAAATTCAAAATCGCCTGTTAGAGGCGACTAACGCATTTGCCAATGCCCTCGAATTAAATCCTGAGCATGTGCGGGCGCATCTTTGGATCGGCGCCCTGTACTACGATACCGGAGCCATGCGCTTGGCCACAACACATCTTCGCAAAGCCGCGGAGCTTGAGCCGAACGAAATTAATGCACTTCTGCTGTCGGCCAAGATCTTCCAGGACTACGAACAGTTCAACGATGCAATTTTAGACTACCGGTTGGCGCTCGAACGTATCACAAACGAAAAGCTAGCGCTTAACGTCAAAGTAAGACTGGCGGAATGCTTATGCGAAATTCGTGAACTCGAACAAGCACACCAAGTGCTTGAGCAAGCGCCTGAAGTTCCAGCCGTCTTGGCGTGTCGTGCCGCAATTGCAGAAGCAAATGCAGATTTCGCAAAAGCATCCGAATTGTCTCGCAAAGCATTGTCCGTCAATCCTGCGAACAGCGTGGCGGGCATGGTCCTGGCAAGAATTCAATTGACAGAACGCAAGTGGAGCGAAGCCCAACAAGTTCTAGAAACTCTGGTCGAAGCTTCACCCTATGATCATGAGCCCAGACTTTTACTTGGTCGAGCGCTGGTTGGTGCTGGAGACGAAGCTCGAGGCCAAGAAGAAATTCAACGGGCAACCACCTTGAAGGACAATTTTCTTAAATTTGCGGATTTGCATCAGGAGGCGATTCGCAATCCCGAGGACGCAAATTTGCGTGTTGAATTGGGAGTCCTGGCAGAATCGCTAGGCAAGAACGACCTTGCCCGCACTTGGTATCGCGCTGCTTTGGGATTGGAAGCGAAGCATCCGCAGGCGCTTGAAGGCCTGAAGCGATTGAATCAATAGGGATTATGGATCAATCAATCCAATTTCCCCTGTCCAACTGCCTGTTTGCTCAACGAACACGTTGCTGCGCGAGAGTCACTGAAGATTCTCGCAGGGGGTTGCCTCGTCTCCATGCTGGCGGGCTCACGGGTTGAAGTGATTTTTGAAAACCGTAGACCGTTGCATTGCAACGGCTAGCTATGGTCCTGCAATTGTTAATTTGGGTAAAATGAAAGTGCTTTCACCCCCTCTGTGTGGTGGCGTGAAGGCGTTGGTGAGTCACATTAATGACAGATTACGGGAATTTTACTTGCATTAGCGGTTTGCAATCCATAAATTAGGCGACTGTAAGCACCCACGCCGGAGTGCTGCTTCACTCTATAAGGCTCGATTTTTGAGCGGAGGTATTTGAATGAGGACTCGTTTAAGGCAAGGCTTTACCCTTGTCGAACTTCTGGTGGTTATCGCCATCATTGGAATTCTCGTCGGACTGCTGTTACCAGCAGTGCAAGCAGCGCGCGAGGCAGCTCGGCGCATGCAATGTTCGAACAATTTGAAGCAGATCGGTTTGTCGATTCACAACTATGAAAGCGCTTACAAGCGCTACCCAATTGGTTCTGTCGACGATGATCCTAAGGAAGTTGCCCCACGGCGACTTTGGGAAGCCGGAAACCACCGCAAGGGAACTGTTCTAGTAAAACTATTACCTTATGTTGAGCAAGGGAACGTGTTTAATTCGATTGACTTCCGTTTTGACGTTGAAGCTCAGTTGAATGCGACGGCACCTTTCAATACACCTGGCCGTGTTGACATGCGCAACGTCACGATGTCGGTCTTTCGTTGTCCAAGCGACGGAACCTCGACGCGTGTACTTTCGCAGCAAAACCACTTGTACAACTATTCATTGTCGATTGGTAACAACAACATGGACTCAAACGGTGGCTGGTGCGCCGAGCATCCTAGCAACAGCTACACAACGCGTCCTGTCGGTTTAGGCGGAAACCTATTCAACAATGGCGGTAATGGTCACGGTTGGTCTGGACCCTATTCGCGCGGTGACCAGCAAAGTGGTGTGATCAGTCGTTGCGATTGGGGTGCTAAGTTCTCCGATCTCGTGGACGGCACTTCCAACACGATTGCCGGTGGAGAAATTTTGCCAAGCTGCCATGATCACCATCGCGGTGGTGGCGGTTGGTACAACTCCAATGGACAGTGGACATCGACAACTCCTCGGATCAACTACAACACTTGTCGCAAGGGCGGTGTTTCCGATGAAGCAAACAATTGCAATGACTTCCGCGTGTGGATGACGTCCGGCGGATTTAAGTCCGACCACACCGGTGGTGCGCAATTTGTGATGGGGGATGGTTCTGTCCACTTCCTATCGGATACGATTGACTATACGACCTACCAGCAGTTGGGTTCGCGCAACGACGGCGAAGCAACCACGCTTCCGAACCAATAATCGGTAGTTCTATAACACACCCTGGCTGGCACAATCAATTGTGCCAGCCAATTTTTTAATGGAGAGTTGATTGTGCGATTTAGTTACGCTGCAGTTGCATTGTTATCGTTGACACTGGTTGGGTGCGGCGGGGTTGGCGTTCCTCCTGTTCCCGTTTCTGGAAAGGTGCAGTGGCAAGGTAAACCCGTTGCCGACGCGACGATCACTTTTCTGAGCAAGACTGGGGGACGTTCGGCGAGTAGTAGAACGAGTTCCGATGGCACGTTCACTTTGACGACCAACAAGACTGGCGATGGCGCACCTCCGGGAGATTATGCAGTGACCATTGCAAAAGTCGAAGCAAAAGGTGGCGGTAGCGCAGGGGTCGATATTTCAAAGGGAGACTTTGGCGCAGATTATGGGCAGATGATGGGTGCTGCTGGTACCAATACGATGTCCAAGGCGCGAAAAGATGTTCTGCCCGCCAAGTACGCCAATCCAGAGCAATCGGGGCTCATACGCACTGTCGTCAAAGGTGAAGAAAATTCCTTTGATTTCGATCTTGAATAGTCGCTGAATAGTCGACGCATGCAAGCCGGGCAACACTTGTTGCCCACTGACTAAGAAATCTTATCAAGAAGCTCGGCTAACGCCGAGCTTCTTTCGTTTTTTAGTGGTTCAGGCATAAGTTGAGGGTGCTGGCTTGTCGGGGTTGTGACTCCTGCCAGGAGTTACCCACGTAGGTCACTCCTGCCAGGAGTGACCCATCCGTACGATACGATCATCGATCTTTGTGCGGTGTAATAAGGCCGTTCGAACATTAATGGCCGTAGGCGTCGTGCTCTAATGCGGGCTTGTTTTGTGGTTCAGGCATAAGTTGTGGGTGCCAACTTGCGGGGGTTGTAACTCCTGGCAAGAGTTAGCTACGTAGGTCACTCCTGCCAGGAGTGACCATCCGTACGATACGAACATCGATCTTTGCGCGGTGTAATACGGCAGTTCGAACATTAATGGCTGTAGGCGTCGTGCTCTAATGCGGGCTTGTTTTGTGGTTCAGGCAAAAGTCGAGGGTGCCAACTTGCGGGGGTTGTAACTCCGGGCAGGAGCTACCCATGTAGGTCACTCCTGCCAGGAGTGACCAGCCGTACGATACGATCATCGATCTTTGCGCGGCGTAATACGGAAGTTCGAACATTACTGGCCGTAGGCATCAATCTCTAAAGCGAGCTTGTTTGTGGTTCAGGCATAAGTTGTGGGTGCCAACTTGCGGGGGTCGTAACTCCTGGCAGGAGTTACCCACGTAGGTCACTCCTGCCAGGAGTGACCATCCGTACGATACGAACATCGATCTTTGCGCGGTGTAATACGGCAGTTCGAACATTAGTGGCTGTAGGCGTCGTGCTCTAATGCGGGCTTGTTTTGTGGTTCAGGCATAAGTTGAGGGTGCCAACTTGCGGGGGTTGTAACTCCTGGCAGGAGTTACCCACGTAGGTTACTCCTGCCAGGAGTGACCAGCCTTCATTCCAAAGGTTCAACACATTTCAACTCTTGGTTGATTGTTACCGGTGAAAATGTCTGGGACACTCCACTTGGCCATTCGACGACAACTTTGTCCACCTCGCTCCATTCTCCTAGTCCGAAGTACAGAGTCGGTTGATGCGACGATGCATAACTTGTACCGCCGCACAGTTCCTGGGTCACTGTCGCCTCTCCGTTGTGGACGGTGACGCGACAGCCAATCCCGCGGCGATTGGAATGGCGTCCTACGAAGGAAGTGCAAAGATAGTTTACCACTTGCGAATCGTTGCGCAACAAGCTCAATGGCTGCGATTGGTTTAGTATGGCAATATCGAGATCACCGTCGCCATCAAAATCCGCGGTGGCTACACCACGACCAATGAACTTTTTCTTAAAGTATTCACCGGCAGCAGGGCCAACCGACTGCCATCGAGAACCATGTTGAACGAATAGCTGAGGTATCATCTGAAAGTTGCCTTGATTGGCGGGCGCATGATCGACGTGCCCGTTCGCGACCAACAAGTCGAGTTGGCCGTCGCCATCAAAATCCTGCATTACCGTTCCAAAGCCCAGAAGTCCTAGCGTTGCTGAGTGCAAGCCAACGATGCCTGTGACATCTCGAAAACCGCTCGGTCCATCATTAGCATACAGCGTATTCGACTCCTCGTAGAAATTCGTGCAGTAAATATCCTGGTAGCCGTTGCGATCAAAATCGCCAATCGCCAATCCCATGCTTCCCTGCGTCGCTCCGATGCGATCAACCGCGCAACCCAGCAGAGGCGCCTGGTCTTCAAACTGGGCAAGCCCACGATTGACAAACAGGAAGTTTGGCGTGGTGTCGTTTGCCACATAAATGTCCGTCCAACCATCCCGATTGAAGTCACAAATCGCAACTCCGAGGGCGCGATTGCCTGGACCGAAGAGGCCTCTTGTCGAGGCTTCGTTCACAAACGTCCCGTCACCATGGTTCATGTAACATGCATCGGGCGTCGGAGCAAATGAGGCAATGTTGCATAAGGCGGGTTGTCCCCTCGCGTCGGTGCAGGCGAGCGGATGACGCGGATCAAAATCGATATAATTGCAAACATACAGGTCTAAATCGCCGTCATGATCCAGATCACCCCAAGCCGCAGATGTACTCCACAGCGGATCAGCCACCCCGGCCACCCTACCCATTTCTTGGAACGTTCCATCACCGCAGTTATGCCATAAAGTGTTCTCACCCAAATTTGTAATATAGAGATCGTCAAAACCGTCATTATCAAAATCAGCAACCGCCACTCCTTGACTATAATTCCCTTCCACGATCCTTGTCGATTCAGCGACGGAGCGAAAGCCACTTCCTACGTTTTGAAATAGTGAATCCAAGGGCGGTGTGTTGCTAGTTTCGACGGTCGCATCACCTCCTTGATTGGCAAACAAGTCCCAGCGTCCATCGTTGTCATAGTCGAGCCACCCGACTCCAGCACCAATTGTCTCGTGGATCAGCACTCGACCGCTCGCGCCGTTTTCATATCCATGGCTGATTCCAAGTTCGATCGCCACATCCTGCAAACGAATCTTGGTTTCCAAAGGACCCTGACCGACGTTTTCCAAATCAGCTGCCAGATCGATCGCAAAAGGGGATTCAGTTCTCGAACGCGTTGGTGACTCAGTGTTTTCAGCAGGCCGTTCCGCAGTCCGATCGGAGGATCGTTCGGAACCACAACCACAAAAGGAACAGAGCAAAATCAAGGCAGATGTGAATAGAGTTCGCAGAGCGACTCCTCCCAACGACCAAACGCTTCCGCAGCAAGAGTATCGTGTCATGCCGTTCGTAGGCTTCAAGACTCAGCTCCTTGCACATTGCGGCCAGTCACGTTCGACGGCTGGTGACGCCGTAAAGAAACCCGCAATTGCTCCGCGAGCGCTGCATCTCCACACAGGACGAGATATTTCGCCAGATTTTCGAACTCTTCCTTTGGTATTGAGTCCATGTTTTCCGCCATCCTCACGGCATTGGTTACATCGCGGCCAAGGAGGGCAATTTCGAGTAGGGGTTGAGCAGCCTCCAGCCCTTCGGTTTGCCGCGCCAACGTGGCCAGTTCGTTCCAAGTGAGCCAATCGTACGGATCGATGTCGAGCGCGCGTTGATACGCTTGTCGGGCTTGATCCCAGTTACCTTTGGCGCTGTGATACCAGCCATGAAAGTACCAAAATCGCGGGTCATTCCCGCATTCGTTGGACGCTTCAGCAAGAATGGTAGCGACTCCCGAAACGTCGCCGCGCTGCGCTAGCTGACGCAATTGAACTGCCAGAAGTTCACGATTTTTGGGATAGCGGTTGAGAGCTTCGCGAAGCCGATACTCAAAATAATCGGTGGGTATCTGAAGGTCCGAGCGAGCGGCTTGAGCCATCTTCTTCAGCTCGGGATGCACAAACAAGTGCACCGTGGCTGCGGCTTCGAACAGTTCATCGTTTTCACCCGATCGCATCCATTGGTTGTTGATGTCATAACCATTGGAATAAACTAGCCAACGAGCGGCAAACAGGAAAGCAAACACAGCCGGCGGCGCCCGGCCGCTTGCAATGCACTGGCGAGCTTGTTCGATTACCAGCTCACGTTGGCAGGTCATCGAATAAAATTGAAGCAACCGCATGTGAGTTTCGAGGTCATGTGGGTAACGAGTCAACGTTCTTTTGAATGTATCGACGGCCGCTAGAGGCTCATTGAGTTCTTCGAGTTGCAGTTGCCCGAGTATCGTTAGCACTTCGATCGGGCAATCATCGGGTGTAAGGCTGAGATAGTGCGCCACGCTTTTGACGTCACCTTGCCGTCGAGCAGCATCGGCTGCCATCAACCAGGGTTCGAGTCGTTTCGGCTGGAGTTCGCCCCACTGTTGTGCCGCCTGCTCTAAACGCCGCCAATCAGACCTTGCCTTGAGACGTTGGCAATCTTCTGCCAACGCAGCAGCTTGGCGGATGATTTCCTCTTCGCTCAACACGTTGTGGCGGGTAGGTGCCACCAGAAAGAAGATTCCAACCAAGATAGTCGTCAAAATTGCCAATAGCGCTCCTGAAACTAAAATCAAGCGTTGCGACCCGCTGAAACGATACTGTTTTTCCTGCGGTCGCTCGTTTGCTCCGTCAATCGTGGACACATCTAACTCGCTTATGGCTAAAAACGTAGTGGAGCTTGCTAAAGTTTTCTTTAGGGGCGCTTGCTCAGACTCCTGTCGCGAAGCAATCAACGGAGCTTGAGCAAACTCCACTACGTTGGCTATTTGGTTATGGGAGCTTTAGCATGCTCAACTATTTTGGCTGCTCGATTACGGGAGCTTTAGCAAACTGAAATATGGCGTCGGTGTATTAATAGAACTTAAGCTATTGACCGGTGGGCTGCAACAAAGGAAAATTCTGAAATGGCCGGTGACATGCTATTTCAAGCCTGCGGACGGGCGAATTAAGAGTGTGCGTTTAACGAGAAGCAACCAAAACTCTTTTGAATCCATAATGTGAATCGCGCGAAACGACAAAATCAGGCGAAAACGGACAAGCCGCGGCGGGCCCACGCACGGCGATCGGGTAGACGACTTGTCTTGCTCTCCGTAACGCTTTTAGCACTTCTGATCGCGGCGGTAGCATCGGACGGAGTGGGGATATGGCTTCGCACGCTGGCCGAACGATCTCTTCGCAAATATGACTCGTTGGGAGCCATGGCCTGGGTTGAACGAGCTGTCTGGTATGCGCCTCGGGACAGCGCCGCGCGACTTCTGGCGGCGCGGGCCATGCTGCAACTCAATATGAATTTGGCCGCGCAACAGCACTTGGCAGTTGCCGAAGAGCTTGACCACGACCTTGCTGAGTTAACGCCGCTGAGAATTGTCGCGGCGGCTCAAAGTGGAGATGTCGCTGCAGGCGAACAACTGATGAATTGGGACCAAACGAGTTCTCTGCCGCTGGAAGCTTATGAGGCGTTGGTTCGCTCGGCGCAGTATAACAACGACCTGCGCCGAGCAGATCTGGTGCTCGATGAAGTCGCACAAGTGGGCGCCGCACCGATGATGGTCAATTACCAACGCGGACGCAACTTGGAATTGTCCGATCATTTGGAGGAGGCGGTACAACGGTACGAACAAGCTCTTACCGAACAACCTGCCATGGTACGGGCCGCATTTCGCGCAGGCATCTGTTACTACAAGCTCCGCGAATTTCCGCTGGCCGAAGCCAAGTTTCGACAAGCACTCATTCCACCCTATGACGTGATTGCGAAGATTGAGATCGCCAATTGCCTATGGGAACAAAATCGGTTGGAGGAGGCGACGGCGATGATTGCTCCAAGTCTATCGGTTCCGCCTCAAGCCCTTCCAACACTTTATCTCCAGGTTGACGAGTATGTGGACACTAATCGCGCGGCGCTGGTTGCCGCTCGCATCGCAGATGCCTCAAACGACTCCCAGCGCGCCATTGAACTTTTGGAGCAAGCCCTGGCATTCAATTCGCGCGAGTTCGAAGCGCGTGCCCTGCTCATTAAGAACTTAAGACTGAGCGGGCGAACTGCCGAAGCGGAAGCAGTAGCGAAAGTCCAGAGTGAGATGGTGGCCAATCGCCAGAGGCTTCAAAAATTACGACTGCAATTGGGCGACGAACCCAATAACATCGACCTGCTCTGTGAAATGGCCGAGCTTCTTTGGCTCACCGAGTCCGACGCAGAGTCGCGGTTGGTCATTGAGCAAATATTTGCAATCGATCGTAGTTGCGAACGTGCCACCAAGTTGCTTGACAAGATTACGATGACGCCCAATGGACCCGCCCGATAATGCACAACTTTCGACACCAAGCATGGAGCTGCCTGCTCATCCATCGCGACAAACCTGCATCCTTTCATTCTTGCAGCTTGACCGTGCTGGTGATTTTGTCCTCTGCATTTCTTTTTGGATGTGACTCGCAAACTCGTTCCAACAATACGCCGCCAAACGACCGATCCACGGAACGGCGCGAAAGCGAGGTGAGTTTCAAGTCACGCATTCCAACTGCGTTTGAAGATTGCGGCTATAACAATGGAAAAGGTGCACAACTCAACACGATACTCGAAATTGTTGGTGGTGGTGTTGCCTGCTTCGACTTTGATCGAGACGGACGATGCGATTTGTTATTTCCCAGGGGCGGAGAGATTGATGCAAAGACGCTTGGCGTCTCCGGCGTGAACTCCGTGCTTTTGCGAGGTACTGCCGCATGGGATTTTAGCAATTGCACGGCGCCGGCCCATGTTAGTACCCAACGCATCTATTCACATGGCACAACGGCGGCAGACTACGATCATGACGGCTTCATCGATTTACTGGTCTACGGCTATGCTGGCGCGGAGCTGTTGATCAACCAAGGTGACGGGACGTTCTTGTCGGCTGAGCCCGCTAGTCTTCCCTGTGCCACTTGGACAACCGCTGCCGCCTGGATCGATATTGATCGCGATCAACACCTCGATCTCTTCCTGGGCTCCTATGTCGACTGGCATCCAAGCACGAATCAGATTTGCCCAACATCTAAAGGTCAGCCTGATGTCTGTTCTCCCAACGTCTACGATGCCGTTCGCAATCGCATTCTCTTCAACCAGGGAGACGGAACGTTCGTAGAAGGCGAAAACACCGCCATTGATACGACTCCGGCCAAAACACTAGGTGTCGTAGCAGCGGATTTCCAGTCCGACGCTGGAGTAAGCCTCTACGTAGCAAACGACCTGTTGGCAAACTCCATGTATTCCCAACGCGGATCGCAGTGGGTCGAACATGGTTATTCGTCAGGAGTCGCAGTTGATGACGGAGGCGTCGCCAATGGTAGCATGGGAGTTGCTTTGTTGGATTTTAACCAAGATCAAGTTTTTGATCTGTTTGTTACCAACTTTGAACATGAGATGATGGCGATCTACGAGGGGCTCGGCGGCGACCTTTATCGACACGCCAGTCGCCAGCAACAGCTCAACAGTCGTGAGCTTCGCCAAGTAGGTTTTGGAGTGGTCGCTGGCGATTTTGATGGCGACAGTGACGAGGACATTGTTGTGGTCTGCGGGCACGTGCAATACTTTCCCGATCACGGCGATATAGCGCAGCGACCTATTCTACTACGGAACGATGTTGGTAAGGGGTTTGCGAGACTGGCTCCCCAATGTGATTTTTTCGACACACCAACTGTCGGTCGTGGCTTAGCTACGGGCGACTTCGATAACGACGGTGATCTCGATCTGGTTGCCACGAATCTATTGAGTACTCCAACGGCTGTCGAAAATACCGCTAGTAAGCCACATCATTGGCTTGCCATGGAATTGGTCGGATCCTCGGCGCCGCGAACTCCCATCGGTGCAATGGTGACTCTCAAGGTGGCTGGAAAAACTCTGATTCGGCAGCTTCACGGAGGAGGTAGTTATCTCTCGCAGAATCAACCGATCATCCACTTTTCCTGGCCGACGTCGCCGGAAGATGGTCCAACCGTCGAGTTACTAATTAAATGGCCCAACGCGTCGATCACACAAACCGTTGAGTTAAAGGTTGATCAACGGTCTGTTGTCGTCCAGCCCGATTCTGCCGATGACTTATCTAAGTTGAATTGATAAAACTGGGTAAGCGTCAAGAACCAAAAACTTAGAAACATGATTGACAATCCGGTAGATGTGCCAATTGATGACCTAGAATTGAGACCGACGCTTGCATTCAACGGGCTTGTCAACAACGTAAACCAAAACATAAGGCGAATTCGGCATGTTTCTAATCGTTGCGAAATGGAAGGACAACAGCGACTCGATCTTCTTGGTTGGCAACGACCCGGACAATCGGAGGCTGCCGAACTGGGAGGAGGTGTTTACCAAACTCGACACGATTGCCAGCCCAGCCGACGCCCAAATCCAGTTTGCGAGAATAAGTCGCGATTTCATTCTGCTCAGAGAAGAAGAAACCCAAGAGTTTTCATTGGATGATCCCATTGCCTGCAGCAGCTTAAAATCGTTAAAACTCGCTGGCGATGCGCACGTGCAGTGGTACGACTTGTTGTTGCGCAGTAGCGAAGCGTCAAATGAGCCACCGCTCAACCTGGATTATGAGAACGGCAACGAAGACGAACCCGAATTCTAGATGGTTAGTCGTGCGCTGTCCGCGGGCAACCCAAGCCGCTGGAAACATCGAAGTTTAAGCCGTGAAGAAAATCAACGCGCTAATGCACCAGGTCAGCGCCAATCCCCCAGCCGTCCACCATAGCCACTGGTCTGGGTAAACGATGCTTGCGACCGCCGCTCCTATTGCTGCCGCCCCACAGCCCACCAACGCATAAAACGGGTGGGCAACGTAAGCCAGTCCCTGGCCTTTGGGTAAAGGCCAAAGCCAGGCCGCTGCGAAAACTCCCGCGATACCGAGTGCAGTTACAAGTACTAATGCAATCATGGTGCGTACAATGCGTTGTAATTTTATGGTCATCGTACAAGGGCAACTTTGGGTCAGATCTCGTGGATGCGATATTGATCTTCCATTGCGATTTAGCCAATGAATGATCGTCGGGAAAATGGGGCTCCTACCGAGTTCTTTCGGGCCGCCTCCTAGCGTCCAACAGCCAATCGAGCACGCCAGCTTGCTCGTGAACGTCAGGTGTGGCAGACCACATAGAATACAATGGTCGGGCCTCAGTTGCACCTATCCGACCTTCCCGCACCCGCGATCGTCGTCGTTTTCATGCTTGGTGCGATTAGATTCGGCTGCAAGTCTGGCGTCGAAAAAACGCTCCGTAGTCATCGAACATTTTGACTTGTGTCGCCCAAGCCGGTCGCTTGACGAAATCGATTCGCGCAAGAGGACCGCTGCAGAGCCTTCTGCAGCAGACATTGAATAAAATTTAAATCGACCGATACTAGTGCTCAGTTCTCAGAGTAAACAACTGACTCAATTGTTTCCAAAGCGATGGACACAATCGCGCTATACTCACCAACCAGAAACCTCTAGTCAGCCCAAAATGCGGTTATTCCATTATGCGTATTGAAGATATCCGCCAAAGATTGCGTGACCATGGCGCTTCCCCCTGCCATGAATTCCGCGTACTGCAAGCCTGGTCGCAGCAGCGATCGCTAGATAATCGTCACAGCAAGGCGGAGCATTTTTTCCCCCGCGTTTTACTCGCCGACTGGCCGGCGTTGTTAGTCGAATTGGATGGATTGGCTCGGGTGCGTTCTCAGCATCCGGCCCAAGACGGAGCAATCCGCTTACTGGTGGACTTATCGGACGGTCAAGCTGTGGAAAGCGTACTCTTGCCCCGCGATGGTTTGTGTGTTTCCAGTCAAGTTGGTTGCGCGGTCGGATGTACGTTCTGTATGACTGGTCGCAGTGGGCTGTTGCGGCAGTTACAAAGCGGCGAGATTGTAGCTCAAGTCGCTTTGGCGAGACGACTGCGTGTGGTTAAGAAGGTGGTCTTCATGGGCATGGGGGAACCGGCGCACAACTTGGATAATGTGCTGGAGGCGATCGAGCTGCTTGGCCATGAAGGAAACGTCGGCCACAAGAACTTGGTCTTTTCTACAGTGGGCGATCGACGTGTCTTTGAGCGACTGCCACAGGGTTCGGTCAAGCCCGCATTGGCAATTTCGCTCCACACAACGCGCGCTGAACTGCGCGCCCAGATATTGCCCAAAGCGCCACGAATCGCACCTGAGGAACTTGTCGAGTTGGCTGAGGTGTATGCGCGAAGTACCGGCTATCCGATCCAATATCAGTGGACCTTGTTGGAAGGGATCAACGATAGCGACGAGGAGGTCGAAGGCATCGTGCGCTTGTTATCAGGCAAATATGCGATGATGAATTTGATTCCTTATAACACCGTCGAGGGCTTGCCATACCGGCGCCCCGATCCAGCGAGGACAGCTGAAATGGTGCGCGTGCTACATCGCCGACGTATCTTGGCCAAAATGCGTCAATCGGCAGGGCAGGAGATCGACGGCGGCTGTGGTCAACTTCGCGCCAGATCGATATTACCGCTCGCCTAAGCCGGGAGCCAAATTTCTTGGAGTGCAATAAGAGGCCCGGTTGCGAACAACGTCTTGTCACTTCCACGTAAGCAACTCTTGGTCAACGTTGATTCTGGGTTATTAGCGGAACAGCTTCTCGATCGTTCGGTTAAGTCACGAAGTGGGTGCCACGCCTGCGCCCTGAACACGCCCAGGCGCGTCTGGACTTGCCAGAAAAGAACTGTCATAATTCCAGGATCTATTGCACGACCACTCAAGGTGATAATCCGACGAGGTTCCTCATGTTTGAACGCATGTCCAATGGCTGGGAATTGACCAAAGAGTCGCTACGGGTGTTGAAACTCGACAAAGAACTGCTGCTATTTCCATTGGTCAGTGGCATTGCTTGCCTACTGGTGCTGGCATCATTTGCAGTCCCACTTTGGCAAACCGGTGCGCTCGAAGCGGCTCAAGCAGATTTGGAGCGGACGCAAAACAACCCGTTGACTTACGTGGTGCTATTTGCGTTCTACTTTGTGAACTACTTTGTTGTCATCTTTTTCAACTCAGCTCTTGTCGCCTGTGCAGTCATTCGATTGAAAGGTGGAGATCCCACGCTCTCGGATGGCTTATGGGCAGCTTCGCGTCGACTTCCACAAATTGCCATGTGGGCCTTGGTCTCGGCCACGATCGGATTGATCCTCAAGGCGATCGAGTCGCGTTCGGAACGCGTCGGGCAATTCATTTCTGGTCTGCTGGGAATGGCCTGGTCGATCACCACGTTTTTTGTGATTCCCGTGTTGGTCGTTGAAAACGCTCATCCCTGGCGGGCCGTCTCGCGGTCGGTAGCTATCATGCGAAAGACCTGGGGTGAATCGCTCGTTTCCAATTTTGGAATAGGCCTTATCACCTTCTTGTTGATCGTGGTATCAACGCTGCCGATTTTCGCTGGCATCGCAGCTTTGGTGAACGATATGGTCCCGTTGGGGATCGGCTTGATTGCGATTGGTGCTGTGCTCATCCTGTTTGTCTCACTGATCTCTTCAGCACTGAATGCGATTATCTTGGCCGCGTTGTACATCTATGCGGCTGAGGGCAAGATGCCTTCAGCGTTTGATGGTAGGGCCATCGAGTCTGCGTTCTCACCGCGAGCGTAGATCAGACAACGGCCGCAGCCACTTGGTCATCCCCCATCGTTTGGCTCCACTGGTGTTGTGGCTTATGGCTTTACGTCAGCAGTGACGATGATCAGGATTTTGGCTTGGGAGAAGTGAATTGTCGTAACCGTTTTGCTTCGCGTGAGCTCTCAAGCAATTTTTGAAGGCGCCGGTGGCGTGTCTCATCTTGCTTGGCGCTCATGATCCACCAACAGACGGCTTTGCGATACGACATGGCCTGTGCTTCAAAGAATGTGCTGGCGACTCGATCCTCACTAAGTAGCGAATGGTAGGGCTCATCAAGCGTGGCCGTACGTTGTTCATACGAGTAGATTTTTGACTTCTCTTGATCGATGAGTGCGAAAGCCGCCAAACCGGCGGGCTGCATCAAGCCTAGATCGCTGAGAACTTGCACGCGATCGACATTCACTCTGCTCCAAATACTTCCCTTCCGTCGCGGCGTAAAGCGAATCGAGTAGCTCTCGTCGTCGATTCTCTTGCGGATACCATCGATCCAGCCAAAGCAGAGTGCCGCGTCAACAGATTCCGGCCAAGTCATACTTGGCTTCCCCGAATCCTTTTTGTAGAAGCCAACCAGCAATTCCTTTTCCGCCGCATGATGTTTGCTCAGCCATTTGCGGAACTCGCTGCCGGATTTAAAGAATTTGGGATTCATCGCGCACAATCCTAAGTTGATATATCAAAGCATCGTAAGAGGTGGAGGGGGCAGTCCGTCTCAATTTTTTCCGACCATGAAAAAAAAAGCTCGCCGACCATGAAGAATCGACGAGCATCAAGCATATTTTGCAGGAGAACTAACCGGCGGTGCGACTACTTGCTGCCTTGAGCAGCAGGGGCTTCGCCAAAAGCAGCAGGTTTATTTATCGCCGGGCTCAACGGAGTTCGCTTCCGCTAGGTCGGTAGTCGTGGTCTCCGATGCAACGGCTTCACCTGACGGTTTAGTAAATGGACAGCCACCTGCACACTCTTCTGCGCCCTCAATACAGCATCCACTGCTCATCTCTTGAAAAGAAGTTTCCGAAGTTGTGCCGGCCATCATACTGGAAGAGCAACAAGTACCCTCAGTCGCATCTAGCGACACGCTCATAGCATTATCGGTGTACGGCACCATTCCACAACCTTTACCACTACACTCGTTTTCTGGGTAGGCACCGCAGGTTGATGTGCATCCCGTGCTGGCTGCCACCGGATCGATGACGCTTAGGCCAGTCAGTTGGCTGAAGGATTTGTTCAACTCCGGCGACGACGCGAGTGCGTAGTAGCCAATCCCAGTGATAGCCAAGCCGGCCACCGCCGCTCGGAACAAGCGAACCGGCATGCTAGTCATGATGCTGATTTCATGACCAACTTCTACAGACGACTGACCCAGCGATGCATCGTTCTTTGCTTCCATCTTCGACTCCCTAGAAAAAAGAATTAGTCCCTAGAAAAAGGATTAGACCTCTTAAGTAGTGTAATGACTTGACGTTCCAAGATCTGTGCTTAAATTCACATTCGAAAATAGAATTTTCGCCAGATTCTACTTCAACTGCGACGCCGCCGCATCACCAGGCTCAACGTTGACAGTAACAACACGACGCCCGTTCCAGGTTCAGGGACCGCTGTCAAATTAAATTGCAGAGTCTGCCCACCGTTGACGAACGCAAAATTGCCATCAAATGGGCTGTTGTTGGTGAAACTGAAGTCGGCGACGTCAAATGTGGTAATGTTGCTGAAGTTGATCAAGTCGTAGGTGTTTCCGGCGACCATACCATTGTCGATGAAGGCAAAGGCCCAAGAGCCTGCACCATCCTTCAAAAAGTCACCCTGAATGCTCACCAAGTCCGAACTAAAACTATCCGATCCAAGATCAAACTCGATAAGCCCACCGGCTTCCCAGGTGAAGTCGCCAATTACATTAATCTGTCCAGGTGAAAGGCCAGGCGAGAGGACGGCGCCGCTACCCAGCGTAAATGAACCGTCCACGGTACCGTTGCCTGCCAACAAGCCGCCACTGAAAAAGTTGTTAGCGTTGTCATCCAGGTCGAGTGTTGAACCGCTAGCCAACTGCGTCATTCCGTCCGTTTGAGCGAAGTTGCCAGCAACATTAAGTGTCGTCGAGGCACCGTCAAGTAAGATATCGCCACTGTTGGATAGTCCGCCGCTCAAGTTCATCACACGGCTGTCGCGCAGGATCAATGAACCTTGTACATTGTTGAGACTGTTGTCGATCGGACTGTTGGCGACGTTGAACGTAAAGGCCGAGCTGGCTCCGCTCAGTTCAACCGTTGCATTTGCTCCGATCGTGGTTGGAGGTACGATCGCGTTGTTTTGCAATCGAATTGTTGCTCCGTTGCCTGAATCAATGGCCCGCCATGTTCCCTCGGTGATCGTTCCACCCGCAACAGAACTAAGGACTGCAGTGGAATCGGCTCGCAACAAACCTCCATCGAGGGCTTCGTAGGTTCCACCGCCGGAAAAACCGCCGTTTCCACTTCCTGTAAGCAGTAGTTCACCTCCACCGGAAGCACGCAGGGTTCCCTGATTCTCGAAATTCCCAACACTGCTCGGGTCGAGGGTCAGCGTGTTCCCACTAGAATTCGCGTGGATTACTCCGTTAGCACCATTTACGATTCCAAGTGTGTTGGTACCTATTTGGCCCCGTCCCTGAATGGTCTGGTCGGCAATGGTCAGCGTCGGGCTACCAGCAACACCGTCGATTCGGCTGTTGTTGTTAGAGCCTTGCAGAGTGATCGTACCTCCGCCGGTCAGGCTGGCACCGCCGGTCTGGATTTCGATATTGGTAATGTTCCCGATGTTTGCAACCGAGATCGAGCCGGTATTGTTGATCGTGCCGGAGAATCCCAGATCGGTATTATTCAGGACATCCATATTGCCTGAGAAGGTCAAGTTCTCCAGAAACGAATTGGTGCTGGAATCCACCGAAAACAGCCCTGTTCCGCTGGTCGAAAGCACTCCTCCAACAACTGTGGCATTGGTCAGTCGGACTGTCGAACCGGTTTGAGCTTCGATCAGACCACCAGCGTTGTTGAAGTCGCCTCCGCCATTACCGGTCAATTGCAATGTGCCTCCATTAGAAGCCCGCATCGTTCCCTGGTTGGTCATGTTCCCGGCATTGCTGGGGTCGATCGTCAATAGGCTACCGACTGCGTTGGAATTGGCGTCGATCAGATTACCTGTCTGATTAAGGATGCCAATCGAATTTGTGCCTATGTTACCGTGTCCCTGAATGGTTTGATTGGCAATGGTCAGTGTCGGGCTGCCAGCCACGCCGTCGATACGGCTGTTGTTCGTAGTGCCTTGCAGAGTGATCGTGCCTCCGCCGGTCAGGGTGGCGCCACCTGTCTGGATGTGGATATCGGTAGGATTCCCTACGTTGATGATTGAAATCGAGCCAGTATTGTTGATCGTGCCGGACAATCCGAGGTCGGTATTATTCAGGACATTCATATTGCCAGAGAAGGTCAGGTTTTCCAGAAACGAATTGGTGTTGTCATCCACCGAAAACAGGCCTGTTCCGCTGGTCGAAAGCACTCCTCCAACAACCGTCGCATTGGTCAGTCTGACTGTCGAACCGGTTTGAGCTTCGATCAAACCACCAGCGTTGTCGAAATCGCCTCCGCCATTACCAGTCAATTGCAAAGTGCCTCCGTTAGAAGCCCGCATCGTTCCCTGGTTGGTCATGTTACCAGCACTGCTGGGGTCAATCGTCAGAAGGCTGCTGACCGTAGTGGAATTGGCGTCGATCAGATTACCAGTCTGATTAAGGATGCCGATCGTATTTGCGCCTATGTTTCCGTGCCCTTGAATGGTCTGATCGGCAATGGTCAGCGTCGGGCCGCCAGCAACACCGTCGATGCGGCTGTTGTTGTTAGATCCTTGCAAAGTGATCGTGCCGCCGCCGGTCAAAGTGGCTCCGCCGGCCTGGATTTCAATATCGGTAAGATTCCCTGCGTTGACGACCGTAATCGAGCCTGTATTGTTGATCGTGCCGGAAAATCCGAGGTCGACGTTATTTTCCACCATCATCTGACCGTTGTGGGTCAAGTCGTTCAAGAACACGTCCTGATTGACGTTGACTCGAACCAAGCCGGTACCGGTCGATGTCAGCGTTCCCTCGCTGATGCTGACACCACCGGTCAGTTGTACTTCCGAGCCCTCGAGAGCTTCGATCATGCCGTTGGTATTGGTAAAGGCGCCGCCTCCATTGCCAGTAAGCACCACGATCCCGCCATTGGAAGCCCGCAGAGTTCCCTGGTTCGTCATTCCGGCAGCGCTGGGATCAATCGTAAGTAAGTTGCCGCTTGAGTTAGCATCGATCAGGTTGCCAGTTTGATTAACGATTCCGATCGAGTTGGCTCCTAATTGCCCGCGTCCCTGAATGGTTTGGTTGGCAACGGTTAATGTCGAACCGCCGACACCCATGATACGGCTACTGTCGGTAGTCCCTTGCAGTGTGATCGTACCTCCGCCGGTCAGAATGGCTCCCGCAGCCTGGATTTCGATATCGGTAACATTCCCGATGTTCGTAACTGTGATCGAGCCCGTATTGTTGATCGTACCCGTGAGACCCAAATCGGTATTGTTTTCGGTTTCCATGTTGCCGACGATGGTCAGGTTCTCCAGAAACGAATTGGTGCTGGCTTCGACTGAGATCAGGCCAGTACCGCTACTCGAAAGAGTTCCTCCGATAACAGTCGAATTGGTTAGACGGACTGTCGAACCGTTCTGGGCTTCGATCAAGCCGCCAGCGTTATTGACACTGCCTGCAGACAGTTGCAAGATGCCGCCACCAGAAGCTCGCATCGTTCCCGTATTGGTCATTCCACCAGCGCTAGGATCGATTGTCAGCAGGTTGCCAACGGAGTTGGCATCAATCAAACCGTTGGCTTGATTATTGATTACCAGTGTATTGACACCAAGTTGCCCGTGCCCCTGGATGATCTGGTCGTCGATGGTCAGCGTGGGACTTCCGACGAGGCCCACAATCCGGCTGTTATTAGTGGTACCGCCCAGCGTGATCGTTCCACCACCGGTAAGAGTGGCTCCGTCAGCAATCACCTCCAGGTCGGTTGGGTTACCGGCGTTTGAAACGTTAATGGAACCGCTGTTGTTCACACCGCGGGCAAGTTGCAAGTCGGTGTTGTTGAGCGAATTAATTGTACCGGCATTGAATAGCGTCGTCGCGGCGGTCCCGCCAAAATTGAAACTGAAGTTGTTGTTAAGCGTGACAACACCTGCAGCCCCGACATCAAGCGAGTTGATATTCACATTTCCATTCACTACCGTCGGTGAAGGCCCACCGACGATGACGTCGATAGTGATACTGTTGGGAGCTATGGTATTCCAGTTGACATTGTTGAACCATAAGTCGTCTCCTCCAGCGCCAGTCCAAGTCGTTTGCCCCCATGCAGAGCTTGATATTGCCAACGAAACGGAGGCTGCCAGCGCCGCAGCTAAACGAAGTTTCCGGGTTCTCATCAACCAACGACGTAACGATCGACCACGATGAACAATCATGAAAATCTCCGAATGGTTAATGCAAGAACGCCCTATTTCCATCAACGGAAACCTCAACCGAAATAGGTAGTAGGTGGCGTACTTCAGTTACCCAGCGAGATTTGGAGTCTATCCAAGAAAATCAAAATTTTTCTAAAATAGAGTAAAGCTACAGGACGACAGATGTTTTGATTCGGTTTGCCGCAAAGGCCCAGTCCCGCTTCCATTGATTTCAGGCGATCCCTGGGAATGGTTGCAGCTCCAAAAGCCCGATTCCAGTGTGAACTCCTACGGCGATTTCGGAGGGGTAGGTTAAAAATTTGGGGTTAAAAATGAAGAGCCCTGCAAGTCGAAGTAAAAGAGCGCATGCCATGAGCCCTTGATGGCAATGATTCCGTGCCCTCGTCCGCTTTTTATAACCCCGCATCTATAACCCATGCCTGGATTCTGATTGGGTGACCAGGGAGTGTCCCACCTCACAGAACTCACGCGGAACGCTTTTTTCCTTTTGAGTAACCGCGAGCCGCATCAGGGATGGTGGACTTTCTCCGCAGTGGCTGGCGAGGCTGCGTCGGTGCAAGCAGTTCCTTTTCCCAAAGATAACTGAGGATCAATGTCATTAGTGATTCACGGTAGTGAGTTGCTTCCTGATCCTCTTCCACCCAGGCTCGCAGCTCGATCCGCTGCCATTTTTGGCTAACGCAAACTAACGTCGCTTGCGGTGCCGGGTTCAGCAAGAGCTCTGGCTGCTCGACGAGCAACTGCTGCAACATCCGGCAGATATCGGCCGGACGCTCATCACGCGTGACCGCAACCTCGATGGTTATCGCAGTAAGACGCCCAGCGCCCATCCAGTTCACGACGTCTTGACTCACAAAATTCCTGTTGGGAATGATGACCTCGCGCCCATGTTCATCTGTCAGCACGGTTGTTCGTAGTTTTTGAGCTGCGACACGACCAGTGACTTTTCCAACAGTGATCAAATCCCCGAGCCTTGCCGGCTTTTCAAACAACACGACAAAGCCACCAAATAGATTTCGCAAAATATCTTGCAGGGCGAAACCGACTCCGATGGTCAAGCCAACCACCAGCCACTGGATCGTTTCCCAGCGAAGTCCAACTAGTTTGCAGGCGATGAAACAGCCGGTGCCAAACAACACGAAGCGCCCGAGCACCAATGACAAGTGCTCCATCGCTTCGTCAAAAGAGACGCGCTGGAGCACCAGTGCATCAAAAATCGCTGGCAGGAGTTTGGCAAGCTGAAACGCAACGAACAATGTTGCTCCAGCCAGTACAAGATGCAGCAGTGTTATCGGTGTCGTTTCGATTACGGGGCGCGTAAGGGCCTGACCATTCGCATCCAGCGTCGCTTGTTCTAGGCTGTTCTGTACCGTCCATACCACGGGATTGCCCATGCGGACATTAGGAAATACATCGCTCCACAGCCACCCAATGGCAACAGTTGCCCCTAGCACCAGACCGCAATGAGAGAGAAATGCCATCTGATGCTTCAACTCGAGTGAATGCTCAGCCAATGCTCCCGTTACCCGCGGAATCTCGTCATATTCGTCGAATCGCCGCTCATCATGAGTTCCCGTCAAAGCATGCCATGCTCGGGAAGCCAGGATTTTGATGGCGGACCAGAGTGTGGCTCCGACGAGTACCGAAATCAGCATCAACCCCGCCCGCCGAATGATTTCATGGGAGGCGTTCTCGAATCCTAGCCCTGAAAGGACAATCATTGCCAAAGGAAAGCCGACTGCCAGAACATAAAATAGTAGGCGAATGCGGTGCAGCACTTTACCACCAAATTGTTCAACCAGTGGCTCAAGAAAGCCTCCCTTTGGCTTGAGAGAAAGATGGGCTGTCCAGGCAACGAGAAGTAGCGAGGCGATTAAGCCAAATCGAGCGACCGATCCACTCCAACTCCCATGATCGATCTGTTCCGCGAGCGTGACCACGTAAGCCGATAAAACCAGTCCCGCGCCAATCACCAACAAATACGTCGATGCGCGTTGCTGTCGCGGCAATTCGATTTTCAAATGCTTTTCCACAAACCCGTATCGTCGGAGCAACTGTCGAGGAACCTCGATGACGAGCGCAACAAAGCTGGCCGCATACAACCCGCTCGATACATGCAAAGTCGATTCGGTTACATATCCCGTACCAAGCCAACGTGCGATCAAATACAAAATAGTCGGGAAGGCAAACGCTACCAGCGGCGTGAGTAAACTGGCTGTGCATTTGCGGATGCTGGCAGAGACATCCCGCATCCTTTTGCGACTACCGATTCCAATCAACCATGACTTTGCGAAGATACGCAGCAGAAGCAAGATCAGTGTGGTGCCAATCAAAGTCATGCCGCTGGCTGGATTGTTGCTCCACTTTTGACTTAAGGAGTGTCCAAAATCCTCGCTACGCCGCGCACTGATCAGCGAACTAATTCCTGCTCCAAACTTATTGAAGTCCGCAAGCGCTAGCGGTTCGCGACTTCGCGTCCAGGTGACGTGGCGATTGACGAGTTGACGATAGTCGGCGGTGAGCTTATTAAAAGTGTTTGAGGCGGAATCGAGTTCGCCGAGCATTTGTCGATAGTCGTTGTAGCCTTGAGCGAGACGTTGAAGCCAGTCATGGCGCTCATGTAGCAGTGGTTGGATTTGCGATACTAGCTCAGCGTGATCAGCCTGCGTCGAAGCGTAGCCGGCGGCTGCAAGGAGTTTGACCGTTTGCTGTTCAACGTCGCTACCGTCGTATTCGATCATCTCGTTTTCCAACTGCTTCTCACGCGAACGCTGGATTTCAACATTCACGCGGGGCGCCGTCGATCCGTCGACTTGCCAATCGTCCAGTTGACTCTTCTTATGACTGAGCAGCAGTCCGAGGGTCGGCGTTAGCCCAAATTGTTTGAGACTTGCTGCCACATCTTCGTATTCCTGGGTACCCGATTCTAGCTTGGCGTTGGTTTCAGCGACTTGCTCCGAAATCGTATTGATCATTACCGCGAGCCCTGCCCACTGGTCGATCAAGCTAGCATTTGCCGTTGTGAGCTCCGTGACAATCGGCGGACCTGAGGTAGATAGCGCGCGATATTGATCTGCGGCGCGACGCGCGTATTCGATGCGAGTTGAATGGTAAGTGGAAGTCGTGCTGGGCGACCCGTAGGCAGGTTGCCGCATGTCGAACCCCGGCGAGGCCTGCTTCCACTGCGACGACGAATAGTCGTTTGCCTTAGCGAAACGATTTCCAGTATTTTGTTGGTTGAACTGCGGAGAGCGAGTGACCACATCGATGGCGTTTGGAGGATAGATGGGAGAATTCACCCCACGCTGGGCGTAACACAAAGTTCCCTCGCAACCGATCAAGCAAATGATGGTCGAGAACAGTAGTGTGAGATTGCGATGTTGGGGCATCTTGGGCTACTGCCTGAGAAATACAGAGGGAAGATGGATGCCTGCTGACGTCCATACTTCGAGATACGCAATTTCTGCGATTGAATCCAGCCCATTTGGAATCATGTGGACGGACGAAATTGTGTAAATGGACCGTTTCCTGTGATATCTTGTCCCCACGAAAGCTTCCGGTCGAGGTCTTCGGCAGCCGAGCTCTCCAGGAAACCTAAAAGCCGTGTAAAGATCGACCACGAGTGCGTCGGCTCACCCACTCGAGATACCTTACACGGGATGTCTTGCTCCAAAAGCGGTAATGCACGCTTGGTTGACTCGAAGCCATGTGTCGCCAGAATGATCTGCCGTAGATTGTTCTGACACTGAATCCGCCTGGCAGATTCTCGGGCCATCATCACTGCGGGAAGCAAAAGGCCGACGAGGATGCCGATGATCCCAATAACCACCAACAATTCGACCAATGTAAACGCTCGGGGGTGGGTTCTAGGCTGCACAAGACCACTCGCATCAGAAAAAAATCGCGAAGACACCACAACTGCGCGATTATACGAACTCACAAAGCAGAGTCAAACAAACGCGTTGAGCTAGAATATGGATAAATTAACGTTGTGGACAGTGTAGAACGATTGTCTCCAATCGCTTGGGGAAACGATTGGGGACAATCGCTCTACACTGCCCAAGCGATTGAGGACAATCGCTCTACACTACCCAAGCGATTGGGGCAATCGCTCTACACAAAGCACCAGTTATCCTAAGAGGTCATTATGTCGTCGATCATCACTTGTCAGTGTGGTCAGCAGTTGAATATCTCTGAAGAGATGCGCGGCAGGAACATTAAATGTCCTGCATGTCAATCAATCATTCAGATAGTGGCAGCAGAACAACTGGTTACTCCAAGTGGCTCGACACATTCACCAGTGCGGGCCACCAACGACGATAACCTGTACGCCGCAGGTCCGGCTTTGACGGGTGCGCCGTACGCTGCCACCAACTCATCGGTCGGCAAGCGTTCGTCCGTGTGGCTGTTGCTCCTGATCCTTGGGATCGGAGGCATGCTGGCTGGCGGCATGTTGGTAGCATTACTGATGTATGTGTACGTTGGAAGTCGAGTCGTCCCGCCGCAACAAGCCATCGAAACTGAAATTGGTCCCCTCGGTCCGCAAACGCCTTCTACCGATGCGCGCCGTCCGCTAGCCAACTCGATGCAAGACGTTGACGAAGAGGATTGCATTGCGGCAGCCGAGCTTTTCACAACAGCCATCCAACAAGGTGACTTGGCTGGATCACTGGGATTCATCGACTACGCAGAACTGGTTCGACGAGCAACGGCAAACGTCGCTGCACCCGAGAAGTCTAAGCAATCGTTCATTGCGGGGTTCCTCAACCAGGCCCCCACGGGTTCCTTGGAACAACAGATTCTCAAAGCTGCGGGTGACGATTCAACCTACGACGTGCTTCGGGCGCACCGCGTTGGTAATGAAACCCGAGTTTGGTTGAGGTTAGGCTCCACCACCGAAGGCTTGATCTACCAGGACGTGGTGTTTTATCGCAATTCAAACGGGGAAGCCAAAGCTGCGGATATGTACAACATGACATCCGGCGAGCTCATGAGTCAAACAATCAAACGTCTTTATATCATGGCGTTGGCTGGCAATAATCTATCCGCGCTGGCGTTGATCACTGGCGAACAGTCGGAGTTTATCAAACACATTGATGCCTTCAAAAAGCTGTCCCAAACTGCCTCTTCTCAACCCGATGAAGCACTCCGCATCTATCGCGACCTACCGAAGTCACTGCAGCAGAATAAAGTGGTGATGTTGATGCGCATTCAAGCGGCAGGAAACGCAAACGAGTCGGACTACATGGAAGCCATGCAAGACTTTCGAAATGCATATCCCGACGACCCTGCGGTCGATATCCAGTCGATCGATTGGCACTTTTTGCGAGGAGAATTCGACGACGCTTTGGCGGCCATCGAAGCGGTGGACGAAGTCGTCGGTGGGGATCCCTTCTTGGATACTTATCGTGCCAACATCCTGGCTGGCAAAGGTGACATCGAACAGGCGTCCGCCTACCTGGACAAAGCGCTTGAGGTCTACCCCCATCATACGGATTCACACTGGACGCGCATCAGCCTGACTCTCCAGCAATCCGACTTCGCGGCAACGCTCAAATATCTCAAGCTCATGGACGAGAGCTTCGAAATGCAGTGGGGAGACCTGCGCGAAATCGAAGAGTATGCTGGCTTCGTGGCTTCTCCCTATTTCCAAGAGTGGCAGACATACATCAAAAAGTAAAAGGTGGACTGTCTCGCCACTCAATCTGTAGAAGTTCGCTGCGGCCAACTTGCGTGCAGGCAGGCTTGTAACCACAGCAATTCCTCTTTTCCGAGCATCAACTCAGCAGCAGGTCCGTCTGTCACATCAAACGCGTTGTTCCAACCGACGTCACCACCTCGCAGGATCGCTCTACCGGTGTCTCGATCGAGTGTGTACACCCATTGCTCGCCGTATGAGTTTTCAAAGTAGCCGATGTAAAGATTAGCCGTCTCACTATCAACTACTGTCGGCTCATGCGACTGTCGAGCATGGTGATTGGCAATTTTTAAAAAAAAATGTTCGGACATGTCTTCCGCTACTTGCCTTGCTAAAAAAAGGTAACCGTTCACGGCAATGTAAAACAATTGTCCCAAATTATTTTGTACTTCTCGATGGTTGTCTTATGCTGGTTACAAAACAATTGGGGACAATTGTTCTACATTCCTTAAGTCCTGTTTCGGGCGAACGCAATAGGCGTTCGTGGCCGGCGTTCGCCTGAAACTAGTTGATCAAGCTTTGACGTAAAGATGGTATACCCGCTTTGCATCTCCCGACCATAGTTCAATCCAGTCAGTTGTTAAACTCGGCAAGCAAAAGACCGATCAAGCGGCTAGCGTAGCGTAGTATCGGGTTGAGTTGCTTGACGGATGTCCTCAGCGGGAGTTTCGGTCAACCCAAGGTTCAGCGGCTCTGAGCGGACCACTTGCCCAGGAATGATCAGCACATTGTAAGGCATGTCGGCCAAAGCATCGTGGCCGTATGCTGCCGAAGACGAGCTTTCGGTGGGAGCGACGATCCGTAGGTCGGCGTTCCGCATGTGAATCACGTCGCGTTCGCTGTAGCAGCCGAACGACAGGTGCTCGGCGTCCAGCGGAACCAGCATATGTACGGCGACCCTGCGCCACTGGGTCCCAGGAGTTCGAGCTTCACGATATTGTAGGTCCCGAGAACTGCGGAACGTGGAGCCCCCGTCACAAGTATACGTCCTTGCCGCCAACATGCGATGTCCAACATAGGGAGACTGTGAACGGAGAGGCCTCCGCCCGTCAGTTATCTCCGGACCAACTGCCTCTTGGCGACTGGCCCAGACAAATACACCCGCTTCGCCCCACGACTCGTCATGGCACTGGAGCTCCATCTCCACGGCCACGGTTTTGCCGCGATAGTTTCGTGCGTCGAGTGTTTGTGAGAGTAAACTCGGGAAGGTTGCCGCGCTCGCGATACTGCCGTTTTTTGCAATCTCAACATATGGACTGTCGGATTCGTGGAGCGTCACGGTGCCAGTGATGTTTTGCCAACCGGCAATCGAACTTAAATCGGCCAAGGCTGAGCCATTCTCTAGCGACGGGGCAAAGATATCAAACTGAAAACGCACCTCGCTGCTTTGGGTTGTGATGGTCAAGGTTTCCAAGAAGGAGCGGCCTAACTCGGCTTGCATGATCGATTCTTCATCGGTGGGTTCGGTAGCCAGCAGCGCCAGTTTGGCCATCGCGACGAGCGCTGTGGTTTGCTCGGCCAGACGCTTCGCGGAGCCCTCGTCCAACATCTCCGCGCGTATCGTACAGGCAGGCGACTGGCATCCATCGACGAACAGGCCGATTTGCTTGGCATCTTTGATCAACTGCATGACCACCTGAAACGTAGCTTCTTTGGCAGAACCTTTGGTGTGAGTCGAAAGCTTGTCGTGCCACTGTTCGCAGTCAGTATAGACGATCGCAAAGGCCGCTTTCAGGTAATCATCGCGGAACGATTCGGGTATAGCATTCACTGCAAATCGTTGCCCCCGGATGAACTTTTTCGCATCCTCCAAGCTACCAAGAAAATAGCCTGCGTCGTCATCCACCAGCCATTGCTCCGGCTGACCGCCCGTTGCCGAATGGACCACCCCAGAAATCGTGCGGCCGTCGAACTGTTGAGATGTCACGACCCGCATCGCCTTAAACAAATCTCGAAAGTACGACAGCATGCCGAGTTGCCCGGCGATCGTCGATTCTCCCTCGCGAAAACTGGCCGAGATGTCGACGGCACCGTGCTGACGCTCCTCATCCCGCCACAGCAGCGTAACAGGACAGTCACCATGAACGATGGCGTTGTCAGGCATGGGACGTCCGAGCATCGAGACGGTGATCAACTCTTGCAGCCAAGCGACCTCTGCGCCGAACTCGCCGGCACGCAAGCGCCCGGGGCGATAGACCAACGAGCCTGTGAACGACAGCGGCGGGAAGGCTTCATGAAACTCTTTTGAGAGCGGCTTGAACGTTTGCGGTAGCACTTCCTCGTCACTCGTTGACTCCATTGCGGCGGTTGATTCCGTTGCGACGGTTTTCGGTACAGCAGTGGCTTCCCCACTGGGCTCTTGTGCCGTGCCGCGCAGTCCCGCGATAGGACCAGCACTGCAGGCGACGGCGAGCACGATGGCCAATGACCAACGCGATCGCGATTGAACAGGTTTCAAATTTCCTTGCTTTAACATCAACACTCTCCTCGTAACACAGATTTGTCCCGCGGTCAGCATCGAGCCCAACGGAGAATTTGTATTCCCACAACTCTGCTGATTGCGCAGCGCTAAACTGGCCAGGGCTCGTCCGTAAGCCTTGGCGTTTCCTACTTTGCCGGCCGCCAATTGATCGGCCGCCAACTCTTGCTCCATTCGCCAGCGATGGATTAACAGATGGACTAGCGGATGAAAGAAGAGCAATATCCGAGTCCAACTTGCGATGAGTACCCACACGAAATCATGTCGAGCCGCGTGCGCCAACTCATGCGCGATCACTGCCGATTTTTCATGGTCCGTCCAGGCTTTCCAGTCTGAATGCAACAGAACGCTGACGCGATACCAGCCGACCGTGGCACCGATCGGGACTTGATTCGACTCCCGCACCACTGGCGTGCGTCTCAGACCAAATTCCCGCGCATGGCGTTCAATCAAACTCAAAATGCTGGCGTCATCAATCGTCCGGCTCGAGTTGAGAACTCGGCGAATGTACATCCAGCTCGAATACCACAACAGGGACATGGCACTCAGTCCGACAAGCAGGAAAGAGCCGAGGCTGTAGTTGCGAGCAGCCGCGATTGGTTGTTGCCACTCTTCAGTCAATCGAACTTCGTAATCCATCCGCTCGAGCGCTTGTGATAACAAGTTCCGCAGCGACTGGAAGCCGATCGAGCTCCCTGCATTCGTATTGGAGTTGCGATCATTGACGATCGCGTTGGTTGAGTTTGCTGACTTCGATGTGTTAGATTGCTCCGATGTGTCGTCGGTAGCCTCGGCATCCAACATTTGATCGAACGGCAACAAAGTTGTGTTGTGAATGGCCTGCGTGGTGATGTTCGGAATGCCGCGATCTGCAATCACGACCGTCCATTGACAATGTGGTACGAGAGCGACGAAGGCAAGTAGCAGCGTGGCGAGGCAGGTACCGGCCAACATGGCCGTTACCATTTGTGGTCGTCGGCCGCGCCACAACCAAGCGATCGCTAACGAAAAGCTGCAAACAACGGTAATCTGCAGGAAAGCCCAGACGATCGAAACCAAATCGAGTGTCATGAGTCGGCTCCTTCATCGTCGCGCAGTAGGTCTTCCAGCATTTTGCGCTTTTGCTTGGTCAACTTCTTGTTGCCGATGATCTGCAACAACAACTGTTCTCGCGAGCCTTGGAAGACGCGGTGCACCAGATCGGAGACAAAATGCGTCGATACTTCTTGGAACGACTTGGCCGGCCGGTAATCAAAGGGCCTCGCCTCTCCGATGCGTTCGAGATAGCCTTTTTCCCACAGAATCCGGCACAACGTGGCGACAGTGGTGTAGGTCAGCACGCGCCCTCGAGTTTCGAGTTCATCGCGTGCGGCTTGGGCTGACTGTTGCCCCATGGACCAGAAAACGTGCATCACCTCGAGCTCTCGCTCGGTCAATGCCTCGGCGGGCGGTCGATTCATCACAACTCCTCCTGGTTGGCCTTAAGCAGATCGCAACTACCCAATCATTATTTGATTCGGCAAATTTGGTTCGCCAAATATAACGGACTTTGGCTTGACTGAGCAAGAGAGGAATTTGAAAAAGTCGGCCCAGTGCTCTCAGCCTTTGCTGGTGCCCGTTAGACAGCAGCCCCTAGCTCTCTGAGCTACAATGTCCCTTGCCGTCTTCCAACGAATCTCAGGAGACGACGAATTTGAAACTTTTGCATGAAGGAACAGGACATGGTTAGGCAATGTGTCTTCGTATTGTCTCTGGTTGTCGTCTATACATTGCAGCTAACCTATGCGAGCGGGCAGTCGGATTCCAAACGGATCGTCGATCTTGCGTATGCACCAGCGCCGGTTGCCAATCCATTGAAGGGGTTGGTTCCATACGCCAGTCAGCGAACCGACCCGTTTCCGCACACGATGGAGTTCAACTATGTGTCGTTGGCTGAGTTGATGAAGGGATATGACCAATTTGATTGGGAACCACTCGAAGCGTTGCTGGACGACATTGCCAGCCGTGGACATCAAACGGTCTTCCGCGTTTATCTGGAATACCCAGGCAAGTTGAATATGATCCCCCAGTTCTTACGCGATGAGGGCTTGGTGGTCCACCGTTACTTGAACACCAATACAGCTCCTTTTCCCGCCAAGGAAGTCGAGACACCCGACTATGAAGATCCGCGCTTACGACGCGCCTTTAAGAACTTCATTACGAAACTGGGGCAACGCTATGACGGTGATCCGCGTATTGGCTATATCACCGCTGGGCTGCTTGGCACGTGGGGTGAATGGCACACCTACCCGAGGTCGGAGTTGTTCGCTTCGAAGATGGTGCAAGCTGAAGTCATGGATGCTTACGAAATGGCATTTAAGCAGACGCCGGTCTTGTTGCGTTATCCGGCAGGAGAGGATACGTGGGGCAAAGCGCCCAACGCCAAGCGACCGTTTGGTTATCACGACGATTCGTTTGCATGGGCGACGCTCGATACCGGGAACAAAGAGGACAACTGGTTTTATATGCCCGCCTTAACCGACGCTGGAGTGGAGGCGCTCGAAAAATGGAAGACTCAGCCCATCGGCGGTGAGATTCGCCCAGAAGCGTGGGGCAAGGTCTTTGATGAAGAGCCAGGGGATAAACAGATCCAAGATTTCCGCAAATGCGTCGAGACGACTCACGCTACTTGGCTGATGGATACCGGCATGTTTCAAAAGTCGCCATCCAAAGCTCGTTATGCCCGCGCTTCAGAAGAAGTCCGACGGATGGGATATGAATTTCACGTCCGACAAGTGACGATCGAGCAAGAAGCCAAGCCGCGTTTACAGATCGAAATCGACGTCGAAAATCGTGGAGTTGCCCCATTTTATGCGAATTGGCCGGTCGAATATGGAGTCTTGGCAGATCGTCGATTGGTTCACAGCTATTCCTCCAATGGAAAACTGGTTGGACTACTTCCCGGAGAAGACGGACGCCGCTGGACGGATGAACTCGATCTATCGCAATTGGCGCGACGAAAATATGTACTAGCGATACGAGTCCCAAATGCACTTGCCAACGGAACACCGCTGCGTTTCGCCAACGCGACACAGGACCAGGACCTCGACGGATGGCTATCGTTGGCTGAGATTGAAGTTCGTTGACAGCGGATGCTGGTAGCAGCAAGACGATTATTCGGGTAACCAGATCTGCCGTTTGTCCTGTTGATCGAGTAGTTCCTTAAGTCGGCTCATGATCAACTTGCCGCTTTCTTCATCCAACAAAAGTCGGCTGGCATCCTGTGGAATGGTGTCAAGCGTGCGACCATTCCATTTGTCGAGCATCTGACTACTTTTGGTTTGACGTTCAGCAGGTCGCCCGATGTAATCGTATTTGAGCTTGATAAAGTCTGGGTCGCTACGCAGTGCTTTGTCGGCCAGGAAGCGCACCGCGGCGTAATCATCCGTCAAGCTTTGCGCCAACAGAGGCACTTGCCAGCCTTGGCCAGAGACTTCCAAAGCAGGCTCCCAATTCATGTGCCAAGCCGTAATGGCTCGTTGCACGGCGTCGCCTCGCAAGAGCCAAAGCACGGAAGCTGCGGTCTTCAGTTCGTCAGGTGTTAGCTCCGGTTTTGGCTGCTGGTACCATTGCGTCAAGTTCTCGGCGGCCCAGCCGAGCGTTTGATCGAGATGGCACAAGTTGCATGCGTTGGGATGATCCACTTCGGACAAGGGGGCCACGCGCGGCGATTGCACGCGGTGGCTGCGCGTCGCTTTTAAGGCGCCATACGTTGTATTGGGCATGTGGCAGTTGTAGCACAAGCTGCCGCTTGATTCGGCCGAATGATGTGTGTGTTCGGTCAAGCGATCGCGGTAATCCTGGTGGCACTGCAAACAAGCTTCGTTGGTTTCCATGCGAATAGCCAGTTGATCGTTTGGATCGCTATCGTGCATGGAATGGCAGTTGACGCAGTTCATCGGGCCATTTAGGTAACAGCCCGACGTTACCATGGCGGTGAACTCTCGCCCTGCAACGCGGCATGTCCCGTCGTTCCAATACGTGCCAACGTAACCATCCTGGCTCTGAGCTTTACCTTTTTCAAATGTCATCAGGTCGTGAGTAGCGCTCAAGTTTCCGCCGGGGCGATATTGATAGCCGGTTTTGCCAAATGTGTCCCAGTCATGTGGTGAAAAATAGGCGTGGCACTGACCACATATGTCGGCTGATATCTTGGCATCACAATTCGCTGGATTGTAGATCGGGTCATCTTGATTGGCAGCGAAGTTTGGGTTTTTCTTCAACTTGGCATGGTATTCGATATGGGGAGTTCCAGGACCATGGCAAGCTTCACACGAAATTCCCAGTTCGGCAACTTCGGTGGAAACTGTCATCGCTTCGAGATCAAAGTGGGGCTGACCACCCACTGCGTGACAAACGATGCAGTTATCATTCCAGACCGCAAAGTGCCGCGGTTCATTGGGTGGCACCAAAAAGTTGTCTTCGCGGGGCACCCAACGCTTTTCGGCAATGATATAGGTGAAAGGAATCTGTCTGAGCATGTTTTTATGCGCACTGGCGACCCAATAGCCTTGCATGTGATGTGAACCCGTCGTCATGACTACTTCTTGTTTAATGACGGGTGGATTCAAGAGATCCAAGTCGACGCCATTGGCTTGAGCGCTTGCTTCAAAATCGGGATCTGCACCTGTCACAAAATAGTTTTCACCTTCGCGACTGAGATAATATTCACGTCCTCGGGACGATAGCCGAACACCGTCAAAAGAGGCCAGTATCGATTCCGAACTCGCAACCTGCGTCATCGTTCGATGGTACGTCCCATGCCAGCTTTCAAATTCCTGCGGATGGCAGTCGCGGCAACCAGACGAAGAAACGTAGCCGCCCTGTTGTACCTGAAAGGGTAAAGAATCAGCCAACCGCTTAAAAGGTTCTACATCCTCCGTGTCGCCACCTACATCGCCAGCTGACGATGCCGCAGGCGCATTTGTAGCACTGGGTGAGTCATGGGGAACAGCGTCGGATGGAAGCGGACTGCTCAATTGCTTGGCGGAGCCCGCCTCCTCGGCTGGCCGCCATCGCGAAACGACGATCACAGCGCCGCAGACGCCAAGCAACACGATTGCTCCGAACCAGTATTTAGCGCCGCCCATGGAATTCTCACTTCGTAACGATTTCTCGCAAACAACTGCAACTTTCCATTCTATCGAATTGGCAGCACACCGTCAGCAAAAGTCTTGGTGATAAAATCGAAGTTAAAATCAAGTGTCATTCACGGCATGCAGAACACGCGTTGCCAGTCTTTCTGCTCCTTGCGATGGTTGCCTTAAGCTGGATATAAAACAATTGGGGACAATTGTTCTACATTCAGACACTGGGGCTGACGCCAAGAGCAGTCCGTGGGATAATGAAGTTATGCTCTGCGACGCACTGGCAACGTCCGATCGCCGATTGCGCTGGCCTCACCCTCGTTTTATAACCGCAATTTATAATCGAATCTTTTTACATCCTGCAGCCAGCTTGAACCATGGTCATTCATGCAGAATCAGACGACATGAACCAGATTGTAAAACGAACGCCGCAACCGCTTAACAGTTACAGGGCCGCTGCTAACCTTCATCCCGCGGGCTGTTGGTCGCTCGGCAACACTGGACTTGTAAGGGCACATCTTTGGTTCCTTTGGCTGGTGGCTTGCTCCATATTTTCAGTAGCCATGGGATGTCGACCAGCCAAGGACTCACAGGACAAAAAACTCGCCGACAGCCACACGACGGCTGAAGAACCCGCCAAGTCGAATCCGCCAACCAGTCCGCTGGCGGAAAAGAAAACTGAGCCATCGCAACTCACAAAACTCGTATTCTCTCAATTCGAAATGCCCAGACAAGCTAATCCTGGCTATGTTGGGCCGCAGGCATGCGGTGAATGCCACGAAAGTCGGCTTGAGGAATGTCTCTCGTCCAGCCACTTTCGAACTTGCCGCGCCCCCGAGGAATCGACGATGCCGCGTGGGTTCGACGCAGGCAACGGTTCGTTCCAGCTACCCAAAACGGACGTTCGCTTCGAAATGGAACGTCGTGAAGAACGCTATTATCAAAAGGTTAGGCACCTTGACGCTTCCGCTAGTTCAATGACGGAATCAACGATCGACTTGATTTTGGGTGCTGGAAAAGATTCCGACGAGGTTTATTTGTCGTGGCACAACGACAACACGCTCTGGGAATTGCCGGTGGCATGGGTCTACGCAGACGACTGTTGGGGGGCCAGCGGATTTGATCGCCACGGCGGTGGGGACCACGCGCGACCGCTAACTCTACGTTGCTTCGAATGCCATAACACCTGGTTTGAACACGTACCTGGTACTTTGGCTGAATACCAACGCGACAATCTCATATCGGGTGTCACCTGCGAGCGTTGTCACGGACCTGGGCAAGCGCACGTCGACTTTCATCGACAACATCCAGAAGAAAGCGTTGCCAAACATGTCGTGTTGCCCTCCGAATTGCCTCGCGAACGACTATTAGAAGTGTGTACACAGTGCCATGGTAACGCGATTCGGCATCGAGGCCCTGCACTTGGATTCCGCCCAGGGGAAGAGTTGGAGGACCATTATCGTTGGGTCGATCCACCGCATTCGGAGGATGACCATGTCGCCAATCAAATAAAGTACTTGCGTCAAAGCAAGTGTTTCCAGCAGAGTGAAATGACGTGCATTACTTGTCACGATCCCCATTTGACCGACGAACCGTCAACGGGAACCAGCTTTACAACCAATTGCACGGGTTGCCATCAGGTCGATCACTGCTCCAAGCGTCCGCAACTGCCTGATGCGGTTCGAGATCAGTGCGTCGATTGCCATATGCGGCCTTATGTAAAAATCAATGTCAATTTCGATTTAGTTGATGATTCGTACGTCCCGCCAACTCGTCGCTATCAACACAATATCTCCATTGATGAAATTGCCACCAACGAAGTGCTGTTGCGTTGGCATCGATCTCAAACCACCGACGAAGCTGCCACACGGGCTAGTGAATTGGAGCAACAGCTCATCGATGATTGGCTGCAGGATGCCGAGTCAGCTGCGCAAAGCGGTCGTTATCGCGGCGCGATTGCGTCCGTCCGCGAAGCGCTGATTATCAGCCCAAATGCGACGAGCCTGCGCGAGAAGCTGAAAGAGTATGTTGCCCAACAGACCCAGTTGGACGCCGACCTTAGCTCAGCCGAAAATGCAATGCGCAACAACCAAGATGCGTTAGCACATCAACTCTATTCGGCCATCGTTCAGCGTCAACCCAACGATGCCCTAGCACTCGGAAAACTTGGAACGCTCGACGCAAAGCTGGGGGACATGACGCTTGCTAAACAACGTCTGGGCAAAGTAGTTGAGATCGACCCCGATGAGCAGTATGGACTGTCCATGCTGGCGTGGTTTGCGTTGCTGGAAAAGGACTACACAACCGCTGCCAAACTTTACGAACAAGCTGATGCGATCGAGCCCTTCAATGCAAAAATTCTATTCCTCTGGGGCGAAGCGCTTGCTCGGAATGGCAACTTCGCACAGGCGCTGGAACGCTATCAAGATTCACTCAAGTCGAATCCGCGTCAATTGGATACTCTCAGGAAAGCGACCCTGGCTGCCGCCGCAATCGATGAATTCAGCAAGTCGCTTGAATTTGCCACAAAAGCTGTGCAATTGACCGAGTACAGTGACTTGAGTGATCTCAAATTGCTGGCAGAACTGCAGTGGCAAATTGGCAACTCCGAGCAAGCCGAAGCCGTCGGTGCCCATATGCTAACGATTGTCCAACACAGTCCGCAGACCGTTGAAGACATCAAGCGATGGATCGATTCCAATCGGTCATCAGCAAAAAAATAGTTGCAGTTCGCATGACGATATATGTAGAACAATCGTCCCCAATTGTTCTGTTAATTGCGATGGTTGACTTAGGCTGCGTGTAGAACAATTGAGGACAGTAGTTCTACATTGCTAGCTTCATCTTCTGGTTCACTACTCCATTCGCTCAGCGCCAAGTCGGTGGCTCGTTCGGTAAACACAATTTCTCGGGAGCGAAACTCATCGCCAGTGAATGTCAGTTTGGTTGTCGGTTTGGTTGTCGGTTTGGTTGTCGTCGGAGCGAGCAGTTCATGAGGCTCTGCGCTCGCAACTGCGCGCCCTTCACTCGTCGCCTGGGCTAAGTCGGATGTGACGACATAGCGCATCGAAGTCGTGCGCATCTGATCGGAAGCATTGGCGGGTACGGTGGCTGAACGACTCAGTGAGTTGGTCCCAATTCCAACGCGCGTCAATCCTGCCGCGGCATAAGCAACTGTCTGAATGGCTGAGACTTTGCCTAGGGAATCAGAGCCCGTTGCACGACCGATTGTGCCGGTCGTCAACAGTTCTCGAATTTCACTGCTGTTGAGATCTGGATTGGCTGAAATTGTCAATGCTGCCAAGCCGGCGACGTGGGGTGCCGCCATACTCGTGCCGCTCAGCGTAGCGTATTGTCCGCCGATGTAGGTACTGTAAATTCCTACTCCCGGAGCGTCGATTTGGATCGCGCCACTATTGCCAACATCGTTGCTGAAGCTGGCTAACTGACCCGATGAATTAAAGGCTCCGACGGAAATCACATGGCTGTCAGCGGCGCTAAATCGAGCCGGAAAGCTCGGCGCCGCCGCAGACTCATTGCCGGCGGCGACCACGATCAACGCATCCCTTGACTTCGCGTATTCAATGGCCGCGTCGATGGCCTGACTATAACCGCCCCCCAAGCTCAGATTGATGATTTGAGCGCCCAGGTCGGCTGCATATCGAATGCCTGCGGCGACATCAAACGCACTTCCAGACCCAGCATCATCTAAAACTCGTATCGGCAAGATTTTTGCATCGGGGGCGACGGCCGCAATCGTGCCCGCCACATGCGTCCCGTGGCCATTGCCATCGTCAGCAACCGCATCGTTGTCAACAAAGTCGTAGCCCTGCACATCTCCCACAAATCCGTTGCGATCGTTGTCGAACCGCCTGTCGGAAAGTTCCCCTGGGTTTACGTATAACCGGTTGACCAATTCTGGGTGATCGAGATCAACACCGGAGTCGATCACCGCGACCAACACTCCTTCTCCTGTGTAACCTGCTGCCCAAGCCTCTGGTGCACCGATAGCATTCAGATTCCACTCACGGCTTCCTCCGAAGTAGGCGACATCCGGAAGCGGTGCGACGGATTCGTTTGGCGTTGGCGCGGCGTGTGAATCAGCAGGCGTGGTCGTCTCAACGGCAGGCGCTGTCGGTTGCAACTTTGCGTGGATGTTCAAACTGTATTGCGTATACCAGAACGAGCGGGCAACGATCTGCAGATAGTAGTCGCCCGCTTCTAACGCAACGTCGATCCTATCATCACTCCGTCCAACGCGCGTTGAGTGGCCGAGAATTTCCCCGCGAGCATTAAATATTAAAATATCCGCATTCTGATTGAGACCTGCAAGCTGGATCGTCGTCTGCGCATCGCGATCCAGGCTGAACTTAACCATGTCCACTCGATCAAACCAACCAAGTGTTCCAGCCAACTGGCGTGTGCCGTCAACAGCACCAATGTTGGCTGCTGTCTCCCGCGTTGCCCCTGCATCACTGGAAGTAAAGTTAGCGACCTCGACCGCCTGAGCCGCCTGGGACTGCACTGAATTGGACGGCGCTATGAAGTTAGATGCTATTGCCAAGTCGCAGGCGAACAACCGTCTTGAATCGAGCGATTCAACAATCAGAGGACGATTCTTAGGGCCAGACATGCCGTACATATCGATACTCCATGTTTTTGGGGAAGACACACACTGTCTCAACGCAGTGAGTGTCGAGCGATTGTCCCAATTGCGTTGGAAACGACTGGGGACAATCGTTCGATACTGCCAGAGCACCCGGGACTCGTAGCCCTTGTCCACTACGAAAATTCTGAATGTTGACGCCGCACTACCGAGTCTTCGAATTGCAACCAGTCATGAAATATCAGACGCAATAAATGGCGTCCAGTTCCCTTGCCGACCGCTGTTGCCACGGTGAAATGCCAGCAATCGGCCTTTCGCTTCGGTGAACAGCTATCAGTCTCCGTCAAAGCAGCAACATCTAGCCGGCCATTTATCGAGTTTCTGTAACACAGCGCACAGTTGTGCACTAGCGGACACCATCAAAATTCGGGCATTTTAAATATTTTTAGACGTCGGCAGAATCTTCGACTTCGCGAAGACTGTTAATAAAGTCCTTGCATGAAAAACACTCTGCCAAGTGAATTTCGATTTGTGCGACGACGGAATCGCTGAGCTTTCCGTCAAGGAACAACTGCCCCTGCGCTTTGAGTTTGGAGCAGAGAATTCCCCCGTACATTCTGTCACCAGGGAACGTGCCTTTGACCGTCGAGCCGTTGTCAAGCGATTCATTGCCTACTTTGGTCAGCATCCAAGCGCCAATCACGCCCATGCCGACTAAGCCGCCAACACTGGTGGCGCGCTTCAAAAATTGCCTGCGCTGCAAGCGGCGGTCAAGGCCAGCCAATTCGGCTAGCGTGCCGGGTTGGCATACTTTCCAACGCTCATCGTGCTTGTGGATGTTGGACATAGTCGATTCTCAATACCATTCTTGCGAAATTCTGCTTTCTAAGGCTTTCAGGTCATCATTCGGGCCAGCTATTTCGGATGAAAAGCGGGCAGACTACCAACATCCAGACGAATCCCAGGCGCACTTGGCTGATGGATCGCCCCTCCAAATTCAGCGGACAAGAGTCCGAGATCAATAACCACAATCCGCATCCTGCTCTGCTGAATCAAACCCTCAGCCTGGAACTCGCCGAGGTTGATCGTTACCGATTCGCGCGTCGATCCGATAATCGATGCCAACTCTTGGTGCGACAGTCTCACGTCAATCAAAGTACCATTGGGACACTTCTTGCCAAACTGCTCAATCAAATCCAACAAAAGGTAGCCCAGTCGCTCGCGATTGGATCGAAATAGCAAACTCCGCAACCGGCGCTCAATGCGTCTTCTGCGCACACCGATCAACTTGGTGATGCCGAGCGACAGGTCAGAACATTCAGACATCAGCCGCTGCAACTCATCGGCGGGCAATAGCACAACTTGACACGCCTCCGCAGCTTCGGCCCGCTCTTCGCGATACCCGCTTTGGACCAAAGACATTTCGCCGAAAAGCTCACCAGCTTTTACGAAGCCCAGGATGGCCTGCTTGCCATCTGGCGTTGTAGAACAGATGCGAACACGTCCTGATCCGAGCAGAAACGCTCCATTGGACTGGTCGGAAGGAAGATAGATTGCCTCCCCCTTCGCAAACGTCCGTGTGCGAGCATGGCGTTCCAAGCGGCTGAGCTGATCTTCGCTCAGCCGCTGAAACAGCGAACAACTGCTTACATACCAATATTGATGAGCCATGTAGTACTCGTGAATACTTTATGCGAACGTACCTGATTTCCGCCTTCGCAGAGTCCCCAGGCATGCACAGGCTGCTGCCACCAGCATGCCGGTAGACGGTTCCGGTACAGATGTAATGCTGATGGTAGCTACTGTTGAACCGGGCGTAAACAAGCTAGTGATTTCTCCTGCTGGTGTAAAGGTATTTAAAAAGTTGTCTAGCCCACCGGAGGGTAATAACTGAACAACGCCGTTTTCATCTGACGAAACACCGCCCACTGTCGAAAACGCGGCGCCCAGCGTGTTGTTGACTTCTGTACCCGCATCCCAAATCTGTTCGTAACGGATGGTCAACGTACGCGTAGTGCCACCTCCTACCAAGCTTCCATCGGCATTAAAAATCTCAATTGCTTCAGGTGCCCCGATGAACGCATCGTTGGACGGAATGACCATTGAAGCGAATGAAAAAAAGCGGTTTGCCATGACGCGGTCGAACGTAAAGCTGGCGGTTTCTCCAGGCTCAATGACCGGAGCACCCGGAAATCCACCAGGAGCCACCAAAACACCTTGCTGACCAAGCGGTGCCGTCGCGCTAAAATCGCTCTGCAAACCACCGACAATGCCATCTTCGGCCAACGCTTCCAGCGACGCTGAAGCAGCTTGGCCAGGGTTGAAAACGTCGAAACCGCCATCGTGAAACCCATACCATAGCGGAGTCAACGAGAAACTCGCGCTGCCCGGGTTGTTAATGGAAATGGTCACCAAACCGGCTTCAACCCTGCCTGCCGATATCCAACCGCTGGCCAGCATGCAAACGGAGGCCATCATGATGCTAAGGGCCCGCGCAAAAATAACTTTTACAACTTGATATTGGAGTTTTAGGTGATTCGTGCGAGAACAGTTGCATCATGGATGCAAAAGTTGTCGCAAGGATTCGTCGCAAGTATAAACTATTATCGCCGGAAATGAACGA
>JBGSUV010000175.1:0-2502 GCA_041753315.1 Pirellulaceae bacterium | reverse complement strand
TGATTGGCGGCAGAACCTCGTCGACGCTAGTTCCCTATATGAATTGACGGAGCTTTCTTGAATTCCTTACACGAGATTTCTCAAAAAATCGAAAAAAGTTTTCTCGGCCACTCTTGGAAGAGATGCGAGCATCGCGACTCTTCACCAAACGCCCCAAATCGCCACGACAAGTCCGTCCGGCAGGACAGTCGCTGCGTTTTGCTCCCGTTGGCTCCGCAGGACAGGCTGTGCGCAATCGCGCCGCGCCTGTCCTGCATCGGAGCACCACGGCGTCTGTCCTGCAACGCGCACCGGGGGGAGCGCGGTGCCTGTCCTGGGGAATGGGAGCGAATGCGCGAGGACAGGCGGCGCGCGGAGGGGCGAATCGCTGCGCCTGTCCTGCAAGGGGCGATCTTCGGGATGGAGCAGGACGCAACTTGGCTGCTGGGACCGGATGGACATGAGATCTCTGGTTGCTGCATTCAAGCGACGACGCGCGACTTTGCGCTTCGGCTTGTTCATACTGGGGGTCGGTGTGGTTAAGGGAGCCCTGGTCAACTTTGGTGATCTGCCCCGAGCGCCACGCCGTTAGCGAGTCCCCCAATGCACGTACGGCTTTCGTACCAAGCAGATGTCTGCGTGTTGTTCGGTGTTTAGTACAATGAAGGTGACCATCCCTACCGCGACTCGAGGGAACCTGGAGAGACGAAATGAACCACACCGACTTGCTGGATTACATAGCCAAAAATTCTCCCGTTACGATCACGACAAACGACGGCCAAGAATTCGTGATCGTCAACCGCGATTCGATTGTGGCGGATGCTGGCTGCGCCTACATCCTACCCAAAGGTAAACAGAAGATCGTACTCGTGAGCATGATCGCCATCACTTCCGCTCGATCCATGGCGAACGGGACCGAACTGGCCAAGCGTTAAAACTTGGCGTTCATGGCTGAGAGACGAAGGGGATGGCTGACTCTCACAAGGCGATGTCCTGGGAAGAGTATCTGGTCTACCCGCGAAAATTGGACAGGAATTGTCCGTTGAGTTGGACATTCGCTTGACAGTTGCCACCAGTGGCAACACAATGCCACATGGCAGTCAATTGCCACTCTATTTCATCTTTGCTCCGATGCCTTTAGCGACCCCAAAATTATGAACCGACGACTCGAATCCACTCCGTTAGGCGCTCGCGAACGGCAAATAATGGATATCTTGTTTTCGATGAACGAAGCGTCGGTTAGCGAAGTGCGCGAGCGGCTGCCGAATCCGCCAAGCTACTCTGCGGTCAGAACCATGATTCGATTACTTGAATCCAAGGGGTTGCTCAAGCACCGCCAGCAGGGGACCAAATACATCTATCGACCGACTGTCGCGAAGCAAATAGCCAGCAGCCGGGCGCTCAACCACTTGGTCAAAACATTTTTTTGCAACTCACCTAGTGACGCAGTCGCCGCATTGCTCGAATCGGAACAGCTTACCCATGACGACTTGACTCGAATCGAATCGCTGATCCAACAAGCGCGAAAGGAGGGCCGCTAACGTGATTTCATCCAGCCAACTTCCCGCTCTTTTGATCATTGTTGATCTGCTCACGAAGGCAACGTTGCTACTCTGCCTAATCAGCCTCGCTGAACGATTGCTCGTTCGCCAGTCGGCCGCTTTACGACATTGCCTGTGGCTTGCATGCTTTGCAGGATTAGCCACCCTTCCATGTGTTACGCTCATCTTGCCGACCTTTCCAATGCCCGTGCTTTCGCAAACTTGGCTGCCGGAAGTTGAAAAAGCCGATGGAAATGCCATTCTAAATCGCGTCGAGAACTCGCTAAGGGGCGAGCGTGACCCGATTCGCACAATGGAATCGAACAACCAATTGAACGTAGAGCACACGGCCGATCGTTTCATACCAACCACAGGTTTAGGTTCAGGAGCAGAGGGCACTACCAACGTTTTACCTGCGATCAATGCAGACGAGTTGATGGCACAGACTGCCAGCGATCCGACGCAAAGAACATTGCGAGGCGAAGGAACTTGGCTATCGACGGCTGGCAACCTTGGTACAGCAGTCATCATCGTCATCTGGTTGATCGGTATTCCGCTAACACTGCTCCCCTTAATCGGGGCTCTATGGCGAAACCGACGAATTCGCCGACAATCGCGGTTGATACTAGTTGAGTCGTTGGGAGATGAAGCCGGAGAGTTGATCCGGCGAAGATTGAATCGACACGTTGTATTGCGTGAGTCCAACCACGGCTATATCCCGATGACTTGGGGCATACGTTATCCGACCATCTTGCTTCCAAGTCCCGATTGGACGGATTGGACCCAAGAACGCCTGGGAATTGTCTTGTTGCACGAATTAGCGCATATCAAACGAATGGATGTTCTCTGGCAACTGTTCAGCCGAATCGTGTGCAGTCTCTACTGGTTTCATCCATTGGTGTGGCGTGCGCATCGAAGAATGCGCAGCGCCTGCGAACTTGCCTGCGACGACAGTGTCCTATCGAACGGAGTCATCCCAAGC
>JBGSUV010000174.1:0-14597 GCA_041753315.1 Pirellulaceae bacterium | reverse complement strand
GCTATCAGCGAACGTACTTGTTCAGCCAGGGAAATCGGTTCAAGCAGCGAAGCATTCATCATGCCCCGCAATTAGAATATTTCGCCTCCCGTCGCTAGATCGCTATACTACTCCCCACACCTTCGGCGAATGTTTACTTTTTTGTTTGCTGCCTCATGTTTCATGGCGGCAGTTTGTGCCACATTAGGACTCGCTGCGCCGCCGGAAATGCAGCGCTCGTGCAGCGCAGCTTCAAAACGACTGTCGTTTAAAGTAGTTTGGCCAAATGAGTGCCGAGTGGTATTATGTAGATGACAGTCAACAGGCAAGGTGTACTGATGGTATCCATCCAAATTGACGAACAAACAGCCAAGGCGCTGGAAATTGCAGCCAATGCCGCTGGTGTCTCAATCGGCGAGTTCTTGAAACTGATGGTCCCCCCTGCAAAACAGACTCAAGATATTCCTTGGGACAGCCTGGAACGAGAGTTTAGTGCATTGAGTGTTGACGGCACGTTGCCAACCACGTTCACACGTGCTGACATTTACACAGATCACGACTAGTCACTGTGCTAACGCAACTCGTCGTAGACCAGCGGCAAAAGTTTCTCAGCGGCAAAAGTTTCTCAGCGGCCGACGGATCGCCGGACTCGATCTCAGACAGGATGTGGGTTAGGTCGTGCTTATGCGATTGGTAAATCAGAGGTTGTTCAAGCAGCATGATTGTAGCATCTCGCGCAAACTAGTTTCAAAATTTCGCCCTGTGAATTTTTCTGGCACCCTGCCAGAAGCATTTTGAAAAAAAGCGATTGATAGCCTCCGCAAAGTGACCAATCGCCGCCACATGATCGCCGAGGTTATACAGACTTAACTTGGTTAGGTAGACGGCTCGATGATGTAGGCATCCGTCATCTATTGCTAGTGTCGGGGTTATCGGAGCTGCAAAAGTTGTGACTGGAGCTGTTCGGTTGAATAACCGAGAGCTTTGGCAGACTCGTGAAGCAATTGGTAGTGATCGTGTATGAACCACCAGTTTTGCAAATTTTCACCTTGTTCAAACTTCTTGGAGTGTCGTACGATGGCCTTCAAACTGGTTTGAAAGTGATATTCAGCTTTTTGCCGGTCTCCGAGTTGCTGATGTGCCATGGCGGCGATTAAGCCATCAAAAAGGCTTCGACCATTCTGCAGTAAGTCCACAACCGCTTGCCATTTGCCTAGCCGGTAAAGAGCCAGCGCCTCCGCGTATCTATTGCGAACTATTTCGCGATCATTCAGTGATTGGCAGATCTCCAACGCCAAGGTTGGATTCGCAAACTCAATATCAGGACAGGTTGCTAGAAAGATTGCATGTTCAATCAGCGAGGGGCCCTCCACTTGATTCCAATACTGTCCTCGTGGGACATCACGAGCCAACTGACTTGCTTGTTGGAACTGCGAAGATGCTTTCTCAAACTCTCCCTGCCTGCTTGCTACGATCCCATAGGTGCAGCCGATCACCGACTTAATTGCTTTTACCTCGGGGTCGTTTGAATCTCGTGCCAATGCTTCGTCGATCGATATTGCCGCCTTGTCTAACCAGGTTACCGCTTGGTCCAGTTCGTTGTAAAAAACGTAGAAGACGCCTAAATCGTGATATGCCTGTGATAGGCACGCCTGATTTGCTTGATTTCGTCCGACGTTGCACATGGCTTCCCATACTTGAATCTGGGTGTCGAAGAATTCCCTGTTAGAAGCCCGGCGTGTTTCCGCTAAATCATTGGTGGTTGGCGACTCCAACTTTGCCAATTGCTGCCATGCTTGACCGAGGCGCTGGAGTTTCGCATCGAGACTGCCAACTTGTACCGCGTGTCGATCCTTTGCTTGAAACAACTCGGCTAAGAGCTGTTGGACTTTATGCTGGGCAGAGCTTGGGTTTCTCTGTCCTAAAAACGTAGATCGATACACAGAGAGCAAGACTTGTAAAGCGTTATCAAAATCTCCGCAGGCAGTAAGACTTTCTCCCAGTCGCATGCGAACGTTGTTATTGTCGGAAGGTGAGTCATATCCTGCGTGTTCCCAGTGGGCCAAGCAAAGTCGCAGTTGCGTCGCACGCTGTCTTTGATAGACAATCGCTCGCTCTGAATTGCCAACTCGGATAAAGTGGTCGGCAACGCGCTTCAGGTATTCAGCCTTTAGCAGCGGCGCATACGAAAGGTCCTTTACGAGGCCCTCAACGGAGCGAAGCAGCAGTGGTTCAGCTTCGCTTGTTTGACCACCTTGACTTAGACATGCGCCATATAAACTCTCAGCTTCTCGAACGTACCTATGATCCGCCGGTAGTTTGCTTTGACGTGTCTGCAGTGCATCTTGCAGCAGAATAGCTGCCTCGTCTCGTTTGTCCTGCATCATCAGGATCTGGGCTAGGGTAATGGCCGTCAAAGAAGTCGTGAGATGTTTATTTGAATAGCGATCGAGTTTGTAATTGAGCGATTTACGCAGCATCTCTTCGGTCCATGGCAGCACTTTTTGATAGACGATATCCATCATGGCCAATTGTTCGGCCTCACCGACAACTGTGCTCGATTGTTCAGAAAACGCATGACCGATTGTAGACCAACCGACAGGATCCGCCTCCAGCAGTTTACGCTGGGCCAGTAGGCAGTAATGCAAGCGAACCAGACTCTCGGCAGTCACGGGATGAGCTTTTCCCAGATGCTTTTTGCCAAGATCATGGACTTGGCGCAAGAGCTTTTCCGCCGGTCCAAACTCGCCTCGCGAAATCAACCCATCGCAGTAACGATTTGTCAAATCGAGTGCGTCGGGCGGTTCCTTTAACTCCATTTCTGTGATGAGAGCGCGTACATCGATCGCATCACTGTCATCGAATCGATGTCTTAATTCCGCAAGCCGCATCACCGTGCCTTGAGTATCAGTGAGTGTTCCAAGTCGATAACGCTGTTTAATCACATCAAGTAATAACGACTCAGCTTCTTCACGCTTTTCCTGCACACCCAGCAGTTCCGCCAATGACTCCATTGCATCCAGCGTTTGCGAATGCCCACGTCCGTGGGCGACCAATCGTGATTCTAGAATCTGGCGCCAAAGATCCTCGGATTCGGAGTAGCGACCTAACGCGTAATGCAAATCGGCAAGTTGAACAATGGCTTCTTGCGTTTCCCAATTTTCGACTCCGAGTTCCTGGTCAAAAATGCCTATTGACGAATTCAAGAGCGGCATGGCATCCTCGAATGCTCCACGTGAGACCGCAACCTTCGCGAGAATGCACGACGCGCGAGCAGCGGTCAGTTGATCATTGCCGGTCCTGGCCTCGAAATAGCGTTTGGCTAATGATTCAGCTTTTGCGAATTCTTGGCGGTGTAAGTGTGTTTTGGCCAACAGCAATTCCAGTTTGGGTACGGAGCGCAGCACATCCATACTTCTTATAAACGCCAGACCGGCTCGAAGCGTGGCTTCGCTTTCGTCCAGTCGTCCAGATATAAGTTGGAGCTCGCCCAGACCGGCAAAAATTTCCCCAGGATCGAGGGCTGGGACCTGCACCACATTTGCCTCAATAATCTCAAGTGCGCGCTGGAATTGTGCTTGGGCGAGTTCGAGTTCACCGATTCGTTGGTAGAGCTGTCCGATTGTCTTGTGAAGGACCGCGCGGAGTTCGGTATCGTTTGGAAACCTTTGGTCCGCAAACAAGGTTGCGTTGTCAAGCATGCTGCGTAAGTTTGCAGGCTGTGGCAATTTTGCTCGCGAGTCTCCCATAGAAAACATGTAGTCAACCAGGAACGAATTGATGCCTTCGGTTATCTTTGCTGAGCGCCCAGCGGCATCAGCCTGATCACGCGCTTCATTCGCCAAATCTTTAGCGGCCTGCTCCGCGGCTTCGGCCCGAATCACTTGACGCTGCAATAGAAAGCTCCCAAACGCTGCGCCAATGGTGGAAACAACAAGCAAAAGTGACACAGACGTTGCAACGGTAGGATGGCGACGCGCCCATTTTTGCAAACGTTCGAAGGTCGTCGGCGGCTTGGCGAGAATCGGCTGATACACCAAGAATCGTTTCAGATCATCCGCCAGTTCTTGAGCCGTTTGATAGCGATCTGCTGGATCCTTTGCAGTTGCCTTGCAAACAATGGTTTCCACGTCGTGGGGAATCATGCGTTCGACCTGGCGAATCGGACGCAGTTCTTCGGAAGTGATTTGACGTAGAAGTTCGCTTCGATTTCTGCCATTGAAGGCATACTCTGTCGTCAGCAACTCATAAAGGGTAATGCCCAAGGAGTAGATATCGGTTCGATGATCGATTGCTGCCCGATTCCCCAGGGCTTGTTCGGGTGACATATAGCGCAATGTGCCCAGCAGATCCCCCGTCATAGTGATGCCAGCGTTTTCTTCCATATGCGCGAGACCAAAATCTGTGAGGTACAGCTTGGCATGGCTATCGACCATTAGATTTGCGGGCTTGATATCACGGTGAACGACTCCTCGTTCGTGGGCATGCTGCAGCGCCAAGGCTGCTTGAATTCCTAGACTGGCCACAACCTGATGATGCTCGGCGGCATATTTTCCGTTCTTGCTCTTAACTGTATCAATGGCCGCTTGAACGCTACCGACAGTTTCCGCGACGACTGCTTCCGCCAGTGTCCCGTCGTCTAGAATGTCGTTGGCCTGCAAGGGACAAACAGGCTGGTCCATAGTTGGGTCGGTGGCGAGACTCGAGGACGCGAACTGACTGAAATCGCGAATGATTTGCGTTATCGACGAAGCGGCGCACTCCGCATGCTTCCGCATGTTTCGCATTTCGTCGATTAGACTTGCCAGACTCTGTCCGTGTACAAGTTGCATGGCATAGAAATGGACGCCCAGTTCCTCTCCAATTGAGTAGACGGGCACAATGTTCGGATGATTGAGCGAGGCCGCAGCGCGAACTTCATTGCGGAAGCGTTGGAGCTGAACTTCATTGACGATGGCAGCAAACGGCATTACTTTCAGGGCAATCAATCGATTTCCCATCGAGATTTGTTCGGCTTCGTAAACGATCCCCATTCCCCCACGTCCAATTTCGCGGACGATTCGAAAATCACCCAGTTGACGAATGGGACCTGATGTGGCTGCGCCGAGGCTACCAGACTCGGGACAGATTGACTCTGTAAGTTGCTGAAGTGCGGGCAACACCTTTTTGAGCTCGCTTGCATACTGTGGGAATCGCCGAACGAATTCCGAGATGGAGGGCTGCTCGTTGTCAGCCAATCGATCAAAGTACTCGTTGGCGATTTGGCCCAGGACTTGGTCCAAGTCTTCGGAAAACTGCTCGGCAACCTCTTCGTTCATGACACGAGTTTTCCTATTCTTTGAGAAGTAGTTCTGCAAGTTTTCGTACGGCGCGACCGTAGCGGCGACTGGCTGTTTCTACCGCAACTCCCAGGACTTGGGCGATTTCGTTATTGGATAGCACTTCCACATGCCGCAACAGCAGAACCTCTCGATCTGGTTCGTCAAGTTCTTGTACGGCGCGACGGATTTGCTCGGCTTCCTCCCTGTGTTGCACAATTTGGCTTGGTGTCTGGGCGGCCCACCGTTTGGCCAATAACATCGAAGACGCATCGGACAAGTGAAATTCATTCTTGAAACTACGCTTGGCGGCCTGGTGTCGTCGCCGAGCTTCGATTATGCGTTCCAGTGCCTTGCGGCGAACCCACAGTCTAAAAGTCGTTGGGCGACGCCGTAGGAAATCATCGATGCGCCGGCTAACCACAATCATTGTCTCCTGGATTACGTCCGATGGATCAACGCGAACACGCAAGCCGGGTTCCAATCGCAAATCGATCAGCCTACGAAGATAGTCGCGCTCTTGCTCGATCAACGAGTTGAGTGCGTCCTTATTGCCTGCTTTGACCTCGCATAGCAGTCGTTCAGTCTCATTTACTTTGCTTGATTTGTTCAAATGATCCTCCGCATCAGACCCCGTAAATTCTAAAAGCTTGTGACAGCAAAAAAGTACGATGCCCGCAAAAAAACGGAAAGGACCGGCTATGGCCCACGTTTTATTGCTGGGCAGATTCCGCCTGTTTCTCTACACGGATTGACGTTGGAGCGGTATTTCCGCGATCGGGAGACGCAAAGCAGATCAGCGGCAGGGAAATTTTGAAGAATATTCTGTGTTGAGCGTCAAAAAGAACAAGCCTTTTCGGGGGCTATCCTGTCGGGCAATAGCATCCTCTGAACGAAGAAAGTTGGTACGAACTATGTCTACTCGAAGTCAATCACGCCGTCGACTGTTTGCTGAAGCGCTCGAAGAACGCCGAGTGCTTACCGGTTTTCCGTTGTCGATTGGTTCGGGAGAGGGCTATGACATCACGACGGATGCCAGCGGTAGCATCTATTTTGCCTTCAGCAACACTGGATTTACGGACGAGGAGGTTGATTTTGATCCTGGTCCGGGTGCGGCGAATTTCGACGGCGCGTTTGTCGCAAAATATTCGTCCGACGGAGATTTCCTGTGGGCGAGAGGTGTTCAAGGCACAACGACTACCGGTAAAGGTAAGAAAGGTGGGGGCGGCACGACGACGAACGCCGTCAGTGGTAGAGCTGCCGGTGTTGCGGCGGATTCAGCTGGAAATCTGTACGTAATGTCTTACATTGTTGGAAATGGCACGATCGCTGGTGTAAATGCAGGAAATGTGCCGTACACCACCAGCGTAGCCGTTGGCAGTAGCCAGCCGCGATTGTTGATTGCCAAGTTCGACACCCTTGGCAACCTCCAGTGGAATCACGAGTATTCAGACGCCTCCGCGAAAGGGGCGTATTGGGGTGGGATTGCCATTCATGAAATCAATGGCGTCACCGATGGAGTCTTTATCGGTAACTCGTTTACTGGCACAGTCGACTTCGATCCGTCGATTGGCTCGGCTGAACTTACTTCCGCAGGAAGTGCCGACATCTATGTTTTGAAATTGGACGCCGCGGGAGACTACCAATGGGCCATTCGTGGCGGTTCCACGGCAGATGATTTTGCTTCGGCCATTTCAGTCGCACCCAACGGCACCGTGTACGCCACTGGAGGCTTTAACGGCCAGAATCCTTTTGGCTCTAGTTTTCCCGTTGCATCGTATGGTGGACAGGATGGTTGGGTTGCTGAAATTGATGGGGCAAACGGAACTGTCTCCTGGGTCCGAGGATTTGGCGGCGTGGGACTGGACGCAGGACGAGAAGTCGAAGCAAGAAACAACTATGTAACTGTCGCAGGAAATTTCGAAGCGGGGAGCGACGCGATGTTCGGGTCGGAAGCTCTTCAATCAAACGGGCAACTGGACGCATTCGCTTCCAAGCTTGATTCAAATGGAAACTTCCTGTGGACGCGATCCTATGGTGGCGCTGGCAATGAGCATGGATGGGGATTGGCAGTTGACGCATCGGACAATGTTTTCGTCGGCGGCCCCTTTTATCTGTCAGTTGATTTTGATGGCGGTCCTGGGGCGCAAGTACTTACTAGTCCCGGCGACAATGCTGACGCCTTTGTAGTTAGTGTCGATGATCAAGGCCAGTTCAACTGGGCGACTCAATTGACAGGCGCTGGCGTGAACTCTATGCGGGATCTCACGTGGAGTTCCTACAACAATAGCATTCTTGTTGGAGGTGGTTTGTACGGGAATACCGGAGACAATACAACGCAGGCTGCCAACCTTTCGGGGCCTATAGGGCCAGTACTATCTGGTTTCGGAGCATCAATTTTTGAGCTGAATGCTGTCTCTGGCCTTCCGCCTGGCTTCGAGCCAAACGACCCTCCATTGGCGGATGCTAGAGTAGCGCAAAGCGGTAACGAAGACCAGAGCGTCACTTTCGACGCATCCGGTTCCAGTGATCCAGAAAATGATCCGCTGACTTATCTGTGGGATTTTGGGGATGGCCAAACCGCACAGACTACGTCCCCCACGGTCAATCACACCTATGCTTTCGGCGGTGCCTTTACGGTGACGCTGACAGTCCTAGATGGCCATGGCAATCAATCGGTCGACACGACCTCTGCAACCATCGTCGAAGTCAATGATGTACCAGTTGCCAACATCGGCAATGGCTACGCGGGTTACGAGAGCCAGCCAGTTCATTTCGATGCGTCAGCATCGGTCGACTTCGACAACGTAGATGACACATCGGTGAACGATCAAGTGCTGACCTATTATTGGGACTTCGGCGATGGCAATTCAGCGACCACCAATTTCGCCGCAGTGGACCATGTCTACGCAGAGGCGGGATCCTACCAAGCATCGCTGGTCATCAATGATGGTCTTGTATCCTCCTTGGCGTCCCTAACAACGGTCGCGATCACTGTCGCGCCTGTTGACAATTCGAACAAGCTCTATGTTTACGACATTCGCTTCGATTCCCGTAAAGGCGGCAAAGAGTGGCAAGCCGTGTTTGAGATTCGTCGCGACTCCGATGCCAACAGCAACTCCGGTGACGCAGTCGTGGCGGGTGTAACGATTGAAGTCAGATTTGCCGGAGTCACCTTCACAGGCGCGACGGACTCCAATGGTGTGTTTCGCACAACCTGGCGGAGCCTAGCAAAAGGCACTTACGAAGCTGAAGTCGTAAGTTTAGAGCACAGCGTCTTTAACTGGAGCCTCTATGACAACGTCAATGACTTGGAAGACGATTCTGACGGAGATGGACTACCGGATGCCTTTCTGGCATTTTAGTCGTGAATACCTGTCCCGTAGTTATTGAAGCCCACAGGCATTCCTGCTCCCGCGTGGGTAATGATCGTCGGCGTAATCTCGGGAGTGTACAGGTTGAACAGGTACCCGACACGCTCTGTGCTACTGGGCCGCAGGAAGTTTGCCTCGATGTCGCCATTTTCGTTTATCGCCCGGCGACTGAATAATCGTCATCCAGGTCCGGCAGATGGTAGAACGTCCAGTACGTGGGTTCGTCGCATAGCCGAGTGTTCAAGGCCTCAAAACGCCGCTCCGGGCGACATCTAAGGAAGGCGTTGGTCCCGGCGAACTAATCCCAGCAAAGTCCGTTGCAAAATCAAGGCCTGTGCAGTTGACGAGCAATGGGAAGACCTGAAGTCTACGGGGCAAGCCCGTTGTCGTGGGCACAGCTTTGCGCCATGATTGTTGGACGATCGATTGCTGGCCATCGGTGGTCCAGAATTTTGTCTCTTACCAACTGAGAAACCCTGACATGTCCAAGCTTTTTCCACCGCGCGAGGAGATTGCAAAGCTCCTGGCCTTGGTTACATCGTTAAACGGTTCCGATCTGCACTTAAAAGTTGGCTTGCCTCCTTACATACGAATCGGAGGCGAACTGCGGCCAATTGACTCACCGGTAATACCCGATTCGGCTTATGTTGAGGCGATGATGGATGTGTTGATGCCGGAGCAACGGCGCGACGAGTATTTGAAGCAGGGTGGAGCCGACTTTGCCTATTTGGCCCCGTCGGGAGATCGATTCCGAGTCAATGCTTTTCGCTCGGATGGACAAATGCACGCTGCATTACGGCGTGTGCAGAGCAAAATCCCCGATTTTCAGCAGCTTCATATGCCGGATATTTATCGGCGGAGTATCGCCGATACGCACGATGGTCTCATCATCGTTAGCGGAATCACTGGATCTGGAAAAAGCTCGACGTTGGCTGCTATGCTGGAGTACATCAATCAGCAGCGTAGCTTGCACGTCATCACGATTGAGGATCCGATCGAGTTTCATTTCACGTCGAAGAAATCGATAATTTCGCAACGTGAAATTGGCATTGATGTTCCGAGTTTTGCCATGGCCTTAAGATACGTCGTTCGACAGGATCCTGACTGCATTCTCGTAGGAGAGTTACGAGACCGCGAGACAATCCATGCGGCCATTCAAGCTGCGGAGACAGGGCATTTGGTGATGGCGTCGCTACACTGCATCGACGCTGAGCAGACATTTAGTCGAATACTCGAGTTTTTTGCTAGAGAGGACCATGCGTTTATACGCTCCTCGTTATCCAATAGCTTGCGAGCCATCATGTGCCAACGATTGGTACCAGGTGTTTCACCGGGCAGTCGCTTTCCGGCTACGGAAGTACTCATCAATAATGCCCTAGTTCGAGAGCGAATCATCAACGAACAGGATAGTGACATTCCTGCTATTCTGTCCGTCTGCCGCTCAGAGGGGATGAGGAACTTTAATCATTCATTGTTTGAGTTGATGCAGCATGAACAGATTTCTCACAAAGTTGCGCTGGAGTACTCTCCGAATCGCGAAGCGCTAGCGTCGTTGCTTAAGGGGATTGACACAGCATCGGAGGGATTGGTCCACAGGGTTTAGTTGGACAGCGCCACTTGGCAAGCTGGGTAGCCACCGTCGCCAGACGGTGGATGCGATAGTTAACGTTTTCCACCGCTTGGCAGCGGGTGGCTACGAAAACTTCAGGACGCCAAATTGTCCAGGCTACCAAGTGGCGCTGTCCAACTAGTTTCCCTTTGGTTCCTTCCAAAGTTGAAAGGAACACGCATTGAACATTGACTCGCATTGAGCCCAAGGACTATTGATGTTGTTCTGCGGTAATCGACAGAACGACAGGAGCCGACTCATCGTCACCTTTCCTCAGTTCAACAGACTCAATCGGCTCACGCCGCTTGGGTTGAATAGAAAGGTAACGAACTTGCCTGTTACCAGCAGCAAATGCAAAGGTAGATTTCGGAACGTCCGATTTGCCTGCAAAAGACGCGATGTGTACGGAATTGAACAGTTCGTGGTCCTCTGTTGCACCATCTTGATAATGAAGCCTGACAACCATACTGACGGTCTCTCCTTCAGTTCTTGGATATCCGTACCCACTGATCGCCCCGAGAACGTGGAGGTTCTTGACAATCATATTGCACGGAAGCGTGACCGAGCGAGGCATTTTCGGCGGAATGACGCCCATGCTTCCGTTCAGTACTATGATGTTGGCGCGTTGGTCACCCTGAGGGTCCACTAGCTGGAAGGGGATACCCTCTACTTCTCGCTGGTCCCAGTTTTCCAGTTCAATTGTGTCTGGAGCTCCTTGGTTGTCGAAGAGTTCCTTTGTGCTAACCGCGTTGGCAACTTTGGCGATCGGCAAAGGAACGAACCGGCCTTTGTTGGTTAAGAATTCTAGCAAGTCCGTCATTTGGGATAGACTCATCTGTTGTTCCATTCCATCGGGCATGACGGACTTATTCGATGAAGTAAGCTGTTCAATGTCCTCGCGGGATACTGATTGTTTCTTTCCTTCGGCGTCTATCAAATCAACTGAGGACAGAGACTCGGCGGCGAGCATTCCGGTGAGAATTTTTCCGTCCACGGTCAACAAGGTGTATCGGCGAAAGTTTCCTTCGACCCCGCGACTGGGGTCAAGTATGTGGGTCAGCAGTTCTTCTTTGGGGTGCACTGCCATGCCGGTCAAGTCGGGACCGACCTCCTTACCTTCTCCCGAATGTTTATGGCAGATGGCGCAATTCTTGATAAACAATTCCTTTCCTAGAACTACGTCACCGGTCGCGTGTGCCGCAGCCGAGTATTGGTCGATAACTTCCTGTCGCGCAGAACTGACGGCGCTTCCCGCGGCGTCCATCAACTGCTGAGCTTGCTTTCGAATGAGTTGGCTAGGGTGGTTTACGAGCGTCTGGCGTTGATCCAACGAGAGGTCTCCAAAGCCCACTTTCTGTTCCTTAATTGCTCTTAGCAATGCTAAGGTGGTGATTGGTTTGGTCATAAGTACAGCCACGATGTCAGTGCGTTGCGTGGGAGTCATTGTTGGCCAGACGTCGAGCAACTGCGTGGCCACATTTTTAGCGGATGTATTCGCGAGCAAACGAATAACTCCGGTGGAGACCTCAGGTACAAGCTGAGGTGTCAGCCGTTCAACTAGGCTGCCTACCGTTTCGTCTTTATCTGCAGAAATTTCCAACCACTCTTCCGCAGCCGCAACGCGATCTGTGGCAGCCAGTGCAATGTCATCCACCTTGGTTTGCAATTGCTCAGCAAGGGCAGCAGAGTACTTACCGAGTTCCGAACTTCCGAGCAAGGCTGCGAGTCGCAATAGTGGACCTATTTCAGCGACTGGCGTCGACTCGATGATAGCAACGAGTGCTTTTTCGGTATCGGCGTTGATATCAACAGTTTCCGATGCGGCGGGCCATCCGGCAACAAGTCCTTCGATTACAGCTTGCCGTACTGAAGCCTTTGAGCTCGCGATCTGGGTCAAAAGCGATTCCAAGTCGGTTGCTTCAAGACCCGATCGCGCAACGTGCTCACCGACGACTCTCGCAATGTTGGCCCGAGCCTCATTGCTAGTCGAAACCTGCGTGAGGAGCAGACTAGCAAGGAACGAGTTGGAGTGAGCGGCGGCGGCGAAAACAATTCCATCGGCCAAGTAGCGATCCGCGAGCATCACTTCATCGGATGCAAGGCTAGAAATTGCTTCGCCCGCATTTTCGTTGGAGGGCATATCGGCTAGCGCCATCAATGCAGCCAATCGAACTTGCATGTCCGAGTCGGCGATGAGATTCGCTTCGATCAATGCTTGGGTCGATTCGTCATCTGCCGGAAGCACCAGAGCAGCGTTCCTGCGCACTCCAGCAGCAGCATGTTTCAAGGCAGAGACAGCAGCTGGAAACGCTTCTCCTTCTGCTTTGGAAAGAGCTCCGAGACCATGTAGCGTCCAGAGTGCGTGGATAGCTCCTGCATTGTTGCCGGTTTCATCCACGGAAGGATTCTGAATCAGTTCAATCAACTCGTCAACGACGTCCAAATCCCCTCTTTCGACAAGCAAGCGTTGAGCGTGCCGGCGCCAGAGACGGTTAGAGTGAGACAAGCCTGCAACGAGTGTAGAAGGATTGGCAGCGTCAAGCGATGGAGGAATCGTGGCATCGGGCTGGCCTTCATCGCCATCGTATACAAGTCGGTAGATCCGCCCATGCGACTTGTCACGCAGATCGGATTCGTAAGCGTTCCCCTTGCCGTTCTTGAATCCGTTTGGAACGGGATTGTGCTGCACAATGAAGTTGTACCAATCGATGATCCAAACGTTGCCATCTGGGCCAACCTCGGCCATGATCGGTGCGCTCCACTCGTCGTCGCTCGCCACCAAGTTAAATGGATTATCGGATTTATAATTCGCACCATCACGTTCCAGCACATAAGTTCCTACCAAATGGCCCGTGGGACCGCAAACAAAGGCAACTCGATTCCACCAGCTCTTGGGGTAGGTTCGAGCCGTATAGAGCGCGTGTCCTGCTCCTGCTGTGTAGCCGCCGTGCCAGTCGACTTGTCGGACGTTCTCAGTGACTGGGTCGAACAAGTGATCTCGCGAAATACGCTCGGCGACAAGTTGCGGTGTCCATCCTCGAACACTTTCATAGTAGCGGTTCGGAATTGGAACAAAAACGCTTGGGACTCCGTTCGCAGTTGAAGCAAACACCAAGCCCTCTTCGCTACTGCCTAGCCCCCAACTGTTGTTGTTCGTCGAACGAATGAATTCGACGTTGATAACTTTAGGATGCGCCGGTGATCCGCCCATAGTGAAATTCCACGGGCCTTGGCGGAATCCGGGGTGCTGGCCACCAGCGTACCTGGGTTTTGAGTCGTTGTAGCCTTGCATCGCCCAATAGCGATTGTCGAGGCCGTATTGAAAATTACTGACTCCACCGTGCGTATCATTCATGGCCCAGCCAGTTATCAACGCTTCGCGTTGGTCGGCTTTGCCATCGCCGTCCGTGTCGCGCAGGAAGAGAGTTTCAACGCCAGCTTGAATGACAATTCCATCACGGCAAAATTCGATTCCGGTCGGGATGCTCAAGTTTTCTGCGAATATCGTGAACTTGTCGGCACGACCGTCTTGGTCGGCATCTTCGCAAATGCGAATACGGTCCCTTCCCTCCGATGGAGGCATCAGTTCATTGGGATAATCGACGGTTTCCGAGATCCACAACCTACCGCGTTCGTCCCAATTCATGGAAATTGGCTTACCTTGCAGATTGGACTCATCTAAAAACAGCTCGAGATGAAAGTTCTTCGGCACGATATAGTGCTTGACGGATTCCTCGGGAGGCAAAGGCTTTTGCATTTTCGTGATAATGTCGCCCTGTGTTCCCCACTGTTGATTGGGCAAGTAGTTGGGGATCTTCGGTCCAACATCTTCGTATTCAAACGGAGCGACATCGGCGTTGGGCTCTGTCATCTCGGGTACAGGAAACTGTTCTATCGATGCAACGGCAGGCGGGGTGAACACGCTTTGATCGTCGGCCAAAGCATCAGACGAGAGCGAGAGAAGCCAGGCTATCGCAACACGTAGAATTGCAGTGCGAACGGTCATTACTTTAACCTTTAGCGAGTAGGAGAGGAGTTCATGCGACGGAGTGGAGGTCGAAATATTCTCGCTCGAATGATGCACCGCCAAAACGAGCGTTCATTGTTCCGAAACCACTGCAAAAAAAGTCACATATAGCTTTCCCATTGTATTCTCTATACGGAGAGATGTTAATAAGCAGAAGTCTATAGTTTGCACGTCAGTTCACAACTAACGCCTCGCCGTTCCCTTCGTCAATGAAACTTATTCTAACGCTGTTCTAATCGAAGGTTTTCTGCTCTGCTCCCACCGGCCATGCGAACAGGGAAGAGGTGACC
>JBGSUV010000173.1:0-24403 GCA_041753315.1 Pirellulaceae bacterium | reverse complement strand
AGCTTGCCGTCGCTGTTGCCGAATTTGCTGCTCTTCGCAAGCAAGTGCCGGAAGCCATCGTCCGGTACAGTGCAGCCTTCTTTGACGCCGCGTCGTTTCGCTACCCAGCCCATCCGTGTCGCATCCCACAGCAGGACAGGCGGCGCACGCAATGCCGCGGTGCCTGTCCTGTAAAGGGGCAACCCGCAGTGCCTGTCCTGTAAGCGAAGCGAGCGAACGCGAGGCGTCTGTCCCTGTAAGGGAACGTTAAGATGAGTGGGCCAATGCAGAGCCTGTCCCGTAACAGGGGACAGCGCGGTGCCTGTCCCGTAACGAAAGTGCGCGGCGCGTGTCCCACACGGGCGCAGACCGCAGCGCGTGTCCTTTGAGCGAAGCAGGTGTAGGGGGCGAGGTGGGCGCGGCGCCTGTCCTGTTTCGCGGAGCGGGGGGCGAGCAGCGACGGAAAAAGTTACTCTTGAGTGGCTGGAAGCGTTTCAGTTTCGCTGCCTATGTTTTTCACCGAGCCTGAGCCACTGATGGATTGTGTTACCTGCGCTTGTCCTTCAAATTCCACTTTGCCACTGCCAGATATGTTGACTTTCAGTTCTTGTTCCGCCTTGACTTGCACTTCACCGGAACCAGAAATGGAAACGCTAACGTCATTCGCCGCCAAAGCGAGACTGCCAACGTTGCCTGAGCCAGCGATGCTGATATCCAACGCATCAGTCATGCCACTGAGCGTCGCTTTGCCTGAACCAGCAATACTCAACTCAAACGTCTGTGAGTCTATACCACTTGCGATAACATTGCACGAACCAGCTGTTGTGATTCCGTCAAGCTTTGTACTCGCCAACTTGACCCGCATGCGATCAGATGGCGCAATGTTCCCTTCGACCGAGATCGTCAAACTGCCATCCTCAACCTTCGTCGTGACCATTTCTTGAAGATTGTCGTCGACCTCGATCTCGCACAAGAGCGGATCGCCCGTCGTATATTCAGCATCGACAGCACCTTGCAAATGAATCTCGCTGAACTCTCCAACCTCACGAACCTGCTTTGTGACATTGCCAGAGCCAACCACTGGGGGTTCCAAATTGATATTGCAGCCAGGCAGGAACAAAGCGGTAAGAACGAGTAAGAAACGCGGCATGTTTGATTCCTCTAGATCCCAGGTGAGTCCAGTAAGTCGTTTTCAGCAAAATCGGACAAGTAATATCGGATAAAAATTGGTCAGGCACCGCCAGTTTATTCACCGTTGTGCAAAGCCGCATCAATCGTCGACCAAAGGTGGGCAATAAAACCCAACAAAAAGATCCATAATACTGACCCAAGCACGAAAAAGAACAACGCGGCCAAAATTCTCCCTTGAGCAAGTTGTCCGAGACCTGGCAGAAAGAAGCTGGCAATGGCAGCGATCACATTTCCTGTGCTTCCACGACGAGTTTCGATAAACGGTTCCATGTTGGGTTCCTTTCTGTCTGGTCAACAAATTCACTCGCAAGCTTGTCAGCCTGTTGAAAAGTATTCGTATCCCATGCAAACTTCTTGCCACAGCCAAAAAAAATTCTGGGCAGCGGGACGCGAATTCTCTGGAACTTGCTGTGCAATCACGCACGAATTACTCCCCAAGGCAACCCGCAAAGGAATCAACACGAGTCTGTCAGCTTTTGTCGGTTAGAATGTCGTCATCTGACTTTTTTCCTTTGTTTTGCGAGTCCCAAAAATGAATCCAACTGTTTCGCGTCGCTTGTTTGCGTCCATCACCGGTGGTTTGGCTGTGGGTGCTACGGGCTTCTATGGACTTGCCAGAGCCCAAGAACCTGCGGATACACCCGCGCCGCCTCCGCCCGCCGGAACAACTCCTCCGACAGGTCCAGTTGAAGCAGCATTTGAACGCGATTACGAGGCCCCCAGTTTCAAACCATCGTGGAAGAAAGAACAAGTCAACCGCTTGCTTGCCCAAGATTTTGTGATCTTTGCCCACTCGGATTTGCAAATGGTAAAGACGCTGCATGAGCGAGAACCGGGGCTGCTCAATGCCGCCGTCGATTGGGGTGGTGGCGACTGGGAAACCGCTTTGGGCGGAGCGTCCCACATGGGAAAAACCGATATCGTCGAATATCTGCTTGAACGTGGAGCTCGGTTGGATATCTTTTGCGCGACCATGCTTGGACGAACGGATGCAGTGAGGTCCTTTTTGACGTTGCAGCCATCACTGATCGATGCCAAAGGACCACACGGCTTTAGCCTCCACTTTCATGCGCAAGTTGGAGGAGACGCTGCCGCAGGAACGCTGGACTATCTCCAGTCCGTAAAGTTCGTTGACCTCAAACCTATTCCGTTCTTGAAGAAAAAATCGGATGAATGACTCGCGCCGGGCAAGCAACGAGACGGAAAGACGACGGTAGCTCGCTCCCGCTCGCCGCAGGAAAGCCTTGACGCTGGGTTTCCTTTGAGCTCAAATCCTCGCCCATTAACGATCAATATCACCGACTCCGAGGAACCTTGTTCAATGCAGATTTGGCCAGCGATTGACTTGTTGGGCGGCAAGTGCGTGCGCCTCCAGCAAGGAGACTACCAACGCGAAACGGTTTTTTCGAACGACCCAACCAGTATGGCCGCCAAGTGGAAGGAGGCAGGGACAAAGTACTTGCACTTGGTTGACCTGGATGGAGCCCGCGATGGCAGCCAAGTCAACGGTGAAGTGATTCGTCGCATCGTCACAGAAACCGGTTTAATTTGTCAAGTTGGCGGAGGTGTGCGCGACGAACCTACCATCGAACGGCTGCTGTCGCTGGGGCTCAGCCGCGTCATTGTCGGGACACGCGCCCTGCGTGATCCGGAATGGTTCGCAACCATGGCCACCAAGTACCCTCAGCAATTAGTACTGGGAATTGACGCGCGCAATGGAATGGTCGCTACCGACGGTTGGCTTGAGACCTCCACGACTCCCGCCGTCGAGTTGGCGCGACACATCGCAGGCATGACGAGTGACATCGCTGCCATCGTTTACACCGATATCGCCCGCGATGGCATGCTTTCCGGACCTAACTTTGAACAGCTCGCCGAAATGCAAGCCGCTACCACAATTCCGGTTGTCGCTTCGGGTGGCGTAACGACTCTGGCAGACATTGAGCAACTCAAGTCGATGCATTCCCCAGCCGCGATCCTTGGCCGCGCGATTTACGAAGGTCAACTCGATTTAGCTGAAGTCCTGCGACGTTGCCCGCAGTAAGCGGGTCGCCAGATGCAATCGGGGATAGTTGCGGAGTCAACCGTGCTGCGATCACAATTGGACCTGTTTTTGAAACCGCGCGGTCAGCAACATGGCGATGATGATGAACCAACTTCCTAAGAAGGCGACCCAGACAATCTCCATGTAGTTGTCGTTCTTGATCAGCGCCAAGGCTCCCGCGAAAGCACCAATGACGCTGCCAAGCAACGTGCCAAATGCAATCGCTTTCCAGCCGCGATAATAAAATATCCCAGTCAAGCCACCGATCAGCAAACCACAAAAGATGCCGACGAAGATCATCCGCGTCAGCAGTTGAGCGGTGACGGCTTCACCAATGACCAGCGTGCTCATGCAGGCTGACAATATTGCCGCGAGGGTAATCAAGTAGAACAGGAAAGCAATCGATATCGGGCCGCGCGCTGTTCTATCACTGGACTTGCTCGGAGTTTCTTCTATTTCGTCCATGGTAATTACAATTCGATATCGACAGGCAGCTTACCATCAGCCCGATTGGCCATCTGTTGCAAGACAACTCGATCCACATTTTGGCTGATGAACGAGACGGCTCCATCGCCATGTAGAAAGTTGGCACCACCAGTATGATTACTTGAAAAGCCTCCAACATCGCTTCCGCTATTGGCTTTATTCGGAAAAATGGATGGCAAATCAGAAATTTGCAACCAGGTGTTCGGATCGCTGCTGAGCATGCGATATCTTGAAGACGCATACGATTCAGCTTGGCTCTCACGAGTCCACACGAGTTCATCAGCAAGGTCGTCTACCTCATCCTCGCCTTCCGTGTCCATTGCGTCAGGTTCGTCGTCCATGTAGGCCTCACCACCATACGACGCACCCCCATACGACTCCGAACCATACCCGCCGCTGACAAATCCATCGTCAAAACCGGGTGGCAACACTCCATACGCTCCGGCTCCTTTTGCCAAGTTGATGGGACTGCCCATGTTCCGTAAGGTCGCGCGCGTTCCGCTCGACCAACCGAGCTCCGTTGGATCGACCGGCTTTTCTCCGACGAAGAGCGTATGGGTGATTCCATCGCCGACATCATCGAATGTAATACGGCTGTTGAGAAACAAGACGCCATTATTGGTTACGTCGATTGGCACCTCGCGACTATCATGAACTCCCGCATAGTTTGAATACGGTCCGTCGCTAGGATCGGAAGGACAGAGCAGTGTTTGAATCGTATGCGCTCGGACGGGAAAGTTGGCTTTGGCGTAGATGGATTGAGTATGATCCAGGTGTTTGTAGACCACCGCTTCGTCCAACATTGGCAAGACCTGCACGATCCAACTGTGATGGAAACCAATCGGGAGATGAACAATTGGTCCTTTGGAGTCGACCGTCCCAGGTGGCAAAGTACGATGGGCCATCTCGTAGTTATGCAGCGCAACACCTAGTTGCACTAAGTTGTTGGAGCATTGCATCCGCCGAGCCGCCTCGCGAGCCGCTTGAACCGCAGGTAGTAACAATCCTACCAATATGCCGATGATGGCAATGACCACCAACAGTTCAACCAACGTGAAGGCAATGCGTTTCGGATGGACTGAACGAGTGGCTTCAACTCTGCGGTCGATCATTCGGGTGACTCCCAGGACACGGTAACTTCTCGAGTATTGTTTACCAACCATTGTGCGACGATGCGCTTGCGAGGATTGTCGTCTGTTCCGACATTTGCGAAGCGAACCTTAGCGGGTTTGCCATCCACGGTGATTTCCAGGACTTTCGATTCCGGTACTTGGTCGCTTTGCAGGGCCAACTTGCCCAATTCTAGCAGTTCTCGAGCTTGGCGGAGCTCGCCACGCCGATCATCGCCGCGGCGCACGATGAGCAGTGTTTGAATCGCTTGAGAGCTGATTAAACCGACCAATAACAAGACGACCATAACGCACAGAGTCAGTCCCCCACTGCGTTCGCGTTGCCGCAGTCGTTTAGACCGCTTGGGTGGGGCACACTCCAAAAGCTGCGAAGCGCCTTGCCCTCGCTGGACGAACGTCGGCTCTGTGATCCGTTCTTTGCCACTATTCATTGGGGGCCTCTGCACAAGCAATCCATTCGATCGTCGTTAACGGGCTTGCGGGTGCGTATTCCAAGCGAGCCGTCACGACGGTTCGTCGACCACTCTCATCGATTGAAAACAGAATGTGTCCTGACTCAGGCAGCGTCCATTGTTCTGTGGCGACCAACGCAGCACCTTCTCGCAACTCGCGGAGAAGTCCATTGCGAGTTTGGTGATACGTGATCTGTTTCGAATTGGTCGGATCAGTCAGTTGAAGGAAGGCAACTCTGCTCACAGCCCCGTCGTCGTGCTCCTCCCCGTTTGGTATCTCACCCGCTAACACAGCATCCCTGGACCACTCGTGTTCAAGCAAATCGCCTTGAAGCAATTCGACCTGCGCAGCAGCATGTACATCCTGTCGCCATCGCTGAACCAGTTGCTGCAGTTGTTCGGTCTGCCGCAGATGCTTAAGGGCCTCGCTGTGGGCGCGAAAGGCTTGGAGCATGACTACGGCCGAAAGTGACATGATGGAGGCAATGATGGCTACCAGTGCAACCAGTTCGAGCAAGATCATGGCAGATCGTCGCCGGCGCCGCCGAAGAGGCGAGGCAACAAACGCTCTGGTTGTGCTTCCCTTTTTACCGAGCACTATCTGCTCCTGTTTCGATCCAAAATGTCAATTGCTCAGGCGCAGCAACTTGGCCGTTCAGCGTGCATTTGAGGCGAAGTGTAATTTGAGTGGCCTGCAGTGGAACTTCGATCGACTGGACATCCGCCTCCCAACGAGCTTCGTCTAACTGAGATGTCAGGCTGGGAGGGCAGGGGACTGCGGAGATGTTTTCCGCCGTGATATCGGCAAGGGGCCAACTGCTAATCTTCTCGCGTAAGTTCTCAATCTCCCAGCCCATCTGTCGAACAAGTCCTCGATCGCGCAGGCCCTGGTTCACAGTGGCTACGAACTGAGCTACTGCCACCACCGCAGCGGACAGCAGAACGATGGCGATCGTAACTTCCAAGACGGTAAAGGCTGCGCGACGATTCATAGAACTTTTAGTTTTGGAAACTATCCAATTGCAAAATCATCATCGACAAGGTTTGCATGATGCCGGCCGCAAATATCCCGACGATGATACCCAGCAAAACGGTTAAAACAACAATCGACCATTGTACCAATGTGGAGATACGCTGCAGCATGCGTTCGATCTTCCAACTGGCCAATTGTTGCAGTCCCCACACTGGATTGTTGGAGTCGAGTCCCCAAGCGAGCGTCGTTGCTTCGCGGCGATTGAAGACTCCAGCAGTTGCAAAGGCCGAACTAGGAAGTTGACCTTGTTGCAATAGATGGGCTGCCTGTCGATATCGCGCGGCAATGAAATCGACCGGAACTAGCTCTGCGGTAGCAAAACATGCTTGCGTCAAGTTGGCTTCTTTTTCGCAAGCGCTTCGAAAGGCAACAAATCCAAGGGAGCGGTAATAGTCGTTAAACAAGATACGGATGATCGGCAGTCGCGTCAGTTGTGGAAACAAGCGAAACAATATCCCAATTCCGACGATCATTATGAAGACCGGGGGCAATAAGGAAAGTAAAGACGACCAACCCAACCGTGAAAAATCACCGCTAGCCGAAAATACAAGCTCCATAATTGGCGGCATGCCCATGCCCATTTCTTCGATCAGACTTTTGAAGGTCGGTAGGATAGCCATAAAAACAGCAAACAGAGGAAACAGTAGTATGACCCATGAGAAAATTGCCATGCGCCCGATCGTCCTCTCCAACTCCTGTTCAATAACGACTGTATTTTGCTGCTCGATGAGTTGCGCGGAGCCAACATGAGCCAGCTTTCCATAACGCGCCTGGAGCCGTACTCCCAGACACTCGTACCGACTTTTTGCTACACCACATATCTCCAGTGAAAGTCCCCAGTTGATACTGTTGTTGAACTGCCAACACAATTTGCGAGCACGACGACGCAAGTATCCCAAATTTGACAGAGCAAAATTCTCGGCGATCATTTGTCGTTGACTATGAGTTACTGCGTTGAGCAAAGTGTAGAGCAAAGCGGATCGTTCAAGTCGACGGTTCTTGAAGAACAACACCACAAAAAAACCGACGATAATCAACCCCCACACGATGCTCAACAGGCTCGATCGAAGCCCCACCGACATGAACGCGAGAAAGAAGAACAGAAACATGATTAAGCGAAGTATCAGAGCTGGGATCGAGCGCTGAACTTCGTCACGACTTCCGCCAGCTAAACGCATTCCCACAAATAAGCTAAACGCAAGTGGGAAGAAGATGATCCAATTGGAAAAGAAAGTCATCGCTGTTCAGCTTTTTTACGACAGTGCACTAATCATGCTGACGACCGGCAAGAACACCATAATATAGCAACTGATCGTAGCCCAGATAATCGTACCGACAATCAGCAGCAAGAGTACTGGCAAGATCATGCCTAAAACTCGGCAGCGTTGTTCCGCTAATTGACCGAGCAATCGTGATGACCGTAAGAAATTTGCTGATGTGGCCGCCTCTTGTTCGTCAAGAAGCAGCAGGGCAGGGGAGCACAGGCCGTCACTTAACATCGAATTGGCAAGGGCACGACCGACGGGCATGCCAGCCTCAATTCGACGAGCGACACTCTCGGCTACCATCGCTTGGCTGCTGCGACTGAAACTTCGCGCTACCGCTCGACCAATTGAGCCATCGGCGACTCCTTGTTCCGCAAAGAGATGAAATCGATACAGAATTTCTTGCAACGACACCCACCGCAGTGGTCGGCCGACGATGATGAACCCCCCGACAATTGCCGACCAAGCCCAGGGTGGCCCAGCAAGAGCTACCGTTAACAATGCGAGTGCCGTCCAAATGACGACCATCCCCACTCCCATTAGTGCATGCTGCTGATCTTCGATATTGGCTTGTATGTAATCAAAGCCGCGGATTCCAAGATCTTCCAGTCCCGAAAAATCGACGATTCCCCGAGCACTGTAACTGAACGCGGTTCCGATCAGAACAGCAAACATAAGCATTGCCAATGGATATCCAATCAACGATGCTAACCCATTCCAATTGGTCCGCACTTCGCTCCGACCTCGCAGTGCGTCTAAGATAAATCGCGTCGGATCGGGCAAACGCATGGCTTCTTTACAAAGGCATTCCAGTTCTCGCGGCATGGTGGTTGTCGTGGCCAGCATTTCGAGCGAATCACCCGCTTCGATTCTGGTTGCCATGCGTTCCAACGTCGATCGCCAACGGGCCGGAGCAATCTGCGCAGCCAATCGAAGCTTGAGTGCATCAAGTGTTATCGCGCCCGAGTCGATCAGAATGGGTTCGACAGATGGACTTTCGTCCGCAGATGGAAGTTCGTTCATCGACGGATCCTGGTGATCAGAGTTCTTAGTTCTTAGTTCTTAGTTCTTGGTGCTTGGTGCTTGGTGCTTGGGGGTTCGCCGTCGCCATTATAGCCGAACCACACATAGCAGGTATACTAGTGCTTCCAGCACGACCTGAGACCCATTACCTGAGAACTGAATGAAAAAGACCGCTTCCATCGATGATGCCCTTGAACTGGCCATTACGCACTTTCGCGGCGTTACGGACAAAGATGGAGAGCCGTACATCATGCATTGTTTGCGAGTCATGTTGGGTGTTAGTGAGCCGCTCGCACAGCAGGTGGGAGTGATGCACGATTTGGTAGAAGATACGGCGGTGACGCTTGACGATCTCCGGCTGCGAGGGTTTGCGGAGGAGGTGGTAGAAGCCGTTGGCCTGTTGACGCATGCTGCCGAGGATAGCTATGCCAACTATGTTATTCGCCTGAAACCAAACGCGCTTGCCCGCGCAGTCAAAATGTCCGACTTGCGCGATAACGCCGCGCTGAATCGAGTTCTCTACCGTGCGGAGCGACTCGACAAGGATTTGAAGCGCATTCAAAAGTATCTGCTTACATACCAGTTCCTGTCGGATCGTATCGACGAAGCGCACTACCTGCAGCAGATGGCTGCGATAGAGGACTAGTCGTGTTGCACCTTGGCGATCTTGACCCACAGGATGATCGATATGCAACGCAGGTCGTTGAGCGTTTGCTGCAGTCGGCGCTGCAAGCAGGAGCGAGCGATATCCATGTCGAAAAGGCAATGTCCGGTGTGCATCTGCGGTGGCGCGTTGACGGCTGTTTAATTGACCTGGGCAATTTCCCTGATGGCAAGTCAACGCATATCCTCGGGCGCATCAAAGCGTTAGCGAGGTTGGTCACTTATCGACATGATATTCCCCAAGAAGGACGAATCGTATTTACCGATCGTAGTTTGGAAGCTCGCGTGGGAACTCTGCCCACTCTGCACGGCGAACGCGCCGTAATTCGGATAGTGAGTCAACAGGCTAACGCTTGGCTACCCGAGCAACTCGGATTCCCGTCGTCGATCATCGAGCGTTTGCGTTCGGTGCTGGCCCAGTCGAGCGGCGTCCTACTGTTTACCGGCCCTGCAGGAGCCGGAAAGACGACCACCGCCTACGCCTGCTTAAGGCATTTGTCGCGTCAATCGGCGGTGACGCGGAGCCTTGTTTCGCTAGAAGACCCGATCGAAGCGGAGTTGCCTGCAGTTGCCCAATCGCAGATCAACCCAAGCGTCGGATACTCGTGGTCCGACGGTTTGAAAGCGATACTGCGTCAGGACCCCGAGGTCATGCTGGTGGGCGAGATTCGCGATGCTGAAACGGCAGCGATTGTTTTTCAAGCGGCGATGACGGGACAATTGGTGATTTCAACCATGCATGCGCGAAGTGCCAGCGATGCCGTCCGTCGTTTGCTTGACATGCAAGTTCCAGTACACCATTTGCGCAGCGCGCTCGATTTTCTATTATGTCAGCGGCTCGTAGCAGCACCATGCAAGACGTGTGACGGGGGTTCGTCTGATCAAGTTAACACCTGCGCCCAATGCGATGGTAAGGGCTTTATGGGACGTGCGCCGCAAGCTGAATTGCTACCAGCTATAGAAGGCAACTTGGCCGCAGCCATCCAGGCTGGGGCTGGTTCAAGTGAAATCGAACATGCCGCGCGGTTGCAAGGTAAGTAGCCGAGTGGATTTTCAATGGACGATATGGACCGACATGACCACAACTCGACTCAATGTTGAACAGCAGGTGCAATTGTGTCAGCAGGTGGCAAAGTTGGTACGAGCCAAATTGCCTTTGATCGGCGAACTAACGCGTTCGACTCAGCAGATGTCTCCTTCGATATCGCAGCCAGCAGCTTCGGTAGAAACGCAAATTGCGTCGGGGAAGTCGCTTTCAGCCGCGTTGGCGGGCGACAAGTCGCGGAATTCGCAAATATTATCAGCCTGCATCGATACCGGAGAGCGCGCGGAGGCACTCGATCGGCTACTGGAACTTTGGGCGGAAATGCACATTGCCAACGCTCGCTCGTCGAAGGCGATGCGCACGGCAATGACCTACCCCATGTTGTTGATTCTCGTGACACTATTGTCGCTTGGTGTTGTGATCTGGAAGATAATTCCCGAGTACCGCGCGACCTACGTGCTCTTCAGTCAAGAGATGCCTGTGTGGCTTGAAGCGATTGTTCAGGTGCGCGAGTATCTGGGACTGCTAATGTTGGTGCTTTTTGCGTTGTTGCTCCTGCCACTCGGCATGTGGTATTGGCGACGCCATACGCTCGATGCGCAAAATATTCCCCAAGAACCGGTACGACGCCAGCGACTGCAGGCGCTTGCTACCGATGTGGCAGGCTATGCGCTGGTTGCCCAGTTGCCGTTAACTGACATCGTCTCCTTGGCGACGCGTGCCATGGCCGCGCACGACGAAGACCGCGAGCAGGCCTTTCAGCGTTTGCAGCGACAACAGCCGCTCACGCCTTTGCCACGCGAGGCGTCGATGATTCTAGCCTCCTTGCATTCCGGTCTGGTTGAGCCTAAAGAAGCCATCGAACATTTGCATGGAGTGGCGGAGCACCTGCGGCACAGCGCCGATGTGATGGCCACGCGTCAAGCTCGCTGGCTGCCGATGATGGTCTCGCTCGTGGTGGGAGGAGTTACGATTCTGACTTACATTTTTTTGGTCTATCTCCCGTGGATCGCCTTGTTAACCAAGATGGTTGAGACATCCGAGATAGTTGCGCCGCTGGAATAGCCGGTGTGGGTGCCAGTTGGCTGGAGCATCCGTGCACCGGCTTTGCCATGCAAGCTATAAAAATCGAGTTCGGGTCGAATGAATCGAAAGAAACGACGAATGATTTTTAGGCGTTGAGTTTTACATCGGGTTGGTCGGCGATGTTGACCCAAACATGCACGTGCGGGGCACCGCGGAAATGCCAGACAAAGGCCGGGCCTTCGAGCCGCCAGTTGTCCCATACCTTGTCATTGCCCAAGTCGTGATCCGTGTAGAACGATAGATGGCAGGCATCTAGGCCCCCTTGTTTTGTCAAGCATTCCAGCGCTTCTTTTTGATCCGATTGACGGAACGGCTCCACCAGCTTTTTCAAGGTGACTTGCATCTGCTCCTTTTGGTCGGAAGACAAGTCGGTAATGGGAATGCCAGTAAATCGTCCATCTTTACCTTGGAAGGCTACCGCCTGCTCGCGCGGTGTCTGCGGAACCTCAGCCGCCTTGCGCTGTTTGCCATCCAACATTTGGTACACCTTGTTGGCTTCGAGCGCTTGTTCCCAGAAAACATTGCCGTGATGATCCGCTTCTTCGTCACCACCTGGTGCGTGACCGTAGAAAATCGGCCCACCAAAGGCAACGCTGTCAGCCGAATTGCCATCGCAGCGGAGGGTCATATGGCGACCTGTTAGCACCAACTCGAATTTGCCCTCTCCTGGCTTGCCGAAGATACCAAAGCTCTGTTCTTCGCCGAAGCCGCCGCAGTCATCTTCTAACTGTTGGTCGAACTTCGCGATCCACTCGGGACCGACCAGTCCTTCGAAAATCTTGCGAATCAAATCGCGCTGCTCGTCGTTGTAAAACTCGCTATTGATTTCCTGCTCATTGATCATCCAATTGTTGGCAACTCGCGTTCGCAACAATCCGCGGCTGGGGTCAACGAAGTCCCAGTCATAGCAGACTTTGGCTCGTTGCTCTTCCTTCAACGACTCGAACAAGACTTTGATCAGCGATTCAGGCTGCGACGCTGAATCGCCAGCGGCCTGAACGACCTGAGGTAGGCAAGCCGATGCGGCGACAACGGCAGCCGATTGCTTGATAAATGAGCGACGATCGCTGGGAAGTATGAGCTTGCTCATGGTTGACTCCGTTAGGGTTCGAATTGTGTGCGGGAAGGGTAGGTGGGCTGTTCAATTATCGATGCAGGAAAGTAGGATTGCTCCATCGACAATGCTTAGCCTAACGCATCTACTGGTAAGAAGTCAAAGTAAATGCGAAAGCAGTCGTAAAATTTGGTAGCACAAATAGGGGATTTGAATGAGTCTAGACGCATACGCGTGGCTCGAATCGCAACAGGGACAGATGATCAACGACTTGATCGAACTGGCCAATCAAAACTCCGGCTCGAACAACTTTTCTGGGCTGATGCAAGTTGCCGATTGGCTGGAGGATTGGATGGATCTTCGCGGCGCGAGCTTCCAGAGGATTCATTTGCCACCCCGCCGCATCGTCAACGATAACGGAGACGAACTGGGGTTGGATTCTGCGCCAGCACTTCGCTGGGACTACCATCCCGAGAGGGAGCGACGAGTGCTGCTGGCGATTCACTATGACACTGTGTTTTCCCCGCAAAGCCCCTTTCAGCATTGCGAGCGGATTACGCCGGACAAATTGACGGGGCCCGGTGTTGCCGATGCAAAAGGTGGAATTGTCGTCTTGCGCTATGCGTTAAAGGCGTTGACCGAATTTTCGCTGGCAAATCAGATTGGCTGGAGCGTGCTCTTAAATCCCGATGAAGAGATTGGCTCTCCAAGCTCGGTAGCTCTGTTTCAAGATATTGCGCCCGAGTTTGAATTTGGACTCTTGTTTGAACCCGCGTTGCCTTCCGGAGAGCTTGTCGCGGAACGCAAAGGTTCTGGGAACTTTGACATCGTCGTACGTGGAAAAGCGGCGCACGCAGGTCGCGACTTTGAGTCCGGACGAAACGCTGTGGCAAAGCTATGCGGGTTGCTCAGTCAACTGGATGCACTCAATGGGCAACGTCCCGGAGTTACGATTAACATCGGCGCGGTGCGCGGCGGTACGGCAGTCAACATCGTTCCCGACACGGCCGTCGGGCGACTCAACGTACGCGTCAACGATGCGGCCAGCAGCCAGTGGTTCGTCGAGCATTTGGATCAAGCGGTCGCAGGCGTGAATGCTCAACCTGGATTCCAGTGCCACCAGTACGGTCGGCTGTCATCGCCCCCGAAACCGATAACGGAAGCAATGCGGCAAGTCATGGTGGCAGTGGAAAATGCCGCTTTGTCCGTAGGTGAACCGCCCGTTCGCTGGAAGTCAACGGGGGGCGTCTGCGATGGGAACAAGTTGGCTGCGGCTGGCTTACCCAACGTCGACACACTTGGGCCCATCGGCGATGGACTGCACAGCACCTCGGAATGGGTTCAGCCAAGTTCCATGGTGCAGAAGGCCAAATTAATCGTAAGCCTTTTAAGTCGATATTCCAGCGGCTATTGAATACACAAGCCACTGCACGTGAGCCGCAGGCGCTAGCCTCGGGCCCTGCCTCTCGCGTGGCAACGCAACTACTTGGTCATAAACTGTGAGCCGTAGGCGCTAGCCTCGTGCCAATTGTGATCTAGCCAGTGAAATACGCAATTGGACGTTTCCCGCATTTGCCTTTCATTTTTTAACCACCATTTATAACCTTACTCAGGTGCAATGAACGGTTAGTTGTTTTTATCGCACGGATGGCAAAGCCGAAGCACGGATAAAAACCTGCTTGTGGACATCAACTAAAACACTCACTGCGGTGCCAACGGGTGCCAACGAATTAAAGGAGACGACGAATTTCAAGCGGTTTCCACGGCACAGTATCTCAAGAAAGGCATTTTGGGCGCATCAACAGAACCCGCCGCAGCTGCCTGGTAGCTGGAACATCCGTGCTCCGGCTTTGCCATCCGTGCTATAAAATCACGGATAAAAAACTGCTTGTCAACGTCACTTAATGACCGATCTGTTTTTTGAGGTCCGCGGCACCGTAGATCTTTTCCAGCGCTTCGAGCACCGAGGCGATGTGCACCGCCACGGCTCGCCCTTGCGTTTCGCTATGATAAAAATCTGCCGTCAAGCTCTGGATATTGCCATCAAAAATCACTCCCACCAATCGCCCCTCGCGGTCGACGACCGGCGAACCCGAGTTGCCTCCGATGATGTCTGCGGTGCAAACAAAATTGAAGGGAGTGGAACTGGCGATCGAGTCCTTCGCCTCATTCCAGCTCTCTGGCAAAATCCAATCGTCGCTCTTTCCATGGGCTGCTTCGTGGTCAAACGCACCACCCATGGTTGTATTCGAAGGAATGCTCTGACCATCTTCTTCGTAACCTTTGACTAGCCCAAATGCGAGCCTGAGAGTGAAGGTAGCGTCGGGATAAACCGATTCCCCTTCGGCCTTGAATTTGGCATCGGTGATCACCGCGTAAGCTTGACGCTCGCGTTCGTCCAATTCTTCGGTAATTGCTCGCAGTTCGCGATATTCGGCATTGAGGGTACTGGCCAGTTGGATCAACGGATCGCTACTGGACTCGACTGATGACAGGCCACCTTGAGACAATTTTTTACGAGCTTCCACATCAAACAGACTGGTGCCTGCAATCAACTCGGCAGCTCGTTCACGAGGACCTTTGCCGGCGAGTACCTTAGCCACCAATGGATCGCTGCCGCCTCGCGTCTCCATGAAACGCGAGATCTCATCGGCCAGTTGGATGCGTTCCAAGTCATCGTACAAGGGAGCGGGGGAAAAGAGATCTTGTTCTAAAGAATCGCGGTTCGAATCGCGAAACTCGCGCAGCCGTTCTGCACTGTCCTTCTTGTCTTCCTCGGCCATCAGTACCAATTCTTCTGCAATGGTGTAGACTCGACTTCGAAGTGAGCCGGTGCGAGTCAATAATTCAATTCGCCGCTTTTGCACTTCGGCGATTGTCTTCCAAGCGTCATCGCTGCCGGCTGCGGCCTGTAACGCGGCTTGACCGTCCCGTTTTTCTGCAATGAAGTTGGGATCCTGCAAACCGGCGAGCATACCAGTGTAAGCCTTGCGAGAGTTCTGGATGCCAAACAATTCGTCTTGTCCACGACGCTTCTGCTCTGGGCCACCGAGTCCGTATTGCTGGATGAGGATCTCTTTGCGGCGCAATAGATTCAGGGCGTTTGGCATCCGATAATCGCGCTGATACTCGAGTGCATCGGCGGTCAAAATACGCTGTGTCCTTCCTGGGTTGCCACTGACAAACACCAGATCGCCACTGGACGCCCCGTCCGGATTTGTCTTGAGAAAGTGTTCGATCTTGGCGGGTTTGCCATTTTCGTAGACACGGAAGATCGTCACGTCCAGGCAATAACGTGGATACTCAAAGTTATCTGCATCGCCGCCAAAAAAGGCGGTCTTGGCTTCTGGTGCCCAAACCAATCGTACGTCGGTGTATTGCTTGTAGCGATACAGGTGATAACGTCCACCGCCGTAAAGGGTCACTACGTCGCTGCGCAAACCAGTCGCTTCCTTGGAAGCTTGTTCGATTTTCCCCATTGCTGCTTGCCGCGCCTTGGAGGCGTCGGCAGCCGACATGTCCGCCTTAACTGCCGCGTTGACTTGTTCGGTCACATCCTCGATCGAAACCAATTGATTGAGTTCCAGGTCGGGCGCGGGCAGTTCATCATCCGTAGATTTGGCATAATATCCATCACTGGCGATATTTTGCTCAGCGGAGGACAATTTGTAGAGTGTGTCCGCAGCGACGTGATGGTTGGTCAGTACCAGACCGTTGCTGGAGATGAACGAGGCTGAGCCACCCGAATTGAAACGAACGCTTGACATCTGGACATGTTTGGCCCATTCGTCCGTTACTTCGAAGCCATGTTGCTTCTTTAACTGATCTTTGGGTAAAGAGCTGAACAGCCACATCCCTTCATCTCCGCGGATGCTTCCGCAGAGCAACGATTGAAAAACAAGTGCCACCATTAGTATCCGCATGTTGGTATCCTTTGAAATGTAAGTGCAAGCCGACAATGTCAAGTAGAACCGATGCCGAGGAACAGGGCTAGTACGTTAGTGTCGAGCGATTGTCCCAATCGCTTCGTAAACCATCCAAACTTAAGTAAGTAGCCACCTGCCTTCGGTACTATTTGGGCTGCCGCCGATACAAGTAGGCCGTTAGGGATTTGGATAAACAGGTGATTATAAAAAAGAGAGCGAGGCCAGCCCAAGCCAATCGCGATTGAATAGCACGGATGGCAAAGCCGGAGCACGGATGTTCCGAACATCATACTCCCAGAGCGGGTTCTGGCCGTGATGTTGCGAGTCGCATGCGACGATCAGTAACGGCCCCAACGAATCGAAGGAGACGACGAATGGCACTCGGGATTCCAACGAATAGAAGGAGACGACGAATGGAAGCCGGATTCGAAGTCCACGACTCTATGCATCAAGCAAGAGATTTTGTGCGTAATGACTAGAACCCGCCGCGGGTGACAGATGGCTGGAACATCCCCGTGCTCCGGCTTTGCTATCCGTGCTAAAAAACGCGTTCAGTTCCAACGGATTTACGGAGAGGAATGACAAATGGGATTAGAAGTTTACGACGCTATGAATCTTTTATTGGGATACGGTGAAGAGTAGCTTTAGCAAACTCGACTACGCGGCGCGGGATGTGGTTGATTGCGAGCGCGACCAGAGTTCTTCCCAGTGAGGAAACTGTGGCACATGGATCGACCGCTCAAGGGACATGCCGCGACGCGCGATACCACCGAGCAAACGCACAGCGACTTCCAATACCATTCGCGTCTTATAACTCGACTTGGTATCGGACTGCAACAAACCTCGCAGATGTTTGAACGCGGTCCATGGATATCCACCTTTGGCCGCTGCCCGCGCCCACTTGCCGGGCCCAGCCGCCGAACGCTGCTGTGTATCCAGCACAATGGCCTCGCCCGGCAATTCTCTCCCACGCACTCGATATGACTCACGCAGCAATTGATTCATCAGCTCGCGCTGCTGCGACGATCGTTGCCAACAGACGCTGTTTGCGTGTTGCCGATAGCAGAGTACGACGTCGCGTACATTGGCCAAGCGCCCACGCTGCGCCATCCGCAACCACAAGTCGTGATCTTCGACCCATTGATACTGCGAGCGGTAGCCGCCAACCGCTTCAAAGGCTTCGGCGCGAAACATAGTTGTCGGATGAAAATGACCGGTTCGGCGATTCAATAGTTGTTCAACTATTTGATCGTGCTCAGCCGACAAGCGACTGATCGCCAGCGGATCGCCAGCACTATCCATTTCGAGAATGGCACCGCCGACCACCGTGCAACTCGGATTGGATCGCATATAGTTCAGTTGCTGTTGCAAGCGTCCAGGGAGCGCAACATCATCGGCATCCATCCGGCACAGCAGTGGTGCTTTGGCCAGTTGGCAACCATGGTTCAGTGCCGCAACGATTCCCGCGTTGGCTTGATGCACCACGCGAATCCGTTCATCTTGCGTGGCAAACCAGTCGAGCATTGTGCCACTCCCGTCGTTGCTGCCATCGTCGACACAGAGCATCTCCCAGTCGCGACAGGTTTGCTCAAGGATGCTGGCAATGGCGCTCAACAGATAAGCGCCAGCGTTATAGACGGGCATCACCACCGATATCAGCGGATCGCGTTTCTTGCCAAGAGTTGAGGTTGCCATCGGTGTTCTTTCTAATGTCGGACTTATGCGAGTAGGCGTGAACTTATCCTAACCCGAAGCGTTAGCGAGGGAACACGCGTCCCTCGCTAACGCGTCGGGTTGAGAACGCGTCCCTCGCTAACGCGTCGGGTTGAAATTCTAAGCCGCACTGCGGCGATGCATTTCGTTGACGCGTTTCCAGTGATCGGGCACGATGGACGAACCGTCGAGCGTGCCTGTGTGAAACCAACGTGAGGGCGCATACACGACCTTGTCCTTACGCTCGTTCAACCAGGCGCCCCACCAACTGAAGGTACTGTTGGCAATCACACAGCAGTTTGCCTGTCGCATCAGTTCAAGATCTTCGTGCGCGGCCGATGCCGAATTATGCTCAACGTAGTGTGTTGGAAACGGCAACTGCAGATTTTGCCGACACCACGGAATATCGTTCGAAAAGACAAACACTTGAATGCCTGGATGTTGTTGTGCCCAGTCGAGGACGGCTTGGCGATAGTAGTCGATTTCAAGGTGGCAGTAGATCTGTGCGGCACTGGCACTGCTGACGTAATCGCCACGTCGCACATGAACCGCCACGCTCCTGCAATCGCGGAGTCTCTCTTCGACTCGACGACTAACCACGCTCAGCGGCTCGAGCAATTGAAACTCCTGCAACAGTTCTCCGCGCATTCCCGGAAAGTACTTTTCGCTTTGCCAATAGCCGACCAAGTAACGGTGATTTCCGACCGCTAGATGCCTTGGGTGAAAACCAAACGGAGACTCCTTGTGGCGACGTAACTCGCTGGCTGGCAACCATCCTGCAGGGATGAGATCGCGCAGTTGCAGCCGGCCATCGAGTCGATAACGGCGAGGGATCGAGCGCAACTGCTGCGAAGTGGCAACTTGCGCGGTAGTTGCGTAGCGATTCAGCAGGTACCCATGTTGCGGCGCTGCAGCGTAAGAGCTGATATCCATTCGTAGCTCGGTGTGATGTAGCTTGGCTAAGTACTTGCCGTAAGCCAATTGGAACATCTGGTTCCCAAGCCCGCCGTCGATTCGAGTGATGATCATCGTTTGTCGGTATCCTCAGGCTACTCGTTGGCTAAAGACGCGACGGCCGGCATGTGCAAGATGGCGGCCAAACTGCCGCAATACCAGTCCAGTGCCATGCGACTTTGGCAGCAGGGTCATCCGCTCGGGGCGTTCGTCCTGCAAATGCTCGCGCCAATAATCGGCTAACATGGCAAAGATGTTATGTCGCTTGAGGACTCGCTCTCGTGCCAGTGCGATTTGTGGAAGGGAGGTGGCGTAGGTATCGCCAGCGAGCACATCGCGCACGATGGCCAATGCCTGATCGGGGCGATAAATGTCGATGGCAGTAAAACTACCTTCTGGAAAGCGGTGGTAGGCTTCGGGACCACCAAAATAGATCGGATAACTCCAACCGAGAAAGGCATCCGCTATCTTCTCGGTCATAAAGTGTTCGGTATGGTCATTCTCTAACACGATGTGATAGCGATAAGGCCAAATTGCGTCTGCCTTATCTTCGACAGGCTGAAAACCTCGTCCCAGGAAATCGATCGAGTCGCCAAAGCTCTGGCGAAGAGCCTGCACGAACTCGAGGCGTTGTTGATGGTCTGGTGTCAGCGCCTTGTTGCTGCAGATCACACTGATCTGCTTCGTCTTGTGGGGCGCGGCCAACGCGATCAGATCATCGTATTGCAGTGGCCGACCATGAGCGCTGCTGGAGCACATGCCGTAATGCCAATGCTGACCTTCGTTACGGTGGGTGACATGCGGATGCTGGATGTTGCGCTGCGATGTCCAGACATGGGCGAACTGGCCGGTGAATCGCGGACGATAGCGTCTTACGCTCTCAGGCTCGCCGGTAATTAGAAGTGTGTTGGTGGGCGGGCAGAACTGGGTAATGGGGTCGCGTAGCGTATCGTAGACAACCCAGCCATCGACGGGCTCATCGCCTGCTTCAAATACAAATTCAAACTCATCCCATACGCCCCGGCCACCTGGTGTTTGGCGAGCGAGCAAGGATTCTGGAAAGGAAGCCGATATCAGGATGCGCGGCACCGAAACGCCCTCGAGAGTTCGATCTAGGGGACCGTCAGTCGCGGCCCGTTGGTTAAACTCGGGAGGATAGCGAAATGTCAAAACCGCCAGCAAGGCCAATTGAAGCGTCTTCTGCCTGCAGACAACTTAAACTTAAACTCAAACTTAAACTCAAACTTAAACTCAAACTTAAACTCAAACTTAAACCTCAGCTAACCTCAACTAACCTCAGCTAACCTAACTAACCTCAACTTCATCTCCCTTGCCCCTTCTTTCCCTGTCTCCCGCTCTATGACTTGCAAAAGTTGAACGCCATCGGCAGGGGCATTGGGTTATAAATTTGGGTTAAAAATGAAAAGTCATGCATGGCGGGTTTCTGTATCCTCGGCACAATTCAGCTTGGCCCCGGCAAGCGTTGGCGGAGAGCCCAAAAGCCGCTGGCTGTTTTGATTGCTAGCAATAGATTGCAGACGATGAGTGTGAGCAACACGAACTGCGATCCGAAGATCCAATCGATGGTAAGGCTCGCATAGACAAAAAAACGTGGCCGGACCAACCACGAATAAGGCACTTGCATAGCATTGCGCACCATCGCCATGGCAACCACCAGGCCATAGAGGAAGACATAGGCCGACCCTGCGGCGATATTGATCGGAGCTGGAATGGTAATCATCCAAGCGATCATCACCGCCGTGACTACCACCTGGTCGCAGAACGTATCGGTGAAGCTTCCGCGAGTTGAGTCGATCTTTTGGTGTCTGGCCAATGGCCCGTCGAGACCATCCAGCAATACGTGCATCCATAACAGCAGCAGAGCCGTACCAGGAGTCTGCGAGATCCAGAGTGGTACGAATGCAAGTCCCAGCAAGCCGGAGAGCAAGGTGATTAAATCGGGCGTCACACCGAAACTGGTGCAACCAACCAGCAACGGTCCTAGCCAAATCGCACGTGCGCGTTGACCGTATTCCATCCAGCCACGCTCACCTGCCGAATAACAGTCCCCCTTGGCCGGGGCTGGCTCGACAACCGCTTCACTAATTGGATCATGCATGGTCCACTCACTCTACAGCTTCATTGGTGATCGTGGCTCTCAAACCCTTTAAAAATCGTTGAGCCCACTGTTTCGATCACTCCCATCTTAAACCTAACTAAACCCAAACCTAAACTTAAACTCGAACTTTCCCCTAGCCCCTTCTTTCCCCCTTCACCCTCAATTTCCTAGCTTCTTCTCGATGAGCTTCTTTTCATTCGATCAATATTTCCTCAGAAATTTTTAGCAATTTTCTTGCGTTGGATGCGCAACTCTGCTCTATTCGTACTTGACGGCGATCGTGAGCACATTTTGGGTCAGCCCGAAAACGGAGTTCTCCGATGAACAACAGCTCAACAGCTCAACAGCTCAACAGCTCAACAGCTCAACAGCTCAACAGGCAGCTTTCGTGGTAGCTGGGCAGGTTTCTTTGGCTGTGGATTAGGGAGTCTCATCATGGTTGCGTTGTCGGGTTGCGATGCGCCGGTCGCAGTCAAGTTGGGGCAGCCTTCGTTATCTGAATCTGACAGCTCGGCCTCTCGAACTGCCAACAAACCGTCTTGGGAAGCAGGCGTGATCTTGGCAGGCCGTGCGGGCTATCAGTGTCTTTCACTCGAAGCGATAGGGCTCAAGCAAAGCGATGAGGTGGTTTCTGTCACATCATCCTGCGACTGCATTGCACCGAGCCTGGTGAAATACGCTGCCAGCGAGTCGGCGAACGCCAGCGGCAATCTGCTGCAGTATATCGACGAGTCGACTGCTTATCACAATCATTTTGCTGATAGCGATAGTTCGACGGGGTTGGCCGCCTCCCCGCCAGCCAACTTGGGTGTGATCTTTGAATTAACGCTTGCAGATGGCAGTACACATGAGTTCACCGTTAATTTCCTGCATACGCATCTTGCCGAGCAGACTTCTGCTGACGAGGAGTATCCTCAATGAAGCGATCCCAAGTGAATTATACCATTAGTTCGGCAATAGAACGGTCACCGGCTAAAACCAAGATAGAACAGGGGTCATACACTATATTCCCCGAATCACTTAGTAAAAAAGACATACGCTCTAAAAAAATAAATCGAGACCCGCTCGCAGGATTGGTTGTCATTCCTTTTGCTACAAGAGTACGGCTTAGTTTAAAACGATGAGCTCAACTCCCTCACTTCATAATGAATTAAGGTGTCCCGGCACGCAAGGGTCGTCCGAATTTTCATGCATCCGAGAAACGAAAACTCGAATTTCATAAACCAGAGTCCTCGTTGCTTGCCGCCGAGTTTATCAGGGCAATCGCACGTCGATGACCTTGGCCTAATCATTGCAGAGGCAGGCTCGAATCAAGCCCCAGATCCGGGCATTGCAGCATCTACAGCCTCTCGCGACGGAGTTCGAGTCTTAGCGAACCGGTTTGTTTGTAAAACTGTCGAACACTTTGAAAATGTTACCGATCCGCGCGTCAGTCAAGGAGCCAACTACCTTTTGATCGAAATGATCTTCGTAACGCTTTGTGCTTGTATTTGGGACTCAGATGGCTGGACCAACGTAGAGCGGTATGGCAAAACGAAAATCGAATGGCTTCGGAAGTACTTCCCTTTTGAGAATGGCATACCCTTTCATGTCACGTTTGGTCGCGTCTTCTCGCGGCTTGACACGGTTGAGTTTTACGCAGCTTTGCAAAGTTGGGCTAACGACATCTCGGGCTCTCTCGAAAGCAAAACTATCGCGATCGAAGGAAAAACTCTACGCGGGTCGCATGGACCTGCTGTGCGTTTTGCCGCCGATCCATCACTCGCCTTGCCCAAACTGACGAACTTGGGTGTCATGATTAGGTTTGTGCTGGCAGATGGCCGCACCCATGAATTCACTGTGAGCCTGGTCTCATCGCACTTAACACAAAAGGAACCTGCATGCGAGTGGCCGTAATTGTGATTAGTAACCGAGCCTATCGAAATCTCCGGCCGAGGGACCTTTCTCTCAGCCATCCAAATGCTCGTTCACCGCCTCAGGGCTAAGGCCATAATTAACCAGTCAATGGCTTACTAAATTCCTAACCACGCCTTTCACTAAGGAATATCATGATCGTTCAAATCTGGCCAAAAACTTTCCTTTCCGTTCTTGCCTTTTTTGCTGTAGTCAGCGTCGAAAGCGTCTTAAGTCAGGAGCAGTCAAGCACATCGACGGCGACGATATTACCGAAATCGACAGGCGGCGACCCAAACGTACAGGTTGACTTTACAGGGCAAGGTAAGGTTTATCGTGTCAAATTGCCTGATATTGTGGAGGGTCTGCAGTATCAGTATGTATTTCGACTTTTGAATCGCTCTGAACACACATGGAGCGGGGTCCGCTCGGAGGTTGGGTGCCAATGCATCAGGGTCACAAAACAAAGTGGTGACATATTAAATGCATCAGGGCATCTAGACCTCCACATTGAAGTAATTCCAACAGTGGGCAATTTCTCGCAGGAGGTACGACTTTTCACAAAATTACCCGCTGACCCCGAAGAAAGATTGCTATGTAAATTGATTTTGTCTGCCAAAACCACCCCTGTTATTGACTGTAGCCACCATACCGCTGTTTTTGGGGACAAGGGTTGTGTAGAGCTAACGATACGTGCGGCAGATTCAAGATTTCACATACTGCATGAAGAGTTGCAGATGGCCGACGAGAGTTTCTCGTGTTCGGGCACGTCGGACGGCAGTGTGGTGAATGTCGTTATTCGCCAGAGCCCACCTAACCAAGTCGCCTCTGATTTTCGAAAGTCGACGATACTTAACGTACCATTGCGTTTCGAAGGTCATGATGAGGTATTTTGGCACAGGCAGGAGTTGTCCCTCGCAAGTTAGGGGAGTGTTGTCGTATCACCAAGTTCCGCGACATTTCGCAGTATTGATGATGGTTTTCAGTGTGGAATCCTAATCCAAGATCGCCTTGGAAATCCAAAGAGTGAGTTTTTGGAGTTCACGTACGTTATAGTTGATTCCAACCAGAAAACGATTGAAGCGACGGTTGAGGTCGCCGAATCACGATCTATAGCAGAGGATCGAGTCTATCAGCTCTTGAAAGTAGAAGCTGCGTCTGCCAAGAACCTCAGTGCATTCGATGAGAGATTTATATTAAGAATCCTAAGTCATGCAGAAGTGGTCAAAGAGTTGCCGATTACGCTACTCCGGTAGCTCAGTATAACGTTTCAAGTTTCATTCTTTAAGGAAGCCAACATGCGGTTCGTACTGTTTACGCTTATAGTCTTGTTTGTATTTCCCCGAA
>JBGSUV010000172.1:0-7149 GCA_041753315.1 Pirellulaceae bacterium | reverse complement strand
TTCGCTGGGTAGCGTGAGTCGTTGTGTAGGCTTGCCCGACCAGGTGACATGTTGTCAGGCCAAGCATTGTCTCTATTGGGAAGCAGGCTAAACATTTTGAATCGCCTGTATTTCAAAGAGCTGCGGAACCGTTTCAGTAGCGATATCGAAGGGAAGGCTTTCCTTTGCAAACAGAGCTTCGATTACCCGTTTCTTGTCATCGTGATAGGTCACACAAGCCACAACAAAACGTTGCTTGTCCATGAGTGCAGCAAACAGAGGTTGCTTTGCGTGCTCCGCTATTACGCCCTTAGTTTTACGAACGATGCTCTCAGCAGGTGAGCCGCAATCAATGGAGAGGTTAATGATCCTTGGAGCCGCTTCAGATGAGTCGATAACGTACTGGCAGGAGTCCAACTTTTTATAAACAAGGCCGGGATAGCTCTTCTGCATTTCCGATACCGATAGACGCCTTCGTTGACGAGGTTTTGCAAAGCAGAAGCCAAGACAAGCTAAGTGCATATACAGGCTCTGGGGTCCCATCGGTTTTACCTTCCTGATCGAAACACCAAAGAGTTTTGCGCCACGTTTTCCAATCGCGTAGTAACTACTTGGACCTGCCAAGGGGTAGCGTGCGAGAAAGCCATCATTGCATAGCCGGGACGTAACTTTGGTAACTGCATTCTGCTCGGCCAAATCGAAAAACAGACTATGCAGCACCTCGCGCGTGGTCATCCGATATAGGAGAACGTGCTGAAGGATCTCATAGTCGCGCTCTTGAAGTCGAGCGTGCTTGTTTGTGCTAGGCTTTGGCATGCTCACCAGATTTCGTACGGAATTTTTTCACGCGAAAGCGCATCGTGAAAAGCTGTCACCCGACGTTTTGAATAGGCTCCGCCAAATTCTAAGACGAGCTTTGGAGGCCAAGTCGGAGTGTCATTTAGAATCGCATCGGGTAGCTTTGTTCCACGTCGCTCTGTTGCGTAATGATCCTCAGACCACCAGGAGTAAAGCACTGAAGGATTTTTGCGATAGAACGCCACAAAAATGTCGGAAGTTCCAAGGTCGTGACTGAGTTGGAAGGCTCGTTTCAAGCGATTGGCTCGCTTACCAATGTGGCGTTTGCTGGTAAGTTCGGATGCTGTAAATACTGCTACCATTCTTGGCGCATCCGTCCACCTTGATTGCAATTTCCAGGCGATGCTTGCATGGTTCGGTGTAGTTTCACCGGGACTCCAAGAGCTGATAGCTTTATGTGGAAACTTAAGTCGTCTTGCAAACGCCCGCTCCGCTGTGACAAAGCCGCCTTTGGCGAGTTCATTCAGTCGCTTTTTCGCTAGCGATGTTGGCTGTTTCGTGCCCGGCCACCATGCGAGACCGACCTGGTCGACCGAGAACAGTCGAACACAACAGGACAAGGCCCGAAGAATCTGGTCGTCGCGTTCAGTTAGTCGCACAGTCTGCGGGGCCTTGGATGTGTTCACTTCGTTGAGGCTAGCGTTGATCCCATTGTAATTACGGAATGGCCAAATTCGAGCAATGGTCCCCGAAGCTTCTGTGGGTTGAGCCCCAAGTCCGTGGTGGCAAGGTTTTCCATTGGGAATCAATAGAGTTTGGTCAATTCGTGCGGCATCAATTGCAGCACGAATCGACCGAGAGTTTGGTGCCAGCCGATTGATCGGTCTGGCAACTGGCTTGGGTGCCAGAGAGGGACGCCACACTGCGGCGGCTCCCCTCACCTCAAAACGCTAAAGCGGATGAACGGCGTTCAGGACTGAAAATCCCGCCGTTGTGTGAACTGGGCTGGGCACAGACATCGGGCAAACGTCTCACTACTCCCGGTTCTTGGCGCAACAAATTGCAAACTTGGCGTATGACCAACGTTTTGCGGTCGCATTGCTGTTGCGATTACAGGATTGTAGGCACACTTTTCGACCTTCTTTGGTGCCATCCATCGTGTCATTTTTTTCTGCAAATTGGGTAAGTGCAGTATGCTCTTAGTCGACTGAATGAAATTAGGAAACCACCAACAAGAGATCGTAAAAATGCATGACCTTGAACAGGAATTGGGTATCCGCGTGTTGGTTAGTACGGCTGTTGCCATGGGCACCAAATGCCAAATCGCGATTGAGCGCGAGATTGCTCAAATGACAGAGGACATCGATCAACTCGACGGGCCACGGGGAGAAGAAATTCGGGAACAATTCGTCGCCCGTGTTACTGAAATTCGAGAAAAGATGGATGGTTTTGCAGAAGAGATCGCCCAATTCGCAGTTGGTCTGAAGAAAGAAATTAGTCGAGGCAGTAGCAGAGGAAAAATAGCAAAGAAGCGTGGGCACAAAGGGAAAACAGGCGTGAAGAATCGCCCCGCCGCTAACCAGCCAACCAAGAGTAGCAGCTAGTAAAAATTTGCAATCCAAGAAAGGGCATCTATGAATTCAAACTCTAAAGAACTGCTGACCGTTAAAGAAGTCGCAAGTTGGCTCCGACTATCACTAGCCGAAGTCTATCGCTTGATTCGAAGTGGCGCCGTATCTCATTACCGAGTTGGTCCCGGAAAAGGTGCCATTCGATTGCGAGAGGCAGATGTCGCGACTTTCCTGGAAGCCCGTCGCGAAGGCCCAAGGAAACCACCAGAGCCAATCCCAAAGCCGCGATTGCTAAAGCATGTTAAGCGGAAACTGAGCGGCTAGTCATGTAGAACGGATGCAACCGAAGTGGGCCAGTTGGCTCGCTTCATGGATCGGCTTTACAGGGAAGTAAAGCCGCTCTTTTGGAATCGAGATATCGAAAGGATTCTCAGCTACCGTCCACGGATTTGCGCTTTTGCCTGACCTTTAGATGAAACTGCCACCATGAAGAGAACGACCAAGAAACAGCCCCTGCACGAAATCAAGCTTGGAATGATCATCGCCCGGATCTGGACCAAAGGAACCCGCTCAGGAAGGCGAACTAGTGTGACGGTTTGCCGTCGTTATCTAAACGGCGACTCGTGGAAAGAGTCGGCCCAGTTTGGTCGAGATGACTTGCCACTAGTCGCCAAAGTCCTCCATGCGGCTCACTCCTGGATTTACGCAAATGATCGCGTGGAAGGCGACTAAAGTCTTGCTTAGCTGTTGAGCGCTGGCAAGCCTGCGAGGATCGAGGTGGCATTTTGGAGGCTAGCGCACCAGCCGAGTGAATCATCTTGCACGATAAAATATTGCGCCACGTTAACGCTCTGACGTGTACAACCGATGCGCTGGATTTACACTTGATGCGCAACTGTGTTTCCGACCAAGCACAGTTCTGTTCGGGACACATATTGCAATCACAGTCGGTACATTGATGGGATCAGTAACAGTTGTTGTCGTCAGCCCAAAACAGCTTCACTTCTCCACCCTGTGAAACGGTATGAATAACGACAGGGACACCCGACCGCCTGCTAATTGTCATTTCCGATTAGGAATTGAGCCACTTTTCCGGTTTGGCTGGGCTGGCTGACGGTTTGGAACCTCGTTTCGTGACCTCTTGGTCCACCAAAACGTCCCTGATCATGCACTATAATCGGAGAGAAATTCAACAGGCACTTATTTCCTAGGACACGACATGAGTCAGGGATTCACTGGTTCGGAAAACTATCTCTTACAGCTGGCAAGGCGATCCTTCCTAAGACTTTGGAGTTGGCCGAACCTATTTAGGGACCAAAAAGCAAGTGGCGGATCGGATGGCAAAGAACTGTGTGACCTTCTCGTTGTGTTCGGTCGGGACGTAATAATCTTTTCTGACAAACTCTGTGAGTTTCCGAATTCGGGCGACTTACAGCTTGATTGGTGTCGGTGGTACAAACGAGCCATTCATAAGTCCGCGAATCAAGCGCTCGGAGCAAAACGCTGGCTGGAAAACTACCCTGATCGTGTGTACGTGGATGCGACATGTCAAACCAGCTTACCAATAACGATACCTAACGAAAAGGTTCGCTTCCATTTAGTTGTCGTTGCGCATGGCTCGGGTGAACCGTGTTCCCGGTACTTCAAAGACTCAGCAAGCCTAATGGTCAACACCCGGATCGTCGGCGAGGCACACATGACTCCGCGCGAACAAGTACAGCCATTTACTGTTGGGATTGTGAATGAGAAAGGGCCATTCGTCCATGTTTTGGATGATAGCTCACTAGATACGTTACTGAACTATTTGGACACCGCAGGTGACTTAGTTGAGTATTTAACTGCTCGTGAGAAATTTCTTGGGTCGCGGCTAGTAGTAACTGTCGGTGAAGAAGAATTGCTCGGCTTTTACATGTCGAAGTTCGAAAATGGTCGTCGCGATTTTGTTGTGCCAAGTAGCGTCAATGCAGTGTTGGTTGATCTGGCATGGCTTTATCAATTCCGACTCGTACCGAGCGAAAAAAGAGGCTGATCAAATCAGCTACACGTGGGATGCGCTAATCGACTCTGTGACAGACAGTATTTTGAATGGCAGAAGCTACTTTGAGACAGGTAGGACAGTCGATGAACTAGAGCAGTGCTTGAGAATTCTGGCCGGTGAACGAAGGACTTGGCGCAGAGCACTCGCCGAGTCAATCTTGACTGTTATCGAGCGTTCTAATGTACAAAAGCTGTCCGCACGAGTAATCGCTGAGGATAAGAGCACGGATGGAAGCACCGGATATGTCTTTCTTGCGTTAGTATTCCCAGTAGATATAGATCTGCACACATATCGACAGGCACGACTTGCGTGGTTGGAAAAGTACTGCACGGTCGCCAAATTATTACTTCCCAATGCAACCAAAATCTTAGGTATCGCAACTGAGCATAAAGCCTTCAATGGGAACAGGTCCGAAGATCTAATACTCATCGACGCAAGTAAATGGACCAAGGAAAACGAAGAAGAGGCAAAAAGAATTCAGCGAGAAGAGCACGTACTCGAAAACACCGAGAAGTTTGGCGGTACCTATAAGGAATTCCCTGTCAGCCATTTGGTCAGCCATTTGAAAAGCCCAATGGCGCGTGACCGAAAAGAGCGTGCATGCCCTTGCGGTAGTGGAAAAAAGTACAAAAAATGTCACGGACGAAGCCGTTAGTATTCACGGAAATCGTCATCTAGCATGCGTGATGGATCGGCTCGAATTCACTCGCAGAAAGCCCTCTCATAGCTTTGAACGCCCAAAAGACGGGCTTCAAGAATTCCGCAGGAAACAGAGGCGGCACGTACCGCCTGAGCTGTCCTCAACACATTGAACTGGGTAACGTAAGCAGCATTAGAAGCTCAACCGCCACAAGCGTGTTTCCGCTTGTGGCAGTTGAGAAAACTGTTCCCAGCCCGCTACGCAGCGTCCTTGTCACCTCCGGCCGCTCGCTTTGCTTGCTCGTGCATGTGCTCTGGGTTGTGGCCCAAGTGCTGGTAGACTTTAGCCAGCATGCTCGGATCACGGTGCCCCATGAGGATAGCGACGGTTAGGGAGTCAACGCCTCGCTTCAAGGCGTTAGTTGCCCATGAATGTCGCAGAAGGTAAAGCGAGTAGCGAGTTGCCGACTTGCGAGCCAAGCGACCTGTGAGTTTTCGTTTGGCTTCACATCGAAGCTCCGCTGGCGTTTTTTTGACCGTCTTTCCCTTTCTACGCCTGATAGGATTTAACTGCGGAATGAAGGCTGCAATGTCGGAGGCAGAAATGCAAATCCCCTGTTCCTTCAATATCTTTTTACCCATTTTTGATTGCAAGCGATCAAAGGCGCAGTTGACAGCTTCTGTGGTCCAAGGCTGCCCCCTAGAGTTTGTAAACAAGTGCGTTCCAGGACTTGAACAATTGATCCGACGCTCGGTGATCTGAAGGGCTTCGTCACTCAAGTACACGATTCTTGGTTCGCGTTTCGACTTGGATTCTTTCTGCGGAAACACCCAACGATTCCGCTCAAGCTCCACATGTCGAGTTTGAACTCTTAGTGACTCCTGAGGCCGACAACCGGTGTAATAGGTGGTTACCAACAGGTCTCGCAAATTCGAGTCGTCGACGTATTCAAGCAGGGTCTGAAACTCGCTCGGTGGGACGTATTCGTCGCGACGTTCACCGGAGGGGACTTCCAAGAACTCGATTGGGTTCTCGTCGATATAGCCCTGCCTCGTTGCCCACTTCAGGCAACGCTTGATGCTTCGAAAGTAGTTGCGTCGGCTAGTGATTGAGAGATCATAAGAATCAACCCAGCGTTCCACATGATAGGGTCTGATCTGATCGGACGTCATTTCCGGGTACAAGTCAATGAAGCGCTGCAAGCGATAACGATACCACTCGTAGGTGTCTGGCGAGCGATTCCGCTGGACCCATTCAAGAAAGTAGTCGCAGAGCGCGGCAACTAGGTGCTTGCTGTTCGCTTGGGGCGGACAAATTGGCGAAGCTTCGGGCTCGGCCATCAGCTTGTAGTAGGCCTTGAAAGCTTCATCCTTGTCAGGACCAAGATTGACTTGCCTGCCACGAAGTTGGACGAACCAACGTTGGCGGCTTTTACGAAAGAAGGGTTTGGGTACGTGGTAATTCATGAGCGAGTCTCCGGCAACCAAAGAAATGGGGTGCAACCGAAGTGGGCCAGAAGGCTCGCTATTTTGCCCACTGGTAAACCAGAAGGGCTTTCAATCTCTGACACTAATCTCTGCCATCGGCAAAAACTAGACTTTTGCTCTCTCTCGTACTCAGCCGTAAACTGTTATAAGAAAGTAGTTTACAACAAATACGCCCGACAGGATTCGAACCTGTAACCCTCGGTTCCGAAGTGCCATGCAGATTCCAGCTATAGGTTGTGTTGATTGCATCGGTTTAGTGGTCAGGCGAGCGGCGTGATCTTGCGTCAATCGCCGATTCTGCGCATTATCCGGCCATGGGAAGTCATCACGAGCAGATACAAATCCGCTGTCCGGTCTGCGAGCGCACAACCGTACATGACAGTTTTGTTCAGGAGTGCAACCATGTTGCCTACATCCTGGCGTCCGTTTTTCTTTGCGGCTTGGCGCTGCCCCTGTGGTTCATCGCCGCGCTTCGAGAGGGCCGTTCGCCGTGGGTATGCGTTGAGTGCGGGTATGAGCACGACAAGAAGTCAGAGAAGCTCATCAACGCTGAGCCATTGCCGACGCATGACTCCGGCCCAAGACCGCTGACTCAGCAGGTCCGTACGTGGACTCACGTGACCGGGCGCAAGCTTG
>JBGSUV010000171.1:0-60163 GCA_041753315.1 Pirellulaceae bacterium | reverse complement strand
CAATCAATTCTGTAAAGCTGTCATTTTCTAGCTTCGAGGAGCTTCTGGGTGGCCACGTGACGTGTACCGTTGAAGCTCCGTTTCGGCTTGGGCTTTGTTGGGCCCCGAATATGTTTGCGATAGCGGGCTAAGCGAGCTTGTGCTGCCGTTTGCTTTAGGAATCGAGCGAATTCTTTCGATGTCATGGTGGCAATAGCACGCCATTGTTGACGACTGATCACCTCGTCAAATGCGAATTGGCTACGCAAGATCTCGTCAGCAATGTAGTAGTAGGACACATCGTCGATCTGATAGCGATCGCTGTATTGGCCATGCTTCAAGAGCAGCCAACGGACTAAGCTCATTACGTTGAACAGTAACAACGCGAGCGAGAAGCACAAGCCAGCCGCTCCTGGATAGCCCAGAGTACGAATCTCCGCATTCAGTGCCCTAGAGAGATGTCCAAAACAATTCTCAATGGTCCACCGCTTACGATAGGCCGAACTAATTTTGCCAGCACGGACTCGGGCTGGTAGGTTTGTCAACAAATGTAGCTCGCGATCGCCGTCGCGGGTTGGACTCGACAGCTTGACCGTGACCCTCCGAACCGCCTTCCAGCTTCCGTCGGCCAATTGAACTTCGATCCGCTGCTCGTACACCGATTGTCCTTGATCGTCAGTCCCCTTATCGACCCGCGTCTCACCTGGAATTTCCCGCCAACTAGGACAGGCACCGTGCTGCCGAATAATGAAGAAAGCTTGGTAGCGTTCGAAGTACCCGATCAGCGAGCCATCGCAGAAGTTACGATCGGCCAGATACAGAGCTCCGGGTTTGAGTTGACGCTCTAGCAAAGGCTCGACAATCTTGCGTTCGCAGCGATGAGCGTTTGCATCACATTGGACGTCGACAAACATCTGGTATCGCATGTCCAACAAGGCAACCGCCCTGCCAGGAAGCGGGGCTCTGGCATCGGTGCGTGTCTCCTCGATGCGGTGTTCGGTCGCGTTGTAAGTCTTGCCGTCGATCACAAAGGTGTGAAAGCCTTTGATGACGTCGGGAAGCTTCATACCGGTCGAGCTACGAATCGACATCAGTTTCTGTGTCGTGACCCTAAGCATCGCGGCCGAGACGGGCGTTTCGACACCCTTAAGTTTGTCGTAAAGAGCCTGCCGCGAGTACTCATGATCGGCAGCTTGGTGACTTGCGTTGACACTTTTGCTAGCGCCGGAAATCACGGGAACAAGCATATTGACCAAGTGTGAGAACAGAACAGGGCTTTCGACTTGGCACTGGCGATACTCTCGAAAGATCTCGTCCAAGGCTTCGTCTGCGAATATGCGTTCAAGAATACTCCGGAACATCATCGCAGCAGGCGCACGTTCCGCCAGCTGACGGACTATTTTTGCTATCATCAGTCTGCCTCGCGCAAGGAAAGTGAAGGTTCTCCTGCATTCTACCCACATCACAAATGACAGCTTTACAGAATTGATTGTCCCCAATCGTTTCCGGAAGTGATTGGGCGTTGCTGAAGCGATTGGGGACAATCGCTCGACACTGAGGCAATCGGCATTCCTGCTGATCGCAAGTCGTTGCGCCTGGGGTTTCGGTAACTACTAATTTCTGGGCTCGTTCTTTTCTGCAGATTTGTTTGTGGAAAATCTCCGGATTTAATTTGAAGTGCGTGCAGGCATTTGATAAGTTGACGGTCGAGATGCAAATCAGTCCAGCTTGGGTTCAGCCCAAAAGCGGAGTTCGCTCATGAACAACAGCTCAACAGCTCAACAGCTCAACAGCTCAACAGCTCAACAGCTCAACAGGCAGCTTTCGCAAGCTGTGAGTTAGGGATCATGATCGTGTTATCGGGTTGCGGTGCGCCGGTCGCAACCACGGTCGGACAGCCATCGCTTACTGAAGCAGTCAGTTCGCGATCTCGCAATGGCGGACCTAGCCATACCAAAAATGTGTCCTGGGAAGCAGGAGTTATCTTGGCTGACCGCTCGGGTTATCAGTGCCTATCGTTGGAGGCAGTCGGGCTCCCGCCAAGCGCTGAAGTAGTCTTTGTAACATCTTCGTGTGACTGCATTGCACCCAGCCTTGTAAAATACGCCACCAGCGAGTCTAAGCATGTTAGTGGCATTCTTCTTTATAACTTCAGGAGTATGGAAATGAGAGTTGCAGCAACGCTTCTAGCGCTGTGCGTATTGTGTTGGCCAACAAAAGAGGGTATGCGAGCGGTATCGCATTCCGAGGCGAGTAGGGTTTTCGGCTCGGCCGATGTATTTCCTTGGCAAGACAACGCAAAGTGCTTGAATTGGCCAGTCACATGTGCTGGAGATTCATTAGATTGCTCGTTTTTTGGGACTGCGAATTGCCCTACGGGTATCATCAAAGTTACGCAACCGGGCAAGGAGGCGAATTTCTGTACCGCACCGAACCCAGGCTTTCAGTGTAAAGTAACATCTAATGCACTGCCCGATGCCTGCCTAATATCAAAAAGATGTAGACCCTTAACGTTCTTTAACGGCTGTGTAGAAGACTCTGTCGTTTCATGGATTAACGGTAATTGCACAGATCGAGTTGCCCAGTAGTGTGGTGCATCGAAGTCCGTGGGTATCCTAGTAGCATCAATCATCAACGACTGAGTGAATTATGAAGAATACACGGGTGCAACTCTGTGTCTGTTTTCTCTGTCTTGTTTTCCCAATCTATAATGCTTACGGGGATGACATAGATGACAGCGAGCTTGTACAAATTCGCTCGGTTGTAAGGGCTGCTTGCGACGAATTTGCTGTGCTAGGTTTGCTTTCTCCACCAGACTACACTTTTCAATTTGCCGATGACCAGTCTAAATTATATGGAATGGTATCCTGCAGCCAGACCGCAATTCGCATGGCAATCACTATGCATAGTCCTCAATCGCCGGGCGCACCGGTTCCCGAGTCGCCTACTGAACGATTCAGTATATTGCGAACGCCGAAGAGTATTTTGAATTACTCAGAAAGACTCTGTAATCTGACACATAGTATTGACAAAAAACAATCCTTGCCAACAAGTTTCATGTCAATTGCTCCACATAGTTGGTACAGCATTTATGGTATGCCGATGACAAGGTTTACGGAAGAAAGCCCGACATATCATCGCCATCGAGTAGAAAAAAGGGGAGTTGATCTCGTGTTAATCGCGACAGCTACGGACCAATCGCCTGCTCACAATATAGAAATTGTTTTCGACAAAGATTTTCTGCCTAAATCTTATGTTGGAATCGATCCAAAAACAGGAAGGACCTCTTTTTATGGAAAATACGTTTGGAGTATTTCTGATGGACAAATACTCTTAGAGAAGTCTACCCACATTTATCCTGGACTGGGCGAAAAAGCTGTGCCAGAGTTTGTGCGAAGTGAAGCCGCAGAGTTGCACGAAACAATGACTGAGCAGTTGTTTATGGCTTCACTTCCGGATGGTACGAAATATGCGAAATACAGTAAGACGAAGGGGCATTTCGATAAGAAATTTTTGGGGTCAGGCAAGTCTCAGCAAGAACTTTCCTTGGACTATGAATTAAATTTGGTTTCTCAGTCACTGCGATATTCTCGTGAAGATGGTAAATAGCCCCCAATGCTGACAGTAGTATTAACTTTGGCATTAGCGATAACATCGCAAGTTGTCGAAAAACCCAAGCAGCATGACTCAGATTGTGGACTAGTGTGTTGCTTTCTAGCGATGCAGGCGTTGGATGCAACAACGCAAACCTACTCCGAGTTAAAGAAGCAAGTTGGGAAAGTACCAAACAGTGGTTTTTCACTTGATGAGATGAGAGGAATCTGTGAAAACGCAGGGTTGCATGCCCAGATTATCGAAATCGATAAACTCAGTCAGTTGGATAAACTCAAACAGGAATACGTCTTCATAGTTCACCATAATCGGGGACACTATGTGGTACTTGGCCCAGCTGACGAACTGTCCGTTGAATATTTCGATAAGTCGGGGCATTTTAGAGTGCCCCGTGGTAAATTCGAATCAGAAATGTCAGGTTTTGTATTGGTCGTCGCGGCAGAAGTGTTAGATCTAGAGGCCCATGGTGGTGTCGGACTTGTACGCGGAATTCTCTGCGTAGGGGCAGCGATTCTGATCGCGGGTCTTTTCATTAGTCGTAGGCTAAGATAATGCGATTTGCAAGTACAATTGGCATCGCAACCATCATGCTAATAGTCGCAGGGTGCAACGACACTTCTGATGTTTTAGAGGTTGGTGCAACGCAGAGCGACGATGTGCTCGATGTCTCTTCTATCACAGTATCGCCCAAGTCGGATGGTGTCATATTCGAATTGGATGTAAACGGCGAGAAGTTCTTGCGTGTAATGAATGTGCATGCAGGAAGCGCGGAGCAGTCTGTCGAGCTTGAGCTAGAAAATGGAACCCAATCGGAAATTCACCTGTCGGGGATCCGGTATTCATGCTCCTGTACCCGTGTTGACATTGCTACGACGACGATTCCGACTGGCATGTCAGTCCCGTTAAAGCTGCATATTAGCCCGGGAGCGGAGGGTGAAAGAACGTCGCAAATTGACCTATTGTTCGATCGCCCGTCTATCGGAGTTAAGCGAATCGTTTTACTTTGGAACGCGGTTGCGTCCGTAGCGTTTGAAGAAAAACACATCGCTTTAGCCGCTGTTCCGGACGCAGGCGAGACAATAGAGATTCCGATAGTCGTTCGAAGTGAAATTGAAATGCCTGACGGTATGTATGTCAGTATGGTGCCGAATGACTTTGGGGTAGCACGCCTTGAATTAGAGCAAAGTCGAGTATCGCTGCATTTCAACCAGAAGCCAAATAGTGATGACCTTGTAAACATGAACCTGTATAAGAAAGATGGCGTCATTCTCGATACGTTTGTCCTATCATTCGTTGAGTCACAACAAGAGGACTTGCAATTGCTCACTTCTCTAATCGCATTGCGTGACTGCAGGACGGATGAGTGGTGCTTTCACACGGTTACTATACTTGGCCTTGGGGAGAAAGTACAACGAGGTACCGTTCGAAATATCACTACACATTGCGATGGAGTGTCTAAGACAACAATCCAGAGCCAAGTAGGTGATACGCTTACTATCGGAGTACTAACTGGTGAATTTGCCAGAAAGCATGGAATGATCGAGATTCTTCTGGATGACGAGTCTGCGTTTTCCGTTCCATTTGTTTGGCGCAGAGATGAATGAAGGGTGTAATCGTGAAGCGAGACGCATTCACTTTAGTCGAATTGCTGGTCACCATTGGCATAGTTGCGGTCTTGCTTGGTTTGGCTTTGGTAGGCGTCCAGCAAGCACGTGAAGCTGCGAGGCGAGTATCGTGTATGAACAACCAAAGGCAATTAGGTTTGGCTGTTCTTAATTACGAGTCATCGCATCGATCACTTCCTCCTGCCGCCTCGCTGGTTACGATGAACAACCTAGGCCCCTGGGCGGCAATTGGTGATCAACTTGAGTTGGGTGGGATTATCAGGAGTCTTGACAGGGTTAATGTAATTGTTGGCGGTCCTTCGTTTCCACCAGAATGCTCTCCGGTTCCATTAGTACTGCGGTGTCCGTCGGCGAATCCGGCTGGCTGCAGTTATCGTATCAACGTTGGCTCTAATCCTACGGTTACGTATTCCCACTCGGGAGTTGGCGGAGGTGATGGACCGTTTGTAAATCAGACCGCAATCCGATTATCGGAAATTAGCGATGGACTCTCGATGACTGCCATGATTGGCGAGAGAATCAGCGGAACAGGTTTTCCTGGGGATTCAGCTATTTATTATTTGGGTGCTTTTGACCCAACTCCGTCGGACGAAGATGTACTTGCGATGCTGCGTGGGAGTTTCTTTCCGTCAAATGGTTGCTGGCATGCGGGACACCAATGGTATGCGGCTGGCCTGATACATTCTTGGTACACCCATTTCGATGCCCCAAACTCTGCGATGGATGGTGTATTAGAAGGAGTCGCAAGCGCGAATTTCCCATCAGCACTTGGGTCCGTATCTGCTCGCGCCAATCACTTAGGTGTCGTCGGGATCACATTTTGCGACGGAAGGACGGAATACGTTTCCGAGAGTATAGATCTCCAAGTGTGGAGAAGTTACGGTAACCGCGCTGGTGGCCGCTGATGCGAGGAGCACGGATGGCAAGGCCGGAGCACGGATGAAGAACTTGGTGCACTGGTTACGTTATAAGGAGTTGAAATGAGACTTCCGGTACTTTGCCTGCTTGTGTTGCTTCTTATGACAAGCGCGAATGCGTACGGTCAGACACAGCCGTCGGGACATTTGGATCCTTCGAGCCATAGCAGTGGTTTGTCTTTAGTTCTATTTGAACGAGAGGCATTCAATACTTTTCTTGGGCAGATTCCTCCCAAGTGCAGGCGCGAGAATGGACTGGGCGAAGAGCTCATGACAAAGATTATGGAGCTCGACGCTGCTCGCCATTTGCTAGAACGGGGGCGAGCCCTTGTGCCAGACAGCTTTAGCCCCCTGCCAAAGGACATGGATGAAGAATTGCGGCACCGTAAAGAGCGTATGTGGGCGGCCTTGCCCGAAGAAAAACTCATTCGCAGCTTTCGAGTGTTAGGATATCTGGGCGCAAACGAGGACCTAACCGATTTTCTACGTCGCTCTCCGGAAAGAAAGAAGTACTTGGTAGCGGAAGTTCCAGCTTTCGCAGTTGCTCAATTGAAATTGGAAGCCTATGCCAAGAAGTAAAATCAGCGTTGATCCCGTTTCCGATTGAATGCCCATTTTTCGGCAAAAGCGGTTTGATATGTCTCCGTTAAAATACGAATCAAAATGCGTTTTGCTGCGAGTCTCCCTAATAACGATTGCCGCAGTTACCTCAAATCTGCGGTCGGGAATAGCTCAAGGGCGCACTGCTGACAGCGGCTTAGTATCGAATGCAGTTGGGCTCCTTGCGGTTGAGCGACTCGTTGCCAACAGGTCACTTCAAGACGATCTCGAAGTTTCTCCCGTTCAATTCATTCAACTAAAAAAATTGTTGGAAAGTGAGCAGGTGCAAAAATCTCCAAAAAGGAGCCAGTTTGATATAACGCTGAAAGCCAGTTTTACCGACGAAATGATGGAAAACGAAGACTTTGGTGTCTATCGGACATTTGAGCAGTCGGTTGACGGTCTAGTGGCCAAGGAACTGTTAACCATTCTGCATGTACAGCAAGTTGATGGACTGCGACAGCGTTATCTGCGAGAACGTCTACGTTTTCCCACTGTCGCTTTATCTTTTTCGTGGCTGAAGGAGCTAGATTTGCGACCAAGCCAGATGGAAGAGGTAAGCTCACGTTTCTTAGCCTCCTCGAAGAAAGTGGAAGAGGAATGTGCGCAAGTTAGAACAAAAGCTATCGCAACATTGCTTGAATTTCTTCCTGAGAAATCTGTCAATCAATTCGCGAAGTGCTTCGGTTCCAAAAATGTTCGCGCAGTTGGCAATCAAGAAAGCTTCCACCCATCATCGATCGGCCTGTTCGAAGTCGATCGGGACTTTCGTCCTTTGGATGTCCTCGCTGATCAAGAGCGGGAGCTACAGGTGAAGGCGAACGAAGAGTTCGAGCGAATTCACCGAGCGTCTACTTCTGATCGCAATGTCGATATTCACCAGGAGGTGAAAGGCGCGCTGCAAACTCTGGCCACAGAGAAACAGTATCTCGCCGTATTTGAGTTTTTGCACGTCGGCGAACTGGAATACGATTTACGTTGTCTCCACCAGCCAGAAGTGCTTCGTTATTTGGAAATTGCCCCAGAGCTCGCTGAAGTAATACGTAGGGAATGCGACAGATTACAAAATGAGATCGATACCACCCGGCTCCAGTTAGAAGTGCCGATATTGAAGAGTGTGTACGAGGAGTTAGCACCTAACACGCGTGAAACACTACGTTGGATGTACGCTGGCGTATGGTGTGACCTCAATTAAAGCGGTGGGCTAAACTTCAACTCGAACTATTTTCTATTCCACCTAGCTGCTTCTTTTCCGCATTGGCCCCAGTTTCGCTGTCTCCCTCGCTGTGCGTTGGTGGGGTCTAGCCATTCGCGACAAAAAGCTTCGAGCGTTTCTCGACAAGCTAAGGCCTGATCAGAAGGCGAAGTTTGAGGATTTGCTCAAAGACTAAAGACAAAGACGGTAGCACGGATGGCAAGGCCGGAGCACGGATGAAGAAATGGGCGATGAGCCTTCTCCGGCTGCCGCTTACCGTTCACAAGCAAGCGGATCAGACGTTCTTGGCTTGTGGACGTCATGCGGCAAGCACCGTAAAAAGCTCGGCAGGAGCCTCCCCCGCGTCGCCCTCCCGAGCTAAATCCACGGCTCTGCAGATCGGGCAAGACGGCGCATGTACTGAACTGCCGCGGGTGACAGGTAGCTGGGACATCCGTGCTCCGGCTTTGCCATCCGTGCTATCCAATCGCGATCGGTTCCAACGAATAAAAGGAGACCACGAATGACACCTGGGAGCGAACTCTTGTAACCCGAGCATCCATGCATGGCACAGTGGCCTCCCCCCTCCCGACTGCATAATTTATTGGTCAAATCACAACGAAAGTTGTTTAGAGCTGTGGCTTAAACTCAAACTTAAACTCGAACTTAAACTCGATCCGTTTTCTATTTCCCTTTCCCCCTCCTTCCTAGCATTACCCGATTTCAAACGTCTCCATGTGGGTCAACATGTGCCGGAGCGATGCCCCAGGATTAAAGAACTCAACCTGCTCGACCTTCAAACCGTGAATGGGTACATGCGTATGACCAAAGTAAATGCGCCGTGGTGAAATGGGCGAGGTGAGCTGCAGATCATTGAGCGTCGACAGCAAGCGCTGGCAGGTCCGCGCCGGCTTGTGTCTCAGAAAAGGTACCAATTTATGGATCCGCATGCTGACCGCCATATCGTACGAACGGTGCGCCAACGCGGATTGAGGCAATTCGTGGTGGAATTTCTGTCGGTAGCTGCCCAAACGTGCAACGCTGCCCGCATCCAGTACGTCACCATGTAGAAACAGACAATCGGCAATTTGCACAAAATGCTCCGCCCAGCGAAAACGATCAACGGCCAGCGACAACGTTTCTAAGACCTGCAAAAAGTCAGGGTGGCAGTCGTGATTGCCCGGCAAATATACGATTTGTGTCTCAGGAGTCCGGTCGAGCAGTTGCTCAAGCCAATTGCGGGCCGCCACGAGCGTCGCCGTGTGACCGCCTTGCGTACTCCAGCGAAAATCAAAAATGTCGCCGCCAAGTACAATACAGTCTCGATCTTGGCTAAGACGCGACAAATCGACCATCGCCTCCTGGCCAATGCTGCGGGGACTCAACAAGTGCAAATCCGCAACAAATACCCCATTGCGGACCAAACTGAGCGGATCGATTGTCGCTACCTCATGCTGCATCTTAAGGTCATTCAACTCGCACGTAGGAAAGTCGCCGTAGTGGAACTCGGCGTAACGAAACTCGCTAGAGTTCCTGCCTTTGGTTGAAATTTTAGGGTAGATGGGAAAACGGAGCTTTAGCAGACTCGCCTGACAAAAGTATTTAAACGGTTTTTTGCAAGGCCCACTACGCTCTACAAGACTCGACGTTGCAAGCAGACGCTCTTCATCCGTGCTCCGGCTTTGCCATCCGTGCTACCAAAACCACCCTCCGTGTTCGCCTTATGCCCTGGCTCTGCGGGAAGAGACGGGGAAGGACAGTAGAGGTCCCAAGTGAGGCAGGAGCCTCAATGCAGCGCATGCCCAGGCAGAGCCAGGGCACGAGGCAACCAGGCAGAGCCGGGGCACGAGGCAAAATCAGCATTTTGGCTTTTGTAGGGCACGTTTTTAGCAAGCAAGCTCCACTACGAGGACGGGGGGCGGGATACATTGGGGGCTAATTCAATAGATAGGGTAATGGTACGATGCTGAGGGTGAAGATGACAGTCAATTTTTTTGAGGAGTTCCCGTGACGGGCGGAGCAAACAACCTTTCTCGCAAACCGGAGCTCGATGACGAAGCGGCCTTGGTGCAGTTGAGCGACAACTTGGCGAAAATTCGTCGAGAGCTCGAACGCATCATTGTGGGCCAACATGATGTCATCGAACAACTGCTCATTGCACTCTTGGCGGGGGGGCATTGCCTGTTGGTCGGCGTGCCGGGACTTGCCAAAACGCTGCTTATCTCCAGTCTCGCCAAATCGATCGACTTGGAGTTCAGTCGCATTCAATTCACGCCGGACCTGATGCCTGCGGACATCACTGGAACCGAAGTGATTCAAGAGGACCGCAGCAGTGGTGCGCGCGAATTCCGTTTTATTCCTGGGCCAATCTTCGCCAATGTCATTTTGGCGGACGAGGTCAATCGCACGCCTCCCAAGACTCAAGCTGCCTTGCTGGAAGCCATGCAGGAAAAGCAAGTCACCGCTGGGGGGCGTCGGCATCTCCTGCCCTCTCCGTTTTTTGTCTTGGCGACTCAGAATCCGATCGAACAAGAAGGGACCTACCCACTCCCCGAAGCTCAACTCGACCGATTTATGTTCAATATTTTGGTCGATTATCCCAGCCAAGCCGACGAGCTGGAGATTGTGTTGCGCACGACCAGCGATGTGGAGGCGCATTTGGAGACCACGATTTCTGGTGAAAAGCTGTTGGAACTCGCGCATGTCGTGCGGCGCATTGCGATCACACCCGCATTGGCTTTGGTGGCGACTCAGATCGCTCGCATGACACGACCGGCCGATGCGCATGCCAATGAGCGTGTGCGGCGCTGCGTTCGTTGGGGAGCTGGGCCGCGAGCCAGCCAATACATTGTACTGGGAGCCAAGGCGCGGGCTGCCATGCATGGAAGTCCCGTCGTGCGCCGCGAAGATATTTCGGCGGTCGCCCTGCCAGTCCTGCGACACCGCATGAAGCTGAACTTTCAAGCCGAAGCTGAGGGAATCACCGTCGATCAAGTCGTGCATGAAATTCTGGGTGAAGTCGACGGTACTATTGAGCATAGTGGTTCGCGTGAACAAATCGCAAAAGTACTTCGATCCTGAAACGCTGGCCCGTATCAGGCCACTGAGTCTAAGAGCTCGGACGCTGGTCGAAGGCTTGATCGCCGGCTTGCATCGTAGTCCGCTGCGCGGTCAGTCGATCGAATTTTCGCAACACCGCGAGTATGTTCCCGGGGACGACGTGCGCCAAGTCGATTGGAAAGTCTACGCTCGCAGCGACAAATACTATCTTCGTCAATATGAAGATGAAACGAACTTCACCTGCAACCTGCTGCTCGATCAAAGCGAGAGCATGCAGTATCGTGGCCGGGCCAATAGCCTTTCTAAATTGGAATACGGGCAGCTTATCGCTTGCAGCCTCGCCTATCTGATCATCGCGCAACAAGATCGCGCGGGGCTGATCACATTTTCCGATGACATCGAAGATTGGTTGCGACCCAGCAGCAGTCCCAACCAGTTTGATGACATGATTCGCTTGATGGAAACGGCGACCGGCAAGCAACGCACGCAGTTGAGTCGAGTGATCGAACATACCATTGCACAACTAAGTACGCGTGGCCTGCTGGTCATCATTAGCGACCTTTTTGATGATATCGAACAACTACTCGCCGCGCTAAAACTGGTGCGATTTGCTGGGCACGATGCAATTTTGTTGCATGTGCTCGACCCCGCCGAGCTGACGTTTCCATTTGATCAAATGTCGCGTTTCGAAGGACTCGAAGGCATCAGCCCCGTCGTCACCGATCCATTGTTGATCGGAGGCGCGTATCGCAAAGCGGTCGCCGCATTCTGTAAGCAGTTGGAAGTCGGCTGCCAACAGCTCAGCTTAGATTATTATCTGCTGCGCACTGACGAGTCGCTGGCGGTGGCACTACCACGCGTCTTGTCCAGTCGCTTGATGCGGAGGAGTTGAGCATGCATGGGATTCTTTGGCTCAGCAACTTGCCGCTTGGTGCTGCCGGACTATCGGCTGCACTGATGCTTGTGTGGGCGGCAGCGGCGGCTATTCCGGTCGTTCTGCATTTCCTCAACCGTCGCAGACAGCGGCCCATTCCCTGGGCCGCCATGCGATTGCTGATGCAAGTGATTGAGCAAGAGGCGAATCGCATGCGCATCGAGCAACTGCTATTACTTGCGTTGCGAGTGTCAATTCTGCTCGTGCTCGCTCTGGCGCTGGCACGCCCTTTTTTTTCCAGTCCCAGTCAGAATGGAGCCACTACCAGCCAACGACCACCTAAACTGTGGATTGTCGCCATTGATACTTCTTACTCGATGGGTTACCGGACCGGTGGCCAATCGCGGTTTGAAGCCGCCAAGGCGCGGGCGACTGAATTGCTTGGCGGGGCGGAGTCTGGGGATGCCTACGCATTGCTTGCACTCAGTAAACCGGCGCGAGCCTTGATTGGCACGCCGACGTTTGATCTTGCGGGAATGCTCAGCGAGCTCCAACGCTTGAGCGTCCAAGATACTGGCAGCGACCTTGCCAGCACCCTTGATTTAATTGAAGACATCGCTCGCAACCCCTCGGAGAATACACGTTTGCCAAGCAATGTGCATATCGTTCTGTTGAGCGACTTAGGACAGGATGACTGGCAGGTCATGGTCGACGGTGCTGAACGCAATAAATTGCAGGAGCTGCAGCGCAATTACATCGTTGAAATTGAATCGCTCGCTGATGACACGCCGTCCAATGTGGCGATCAAGTCGATACAGCCTGCGACCAGTCGCGCGATCGCGGGCAATAGTTTAAATGTCGAAGTCGTCTTGGAAAGCACTGGAGCGAGTGTTGAGCGTCTGCCCATTCAACTGGAATTGGATGGACAAACCGTTGCCACTGAGTTCGTCGATTTGTCGGCGGGGCAGACTCAGTCGGTGCGCATGCAGATTACACCGCGCACAACGGGGGCATTCATTCTTTCGGCGTCGATTCCAGATGATCAGCTGATGGCCGACAATCGCCGCGAGCATGTGATCGAGGTCCGCGATCAATATCGAATTTTGATTGTCGAGGACCAGCCCAACGAAGCAAGATTGCTTAAGCTTGCCTTACGTCCCGCCAAGAGCTCGATTTCCCAAGGCATTCAGACGCGTACCAAGCTCGAGTTGGGGGCGCTCGAAACGACCAACTGGGATGTTGTTATCTTAAATGACCTGACGACCGTCAACAAAGAGCTGGGAGTAAAGCTGGAACGCTTCGTGCGAGCGGGCGGATCATTGATTGCGATGTTTGGTCCGCGCGCGAACGCCGAGTCGTGGAATGCTCAGCTTGAACAAAACTATGCCTTGTTGGGCTTCGAGCTCACGGCGCCCAGTCCTGAGATGGATTGGACGATCGATCCGCTCGATTACCGCAGTCCAATCGCCGCGCCGTTCGCAGGTTTTCCCGATAGCGGATTGCTGACCACTCCTGTTTTTCGTTTGTGGGAGATAGAGCCTACCGACCAACAACGGCTCATCGTTGACCTTGCATTAACGGATGGTAAACCATTGGTTGTTCGGCATCGAGTTGGCGAAGGCTGGGTGGCTAGCGTCCTATCAGCACCGCACGACGGATTGGCCAATGAGGACGCGTCCGTCACTGTCTGGAATGCAATGGCGAGTTGGCCAAGCTTTCTTCCGCTGATGCAACAGTTGGTGCAAACGGTACTTAACACTGGAGTGGAGCGAACCAACGTTGTCGCAGGTGAGCCGTTGCAAGGAACGGTTGTCGGTTCGGTTGAACGAGCTCAGGTTACGATTGTTCGTCCCGACCAATCAGAGAATCAAATCTCGACCGAGGCTCTCGACGCAACCGGGACCTTAACATGGTTTTATGGTCAGACCGATGTACGAGGCGTTTATCGAGCCCAGGCTGCCAAAGGTAAAGAACAGATATTTGCAGTCAACATCAACCCTGTAGAAAGCTCACTTGAGTCGCTGACGCTTGGGCAATTGCCAAAAGCCAGCACGACCGCACTCCCACTGGCCGATACCATGGGTGCCCCAGAACCGATCGAGACCGATGATAGGTTGGCCCGTCTGTTGCTCGGGGCGCTGTTTGTCCTGTTGTTGACCGAGTCGGTGTTGGCCTGGTGGATGGGGAGGCGCGTGGGCTGATGCAAACTTCCAGTACCAACTCCAACGATCCGCTCGAAGTGGCGAACACCGGTGTGGAATCGATTCTCAATGCCTCGTGGCCGATTCCTCTTTGGCTAACAATTGTCGTCGCGCTCTTGCTGTTGATCGGTATGGGGTGGCTCTACCGTACTGAACGCGGGTCGGCGAGTTTGCGTCTCCGACTACTACTGACCGCTATTCGTTGCTCGCTATTTGCCTTAGTCATCTGGATGTTAGCCGGCTGGAGCTGGCAGCGCTTTAAGAGTGATCAACCTGAGCTTGTGATTGTTGTCGATCGATCGGCAAGCATGGCAACTCGCGATGTCAAGCCAGCAGGCGGAGGGAGTCAGCTGCAGACACGTTTTGATTTCGTTCGTGCGCTCCTAAGCGACCTCGCCCCGCGCGATCGGCAATCGCTTTCGCAGCGTTATCAATTGAAGTGGTTTACCGTCTCGGACAAGGCCGAGCCCGCCAGCGTCGACTTGTTGGCAGGTCCATCACCGCTCAGCACCTTGACGGCTGACGGTTCTCAAAGTCGACTCGGGGATACCCTCAATCGGCTCATCGATCGTCAAGCTGGTCGCGGGACAGCGGCTATCCTGTTTATATCTGACGGAATTACGACCGCGGGGGCGGCGCTGGCCGATGTTGCACAAAAGGGACGACGCGCCGCAATTCCCATTCACACGGTGGTTGTGGGACAGCAGTTTGTTCAACCCGACCTACGGCTGGTCGATTTGTTGGTCGACCGAGAAGTCTACCTGGGCGATCAAGTCACCGCGGAAGTATCGGTGGTTGCCAGTGACATACCGAACGTGACGACCAAAATCAAGCTTACGGATCTCTCGAACAATAGAGTGCTCGATGAGACCACCATTGAGCTCTCATCGATGCGTAGCCAACTACAAGCGCGACTGAGCTTTGTCCCTGATCGATCAGGGGAGATACCGTTACAGATATCAGTGGACGGTGTGGAAGGTGAGACAGACACTTCAAACAATGTCTTGCAAGCAAACGTTGTGGTGCAGGACAAGTCCATTCGCGTTCTCATGGTCTTTCAGACGGCCAGTTACGAATTCCGTTTCCTGAAAAATTTGCTCGAACGCACACAACAAGTAGGTGAGACCAAAGCCGCGAGCTTTGAACTTCAAAGTGTCCTACAAGATGCTGATCCGACATACGTGGAACAAGATGCGACCGCATTGCGACTGGTCCCCAGCAGCCTTGACGCGCTGCGATCTTTTGATGTGTTTGTCTTCAGTCACTTCGATCCAAGCTTGGTTAGCCGCAGCGCGCAACAAGCGATTATCGAAGCGGTAACGTCCGGAGGCGCGGGTTGCATTTTCGTTTATGGTTATGGTTCACCTGCACTTGAACTCCAAAACTGGCCGCTGGGCAAATTGTTACCAACCGACGTACCCACTGCGCCTCGTGGACCGATCGTGAGCGAAGCAGGGCCATTTCGTTGGGAACCAACACTTTTAGGCACTACCGCGCTTCCAATGCAACTCGCCAATTCACCGCGGCAATCGATGGAGATCTGGCGTAGGCTACCGCCCGTGAATCTCAAAGCGGAGGTAGGGCAAATAAAGACAGGTGCTCAAGTCTTGGCCAGTGCAGTGGATGTGCAAACAGCAGGGAACTCGCCGCTGCTCATTACACAGTTTGCCGGAGCGGGGCGAACAGCGCTCCAGGCGACCGATGAAACCCATGTGATGACATCATTCGCCGGCTCGGATCTCTACTATCAACGTTATTGGGGACAGATGTTACGCTGGCTCAGTCGCGGCAAGCTTGTACGCGCGAGCGAAAAATCGGTCTTACTGGTCGACCCCAAGCAAGCCCAACTTGGTCGCCCCGTTCGATTCCAATTGATGTTAGGCAGCGAGTCGAGTCGCATCAATACACCTGACACCGCCGAACTTACCCTGGAAAGCGACGCAGGAGCACGCAGAAGCGTAACCCTATCACGATCGGAACAGGAGACGCCCGTTTATCAAGCGTTGCTGAGCGACTTAACGCCTGGCGGCTACAGAGCCGTGCTGTTGCGGCCGATTGAATCTTCGCCTCCGAGCGTCGAGTTCACCATAACGGCGCCACCCGGTGAACAAGCCAATTTGAGGGCAGATCAAGAAGCGATGTTGCAGTTGGCTGAACAAACGCGAGGCAAAGCGTACGACACGGACAACGCTCAAACGCTTTTTAAGCAACTGCCCCTGGGCAAACCGACCCGCTTGGGAAACCTACCTCCAGCACCACTTTGGAACAGTCACTGGGTAGCGTTGGCTTTTGTTCTGTTGCTCACTTCCGAATGGCTTCTCCGCCGCCGCGCCAGAATGCTGTAGCTCAGGTGGGCATGAACAATGCGCCCGCATAACCGACCACTTGGGATCGATCACCGCTAACGTCAGCGCTGGTTGCGTAGTCAACTTCCACAACACGGAAGTTCTGTTCCAACTGCCGTAAAGTCTCCATGACAAAGGCAGCGGGCACCATGCCACACATGCTAATCTCATGGGCGCGACAGACTTTGATCAACTCCTGTGGGTCGCCGGTTGCCAACGCATCGAGGGCGAGTCGATCGCGACGACGATTCTCTTCCTCGGGAGCGTAATGGTTCATGTCGCTCGAAATAACCAGCAATGGAGGCTTTTCCATCGTCCTCAGGAGGTCCGCAAATTCACGTGCAGCGCTTTGTAAATCTTCCCAGCTACCACCATGCATGGTGACGCCCACCACTTTGGCTTTCGGGGCCAAGCGTTCGAGCAACGGCAACTGGACTTCGATGCCATGTTCTTGCGTGTGCGCCACGGCGTCCAGCGACATTTCGGTAATTTGAGCGGCAAACTGCTTTGTGAACTCGCGGTCGTTTTCAAAGGCGGTGGTGTTCGACAACCCCCAGATATCAAATGGGCAGACGGCCCAATTCATGCCGTTCCCCGTGTGTTTTGGTGAAATGATCAGTAGCGTGCGATCGCCCAGATCTTTGACACTGCGCCACACTTTGGCAGCAACTTTCCCACTATATTTCAGGCCCGCATGGGGGACCATGATAGCCAGTGGTGAAACCTGTTCCGGATCGGGGGACTTAAACAATGTTCCAACCATGGCCCGCCGCGCTGCGTCTTCTGCGGGATAAAATTTCCCAGCCACCGCAGGCGGTCGAATGCCGGTGGCAACAACGGGTGATGGACCGGCTGTGCTAACGACGTGTGGCATGGTCGAGATGACATGCACGGTATGGACGGTTCCGTCACGACCGTTGACCGGTAAATTCAAGCGTAAGATATCGCGCAGTTCTTCCGCCGTTTTAGTCGGGTCAAAGGCAATGCCACAATGCCTTTGATCGGACACGACCACTGCGCGTTTGTCGGTTTCCACACCCGTTAAATCGGCTTGATGTCCGTAGCCGTGCATGGCTGGATCAAAACCCACCGTCAAACCGACTTGCAGTTGACCACTGAATTTTTGTTGCTGAAACAAGGCCGCCGCATTCTGACACATTTGAAACAAAGTCGATTGCAATGCCACTCCAGGTCGGAATGAAATTTGTAATGCGTTTCCCTGTTTCTTGTCCACATCGTTGTTGTCATCGCCCCACTGCATCGACAGTACGAGTGTGTTGACATTCACATCGGGTAGATGTGGAATGACATAACTGGGAGTTCCACCAGTGGCAATGGCCACGATGTTTTGACCGGCGACTTGTGCGTAGGCAGCAACCTGTGCTTGATTCAGCGGCAGCGCGGCCACATTGGGAAGATTGATCGGCAATTCTTCTGCGAGAGTGCTCGAGATCGTTTCGCCATCAAACGTCATCACTTGACACTCAGGACTCTCCCAAGCGCCGACGGGTAGTTTTGCCTTTGAACAAACGGCCTGCAAAAACTGAATGGCATTCCAACCGCGTTCCACCGCCACCGATGGAAGCAGTAGACCACTTTGGTTGCCGCGTTGAATCATCAGGCCATGCTTACCGACTTTGACCGACTCGGCCCGCGCTGCGCCTTGCGTCTCGATGCGTTGAAAGGGGCCGAGGAGCGAGACATCCAGCGACAAGAAAGCGAGCTCGCTGGGCGAAATAGGCGCCATCCGTTGATCGTCTTTGGCGGTTCGAATGGCAGCCGAACTGACCGCCGGTCCAATCGCCATCGGCTTGCACAACACACCGCAACAACCGCGCAATATCCCACCACGTTTGAGCGTTACAAATGCGCCCATCACGATAGACTTAGCAAAATCTCCCATGGCTTCAGGGTCCGCTTTTAGCGGTTGGCCGGTAACCGTAGACGCCACTCCCTGGGCCGCCATTTGCAATACGATCCGACGCTGTTCGGCGGTGATGGCGTTTAACTTGAGGGCTACCGGTTGCATAGGTTTAAGCGGGGTGGCAGGAGTATCGCTACTGGTATTGGCATTGGTACTTGTCACGGAAAAGTCCTTTATTTGGTGAAGAGCAATTGGTGGCTCGGCGCCTTGTGCCACCGCTTCGTGCTGTGAGTGATCAGTCGCACCCACTGCGTAGTCACTAATACGTATCGGCTGTCGCCGCGACCCCCACTGGCCACACTCCGCCGTAAAGCGACCCGCAATGGGATGGGCACATGCCGAACAGTGTCCATGTTGCGTGCGGGGATCGATTTTGATCGAGTATCGGCCTAGTTGATACCAATCACGCTCGATCAACAACTCCCCACAGCCGGGACAATAGGTACTCTGCCGTTCCAAATCATGCACGTTGCCGACATAGGGATATTTGATACCTACGGATCGAGCGATGTCGAACGCACGATGTAGTGTATCGGGATTGGTCGGCGGCCGGTCCATCATCCGGAAGTCTGGGTGAAATGCGGTGAAATGAATCGGTACCTCATCCCCAATCTCCGCCAGAATCCAGTCGCACATCTTGCGCAGTTCACCTGGACTATCATTTAAGTCGGGGATGAGCAAGTTGGTGATCTCAAACCAAACATCGGTCTGATGCTTCAAGTACTTCAATGTCTCCAGCACGGGTGCCAAATGGGAGTAGGTGATCTTCTGATAGAATTCGTCGGTGAATGCTTTCAAATCGACATTGGCCGCATCGATCGCATCGAAGAATTCAGTTCGCGCCTCAGTCGAGATGTATCCGGCGGTCACGGCCACGGTTTTGATTCCCACGGCGCGGCAGGCCTTGGCGGTATCGATGGCGTACTCGGCCCAGATTGCCGGATCGTTGTAAGTGAACGCCACGCTGGTGCAGCCCGTTCGTCGAGCTGCCTCGGCAATCGCTGCAGGTTCAGCAACTTCGCTCAGCCGAGCCACCTCGCGCGATTTAGAAATATCCCAGTTCTGACAAAACTTGCAGCCCAAATTGCAACCCGCAGTTCCGAAGCTCAGCACGGCAGTGCCGGGATAAAAGTGATTGAGTGGTTTCTTTTCGATCGGATCGATACAAAAGCCTGTACTGCGGCCGTATGTCGCCAGCACGATACGATCATCGCGGTTTTCGCGGACGAAGCAAAAGCCGCGGTCGCCGGGTTTGAGTGAACACTCGCGTGGACAGAGTCGACAGACGATTCGCTGCGACTCCGAGTCGCGTTCCCACCATGCTCCGACCATTGCCCCATCGTGCAGCCGCTGAGGCGGAAATTCTTTATAGCCGTGCATGTTCACCGCCTACCCTACTCGGGTCCCAGAAGACTCCAATAACAGAAGACTCCAAGCAAGGAAGCCAGGCTTGCAGTGGAAGTGTCGCGTTTCTCGCCAGCAATCTAAGCCGCTTCTTTGGTTTGGCGCTGTATCCGTGTGACATGAAGCAGGTAGAGATGCTCAGCGGTCTCTCCGCCATCGGTAGTGAAGTAAATCCAGTGCTTCATCAACAGGGCATTTTCCAGATGCTTGACTGTGATATGGGTACCATCGCTCATCACAATCGTGAAGGGCACAAAGGGCTTTGCGATGAGCATTTTCTTAAGTTCCGCTTGCATAAGTTGCCTCCCAGAATCAATGTCGAATAGCATCTCCCTGGACCACTTTAAGTTTGAGTTTAGGAACACACCCCATCTGCGTCAATTAAAACTTGCCGTGGCGGTGGAGTCCGACGCTGTCATCGCGCGTCCTGGTGGCCTCAATCCACCCTGCCGCCGAGATCAACTCGAGATCAACTCGGGCGGTTAGGAGCAGTGTGCGTGACTTGGTCGTCAACAACGACATGATTCGCGCGCACAATGTCTACGACAGCTTTAGCCGTTCCTGAAAGCCGGTTCGTTTGATCGGTTCGCTCATATCCGAGAACAATGAACAGAGCTGGAGACGGGCAGATGAGAACGAGCTAAACTAAAAACGACAGAGGGGACATGATGCCACGAAAAATCCCAGATTTGATCGCGGACTTAGAGAACGTTCGAAAACCGAGGTGGAAAAGGAAGTCATCGAAACTTTGTCCATCCCAAGATAAATGACATCGTTACGATTTCGGGACAACTTGGCGAGGATGCTAAGCGATACCAAGGTCACCTTCGTTGGGGTCAGGCCTTGTATTCAGTTTTCGCAAGGTCACCTTCGTTGGGGTCAGGCCTTGTATTCAGTTTTTGGCACTTCGCCAACATCGAACACAAGGCCTGACCCCGGCTTAAACCGTCGAAGGGCAGGGTTACAGTGATCTGAAGGCGACCTACTCGATCTGTTTGTTGATGCGAAACTTGTGGGACGACAAACAGCTTCATCACAAGTTTCAGCTGGTGGAACGGTCAAGCGGAATGGTTTTGGCTGATTCGATCGAGATTCACACCGTCGAACTGGCGAAGTACAATGGAACTGCCGAAGAAGTCCGAGCCGCAAGCCTGCTGGAGCAGTGGGCTTACTGGATTAAGAATGCGAGCAGCCATAGTGTTGAAGAGTTGCAAGCGTTGCTGCCTGAATTGGAATTTCTTCGGGCGACAGGTGAATTGAATGCGATTAGAGAGATAACGGAGGAGAAACAAATGTATGACGCAAGAGAAAAGGCCAGCTTGGATATTCAGTCCAACTTAAACGACGCAAGGCAAGAAGGCCGACAAGAAGGCCGGCAGGAGGGCGAAGTCATTGGCCGAATTAAAACGTATCAAGAGTTGTTGGGGGATCAAGCAAGTACAGACGAAGAGTTGTCTCGGTTGTCAACGGAGCAAACCACATCTATGATCGCTGAGTTGCAGCGCAGATTGCGCAAGCGAGACGCCTAACTCGGCTTAATATGTTGTAAGCCACTCCGTTGGTGCACTCCGTCGAATGCAAGGCCTGACCCCGGCTTAAACAATTGGAGAGAACCATGAAGGTGTTGAACACAGTGTCTTTGGCCGGTCTCATCGTTCTAGGTTTGGCGAATAGCATTTTTGCAGAGCTTAATCCGACAAGCATAATTGAGGCATGGAAGGCAGGTGCAATTCCGGAAATTTCGTATCACTTCGAATCAAAAGTCTATCGCTGGGATATGGCAGCACGCGACGATGCTACGCGCGAGGAAGTTCTTTCTTTCGCCTTGAGTGATGGTCCGCCAGTCGTGACAAACACAGAGGGGTTCGTATTCTGGAGAAGCGGTGTTGGAATGCGTGCTAAATTTGATCACGTCTCTGAATTCAACTTTCTGTTGAATGGCGTCGCTACGAAAGTTGTACAAAGCGACAACCCGTCCAGCACCAAGACTGCGACCATTAGGAAGCCGGAGGACCCAAACGTGACGTCGGATCAAAAATTTGAACTGTTTTTGGGCTGGCTTGAGCCGGCGAGCACGAAGTTTGCAGCTTACTCACGGCGAACCCTGACCTAGATATCGCTCTCGTTGATATTGAAGGACAGGATCAATTGGCGATCTTGAAATTAGAGGCTGTGAATGGGAGCGTGCTGACAGCAAGACTTTCGAGAAAATTCGGATGGAGGGTTGTTTCGGAGACGTTCGAACAAAATGGTGAGTTGACGATGCAGAGAACTTTAGAATATGGACTAGGAGATGATGGAGCAGCCAAACTTCTAGGCTGGGAATCGATAAGCTTCCGAAACTCAAAACCTTGGCGGCGAGAGAAGTGTGTTACGAAAGTAATCTCATTCGATTGTCAGGCTAGCGATCTGGAACTTGAGATTCCCGCAAATTCCGTGGTCTCTGACTACACAGGTGAAAAGCTTGAGAGATACCTTGTCAGGCATGACGGATCGAAACGCGGATTTTCAATGGAGGAGGTTTTCAATGCGGCGAATATGCAGCATCTCATCGATTCAGAAGAAGGCGATTTGCTTCCACCCCGACCCGAACCTATGGCTACTCTCACGTCTGAACAAGCGAAATTCCTAAAGTTTCTTGAAGGTCAATGGAGCCGCAACAACGCACTCATTGGCGTTAACGAAAAGGCTGCCCTTAGAGCAGTTATCATACAGAAATCGACCTTCGAATTCGTAGGCCCAAACGATCTGAAAACACAATTCAAATGCACTCGTATCTCGGTCAAAGACCAAGAAGTCGATCTAGCAAATACCACGGATGCCGAACGGCCCGTTCAATATCTTATGAAGCTAGATGGCCAGACAATGTGGCTTGCCGCCAAAGCAAACAGCATGTACGAAGCACCATGGGCGACTGATCCCACCAACTACAGTGGGTGCATTTCGCTCGAGCGGAAAGACAAATAGTTCTTCGGGCGAAAGTGAGCGTAAGATGGTGGGTCAGGCCTTGTATTCAGTTTTCGGCAATTCGCCAACATCGAATACAAGAGCGTAAGATGGTGGGGTCAGGCCTTGTATTCAGTTTTTGGCAATTCGCCAACATCGAATACAAGGCCTGACCCCTGACCCCCGGCTATGCCGGATTAATCCGGCTGCATGTTGCTTAAGACGCCAAATACACTAAAGCCTGACTCCATCAACTCGCGCAAATGTTCAACGTCACGGCGTTTGCGGGGTTGGTAGAAAATAAAGGTGTGCCCCGAGCCTTCGATCGTTACGTCGGTAAACTTCATGAATGCCGCGCGACGCTGGGCATTGAACAACTCTCGCACCGCCGCTTCGTCTGGCCCTTTCAAAAGGAACTGCCGTGAAAACGGTTCGTCCTCATCGAAGTCGATGTCTTTGTAACCAAGAAAATCGGCGATTCGATGAAAGAAACTCTCCGGCGCTATCGAGAACTGCGGTAACTTGAGCATCGGGCTACTGCACATCACGATGTTTTGTCGGTGCGTCGATTTGTTCTTGCCAGAGCCTGACGTATAAACGTAGTCGAAAATGACCATCCGCAGTTCACCCGAATCAGCCGTGATGGCATTGGTTGCGGAACGTGAATGACCCAACTGAGCGATCGCAAAATTCTGGAACAAACCTTGATCTTCGTCGCTTAGCTTTTCAGAGAACGCCAACCCCAGTTGTGTCGCCGCTTGTTCCATCGCTTGCTTCCGCTTTTGCTCAGCAACGATCGACCAAACGATACCCGACACGATCAACAGCGGAACTGCGACCCAGAATACAACAACGATCCAACCCATAGTTGACTATCTCGCTCTATGACTGCAGCTATCTAGCCGCGTTTATACGGTTATCACTCTATTTTTGCCGCTCTTGCTCTCATTTGAGCTCGTAAGAGCCGCTGAAGTACGAGCCGCGGTCGCCTTTGGCATCCCAGGAAATACTGCGTGCCGCTGCGTCCTGCGTGACCACCAATTGCAACGTCTCGCCTCCCTCGACACTACCGGTGCCTTCATAGCCACCCCCTTCCTTTGGCGTGAGTTTGACATCCGTCACTTCCAAACCATCCTTGATCAAGCTCTCCTTTACATGAGCCGACAGTTTGTCCTGAGGCCACGTTCCAGGGTTGTCGGCACAACCGCTGACTAACAAACAAAGCAAAAAAATGGTTCCAATACAAAGTTTCTGTGACAAAAGCATTTTGGGTTTCCTTTGCAATTAGGAGAAATGTGCGATAAATGAAGTTATGGCCAAATCAAAACCTGGGCGGAAGACCGCCGCAAGTACAGTTTACCACCTCCAGCCCGCTCACAATGGGCTCACCCTAGCTGCTGCGCTGAAGGAAGTTGTCTCGGACTCGTCGTGGGGGCAAGTCAAAAAGTGGATCGCTGGGCGGCATGTGCAGGTCAACGGCAATTTGTGCCTGGACGAAGCGCGGCGAGTAACGGAAAAAGATGTTATCAAATTTTGGCAAGAGCCCTTGGCCAAGCCGGTCGAATCGACAGATCTGCGCATGGCCCATCTGGATGACCAGTTGATCGTGGTGGAAAAACCGGCCGGGGTCACCAGCGTCCGGCATGTGCAGGAACGCAAGCTCTCCACTCGCCGCCGACAGTTGCAGCCGACGCTCGAAGAGCTGTTGCCGCCCGCGCTGGCCAAGATTCAGCGATTGAGGTGGCCACCACTGCCGCCAATTGGCATGAATCGTGGTCGCAAGCAACAGTCGCTCAAAGGGGGGCGATTAAAAAAAGAGCTGCCGATTCACAATGCCAAAAAGCTTCCTCCCGAGTTGCAGGTCCTTCCGGTGCATCGACTTGATCGCGACACCAGCGGCTTGATGCTCTTCGCCCGCACCCGCGCGGCCGAGCAAAAGTTGATGGCCATGTTCCGACGACACACCATCCAGCGCGATTACTTCGCAGTCTGCCTTGGAACCATCGAACCGCAAACGATCAAATCGCTGTTGGTGCGAGATCGCGGTGATGGAGTTCGGGGAAGCATCCCTGACGATGCAGACGAAGAACTCAAAGCGGGCGCGCAGCAAGCGATCACCCATGTGGTCGCGTCGGAACCGATCTGTGACGGCCAGTACTCGATCATTCGCTGCCGACTCGAGACAGGGCGCACCCACCAGATTCGCATTCACTTGTCGGAGGCTGGGCACATGCTCTGCGGCGACAAAGTTTACAACACGACGGCGGAGGGCTTGAAGGTGCGAGATCAAAGCGGTGCACCGAGACACGCGTTGCACTCCGATCGCTTGACCTTTACCCACCCGTTCACTGGGCTGCACACGCAGTTTGAAATGCCACTGCCCCGGGATCTGGCGGCGTGGCTCAAGAAGCTACGCAGTTAGCCACTCATCGCACTTTTAGATTTTGGGACGATGCCAAAAACCTCAACCGATGCAGCCAGCGGCGCCGTGGCGGCAGCCAAAGCACTCAGCCGCAACGTCAACCAACTCGATTTCGCGCAGTACGTTCCCTGGGTGTACAATCCGCTGGAGTACGCCTGGAAAGGACACGAGCAGTACCTCGCGCGGTATGCCCGCAGCTCTTGCAGAACTCTGTTCTTAGGGATGAACCCTGGTCCCTGGGGCATGGCCCAGACCGGCGTGCCGTTTGGCGAAGTGGCGGCGGTCACCGCTTGGTTGGGAATCGACGCGACGATTGGGCGGCCCGATCCCGAGCATCCCAAACGTCCCATCGAAGGACTTGAGTGCAAACGCAGCGAGGTTTCTGGCAAACGACTGTGGGGGTTGTTTGCCGATCGATTTGCCGACGCCGACAACTTCTTCGACGAACATTTTGTCGCCAACTATTGTCCCTTGGTCTTCATGGAAGAATCGGCTCGCAATGTGACGCCCGACAAACTACCGGTGGCCGCCCGACAACCGCTGGAAGCGGCCTGCGACGCACACTTGGCAAAACTAATCCAGACGTTGAGCCCCGAGTGGATCATCGGAGTGGGGGCTTGGGCCGAAGGTTGTGGCAAGCGGGTCGTCGAACAATTTAACATTCCCAACGTGCGACTCGGTCGAATTCTCCACCCCAGCCCCGCTTCGCCGGCGGCAAACAGAGATTGGTCCGGCACCGCCTCTCGGCAATTGATCGAACTGGGTGTATGGTGAGTAGCCCCACTACAAGATTGGCTCACAGTTAGGATCAGGTGCATGAAACGCGTTGTATTGGCGATGAGTGGCGGAGTGGACAGCTCGGCCGCTGCCCATCTGTTGCTCGAACAAGGCTACGACGTGGTCGGGGTCTTCATGCGCCATGGCGAAGAGTCGGCGGATAGTTGCAATCTGGACGATGGTACCCCCAACCCTCTGCTCCCCATATTGCAAGGTCGGACCGATCACAAGCAAGGATGCTGCAGCGCCTCGGATGCCATGGACGCGCGGCGGGTGGCCGACAAACTGGGGATTCCGTTTTATGCACTCGACTTGCAAGCCGACTTCTCGCGCATCGTCGATTACTTTGTCGATGAATACACGCATGGACGGACACCGAACCCATGCGTGCAGTGCAACAACTGGATCAAATTTGGGAGGTTGTTTGACTACGCCGACAGCGTCGATGCAGAATTCGTAGCGACCGGACATTACGCTCAGTTGCACGAGGTCGATGGCGCGATCTCACTGCTCCGCGGCGTCGACTCGGGGAAAGATCAATCGTACGTGCTGGCGGGAATCGATCGCCAATACTTGTCGCGGATGCTCTTGCCCGTCGGTGGTTTCCTCAAACCGGAGATCCGGCGGCTGGCGGGTGAAGCCGGCTTGCGAGTGGCCGACAAACGCGATAGCCAAGAAATTTGCTTTGTCACCAGCGGCAAACATCAGGAGTTTGTGCGGGCCAAGTCGGGTGTCTCCACGGCCGGGAACTTTGTTTCCCCCGACGGTCGCGTGCTAGGGCAACATGCCGGCATCGAGGCCTTTACGATTGGCCAGCGCAAAGGGCTGGGGCTGGCCTTTGGTGAACCCGTGTTTGTCGTCCGCATCGATCCAAGCAGTCGCGATGTGGTGCTCGGCTCCAAAGAGGACTTGAAGCGATCGAGTTTGATCGCCAACGACGTCAATTGGCTGATCGAACCGCCCACGCAGCCCTTTGAAGGTATGGCCCAAATTCGTTACAACAGCCCTCCCACGGCTGCCCGTATTACTCCACAGGGACCGAAGGCGTTTCAGGTTGATTTCATTGAACCGGCCAGCGGTGTTGCTCCCGGCCAACTGTGTGTCGCTTATGCAGGCGACCGAGTCCTCGGGGGTGGATGGATTGAAGTGTGAAGTGTGAAGTTAATACTCATTCCAACAGAATTTGAAGCTCAAGCGGTGCGTCGCCAATTGACTGCACCTGGATCGACGCTGGAATTGTGCGGGTTTGGTCCGATCGTCGCTGCGGCTCGTGCACAACAAGCGATTGCCCAGCATCAACCAAGCTCCGTTTTGCTATTGGGAATTGCTGGCGCGTACTCACCGCAGTTGGAAGTAGGCAGCGCTTATGAGTTCTCTGAAGTTGCCTGTTATGGTGTAGGCGTAGGCACTGGCACCAACTTTCAGTCGGCCCAGGAACTGGGGTGGATGCAATGGCAGTCAGGTCCAGCGAGTTGTTTGCGGGAGGGAGAACGTGGTGTGGGGAAATCGATCGCCGACCGATTACCGCTCGATGCACACCACACTGTACCTGAGTTGCAGTTATTGACCGTTTGCGCGGCTGCCGACGGACCCGGCGATGTTTCGTTACGCACGGCCCGATTCCCGCTGGCGGTAGCAGAGGATATGGAGGGCTTTGCCGTGGCTGTTGCCTGTCACTTGGCGAACGTGCCTGTGCGGATCATCCGAGGGATTTCCAATCGCGCCGGTGATCGCCAGCACGCGCGGTGGCTGGTTGCGGAGGCCTTGGGAGCTGCCGCCCAAGTTGCCCTCGAGTATTAAACGCACCGTATTCGCCGCAACTTCCCGCTAGGAACCAGCCCTTTGGGGTGTGTTTGCCAGTCGCTGAGCGAACGATCGGAAAACCTTAGCGTTTCTTAATCGTGCGAATTCTTAAGTAATGGTAAACTAAGGAGGTTCGCTTCACTTTTCCTTATTCAATCGATTGAGTCGAATCGGATCGATTGAGACGCCGAGAGTCGGTAGCTAAGGCCAACTCACCTTTTCAAATGTTAGGGCGTTGTATGCGATGTTTGCGGTCTGCATTACGATTTGGACTATTTGTCTGCCTTGCGTCTTCTGGTCCGCTGGTGACTGGGCAGCCACCAGCCTCCGAGAAGAAGGACCTGAAAGTTGCGCAGGTCGAGAGTTTGGCAGACCGCGCCAAGCAGGCGATCGAGGCAGGCCAGCTTGACCAGGCGTTGGCAGTCTGCGATGAGGCACTTGCCGTTGACGAGAATTCGGTACTCGCGTTGATGATGCGTGGTCGAGTGTTCAACGCACGCGGCGAGTTCGATAAAGCGATTGAGATATTCGATGTCGCTCTAACCAAACCCGTACCACATCCCGATATTCGCCTCTATCGTTCTCAAGCCTATTCGGCTCGGTCGCTCGCCCTTTACGAACAAGGAAAATATCTGCCAGCCATCGATAGCGCCTACCTGGGGACGTTGGAGAAATACGACAACACGGAATGCCACCTCAATCGAGTTCGAGCCTATCTTGCGCGACGCGAGTGGGATAAAGCGATCCACAGTTGCAATCGCGTTATTGGATTGGATGCCAAATCGGCCGAAGCCTATTCCCAACGCGGCTTTGCCTATGGCAACAAAGAGAACTGGGGTCAGGCGATTGCCGATCAAACCAAAGCCCTTGAGCTCAACCCCAAGATGGCGCTGGCTTATCAGCGCCGAGCGGCGGCGCATATAGGCAAAAAAGAACTCCCTGAAGCCGTCAAGGATTTGGAGCAGGCTCTGCTCATTCAGCCCAATCTGGCGGAAGCACTTTGCGATCGTGCCATATGGCTGGCAGTCAATCGCAATCTTGTGCAGGCCGAGGCCGACCTTAGAGCTGCCATCGAGTCCGATCCGCGTTGCATTCGCGCTTATGTGGTAATGTCTCAGCAGTTGATCAGTCGAGAACGATTTGACGAAGCCGTGCAAGTGATCGATACGGCGCTGGCGGTGAATCCGGGCAACGAGTTTGTGTTGGCTGTCGCAAAAGGCAATGCTCTCCACGCCAAGAAAGATTATGCCGGAGCGGTGAAAGAGTTCACGCGCGCTATCGAGGTCGATGGGAAGCACTATCAGGCTCTGCAGGCAAGAGCTGTCAGCTACAAGAAGCTTGAGCAGGACGAGCTTGCCAGGGCAGACTACGCTGCGGCTCGTCAGTATGCGCCAATGGATGAAAAGGAAAAGAAAAAAGAGAAAGAGAAGCAAGATAAGGAAAAGGAAAAAGAAAAAGCCAAACCGCCCATGTTTGTTGTGCAAAACAAGCCGGTGGAAGCCAAGGCGATTGGTGCCGTCAAACAGAAGGCCGCCAAGATTGATCAGTTGGTTGCAGAAAATTACCGCAAGCATGACATCACACCCAACCCAATGACTACAGACGAAGAGTTCCTGCGTCGGGTCTATCTGGATGTCACCGGTACCATTCCCTCCTACAAAGACGCTGTGCGATTCCTCAACTCCAAGGAACCCGACAAACGCTCCCAGTTGATCGACGAACTGCTTAGCAGCGAGGGCTATGCGAGTCATTTCTATAACTATTGGGCTGACGTTCTCCGCTACAAGGATGCGTTGAGTGGTGATGTCCGCGGCGAGCCCTACCGCCAGTGGATCAAACAATCGCTCGCTGAGAACAAGCCATGGAATAAGATGGTCTACGAAATGTTAACCGCCGAAGGCCTGGTGTGGGACAATCCGGCAACCGGTTATCTCCAACGCGACCCCGGCATGCCACTGGATGTCATGAACAATACTATCCGCATCTTTCTGGGAACACGCATCGGCTGCGCACAGTGCCACGACCATCCATTTGATCGATGGACGCAACGTGAATTTTATGAAATGGCTGCCTTTACGTACGGCTTGCACAATGGCACTTACGGAGGCGACAAACGTTACTGGGAAAATGACCCCAAGGAGCGATTGCTCGAAGAATATGCGGAGATCGTACAAGAGGAAGAAGATCGCCGAAATAACTTTTACCGTTTCGATCGCATGGTGAACGTCAACATGCGCATCGTGAACGATCAAGAAAAGAACATTTTGTTGCCTAAGGATTACCAGTACAGCAACGGCAAGCCCGATGAAGTGATTCCGCCGAAAGCGCTGTTTGGCAAGGACGCCGAAGTTCGTCCCGGCGAACCGCCCCGCAAGGCGTTCGCTCGCTGGGTAATTTCCAAAGACAATCCACGCTTCGCCAGGACAGTGGCCAACCGCCTGTGGAAACAGGTTTTTGGGGCAGGGCAAATCGAGCCGGTGGATGACATGATGGACGAAACGCAGGCGGAAAACCCCGCGCTGATGGACCACTTGGAAGCTACCATGAAACGCATCAACTTCAACACCAAAGAGTACATTCGCATTCTATTGCACACCCAAACTTATCAGCGTCAAAGCAGTTCACTCGACACCGCTGGCGCTGGATACTATCGATTCCCTGGTCCTGTCATGCGCCGCATGACGGCAGAGCAAGCCTGGGATTCATTCATCACCATGGCCGTCGACGAAGTCGAGTATCGTGAACCCCCGGCGACCCTGCGAACCCAGCATTTAGATCTCGATCTCGCCAAGATGACTGCTGCGGAGATTTTGGAGGCTGAGCAAAAAGCGAGACAGATTGATGATCAAATCAGTCAAACTCAGGCCCAGTATCGCTACCGTGGTGAACTATTGGCGCGCGCATCCGAGTTACCACAACCGCTACCGGCCAATCACTTTTTGAGAGTCTTTGGACAGTCCGATCGCGAGCTGATTGCCGCCTCCTCAACCACTGGTTCCGTCCCACAGATCTTGTTTATGTTTAATGGACCCGTGACGCACATGTTGCTCGAAGAGAACTCGACGATCGATAACAATGTTGCCCGTAAGAGCTCGATTGCTGACGGTATTCGGACCATCTTCATGACCGTCCTGTGCCGTAGCCCTGACGCTGATGAAATGGAAGCCGCGCTGGCGGAAGTAAAGGAGAATGGCCGGGCAGGTTACGGCAACGTGGTATGGGCATTGGTTAATACGCGCGAGTTCTTGTTCATTCAGTGAATGTAGAGTGTAGAACAATTGTCCCCAATTGTTTAACGCTGTGGGCAGACTGCCCGCGGCTAGCGCCGTCGGCTGACTAACATGATGCAAATATTTTTTTTACACAATCACATAAGTGGCTCACTACGATGAAAAACTGGTTGCAACAGTTTGATGCAATGGAGCGACGTCGATTCCTATCCCTTGCCGCAAAAACCGCTTTGGGTGTCAGCTTATGCCCTGCTATGGATCAAGCGGTGCGGGCCGCAGAGGGATCGTCTGGCGTCAAGGCCAAGCGATTGGTTTACCTGTTCATGGCAGGTGGCATGTCGCACATCGACACGTTTGACTTGAAGCCTGGACATGAGAATCAGGGAGCCACGCGTGGGATTGCAACCAATGTGCCCGGTTGTCATATCGGTCACTATCTGCCGACCATTGCCAGCCAATTCGATAAATTAGCGGTGATTCGCTCACTGAGTACTCAAACCGGCGATCATGAAGCGGGCGAATATTTGATGCGCACCAGCTATGAAGCGATCGCAACGGAGAATCATCCGTCAATGGGGCCGTGGCTACAAAGGCATTTAGGCCGCAAGAACAAGGCACTGCCCGATACGGTGCTGATCAATGCCCCGGCGCGCCATCCCAGCGCGGGCTTTTTGGACCCCAGCTTTAGTCCCTTGCCGATCGCAGACCCCAATCGCGGGCTGGAAAACACCAAGATTCCAGAATATTTGACTTCGAAGTCGTTTGAAGCACGCATGAACTTAATCGACCGCTTTGATAAGAAGTTCCGCGCCAAGTACGCCGACCGCAGCGTCAAGACGTATACCGATTTTTACTCGGAAGCCACTGCGCTCTTGGCCAGTGGCGAACTGGAGGCCTTTGATCTCACGAAAGAAAAGGAGGCAGACCGCGATCGTTATGGTCGCAACGAATTTGGGCAGGGCTGTTTGCTCGCGCGGCGTTTGATCGAAAGCAATGTACGTTGCGTCGAAGTCAATTGTGGCGGTTGGGACATGCACAGCTCGATCTTCGACGGTAACTCGATGACGGCGCGAGGTGGAGTTTTGGACAAAGCGGTTGGAAATCTGTTAAAGGACCTCAGCGAACGCGGGTTGTTGGATGAGACGCTGATTGTGCTGACCACGGAATTCGGACGCAGCCCAGAGATTAACTACAATGCGGGTCGCGATCACCATCCAGCTGCCTTTTCTGCCTTCTTGGCGGGTGCGGGAATCCGAGGCGGGCAATTCTATGGCAGTTCCGATGCGGCAGGCTTCGCGGTGGATAGCGATGGTGTCTCTCCCTCCGATTTGAACGCCACGGTTGCGAAAGCGATGGGAGTTTCACTGGATGCCATTGTCGATTCCCCCACCGCACGACCATTCAAAGTGGCCAACGACGGTAGGGCCATCGACAAATTGTTGGCATAATATCCAAAAGCTTGGACGGAGCATCTTTCGCAGATGGGAGTGTAATGTTCTAACGCTGACACAAACATCACTCTCTGCATCCCGTTTGCCACCGAGACTTGCGGTTGACAATATGCCACGCACCATCCGACTTGGTATTTCCACCTGCCCCAACGATACGTTTGCCTTCCACGCGATCCTTCACCGCCTGGTGGACTGGCGCGGTTTCGATTTCCAGATCGAGTTGTTGGATATTCAGCAATTGAACAATCGACTGCACGCAGGGACTTTGGATGTAGCTAAAGTTAGTTTTCATGCTGCGTTGAAGTTAGCCGATAAGACCATCGTGTTACCCAGTGGCTCGGCCTTAGGCTTTGGCGTCGGCCCTCTGTTGCTTGCCGCTCATGCCGGTAGCCAGCCTGAGAACACGTTGCAGTTGACGTTATGCCCCGGAGCTGACACCACGGCCACCCTGTTGTTCCAACTGTTCTATCCAGAGACGACGCGAATCGGACAAGTCGTCTTCTCTGATATCATGCCGCAATTGCAATTGGGACAAGCTGATTTTGGCGTCTGTATCCATGAAGGTAGGTTTACGTGGGAGAGCGAGGGCTTGTCGTTGGTGGAAGATCTGGGAACACGTTGGGAGCGCGAGACGCAATCGCCACTTCCACTGGGAGGCATTGTCGCTTCTCGTTCGCTCGACGTAGCCACGTTGACCGACATCTCGGAGATAATTCGCGAGTCGTTGGAGTTCTCCTTGGCCGATCGCGACGCCGCTTTACCCACCATGAGGCAATATGCTCAGGAATTCGATGATCACGTTTTGATGCAGCACGTCGAACTTTATGTCAACGACTGGACTCTCAATCTGGGAGACGTCGGAACCGCCGCGTTGTCCAAACTTTCCCAGCGTGCCCAAGTCCTTCCGCACTTCCACCCCAACCAATCCCAACAGCAGAGCCTTGAAGTGTTTTCATCTAAGGCAACGTAACCAGATACGAGTGCTGTTCATATGACTGAGAATTCCTTCTGTTACCTGCAATGGCGTTTGGACTTATTCAATAGCCGTAAGTAGTTCTAGGTAACTCATATCTTGTGTCGAAACGGATAGTATTTTTGGAATCGTGTGGGCGAGCTGAAGCTCCAGATCAAACGGATGCAAACCAATTCGCAGCACCAATTGGCGACGTGCGGCGAGCCGCAGTGCCAATTGATTTGACGCTGCTAGCAGCGTGGCTCGAAGTTGCGTGTCCGCCTCAAATCCGATCAGAGGCAGAAAGGTTCTCCGTTGTTGGTTGGGAAACAACACGGAGGTGAGAGTCTCGATCGATTGGTAGGGTAGACAACGAAGCGACTCAATGGAGATAGCCCCCAGAGCCCATGCTGGCGGGACATAGAGACTAGGTGCAGGTAGTTGATTCTGAACGAACCACGCGTGAGATCTTGCCATTAATTCAGCGAGTACTTCCGCAGGCGTGCTAAGATGCTCGGCACAGTCCCGCGAAATCAAGTAGCTGTGCAGACGATGGCCAAGAGTTCTAATCGCCTTCGCTTTGTGCGACCAACCGTGTGCGGCAAGTTCACATCGATCGTTGGACCAACCGCGTAAAAGATCTAGCTGTGGAGGGCTCCAGTTCAATCCAGGTACAACCAGCAGTGCAATCTTTCGAATTCCGTGTTGGCGGCAAAGATCAATTAGCTTTGCTGTCTGTGGGAGTGTGTGTGGCATCACATCATGAATGGAAACTATTGTTCTCATATATTGTGTGCAGGCGGTTTGTGGGTTAGTGATGGATGGTCGAAGCATCAACCAGAAATTTTAACCAGCCGCGAATCGTGTGCTCGTTGAATGTACGAACCGCTTGCCAACCTTGCCGTGCCACCCGTTCTCTTTCAGCGGCCGGCATTTTAGTGATGTGTTCGATGCTGGATGGTAGATCGCGGCTATTCACCTTAAACAATCCACAGGACAGGTCGGGCCATTTGGAAATTCCGCAGTCTTCCGTAGTTGCTACGAAACGCTGGCGCGCGAGGGCTTCCAAAGCCACCGTACCAAACGTTTCAAACTTCGATGGTAGAACGAGCATTTGGCAAGCATCGAGAAGCTCTCTAACGACGGATCGCTCTTGCCAACCCAAGCACCGCGTGTTTGGTAGCGTGGCGATGCTATGTTCGATCTTCCCGCGCAACGGTCCATCGCCAACAATGGTAAAGCGCAAATGGGAAAGGGCTGTGGCGGCGGCCAGAAGTGAATCGAGCCCCTTCTCTGGCGCGAGCCTCCCAACAAACAACAGTTCCTGGATCGAATCTTTGACCGGAGTTGTTGGAACTCGCAAAAAATCGGTTGGGAGTGGCGTTCCCATGACTCGGACGTGTTTCGCCCCAGCACGTGTGGCCTCCTGCAACGACTCGACATTCATCGTGGCCACTGCATTCGCGTGTCGGCAGAGCCAACGATTGAGGCAAGAAAGTGCGACGCGCGTGGGATAGGTGAACGTCCTCCGCCAATACAGGCTCAGCAGATGTTCGAAGTTGGTGTGATGCACAATTGCAATTGGGAGCTTCCTCTTGCGAGCATAACGCAATCCAAAAAATGAATATGCTCCGATTGTTGGCAGGACCACCAGGTTAGGCCGCAGCAAATCGAGACGTTCATAAAGCGAATTGCTTCTTGGCCACGCCAGGCGTTGAGTCGAATCGCCCGGCATGGGCAATGAAAACCACTCATCCGCGTTGGCTTCGGTGTGGGGTGCAATGAGTTCGACCGCTTCAACGTTGGGACGTAAGTACTGCACCAAATCTGCGTAATACGTACCAACACCGTTTCGGCCAGAGATCGCATCGGAGACAATCGCCACACGCAATTGTTCGTACTTGGCCTGCAAAACGGGTGGATGCAGAGCTTGAGTCCACAGCGATTTAGGTCTTGCAATTTGCATAGATCGGTTCTCGAATTTTGGTCCGCATGGATTCGGGAATAATCATTAACGGAAAATAAAAAGCCTCTTGAACATCCATTTCAGTCAAACCGTAGTCGGCAAGCGCATACTGGTGATGACTGCGATAACCAGTTGTCGTGTGGCATAGCTCTTCCAAGGCCTGATCACTCCAAGCAGCGACATCCAAGGCGAGATTGGCTCGGCAGCGGAATATCATCTGCGCGGGTTCCAGAACGAGTTGCTCGTAGTGAACAAGTTGAAACCGCTGGACGGGCAACGCACTTGCGGCTTCGAACAACGTGCGCTGGTAACTCGATAAGAGCCTAAGAAACGCGTGTGCGACTAGCGGGTCGTCACTTCGATGACCAAAGATCCTGAGGCTGGGTTGAATCGCGCTAAGCTGCGATCCAACGACCGCAACAGGATCTCGCGTGAGTCCGATAAATTGAGAATTGGGAAAGTATTCGACGAGATCAGGAAGCCAGTTTGTCAAACTAGGGTTCTTGCTCAAGTAATGCAAATGCAGCCCTCGGAAAATCAAGTGGCGGGCCAAAATTCCACGGTAAATTCGAAGCCAACGTTGCTTCTCTTTTATTGAATTTTGTTCTGAAAAGTATGCCAATTTCCATGTGTGCGATGCGTAGGGCCACAATACGAATCGAAGAAAGCAACCATCGTATGGGAGCAACGCAATGAAATCTTCTTCGGGCAACATCAAGCCCGCAGCGTGAATCGAATTGCTTTGACTAGGCAGTTGCCGTTCCATCCTTGCAATCAACCGAGCCAGCAATCCTCCACAGTGGGCATCCAAGCGGAACAAGAGGAGGAAGCAGTACTTTTCGCACAGAGCGGGTGCGAACAATGCTTCCCAACCGGTCATCGTAGTGAACACTTGTTGCTGGCTTGCCAAGAGCCGATGCAAATAGGTTGTTCCACTCCGCGGCAAGCCAACAATAAAAAGTGGACGATTAAGTTCGCATCGCGCGATCGAAGGAAAGAGTAGATGATCCATCGCCAATGCCAAACGATGGATGACGAGAAGTGGGAGCAACAGCAATAAAAACAGGAGACGTCTCATTCTGCTTTACTTGAACGAAGATCGCTTTCAGGGGTCAATTTCTTTATGGCATCTAGCGCCCAATATTGGTGCACGCAACTGCGCTGCCGGCGAGACGCTAACCCGCTTTCCCAACGCATCTGGCGAACTGCCCTTAACGCCTTCTCGGTCAAGGCCTGTCCAGAGTTCTAGTTGACCTTGAGCTGTTTCAATAATCGCTGAGCAATTTTCCAGCCAATCGCCCGTGTTGGCATACATGAAGCCTTCGCGCTCGCGCAACCGAGGGGCGTGTGTGTGGCCACATACAACGCCACTGCATCGTTGTTCTTTCGCCATGCACTCTGCCCTTGCTTTGAATTGACTCAACGAATGTGCAATATTTCGAATTGGTGTAGAAATGGCACTGGCTATTTGCTGTTGCGGAAGGCCGATGCGGCTCAACCAACGATTGGCTGTAAGGCTTCCACCTAGGAGCCGTTCGTGAACCAACGCCGACAAAGCGGCGGTACGATGGAAACGATATTGGGTCGCATCAAATTGATCGCCATGGATGACGAGCAGTCTGCGTCCATCCACACATTGATGAACACAACGTTCGCTGATCAAATAGTCGCCCCAGTCACGAATCCAACGCTGCAAACAACGGTCATGATTGCCCAGGATATAATGCACCTCAGTCCCAGCGCGACTTAGGTCGGACATCGTGGCCAACAACGTGCGGTACTCTATCGGCCACTGCCACTGTCGACGTAGTAGCCATCCATCGCAGAAGTCTCCAACCAAATACAGATGCTGTGGACGAACGATCGCCAGGAGATGCTGCAGCGCAAGTGGACGAGAAGCTTGGCTACCCAGATGCAGGTCGCTAATAAACAAACTGCGAATATGCGAATCGGTAATGCTAAGCGACATTGGCTCCCTTCCATACGCACATACGCTTAACCCTAAAACAGTGATTAAGCCCCAGCGTTAAGGAATTAACATCTTCGTTCCTGGATGTGGATAAAGTGTTAGTAAATGGTTTGTATTGCGCTAAGAAACGGTGAGGATTTCTATCGACTACTTTTCCGAGCTCGGGGACAAGCGACAATTCCGCTCGCCGTCATTGCACCAGCAGGCCGCGATAGAACTGGCGGGTTTAACTTGATCTTTACCATCACCTGGCGACCAGTAACTCAGTCGTGAGCGAAGATGAACACTCCTTCGTCCATCTATTGCAGCGCCTCCAAACGATGAACATTGAAAATTGCTCTCACAAAAGGGGAATAACGTGAACAAGTTGCAAATTCTGATGGCCGTTTTGACTGCTTGCTCTGTCTGTGGTTCAACCCTCTTGGCACAAGATGCCGCAGTTGTCAGCGCGCCGTCACAAATGATGACTTTTCTATCCAACGGAGTTACCGCACACCGAGGGAACTCCAGTGAGTTTGCGGAAAACACGTTGGCAGCTTTTATCAGCGGCATTGAGTTGGGCGTCGATTGGCTTGAGTTGGATGTTTTTCGCTCCAAAGATGGAAAACTCGTCGTGCTTCACGACAAGACAACAGCCCGTGTCGGTGACAAAGAGCTGGATGTACTGGCAGCCACGTTCGACGAACTACTCAGCGTGGATGTGGCCACCGACTTCCGACAGCGCACCGGGAAAACGGTCGCCGAGTACCCGCGCGCGACCATCCCTTTACTGGAAGATGTCTTGCAATTGGTGATCAAGCAGGACAAGACCCGTCTCTCCATACAGCCCAAAATGGACTGCGTTGCCGACACCATCGAACTCGTAAAGCGACTGGGCGCGGAGCGCTGGGTTGGATTTAACGATGGCAATTTGCAATTCATGGCAGAGGCCAAGCGACTTGCTCCAGAAGTCACCGTATTCTGGGATCGCGGGCCGGATACGGATATCGATGCCGATATTCGTCTTGCGACTGAGCATGGATTCGACTCTCTGGTCATCAATCATCGAGGCATTACCACTGAGAAAATTCAGAAGATCAAAGCAGCGGGACTTGAAGTGGGCGCATGGACGGTCAACGATCCGGCCCAGATGACCAACTTGCTCCAACTGGGCGTCGAGCGGATCTATACCGACGATCCGCGAGCGCTCTTCAAGTTGAAGTCATCCATTGCACAAGGCCGATTTGAGAAAGAGGTTTTGTGCGAGGGTCGCTATCCCAAACACTTGCAGGGAGTTTGCGTGAACGAAGAGCGAATTTTTTGGAGTTTTACGACGACGTTGGTGATGACCGACTTTGACGGCAAGTTGTTGAAGTCAATTCCTGTGGCTGACCATCATGGTGATCTTTGTTATGCCGCCGGCAAAGTCTATGTGGCGGTCAATCTTGGTAAATTCAATGATCCCAACGGCAATGCCGACTCGTGGGTCTATGTCTACGATGCAGAATCGCTCGAAGAACTTGAACGCCATGCGGTTCAGGAGGTTTTCCATGGGGCTGGCGGCATCGGAAGGAGCGATGGACACTTCTTTGTCGTCGGAGGATTGCCCGACAACGTCGAAGAGAACTATGTGTATGAATACGACGACCGTCTCCAATTCGTGAAAAAGCATGTCATCGCCAGCGGTCATACTCGTATGGGTATCCAAACCGCGACATTTGCCAACAATCTTTGGTGGTTTGGTTGTTACGGCGATCCCAAGATATTGTTAGTAACCGATGCGAGCTTCCAACGTTTGCAGGGACGATTTGAATTCGATTGTTCGTTAGGTATCGTTGGTTTGCCATCGGGCAAATTGGTAGTCGCCAGTGGCCAGTGTGTTCCGGAACTGGGGTGCAGCGGTACGGTTCGAACGACTCGACCCAATCGCACTTACGGTTTAGAATGACTTAGCTAATACTGAACATTTCCCAAACGAATGCCGTACCGAAAGTACGTCGTGCGCAAATGAATCAGCGTCTTCACCCAATCTGGTGCATTCTCGCAGCGCTTGATCCAGCTCAGCCATCGACGGCGTCTTGGCGATAGGGATAATCCTTGCCAAAGGAACCTGCCCATCTGACAGTTCGATGGTGACACGGTTGCGCGATACATGTTTGACGATGTCCGAAAGACTAAAGTTCGTATTTGAGATCTCAATTTTTTCCATGTCATAGTCCTCTCAAACATAGTGTAGTCTTCAAGACTGAGCGAGACAACTTGTGCCAGAGTCGTTGCTCGTTGCCGATATTCATATTGCGATTGCCACCAATTCGACTCTTTGGTCATCAATCATCGTGACGTTACCGCTGAGGAAATTCAGTTGGTTTGCCAGTTAGTTACTCATTCGATTTTGCGATCCAACTTCTCATTGATGTCAGTCGCTTTGGCGAGCGTGGGATTGACCAGTGCTTCGATGCGGTCGAATGATGAAAGGATGCTCGCATCAAACGGTTCGTCGTTCAGTGGTTGGTTCACAGAGAACCAATGAAACTGCGCATTGTATTGCGACTCGTAAGGCCTTAGAACATCTGCATTTCTCACGACTTCAAGCTTGTCGCCAGCCACGGTGTCGGGAACGAATACCTCTGCGATCTTCTTCCACGTGATGGTTTCACGAAAAGTGCGTTGATTTTCGACTCCGTCAACCAAAACGAGATCGTGCAAATGCGTGGGCATGTTGGTATCTGCGGAGAAGGTCCAAGTCCAACGAGTATCAATCTCTTTCGAACGGCTTTTTGAGACCGAACCAAACTTGACCTGGCTGGTTCCGTCCGCCAAGACCTCGGATGAAAACTGTGTGCCCGCCAATTGTTTTACCAAGGCGTCAAAATTACTTACACTCTCTTCAGACGCAAACGGGGTCGGAAAACGCAGCAAGCCGATTACTCGAAAGTCCGGGATGTTGAGTGTCTGAAGTTCCCGCAGAAGCGTTTCTCGCGAAGAGTAGCTAATGCCCTTCTGCAACGAGACGTTAACCGATTTTCCATTGCTAACGACGCCGGAGAAGGTAATCATTCGGCCCTTGGTGCTTTCCGCAGTTCTTTCGTTGGAGCTTAGGTCAATCCTCTCGCCTTTCTTCAACGCTACACAACGACCGCTATCCCAGTCGACGCGCATCCGAATATAGTTGACGACGGTAAAGGCATTTTCGGCGTCCACATCATGCATCTTCTCAACGCGGATCAATACATCCGCTTGGCGTATCGCCTGAGAATTCAACGCCGTGGCATGCACCAAGCCGCCGATTTCTTGTAACTCCTGACTGCACGCGACTGATCGCGGGAGCATCAGAAACAAGAACCATAGCAATGGCCAGCTTTGTCGAATCAGGCGATCGAAAGACGTAGAAGCAACCATCATTGAAATGCAAAGCGTTTGGTAGGTTCTCATTTCAACCACCTCCCTGGCGCCAACCCCAGAAACTTGCTAGGCTAGTTACAACCAATCATCATAGCAAAGTCGGGGGGGGGGGGGGCAATGGGACAAACACGAAATAATGTTGACGGCTTCCAACGAATCGAAGGATACGACGAATGAAGGCTATGAACATCCTTTCGCTACGAGTGAATCCATGTGCACACAACCAAACGGCTAGCTGCAACCAACAAAATTCGCATCTGTCATCTGTAGGCTTTAAGAAACAGCTGAGGGTAAGTGATTTACACACTGAAGCAGTTGAGGACAACTGCTCTACACTGAGGCAGTTGGGGACAACTGCTCTACACTACACTGTTATTTGACTTGCACTTCGTCCAGGTTCTTCCAAATTGCATGGTCAAAGTATTTGGGTGATAGCGAGAATACAATCACCGGCCCGCTCTCGAGCGTCTTGCTCTCGACCTTGACGTTCAAATAGATCCACTGGTTGGTGCTGAATGCATCGTAAATCCTCAATCTTCCACGGTAAGTCTTTCCGTCAACAATAAACACCGCAGTTGGCTTCGATAGATCGTCGCGTTGAGCTACGGTGCGTGATAGACCATCAAAATACGTTTCCAGTATTTCCGCAAGACTTTCCTCGTTAAGCTCTATGTTTTGATCGAGTTTCCAAGCGAACTTATAGGTCCAATAGTCGGGGCTCTCGGGCTGCGACCAGCCCGGAGCAAATCGAATATCCTCGATGCCTTGGTATTTCAGTGAAGGGGCAAAGGAAAGCGGGAACTGCAGTCGCTCGATTCCCCATTGTTCAGGAGCATGCAAGATCGGCTCCTCCTGCGGCTGACTCGACGCAAAACTTCGCCACGGACTCACCTTGGCAACATTGACAAAGCCCGCCCCATTAAAACGAAACAATCCACCTGAAAAGCCAAACCACAACGTCCCATGCTTGTCCTCGACAATTCCTTGAACGCCAAAATTGCGAGTCCAATAGTTGCGATCGGTCTCATCAAACAGCGTAAAGCTCCGCCCATCATAACGGTAGGCACCAACACCCGTTGCGCCAATCCAAAGGTTGTCAGCACTGTCTTCGTAAATGGTGTAGATATCGTTTTCGCTCAGTCCCTTGATATCAGGGAAACGTGTGAACGTAGTGCCATCAAAACGACATAGACCGCCGTCCCCAGTCATCTTGGGTTGGTATGACTGCATGCAGGTAAACCACATGTCGCCGCGACTGTCTTGCAGGATGCTGGTGATATTGTTGCTACATAGACCATCCTGTTTCGTGAAACGCTTGAACACTTTTCCGTCGTAACAGATAACTCCATAGCCGTCGGTACTAAACCATAGCTTGCCGCTGCTATCTTCGAGCTCCATTGAGACTCGGCCAGCGGTGATACCGTAGGATGTTATATCCTGTTGGACCATAGGAACCTTGAATTCAGAGAAGTTGGTGCCATCAAACCGAAACACTCCATGACTGCTACTGGCCCAAATATTTCCAGCGCGATCGGCTTGAATCCCGGTCGACGTACCAGGCAGCCCCTGCTTCGCCCCGAATTTTTGAAAATTCTGTCCATCAAACCTGCAAATACCTTCATGGGTTCCCAGCCATAGGTTGCCATGGTTGTCTTCGGTAAATTGCACGACCACATTGCTTGGCAAGCCATCTTTGGTCGAGAAGTAGGTAAGCGATTTGCCATCAAAGCGAGCTGCCCCATCGTGAATGGTTCCAAACCAAAGATTGTTGTCCTTGTCTTCATATGCTGCCACGACGTACTGGGAGATACGATCGCGCGCCGACGCAGGAAGGTTGGCTTGGAGCCATTCGGTAAGAACTTTCCACTCCGGTTCTGGTATTTGAGGCGCATCAACAGGTGGCATTGTCCGCTGCGCGAGATGCTCCCATGCGCTGGTGTAGGATTCGCGAAGCCTGACAAATTCAGCATGGTTCTTAGCGGCAAGAAATCCATCGGCGGTTTCCTCGCTTGAATGACACTCGCTGCAATATTGGATCAGCAGCGGCCGAATCGTCTGTTCAAATGAAACGGCAGATCCAGTCGCAGAGGACACATCTTGGCCCAAGGCCCGTTCGCTGAAGTTGGAAATCGCGCCGATCAGTAGGATTGCGATGGGGAGAAAAGTTGACTTTTGCACGGAATGCCTGTTTCTTTTTGAGAGGGAATGCAAAACGATAGCTTGTAGTCATACTAACGCACAGGCGTTACAGCGACTGAAAGTGCCCTGTAACGGCCTCGCGTTAGAATAAGTGGCACTGCGCCATGGCTGATCGTCACTTGTGGATTTTAGAAATGTCAAGCGTTTCGCACATACCTTGTCCGAACCCCAAGAAACTTGCAGCTTTTGCCAGTGGCGATCTCTCTGAAAAGCAATTTGAGCAAATCGCTGCACATGTCGAGAGTTGCGAGCGTTGTGGATTTGCCGTGGACGAGGCGACATTCCGCAATAAAACTGAGTTGCTCGAAGACCTGCGATCGTTAAACGTGCGGGCTTATGAACTGGAGCAGGGCAGTGCCAAGGTTCCTGACATACTGGTGACAGCGGCTTGTGCTGCTCGAAGTTGTTCGTCGATGCCCGTAACCTTTGACGCCGGCCGACGTTTGGCTAATAACTTGACAAATGGCGTTGTTCGACTGGGGCGATTCGAATTGCTATCTGAACTGGGAGTCGGTTCCTTTGGATATGTCTTTAAGGCGCTTGATACGGAACTCGGCAGAGTTGTGGCCATCAAGGTCCAGCGCGCAGGTACATTTGCGACCGACGACGAGGGAGAGAGGTTTCTGCGCGAATCGCAAAGCATCGCACAACTCAATCACCCAGGAATCGTAGCCGTTTATGACACCGTTCGTTCGGAGGAAGGAACTTGTTATCTTGTCACGGAATACGTTGAAGGTGAATCGCTCGAACTAAGATTGAAGACATGCGAATTCTCAATGCTGGCTTGTGCGGAGATGATTGCTTCGATAGGAGACTCACTGCATTATGCGCATGAGAAAGGAATCATCCATCGTGATGTAAAACCATCGAACGTATTACTGGACCGCGAAGATAGACCTCATGTGACCGACTTCGGTTTGGCAAAACGCGCATTTGACGCCGGTGACACGATGACGTCAGAAGGTCGCATCATGGGGACGCCCGCCTACATGTCGCCAGAACAAGCTACCGGCTTCTCACACCGCGTTGATGCTCGTAGCGATGTCTTCAGCCTGGGAGTCATGTTCTATGAGTTGCTGACCGGTGAACGGCCATTCCAAGGAAATCGGCGAATGCTGTTGCTGCAAGTGGTCGAAGATGAGCCGCGACCACCTCGCCAGCTTAAAGCGACCATTCCCCTCGACTTGCAAACAATTTGCCTGAAAGCGCTGGCAAAGTCACCGAGTAGGCGGTATCAGTCCGCAGCCGAGATGTCGGAAGATCTAAGAAGATTTATTCGTCGGGAGCCCATCAACGCGCGACCCATAGGACGTTCAGAAAAACTCTGGCGATGGTGCCGCAGTTACCCAGTGGCTGCCAGCTTATTGGTTGTCGCGCCAGTCGTTTCGGTCAGTGGCTTTAGTTATCTATCTTGGCTTTCGACACATTTCGTTCACAGCACGGCGTTGGAAAGTACTCGCATGGAAGCCAACATGCTAGAACAGATCAATGCCTATTACAGCGAAAGCGTGATTGGTCGGCTAGATCCAGATCATATCGAAGTGACACACAAGTACGCTACGACTCCAAACTCGTTGCCTCTCCCATTTACCTTCATGATCGACTCAGGCACAAAGATCTCCAGTGATGAGTCAGGGATGCAAGTGCGAGTCTACAGCGACTATCCCTGGCGCGAAGATTGTGGACCGCAGGACAGCTTCGAATCGAGAGCCATTCGAGCGTTGGGTTTGGTGTGTCGGCCACTTCAGAGCAAAGATTCTGCGGAAAGACTAGTCCCAAGCGAAGATGACATCGAGGGAAGGTCATATCATGAATTCGATCATAGTGATGGAAAGCCGGTGCTACGTTACGCCCGTGCGCAAATCATGAAACAAAGTTGCGTGAATTGCCACAACAGCGATCCATCAAGTCCCAAACAGGATTGGGTAGTTGGTGAAGTCGCCGGTGTACTTTCGATTACGCGTCCGCTGAAACGAGATTTTGATTCAACTCGTACAGGACTGCGGAGCGCTTTTCATGTGATCACCTGGGTCGCAATCCTGTTAACTGGAGTGACGTTCGCTTTTTTCTGGACCGCAAACAGTCGTTCCAAGAACAGGGTTGGAGCCAACTAAGAATGGAAACGACCAACCGCAGCGACATTATGGACGGAGAAACAGGAACTTCGCACAGCCTCATATCGCGGGCCATTAACAACGATGCAGAGGCCTGGGAGAGATTGGTCAAACTCTATTCTCCTTTAGTCTATTTTTGGTGCCAAAAATCGGGCTTGCCGTCAGCGGACGTGCAAGACATTTTCCAAGATGTTTTCCATACCCTGGCACGTGGACTCAGCAAATTTAGTCCACGCGCACAAGGTACGTTCCGAGGTTGGTTACGAACGATCACTCGCAATAAGTTGAATGACCATTTTCGCAGACTGGCCGGTGTGGCGTGCCCGATGGGTGGATCTGAAGGCGTCAATTACCTTAATCAGCTTCCCGCCGCCGAACAAAACTCGACAGACGATTCGACAGATGTTGATCTCAGCGAGCGGGCAATTCAGCACTCAATCCTCTTGGCAGCGCTTGAGAACATTCGGCCGAACTTCGTTGAACAAACTTGGAATGCGTTTTGGATGGTCGTGGTGGATGGACGCGAAACCGTTGACGTGGCGATCGACTTGACGATGAGTCCAGGTGCCGTGCGGGTTGCCAAATCGCGTGTCCTAAAACGACTGCGGATGGAAATGGGTGAGTTGATCGACTGAACTCCCCTGTACGTCATCTTCTTACCACAAATTTTCCTACCTGAGAGACGATGCCGCTCGGTTCTTTGCGTTAGCTTTCAGCGATTCTCACTTCAACCGAGGGTAAGAAAATTGATGGTAAGAAAATTGGGTTTCGCTTCACGGGTCGCTAACGTTGAATGACGGTCAATCGCTGGTTGACTGGCACGTTTTCGAGAACGGTGTGCGTGACGCCGCCACTTGGCCATTGGATTTTGATGTGATCGATTTTGTCTGCTTTTCCCAGCCCCACATGAATGGCACTGCCGTAATGACTTTGGTATCCCCGGCCATTGAGTCGTTCTTCGAAATAGTTCTTGGCGCCGACACTCAGCCAGACTTTGGCACCGATGGCGTCTCGATTGCACAAGGTTCCTTTTAGTTCCAGGATGATCCACGCGTTGTCGGTTGTTTGACAGTTGCGGAGAACTTGAGCCTCGGCATCACAATTATGCACAATCACATCGATCTGTCCGTCAGCATCCAGATCGTCGAAGGCCGCACCACGACTGCTGCGGGCTTGGTTCAGCGCAGCTCCGGCGGTTTGCGTAACGCTGCGGAAAGTGCGGTTGGAAATGTTCTCCATGACCGTGTTGTGAACACCGTAATCGGTCTGTGGTTCGAGTTCCTTGGCATTTTCCAGCAGGTGCCCGTTGCAGATAAAAACATCTTTGTCACCGTCGCAGTCGAAGTCGCTTAAGCCCAATCCCCAGTTGACGTGTGGGTGAACTTCGGAGCCAATCTGTGTGAGCCGCGATGATTCTTCAAAAATACCGCCTGGCTCTAGGTTCTTAAATAGTTCGGGTTGTTGATCGGAGTAATCGGTCACCAGCAAGTCGAGCAGTCCCCTGTTGAACAGATCGGCAGCTTCTGCTCCCATGCTGCCGTTGGCGACGCCGCGGGAGTCGAGGGCGACCCCTGCGAGCAATGCTTCTTCGGCGAACAGTCCGAAGCCATCGTTGACATACAGTAAATTGGGTGCTCCATCGCAGGCGACGAAAATGTCGATGTCTTGATCCGCATCAAAATCGGCTGCAACGACACCCATGCTGGGACCTGCCACCTGGCTGATACCCGATTCATGAGTGACATCGCGAAACGTCCCGTCGCCGTTGTTTCGGAACAAAGTATCGGCTGTCGGCGCGTAGTCTTTGGGACCTGGCGAATACGGGAAGGCGCGAGGCAAAATCTGAAAGTGACGCGCGTAGTCAAAATCAACATAGTTGGCCACAAATAAATCCAGGTTGCCGTCGCCATCGATATCCAAAAAAGTAACGCCCGCACCAAACTTATTTCCGTCCCCCACACCACTGGTGTCGGTCACGTCGGAAAACGTCCCATCACCGTTGTTCACGAAGAGGCGGTTTTTGCCAAAATTATTGACGTACAGATCCTGAAATCCGTCATTGTTAAAGTCAGCGGCAGTCACGCCCAAGCTGTAGGAGAAGTCCTGTAGCCCAGTCTGCGCGGTAAACTCTTGAAAGCGAAACTCGCCCAAGTTGCGAAAGAAGGAGTTCGAAAATTGTGGGCTCCGGTCATCGATGGGCAGGAGCGCGCCGTTCAGAAAATAGATATCCAACCTTCCATCGTTATCGGCATCGAAGGTGCAGATTCCAGCGCCCATGTATTCAGGCAGGAAGCGTTGGCCGCTGCCGCCGTCTTGATGGCGGAAGGCAAGCCCCGAGTGCATAGTGAGATCTTCAAAGCAAATGGCACTCTTGGATGAGTCGGCTTGGGCGTAAACGACCGGCAGTTCCCAGTGCAACAGCAAAAGCAGAAATAGTAGCGGTATCTTGGAATTCAAGGCTTGAGCTTTGTCCAGCATTAAAAGAGGGGTTGGCAGCGCTCGGTGTGGCACGATTGACTCAATCGTTTCCAAAGCGATTGAGGGCAATATTTGGGGACAATCGCTCTACACTAGTTTGCTTGTCGACTACTATGTTGCTGCTTGAAGGCACTCTCGATCGCGGCTTGAAGCTGCAGAACTTCGGGTGAAGAATTTAACCCCACCAAAGTATCAACGGTTTGTTTGGCTTTCTCGAATTCTGCGGTACCCAAATAGAACTTGCTCATGGCGACCAACAGCAGTTCCGACTGTGGATTCTCTTGCAACGCCTGCTTCAAAGTCAACTCTGCCAGTTCAAAGTCTCTGACCTGCATGGCTAGTGCGGCTAGATTGGTGTGATGGAAAGGGTTAAGCGGTTCTAGTTGGATAACACGTCTTAGAACCTGGATTGCGTCTCCATATTTGGCTTTGTGCCGCAGGACCTCAGACAAACCAATCCAGGCACTGGGGACGGAAGGGTCTTGCTCTACGGCTCGCAAGAAATAGTTCTCTGCCAGGTCCAGTTGATTTTGCTTGTAACAGAGGCTGCCTGCTCCTTCGAATACACGGAAGGCAGACTGACTCAGCGCTTTGTCGTAAACTTCTTGAAACGCCGATTCTCCGGCCTCCTGGCCAGCTTCGGCCGGATCGGTCAATTCTTTGAGTTGCTGGCGAACTGCTAATGCCTCGTCACGTTTATTGAGGCGCATCAGCACGCCAATTAAAGAAGAGAGGTATTGTTGGCTTTGGCCACCGATTGCGATGGCCTGTTTGATATTGGCCTCTGCAGCCTCCAGCTCTTTGGCTTGCGATTGGAGACGCCCCAAGCTGAACAGCAAGCTGGCATCGTCAGGAAACTGTCGTGCACCCTCGGATAGGATCTCAAGCGATTGAGTTAGTTCTCCCTGGTTTTCGAAAGCTTCACCGAGCTTCAAGTAAACTTCAGGTGACGATCCGCCTTGCTCAAAAACAAGTTGTAGAACCGCGGTGGCTTCCTGGAAACGACCTTTGGACGTTAACAACTCTGCTAAGCCAAGATAGGGTCCAAAGTGTTGCGGACGCAACTCGAGGCAACGCTTCCACAGCAGTTCGGCCTTTTCCGACTGCAAAAGCTCCGCTTCGACTTGGGCGGCAAGATGCCAGCTACCTGATTCGAGTGGAAAAGCGTCGATCAGTTGCTGTCCCACCGATCGAAGCTCGTCCTGAAGTTGTTGAGTGGGGACTTGCGTGGCAGCTTCTGGTAATTTGAGGGTGACTACGACAGGAAGGGCAGCAGGGAGCTGTTCGTTCCGCTCAATCGATTGCTCAGCGTTGGCAGATTCTGCTGCGACGGGAAGCAAATCATCGGGTAATGGTGTGAGCCAAACTGCGATACCGATGATGACCGCCGACAGCACGACTCCGATCAGAAATATCGACAGCAACTTCATCGTTTCACCCATCTGCGGGCTGTTGAGTGACCAGCCCGCAGCGCTAGCAAGAGACATAGCGAGTTACCCGCTCGCGATTCGGGCTTGAACTGTCACATCAATACTACTCGAGATCAAAGTCAATTACCTGAGTAGATGATCGATCCACCAATGCTTTCAGTTCGCTACCTGTGTCGTACTTGGCAGGGATGGCGTTCGGGTCCTTCTGCAAGCGGTAAGCCTTGGCCTCTCGACTCGACTGTGACACCTCCATGTAGGCCTTTTCATATTCCGGAGTTCCTGACGTCAACCCAGCCATTGGGTCTGTGTCCACGACGGGCTTGACCTGAGATTTGATTTTAACCGAATAGGCCCCGGCCGGCACTCCGGCACCCAAAGAACAACCGAGCGCATAATTACCGTTACTGTCGGTGGTGGCCGCGCCGACAATGCCGCCTGCATCCGGATTGAAGACGACGGTAGCGTTGGAAATGGCCTTGCCTTTATATTTGACGGTGCCGGAGACCTTGGTCAATTCAGGACCGCCGCAGCCTATCAGGAGTAGTATGGGGAGGCAACCGATGAGTCTAAGTAGCATGAGATTCAATCTCCAAAAATGGTTTCTTGCAGCTCTCGCGAGCAATAATAACAGGGATGGACTCCCAAGATCGTCCTACAATTAATCTGCTGAAAAAACAAAAGCGTGCGACTGCAATTCAGTCGCACGCGTTAGTTGAAAATCTACTATGTCAAAGTCGTCAAGCAGGTACGCTAACTATGGAAGAGCTGCCGTCTCTCCCCCATTGCGACTTCCGAGAGCGCCCCAGACGCCATACATAGAAGGACCACTGTAGAGCTCTGGACCACCTTCGCCATTGGGACGTTGCTGAAGCGCGGTAGCATTTCCAGTGTCGATCGAGTCAGAAATAAAGTGCACGGAGCCATCTCCCATCGAAACCTGAGCACCGCCATTATGGAAGCTGCTGGCAGGAATCATCGATTCATTCCAGTCGCCATCACCCCAGTTGCAGTGAGGACCGTTTGGAGGCAACATCGTTGTTACTCCACTGAAATAGGGTCGACCATCCCAAGCTCTGCCCGAGACAGGACGGAAAATCGCGCGCACGTTGCCGGAAAGTTCTTTGCGACCATTGACGGTGGTTACACGCGCCAAGCAGTCAGCTGGGGTCCAAGCAAAAATGCCTTGAGCAACGCCACCCAGGATATCCCGCGGACCGCCGCCCCCGGCCACTTCTCCAAACATCACTGTGTTGGATGTTCCGTCGTTAAGTCCACTGATTGATAGCCAACGATTGATCATGAAGACGCCGCGATTATCCCGTGCGCCCCATTCTTGGGCTGGGAAGTGGTTTTGAAAGAAGGTGTCTCCCACTGAACCTCGGTAGTTGAGCAAGCTAGGACTTTCGCCACGGTCCGGTGGTGGTGGATCGGATGGACAGATAAAGGCGGAGATATCGACCCGCCAGTTGCCGGCAAATCCCCAATTCTGCTGCTCGGTGTCGTGGTAACCTCCATTGCCTGCCCATGGTCGCGGAAGTCCAGGACCGGATGGCCGCGCGCGAGCCATCATTTTGTTGTACAACGGACCTTGTTCAATGTAAGGAAGCAGTGAGATCGTCCACGCATATTCCTGCTCGTTGTCGACTCCAATGCCTGGAAAACCCCGATCATTGATCCCCTTATAGTTAGAGGGAAAACGTTTGAAAGAGGATTCGTAATTGAGTGCAGCCAAACCAATTTGTTTAAGGTTGTTGCCACACTGCATTCGACGCGCAGCCTCACGGGCTGCCTGGACTGCTGGTAACAGCAGACCTACCAAAATGCCAATAATCGCGATCACTACTAGAAGTTCTACTAGAGTGAAAGCGCCCCGATCTGGTTTTGTCATAGAAATGACTCCTGAACAAAAAGAAAGAACCGCTGATTGGTCACCAATAGGAGACAAGGTAAATTACATCCAAGCAAGGATTGTAACCGATTAACCCCCCCTAAGGCAACTTAAGTGCGAAAGATTCCTTCGCTATCTTAAGTTTTTTTCCAAGGTCGCGGACTTGCTCAGACGGAAACGGGTGTTTCTGCAGCAGTTTTCTCTTCCGCCGTGCTTTGAACGCCAGTGCGCTTAATCCGCACTGCCAAGGCGAGAAACAGGATGACATTTACGGACATCAGCAGTGCAAATGAGTTCTGCGGGAAGCCTGGGTAGATAAATCGTGGTTGCTCGATCGGGGTGGCTAGACCCATTAAAAAGGAGTAGAAACAGGCGGTCAATATGATGGCCACGGTCGACTTGACGACATTTTCGGGCAATTTGCTCCAAGGGTAACCGAAGGTTGCCATCGTCGCGACGACTAACGCAAAGGGAAAGTGGATCACGCTGGTTCGAATGACCCAATACTGCACCGGATCAAGCGGCTGAGAAGAACGCAGAGCATACCAGTTGCTAAAGTAGTTCGTCCCGGCACCCACCAATGCCCCTAGCACGAGTCCGATACACAATCTGACGGCTAATGAGGGAGAGCCAGGTCCGCCGGCCAATGCGCCGATCAATCCCAGCACGATCCCCCAGACGGTAAAAACTACCAATGAACTTTTTATATCCTCTGCACGAATCTCTGCCTCCTGCTCGGGCGTGAGGACCCCTGCAGCGTTGGACGCTGCGATCGCTTCCGCAGCCGCAAACATGGGAAAGGTCTTGTAAACAAATGCCCACAAGGAAAGGCTAAGAACAATCGTGACGATAAGGCCGATGAGAATTTTCATGTTTAAGACTCGAGGGGTTGGTGTTGGTGAACTACTTTGTTCTTCCTGATCCTTGGCGTAAAATGTGACAACTGTCTACCGTGACGGTAAAGCTCTCCTGCTGACCATCGGGCCACTTAACGACAACTTGGGCTTCGGGCCGTTTTTCAGGAACTTGGGCTTGAGGCACTTGGGTGGGTGACGCGAGTCCAAAGTGCATGCGGTCTCCATAGCTGCTTTGATAACCTCTGCCGCAAATTGCCTGTCGGAACTGCGTTTGACCAGCATATGTCAACTCGACCAACGCATTGACGGCTCCGCGATTGTAGCCGCTGCCAACTAGTTCGAGTTGTATCCAGTTCGCACCGGGCGGTAGGTCGTTTCTCAGCACCGTGGGGCGGGCGTTCGAGTTGAGAACGATGACATCGGTGTCTCCGTCGTTGTCAAAGTCATCAAAAGCCACCCCTCGACTCGATTCGACCGCACTCAGTCCCACCTCCTGCGACACATCGCGGAAACGTCCACCCGTATTCAATAACACAAAATCGCGGACTTTGTTGGCGGTGCGATCATCGATATTCTCCGCGTCATCAAAATGGCCGCAGCCGATGTAAAGGTCCAGATGACCGTCATTGTCCAGGTCGAACAGGCCACAGCCCCAGGTCACATGCGGTTGCAACACTTCGGGGAGTCTCGCGATCGTGGTTACGTCTTGAAATAGTCCATCTCCGAGGTTCTTATACAGCACGGGCATTTCATTTTGGTAATTCGTCACGATGAGATCCTGCAAGCCATCGCCATCGAAGTCGCCCAAGTCCACGCCCATTGATGCGTTGGATGTTCCGCGGAAGTCGAAGGCAAGACCGGCGAGGATGCCGTCCTCAGTGAATTTGCCCATTCCATCACTGACAAAAAAGAAATTCGGCTTGGCGTCATTGCCCACATAAACATCGACATGGCCATCTAGATTCAAATCGGCAGCAATCAATCCCATCGATGGACCGGCCACCTCAGAAATTCCACTCTCGTTGGTTGCAGGCCGAAACGTGCCGTCGCCGTTGTTCAAAAAAAGCTCATCCACTTCTGAGCGATAGTACCGCGGTCCCGCATGATAAACTTGGCCATTGCGCTCGATATATACCGAGTTTTCCACTGTAAAATCGACATAATTTCCTACATAAAGATCGATCAACTGGTCGCCGTTCAGATCAGCAAAGGCCACTCCCCCAGCCACTTTTTCTGCTTGATGTACGCCTGCCAGATGGGAGGCATCCATAAAGGTGCCGTCACCGCAATTCAGGTACAAGTAGTTGCGCCCAAAGTTGTTAAGGAACAAGTCTTTGAACCCATCGCCATCATAATCTGCCGCGCAGACTCCCAACCCATAACCCGAACCGTCGATGCGCGTCAAAAGCGTGACATCTTCGAATTGCATCTCGCCGAGATTGCGAAAAAATCCATCGAGCGGTCCGGGGTCTGCTGCCGGTTGACCAAGCGGATGGCCACTAAGGAAATAGACATCGATCCGGCCATCCTGGTCGTAGTCGAAAGAGGCAAGGCCAGAGGCAATTCCTTCAACTATATAACCTCGCTTGCTTCTGCCCGTCGTATGTTCCCAAGTGATGCCACATTCCTGCGAGATGTCGGCAAAGCGCAGTTGGGTCGTTGGCGATTGCGCTGCGCAGAGGTTTGGCCACAGCGAAATGATCAAGAGCGACACGGTTAGAGAAATAAGCCTGGACCGGCGATCGCTGTCTGCGATTGGGTGCAACGTATAGTTCAGATTCGTTTGCGTTAGCCAAGGCACGAGAGAATTCTCCGTTGCGTTTCTTGAAGTAACGCTTTTTTCAGAAGGGCGATGCTAGGTGATTAGAATTCGGATTCGGTTTCGGTATTGTTATAATGTAGGTTACTCGCGGTTGGGCTCTTGTCCGACCGGCAGGGCCCGCACTGTAGGAAACTGCTCTGGCTGGCTGCGGGGAACGGAAGTAGTTGTTGACGATTCAGCAGCTTTCATTTGTTGCGCTCGCTCCAGCAGCGCCTGTCCCTGCGGATTTGGATCGCGCTCGAGCGCGCACTCAATGTACCAAACCGCTCGATGGTATAGTTTCTGCTCCATCAAATACTCCGCCATGGCAATCCAAGACGTCGCATCTTCGGGACCTAGGGAGATGGTCAGTTTGAGCAAAGCCTCTGCCCGCTGATGATCTCCCATCTGCGAAGCGGTCTTGGCCATCCTCAAATAATCGAGCAGATAACCCGGACGCAACTCGCTCATCCGTTCCAACACAACCAATTGATTGGACAACTCGTCGCGGTCGGAATAGATGCGATGCAGCAACTCGCAAACCTCCAACTGATTGGGGTCGATGGCCAGCAATCGCAAGGCGGTATGTTCGGCGTCGTCCAAATTACCTGCCAGACGATAGACTTCAATACCCTCCCCGAGAATCCCCAAGGAAAAAGTGCGTATGCGTGATGCGGACCGCGTCTGAAATTGATCCTGTCCAAATTCAGTTATTTTTTCCTCCAAGGCTTCAAGTTCCGTTCGGTAACGTTGCGCCGCTTCGCGATCACGAAGCCGTACCGAACTGGTGATCAGCCCGTTGAGCAGCGGTTTATTACTAATTCCCTGTTTCTGCGCCTCCATCAGTGAATCGCGGGCCGCTGCATGATTGTCCAGCTTGATCTGCGACAGGCCCAGTTGTAGCCAGAGCGCAGCGGTCATCTGTTTTGAATCGACCAACGGTTTTAACAGTTGCTCGACCTCCTCGTCACGCCCTAAGTTGCTCAAGGCGATCGCGCGCTGATAGTCAAGCTGCGGATCCCGCATCCCTTTTTCTTCAGCCAGATCGAGTATCTCTATGGCTCGCTCGCTGTCGCCTTGGTGGATGGCATTTGTTGCCCAGTTATGGAAGACGATGGGGTCTTCGGCCTTCAATTCGATGATCTTGCCCCATAGCTCATCCGCTTTGGCCGTCTGGTACGACTGAGAATAGTACATGGCCGCCAAGTTCAGCGCGTGGGGATCTAGCGGTAGTCGCTTCAACAAACGCTCGACAAAAAGTCGACACTCGGTTTCGAGCTTTTCAGGATTGATCATCAACGGCTGACGCGGCAGGACGACTGTCGGTTTTAGCGTCGATTGAGTAGCTGGCGTTTTGGCCGGGTTGGTAGCCAGCGTCGGATCCTCGCGAACAGGCTCGGTTGATTCCTCGTGGGACGGTTGCGGATCGACAGAAGTTGCTGGCGCTTGCCCAACCGCTGTGTTCATCTCGGGGTCATCAAGTTGCGGTGTTAGCTGGCGAATTCCCCAAGACGCCGTCAAAGCCAGGCAGACGACTACGACCAATAGCAGTAGGATTTGATTCGACGAAGTTGTTGAGTTTAAACTCTTCATGCCGATAAGCCGATCGAGGTGGACTGGTGTCCCGATTTCATAGAATTAGCTTGCCAAGGGGGTACCACTACATAGAATAAGGCAAATTGGGTGTGTTACAACGCCCATATACTAATCCCGATTTGCAATCCAAAACAGTCTTCGAACGAGTACTAGTTTGTACCCCTGTTAACGGCAGAGCAATTGTTGTCCAGCCTCCCGGTGGTTGTGTCCAAGGGCGTTCTTGCGTTAAGTGGTTGTTACCTGATGACTGGCGAATCAACAAAGCCAGTAGCCCAATGCACTTGGATGAACTGGCTAGACATGAGATGCTCGCTTGTTGTTTACCCGGCGAATGAACTTTTGGCGGCAGGTTGGCGGCTGAGCCGGAGCTGCTGGATAGCCTTGGCTGTTTTATACTGCGTGCAATTGACTGCCGTCGCTCAGCCCACGTCCCACCAAATACGATTGGAGTTGGTACAACCCACACCTGTTCCCTTTGTGCACACGACCGGTTCCACTGGGCAGCGCTATGTGGTCGAACCGATGACGGCGGGATTGGCCTTGTTCGATTACGACGGCGATGGCCTGATCGACGTCTACCTGCTCAACGGCGTCATGTTGCCCAAGACGCCCGCCGATGGTCCGCACTGGTTTGATCGGCTTGTGAACAATCAGGCGGCGACCGAAGCCGCCGAGCCCCTGCGGGGCAATCGCCTGTATCGCAACTTGGGCCAATGGCGATTCGAAGATGTCACGGATGCGGCCGGTGTCGGGAAAATGGGTTATGGTCTCGGGGTTGTCGCGGGCGATTTAAATAACGATGGCTATCCCGATCTCTATGTTTCCAACTTTGGCCCCAATGACGCTTATCTCAACCAGGGCGATGGGACCTTCACGGAAGCGACCGAGACGCTCGGGTTATTAGACAGCGGGTTGTCGGGCGGTGGGCGGTTTGGAGCCGGCGTCTGTTTGTTGGATATCGACAACGATGGGAACTTGGATCTGTACTGCGCGAATTACCAAGAATTCACCTTTGACAAACATTTTCAAAAGCAAATTGGTGAGCACTTCTACCATCCGGGGCCGCAGGATTTTCCGCCTGCCCCCGATCTACTCTTTCGCAATCTGGGAGATGGACGCTTTCAAGACATCTCGCAAGAGGCCGGAATCAACTCGAAGGCCGCGCCGGGCATGGGAGTGATTGCCGCCGACTTCAACGCCGATGGGGCAATCGATATCTTTGTGGCCAACGACAGTTATCCCAACTTCTTGTTCATCAACGATGGCTCTGGTCACTTTTCGGAAGAGGCGTTGATCAGTGGGGTCGCCTTCGATCGCCTGGGACGCTCCAACGGCAACATGGGAGTTGATTGTGGGGACTTTGATAATGACGGTCTGCTCGATCTGTTCACAACGACTTACCAAGACGAAATGCCTGTCCTGTACCGGCAATTGGCTGATGGCATTTTCGAAGATGCTACGCATCGCGTGAGGATTGCCCCGGCGCTGCTGCCGCACGTTAATTGGGGTACCGGGTTCATCGACCTAGACCACGACGGCCACAAAGACTTGTACGTTGCCTGCGGGCACTTCATGGATAACATCCAGTATCTCGATGATCGCACGGCCGTTAAAGTCAGCGACTTCGTTCTGCAGAACAACGGCTTGGGCGGATTTGTGGATGTCACGCAAGCATCGGGCGTGGCAGACTTTCCGCTCGAGAGCAGTCGCGGTGCGGCCTTTGATGACCTGGACAACGATGGAGGCGTTGATGTCGTTGTGCTCAATTCCGATGCGCCTCCCAGCTTCATTCGCAATCAGTCTACGGTTCAGAATTGGGTTGTCTGCGAACTGATCGGCACCGCTTCCAATCGCAGCGCGGCCGGCGCCGTACTGCAGCTTACGTGCGGCGGCGTGACGCAAACGGCGGCCGTGCATGTCGGTCGCGGCTATCAAAGCCATTACGGCACTCGAGTTCATTTCGGCTTGGGCAATCAGTCGACGTTTCAGTTCACGATCCGTTGGCCCTGTGGTTTGGTTCAAGAGTTCGAGTCGCAAGAAGCCAACCGCCTGTTCCGCGTGATCGAAGGCGATCCGCGTTTGTATCCGTAATTAATCGGCTATAATGGAACGGATCCAATCGTAGTGTTACTCGCTTTTTGGGGCTGAGCAATGCCTTCACCTTTTCCTGGAATGAATCCTTATTTGGAGCAGCCTTCGGTGTGGGAAGATTTCCACAGTCGATTCATCGCATATGCTGGCGAATTGCTGTCCGCACAAGTTCGCCCCAATTTTTATGTAAAGCTCGAGGAGCGAGTTTTCATTCACGAGCCCACGGCGGAGGATCGTCGCAAGTTGCTTGGGAAGCCGGACATCGCTCTGTTCGAAGGTGTTCCCAATCAGTCGCCGTCGGTGGTCACGTATGATCCGGCTGTGAATCAAGTCAAGTCGATCATCACGACGCTTCCCGATATCGATATCGAGCGGCACCCCTACATCGAGATCCGCGATCGGCAAGATCGTCAGTTGGTCACCATGATCGAAGTGCTCAGCCCCAGTAACAAGCGGTATGGCCCAGATCGCGAGCAATACATGTTGAAGCGGTCGGCGATGATGTTTAGCACGGCTTCGATAGTTGAGATCGATCTACTGCGTGGTGGGCCGCGACTGCCGATCAACGATCTGCCCCCGTGCGACTATTGCGTCACCGTGTTTCGCAAGTCGGCAGCGCCGGCGGTAGAAGCTTGGCCGATAGGACTGCGCGACCCCTTACCGGTGATACCCATACCGTTAAAGGGAGACTTTGCAGATGCCACGCTCGATTTGAAAGCGCTGTTGGATCGCGTCTATGATGCCGCCGGTTATGAAGACTATTTGTATGAGACTCACCCCGAGCCCCCATTGACCCCTATCGACACCCAGTGGTCGCAGTCGTTTATCCCGCGATGAATCGCTCAGTGTCGAACGATTGTCCCAATCGTTTTCAAAGCGATTGGGGCAATCGCCCGACTTTAATGCAGTTGGGACAATGCCCTACCTTCGAAGCGATTGAGACAACCGCTTGACACTCACAGCGATCGGGACAATCGCTCGACACTCTGTCGTCTCGGACACAACGTGATACTGTTCATCTTTCATCAGCGTAGCTCGGATCGTAAGCGGGTACTCTGTATTGGTGAGCCGTTCTGCGTTTACCTCAACCTCAAAATCGCAGCGAACGTCAGCACGAGAGTATTCTCGCGACTCCGCCGAAAAAGGGGATGATTCGAGCCCGTCAGAAACTAGCGTCAATGTCAGCGACTGGGTCAACGAGGCATCGCGATGGACTATCACAGGAATTACCAGCGGCTTCTCCCGCTCAACAACCATCTCCGGTTGTTCCGCTGAGTTCTTCAACAAGGCTCCTGTTGGCAGAAAACCCATTCGCGTTTTTTGTCGCGAGACGCTGTAACGCAGTTTACCTTGTGGTCAGCCACTTGAGCGACTCCGTTAAGATGCATCCGCGATGTCCAGCGTGGTTTGCCAGAACGCGCAAGTCTTTGGGTTCTGTAGAGTGCTCGTGCTTCCTCTCGCTTTCTACTCAAACTCAAGCTCGAACTGCGTTTTCCTGCGCCGCTACTTTCCTTCTTCGCTCTTTCTTCTTCCGTGCTTCTCTTCTCTCTAGGTGGGCATCTAAAAACAACTCCGAAAAAAAGCTTGACACTAAAGACGCAATGTCTATATATTGAGTGTGCGACTAGTTGGAGTTGATGTGTTTTTAAAGGCCTATCACCAGGGAAGTAGAGAGCCAGAGGTCAGGTTGATGTTTAAAGTGGCCCCCCGTCAATTCAAGTCGTTTCGTGTTTTGCTCGTCCTTTGGTTCGTGCAGTGTTTTATGCCGTGTGGCGAGCGGCAGGTGTTATGCGCGGACTCGCGGGGCGACGAACTGGCGCAGTGGCTCAATGTGCGCGGCCGCGAAGAATATGGTGAGCCACCCGAAAAATGTGACGATCTTACGTTTGCTCGTCGTCTGTTTCTTGACTTGGTGGGCCGCGTTCCTAGTGTCTCCGAGTTGCGTGACTTTGAGTCGTTATCGGGAGACCGGCGCCGGCAATTGATCGAAACACTCGTATTCGGTGAGGGGACGCGGGGGGATCGCTATACGCGGCTGGCTTCGGAACACTTGGCACGCCAATGGCGACAAGTGCTCTTGCCGACTGGTACGTCAGTCGGCGCATCGGCGGTGGGAGTTGAGAACTGGTTTGCAACCCAGTTTCACAACGAGGTGCCTTACGACGAAGTCATGCGCCAGCTCATTCGCGTCCAAGACACTTCAGCCGCAGGCAACACTCCGGTTGTGGTCGAGGGTGGCGCTGCCATGCAGTACTTTCAGTTACTAGGTGGGTTGCCAGAGAATTATGCGGGCAATCTCTCGCGGGTCATGTTGGGCGTTCGTATCGAGTGTGCGCAGTGTCACGATCATCCATTTACGGACTGGAAGCAACGCGACTTTTGGGGGCTGGCCGCATTCTATAGCGACTTGGCTGCCGGCAATGGCAATGTGACTGAGTCAAGTTCGGTCAAGGCGGGGATGATTCAATATGAAAATGTCAGCTATGACGCCAAGTATCTGTGGTCCGATGCGCCGCTGGAGCGAACGAGTGTGGCACTGCGGAGCAGGTTGGGCGAGTGGATGGCATCCAGGTCGAATCCGAACTTCGCAGCGACGGCGGTGAATCGCTTTTGGCAACATCTTGTTGGCCGTGGCTTAGTTGCCGATGTGGAAAATTTGGATCAAGCATCTCCTGAAGCTCGACGATTTGCAGACGAATTTGGTGAGAAATTTGCCGAAGACGGATATCACGTGCGTCGGTTGATTGCGGCTATTTGCAAATCGGATTGGTATCAAGCGGTCAGTCAAGAGGCACTGTTGGACGCGGAGCTGTTCTATCGCCCGATGAAGTCGGTTAGTCCGGAGCAAGTTTTTGACTCGATGGAGCAATCGTTGCATTTGACCATTAGCCGAGTCGATCCCTCGGCTCCGCGTTGGTCGGGAGAACGCATGCAACTTGTGAGTCGCTTGGGGGAATCTAGTGGAGCAACGCCCGAAGATTATGCCGCAGGTATCCCCCAGGCGCTCCTGATGATGAATGGACGATTAACGAGTGAAGCGGTCGATCTGGAGTCTTCGCGATTGTTGAAGGCGGTG
>JBGSUV010000170.1:0-2826 GCA_041753315.1 Pirellulaceae bacterium | reverse complement strand
CACGCGATCCCCGTCCGTCCACACCACATGCCGCGTATCGACTTTGTGTTGACCGATCGCCCCTTCGATCATCCTGCCCAACGCGTTATCGGTCAAACGCGAAAGCCAAGCGGTTCGCAGTCCCAGCCGCGCACACCCCACGGCAGTATTCGACTCACTCCCACCCACGTGCACTTCCCAGCTCGACGCTTGTTCGAACCGCTCGCAGCCCGGTGGCGTCAACCGCAGCATCGTTTCGCCCAGTGCAACCACATCGTAGCTCATCGCGCACCGTCCGATCCAGCTGAGTTGTTCATACAAATAGCTGCACGCGACGTGTAGCGGCGAGCGGTGGAGGTGATCGCATCCCATTCGCCGCGTTCGATCGCCGCAACCTCCAGAAGTTGATTGCCGATACCAACCGCCAATGCACCACTTCGAAAGTACGTTTCCATGTTGTCGTAGTTGATTCCACCGGTCGGCATGAGTTTCAGGTATGGCATGGGTGCCAGCACATCTTTGATGAACTCCGGACCCAGTGAACGCGCCGGAAAGACCTTTACGGCCGCCGCTCCGGCATTCCAAGCGGTCGCGATTTCTGTGGGAGTGAAAGCGCCCGGCATGATCGGTACTTGAGCATCGACGGCGGCGCGAATGACATCGAGTTGCACCGTTGGAGTCACCAAGAACTGTGCACCGGCCGCCATGGCCGACTGCGCTTCCGCCAGCGAGCGAACGGAGCCCACACCGACCGCCGCTCGACCCGTGCGGAACTCTTCGACTTCTGCCAGCACCTGCGCGACCGCGTCCAGTGCCTGCGGGTTGGTCAAGGTAAATTCTTGAACCACGATACCGCCCGCCAACAGAGCCCGCGACAGTTCCACTGCCCGCGACAGATCATCCAATCGCAAGATCGCCACGATTCCCTTTTGTGTGACCAAATCCAAAACATGACTCATAGCAGTTGTTTCATCTTTCCTTCGAACTTTTTATTGGGTTGGTGCCGAACGATTCGGTTCGGGGCACCTGATTCGGTGTTGGTCACCCGATTCGGCTTTACTCACCTGTTATCGGCTCTACTCACCTGATATCGGTTCTGGTCAATTCTACCGGCTGACACTCCAACTGCATTCTCCGCAGGCATCTTTCGAACCCGCATGGGAACACTGCTGCGTCCCCTCTCCCCCGTAAGCCGTTGCGCGATCAAAAACCAAAGATCGAGCGCAGCCCCGCAACTTATCTCTATCAATCGCAACGGCTTATGGGGGAGAGGGTTAGGGTGAGGGGGCCTGCGAAACCGCTCTAAACCAGCTAAACTGTCATCCCACCCAGTGTCGAGCGATTGTCCCCAATCGCTTCCGGAAACTCACTCCAAAAAAACACTCAAAAAACGACTGAGGACAATCGTTCGACACTGGACGCTCGACCCAAAGCAGATCCACACCTCTTTCAACCCACCTAACCAACGACACCCAGGAGTAAACGATGAAATTTGGCATGAACCTATTGTTGTGGGGCGGCGAAATCAACGATGACATGCTGCCGACGCTCGAAAAACTCAAAGCCATGGGCTTTGATGGGGTCGAAGTGCCCATTTTTAATCTCGACCTCGATTACGCAGCCTGGGGTAAAAAGCTCGACGACCTTGGTCTCGAGCGCACCGCTGTCACAGTCCGCAATCTCGAAGACAATCCGATCAGTTGCGATCCGGCGATTCGTGCCAAGGGGGTAGCGCTCAATAACAAGACGCTCGACTGCTGTGCAGCGCTGGGAGCGCAAACGTTGTGCGGTCCATACCATTCCGCCATTGGTGTCTTCTCCGGTGCTGGTCCCACGCCTGAAGAGTGGAGTTGGGGGGTGGAGAGCATGCGGCAAGTGGCCGAGCATGCCGGAGCCGTGGGTGTGAAGCTCGGCGTCGAAGCGCTCAACCGCTTCGAATGTTATTTCCTCAACGCGCACGCCGACTCAGCGCGATTTGTGCGTGAAGTCAATCATCCTGCCTGTCGCATGATGTACGACACCTTCCACAGCAACATTGAAGAAAAAGACGTCGTCAAGACGTTAGATGAAATCAAAGACGTTTTGTGTCACATTCACATCAGTGAAAACGACCGCAGCACGCCTGGCACCGGCAACATTCAATGGGAACGCAATTTTACCGGGATCGGCAAGATCAAGTACGACGGCTGGCTCGTGATCGAAGCCTTTGGATTGTCGTTACCCGAGTTGGCGGCTGCCACCAAGATCTGGCGCCGCATGTTTGAGAGCGAACTCAAACTGGCCGAAGACGGCTTGAAGTTCATGAAGGCCCAAGTTGCCAAATTCTGCTGATTGCGGCGGTCGCCAAGTTTCTGCAGGGATATAGCAGCATCGCTGAGGGTTAGCGCGAAACTCCCCTCCCCGAGGAATGTAGCGGCCCTGGGTAGTAGTGCACGACGAACTATCTGCGGATGGAAAGGTCCCCCTTTTAATGCCAACGGCGAACCCGCCACCACAAGTCTTGTTTCTTTCCAGTCGAAGACGCCCGATGCGATCCGGCTCTCGCGAGCCTTAGCGCGTTGGTGATACCCTCAGCAGCGGCGTCTACTTGCGCTGGCAAGGGCTGCATCAGCTGTACAATGGCGAGCAGAAAAAACAGATAAAAAATATTTGGAGCCCCTTATCGATTGTAGATAAACACGAATGTACCGTTGGTTTCTTGATTGCTGTTGTCCCATACCTGCCGTGCGTCGAGCATACCATGCACTTCCACTGATGTGGACGGCGCAAACGCGTAATACCACGCAGAGCCATTCGCCTCCTTACGTGCTTCCAACAACACGAAGACTTCAGGGTCGGTCCCCATCG
>JBGSUV010000169.1:0-11151 GCA_041753315.1 Pirellulaceae bacterium | reverse complement strand
GCACCGGCGAGATCGATTGTTCTCGCACAACAACCAATTGCTCCACCCGATTGAAACAGGATCCGGTGGCGAGCAATCGCTGAGTGATCTGGTCCATGGTCGAGGCTACAGGCGTTGATCGCGAGTCGACTGTGATGGTTCACCGTTACAAACCGCCGTTCATCTTCAGGCATCAACACGGCAGCAGCGTCGCCACGGAAGTAGCTGCCCGTCATGGCGATCAGGTGCGTCTTATCACGTCCGATCAATTGTCGGACGAACTCGCCAAGTCGATTGTCGTCACTAACCGATACGTGATGAAATTCGTCAACTGCAATAAGGCGATCGTCGAAGGCCTCAACGCCGAACTTTTCAAACGCAAAACGGAACGTGGCGTGAGTGCATACCAAGAGGCGATCTTCGGAAGCAAGAAAGCGTCCAAGCGCTTCAACCTTCCCACCGTCGGTACCAGGCGCGTTGCAAAGGTTCCATTGAGGAGCGACAGTCCAGTCAGTGAAGAAACCGTCCTTGGCAAGCTGAGTGTTACCAAAGCTCGCACCAATCGACTTTTCGGGTACAACCACGATCACCTGCTTCAGGTTCTGGCGATACAGCTTGTCGAGCGCCACGAACATGAGCGCTCGACTCTTTCCCGATGCCGGTGGCGACTTGAGCAGCAGATACTGCTCGCCACGAAACTGCCAGACACGTTGCTGCATGGCTCGCATACCCATCGCGTTGGACGTAATGGATTGACCACTACCTGCATAGCTGACGCTGACGCCAGGCATCGTTTTTGGTTTTGCTTCACTCATGGGGTGTTCGTCCTCGATGGCAGTCTGGCGATGTTTGAAACCGAACTGTCAAGAATTCCTTGACGGTTGCTTTGCTTAACAATTGAACGCTCATTTCTTCCCTTTCTCCCTACCGGTCATCTCGGCATAGAGCTGGAAAAGCGTTTCAAGCCGTTCCGTGTCGTTCTTGAAACGGCGACCGATATATATGCGGTCGAGCGTTTCGTCATTGCGATCGTGTGCGGCTCGAAGGTCGTCTGGCATGGTTTCCGGATCGTAGAGATCAGCAATGGTTGCAGGCCAATGGGCCTCGCGAGCGATCAAAATATCATTCGCACAACTAGATAAATCTTCTTTGTTCTTTTCGGTCAGTAAAGGAACGGGAAATGTGTTGTAACAGAGGGCAGAAGAGTAACGCAGGTCTGTTTTGAGCCGGCCAGCAATTATTCGAACCCAAGCCATATGGACCAAGCTAAGGAGAATCGCAAGGTTCCAGAGCTCGGCATCATAGATTGCCTGCGCTGAATCACTGACTACGCAACCAGCAGGTAAAAAACCAAATGGGATATATGGTCTTCTTGCGGATGACACGCGAGGAGAAACGATGACGTGATGTTTGGCTTCGTGAGTGTATCGAAACTGATATGGTCTTTTGGCTAGTCCCTTGGCGACGTCTCCGCCAGAGGCTCGCGTCTTACGGACGTTTTCGATTCGTAATGCTACATCCGGAATCGCCAAAGCTATTTTCAGATTCTCATCGTTAATCCAGAGACAGTATCTCTGTTCTCCGTTCAGGAAGTCTCTAGAACCATACATTCTTGCAATGATCTTTTCTGACTCAGGGAAACGTTCCATTAAGGAGCGTCGTTCATCAGATGTTAAGATCAGATTGCCCCCATCGTACGCGCTGTTTCCTGTAAGCATCGGGGACATGTCGGACAATGGCTCCAATGATTGGTTGACGACTAAATCGCACCCTGGAACGAGATAAGGTCCGATTGTTTCTACTGTTCTCGTGAGGTCGCCATCGTAAAGTTGTTTTGCTGCTGCACTTCGCTTCTGGAGCCCAATTACTGAACAAATGACGGCTGCATTGTTTGAAGCATTGTTGGTCCACTTAAAATCTCGATACGCAAAACCAATTTCTATGCCGAGCGAGAAAATTCGTGGCCAGAGTTGGTGAACTTGAGCTCCTTGATTCAGCGAATTCGTTGTAACGAAGGCGGCCCGATCATGTGCGAGAGCTATACAGCTCGCCGCTTTCCGCATCCACGCAGCTACGTAGTCGAGCTCACCAATGCGCTCGTTTGTGCCGAAAGCGATCGCTAGGTCTTCCTTTTGTTCGCGTGATTGTCCCTTTCCACCTAAATATGGAGGGTTTCCGCAGATATATGTTTCGCCCCCTTCATTCTCAAAATCGATTTCAATCTGCTCTAGTGACGTCTGGAACAAATCGTCTTCTACGAGCTTCACACCAGTTCCTGTTGGCGGGCAAACCTTCAGCCAGTCCAGTCGTATGGCGTTGCCATGTGTGATCCAGTTCTCTTTATTGAGAGGTAGGAACTCTGCAAGTGCTAGGCGTTGGCCTCGATACAGCTCATCGCATTGGTACTCAGCGATGATGAGAGCCAAGCGAGCAATTTCCACAGCGAAGTGTCGCAGCTCGATTCCGCGAAAGTTGGTGAGCGGAATTTCCGAGGCACGATCCGGCTCTCCCCGCAGAATATTGATCTCGGCTTCAATCTTGCGCATCTCTTTGTACGCGATGACTAGAAAGTTACCGCTCCCGCAAGCAGGATCGAAGACGCGGATGCGGGCCAGCCGCTTTCGAAGATTGAGTAGCTTTCGAGGGTTCTTGCCTGCCTCCTTCAATTGTGCGTGCAAGTCATCAAGGAATAGCGGATTAAGAACCTTCAAGATGTTCGGCACACTCGTGTAGTGCATGCCCAACGCCCCGCGCTCCTCGTCGTCAGCGACAGCCTGGATCATCGAACCGAAGATGTCGGGATTGATCTGTGTCCAATCGAGCGAGCCAATGTGCAACAGGTAAGACCGCGCGATCTGCGTGAACTTTGGAACCGTGCCTCGCTCGGACGTCGAGCCGTTACTCCCAAACAGTCCACCATTGACGTACGGGAATTGGCCAGCCCATGGACGCAGCTTGGCCGCGTCGCGTGCCTTCATCGGCACATCCATGGCGAGGAAGATCTCGGAAAGTACAAAGTCCGTGTTCTCGCCGCTCGGATCGCTCATCTGGCGAACCGTCTCGGTAAAGAGCGCGTTCCCGTTGAATATCCCAGTATCTTCCGCGAAGAAGCAGAAGATCAATCTCGCGAAGAAATGGTTGAGCTCTTCCCGCCGCTCGTCCCCGTCCCAGTCCGGATTGTTGCGCAGCAGTTCGACATACAAGCGATTCAGTCGCCCAGTCGCCTTGATATCGAAGGCATTCTCACGGATCTGTCGAACGGTCGAGATCCCTGCAAGCTCCAGGAAGTAACCAAAGTGATCAGCCAACTCCTTGAACTCGCAAACCAAGGGCGGCTCTTCCGAGTTCAGGCACTCTGCATGAACCGTATTTCCATCAGTTGCCAGCGCGAACTTCGCTTTGTGTTTGCTGGATGCAGGACTATCCACCAAACGCTTTAGTAGGTCAGCGACAGCGTCGGTGCCAACCGCAGAGCACGTGGCTATGTGAATGTTGTTCCGCTGAAGTACGGAATGAATTCCGTCGCCTGCCACGTCCGTCTTATTCGTCGAGTTCTTTCCGACGCTGCGCAATCGCTGAAGAGTTGCAGCCTTATTGCCGAACGCCTCCAAGAAAGCGTACGAGAACTCAGCCGCGTTGAACGACTCTTCTACCAGCTTACTGACTGCTTCTTCGATCTCGACCGCGTTCAACCGTTCGCTCCATCAATTGGTGATTGTAAGAAATGACCTCCAGGCATGGCCACATGTTGCCTGCAAGCTGCTACAATCGTACAATGCTAGCCTCACTGGAACAAGCAGGGAATGAAGATGAACAAGTTCGGCGACCGAATTCGTGGACTCCGCAAGGCAAAAGGCTATTCCCTCCGCCAACTGGCTCCGTTGGTCGGTGTCGGGTTTTCGTACCTGTGCAAGGTGGAAAACGGCAAACTTGATTTTGATGGAACGGCGTCCGAGTCCTTGATTCATCGACTGGCGGACGTGTTGGAAGGTGACGAGGAGGAATTGCTCCTGCTTGCAGAGAAAGTTCCCGAGCCAATTCGTCGTCGCGTTATCGCCCGCCCCGACGCTTTCCGACGCCTTGCTGAACTATCGGATCGAAAGTTGGACTGGATCCTTGCAAGCTTAGACTAGTTATCAACTTGAGGTTATCGGGGTAGACCGTTGAGTCGTAAAATCATTTTTTTGACCGGCATCATAGGCGCAGGCAAGACTACCCTGGCAAGAAGTTACATTCCAGGAACTTACTACATCGCAGGAGATCACATTCAAGGAATGGTTGCCAAACGGGCTTTTCCGTTTATTCGCGAATCGCACATATGGAACTGGAACATCCTGGATTCGCATCTAGATGAGTTCATGCATACTGGCGCTTTGTTCAATGTGGCGGTCAGGTCGTCGTGCGACAAGCTCGATTGCTGGAAAGGAGACATCATCATCGAAGCCTGTAATCTATGGAAGGCGTGGATTCGAGGTAAGATTTATGGAGCTGTTCGCGACATCACGCGAGTACATGACTATCAGGAGTATTATCTTAATTATCTACCTGATGCGGAACTTGTAGCCAGCCGAGTTACACATCGCAATCGATCTGGCGAAGAGCGGTGGCACTCTGTGGATGAAGTCAAACAGGAGCTTAAGCGGTGTGTTCAAAGAACGAAAGACAGGGATTGGGAGTTGTTCAACACGGAAGAATCAATTCGGTATCGAATTGAGAAAATCCTTGCACCAAATCAATAATCGATTTTTTCGTTCTCTGATTTTCAACTTTGCTCTTGGTGCTTTTCATGTATTCGGGACCAGTCGTTAGCTTGTTTCTTCCAACATGGGTTGTTCATGATTTTCTGAAGCAACCGCAGCTGAATCTGATCTATTCGTTTAGTATTAAGAAGGATCTCTTCTTGAATCTCTGGCGCGAGTAGCCGCAAGTTCATAATCTGTGTTACGCGTGCCCGTGTTACATGACCAAGGCGGGCGAGATCGGCATAATCGGTGACAATGCCTTGCCTGATGAGTGCCTCGAAGTGAATCGCGAGAGCCATGTACCGTGAGATGCGAGGGATGCGTTCGAGTGCTGGCTTCGACTCGTCCAATTGGGCTGCCCCTTCAACGATTCGCTTCTTGGCTCCACGGCCGCGTTGCTTGATTGAGAACTGGAAGTCAACGCTTACTGGTTTGCTCATGATGCGGCCTCCATGAGTTCAGGACGGTTCTCCATAGCGATCGTCTTAATGCCATCGGGATGGAAGGTGATGGTCACGCGACCGGTCGCTCCGTCGTAATCGACCTGCTTTACGATCAACTGCACGATCCCCGATTGTTCGCGCACTGTGAGCGATTCCCAGATCGGTTCGAAGCTGGTCAGAGCATTCACGACATCGTCGCGTGTCAACGCCTGAGCCTGCAGGGCCTGTAGTTTTGCGGCGACAATCGCGTGCCGATGTTCCGCTCGATGAAGGCTTTCGTGCCAGTCGGCCAGTTGCTCAAGTGAAGTTGACTTTGGATCGCCGGGTTTGATCGTCGGCGCGGCAATCCGGATCGCTTCGTTCCAGTATTCCAACTCTTTCACAAGCCCGTCCCGTTCGGCCACCAGCGATCCCAGTTCGCGCTCAGATTGGATCTTGGCTTGTTCTACGACTTCGTCGACGAGCGCCGCGTCGTGGCCAACGTGGCGTATCTTGTCGACGACAAACTTCTCGATCTCGGCGGCTGGCACCGACTTCGATTTGCAGTTCTTCCAGCCTCGTTTTTGTGCCTTTATGCAAACGTAGTAGCGGTAACGTTTGACTCCGTTCTTGGTCGTATGCGTCGGCGTCATCGAACAGTCGCAGCAGGCACATCGCAGGATACCTCTCAACAAAGCGCCGAACTTGTTTCTGGCTTCGACGCCGCCGGTGCGGCCGTTGCGGCGAAGGAGCGATTGGACTTTTTGCCAGACCTCTGCGGTAATGATGGCATCTTGCTCGCCTTCGTTGACTTCGTCTTTGTAACCAAGCTTGCCGATGTAGGTCACATTGGTGAGGAGCCGGAACAGCGTTGCCTTGGTAAACGGCGAGCCGCCTCGTTGCGTCCCCTTCCGAGTCTGCCAAATCTTGTTGGTCCAGCCTCGCTGGTCCAACTCTGCAATAGTCGCCATGATCGACTCGCGTTCCAAGTACAGATCGTAAATGGCTCGCACTTTATTGGCTTCGACCTCGTTGATCTTGAGCTTGCCGCCTTGGCCGTCAATATCGTAGCCGAGCAGCGGCATGCCACCCGACCATTTGCCTTTGCGCCTGGCCGCGGCAATCTTGTCACGGGTTCGTTCTGAGATCAGCTCGCGTTCGAACTGGGCGAATGACAGCAGGACGTTGAGCATCAGTCGGCCCATTGAGTTGGTCGTGTTAAACTGCTGCGTAACGCTTACGAACGCGACCTGGTTGCGTTCGAAGACTTCGAGCATACGAGCGAAGTCCATCAACGATCGGCTTAGGCGGTCGACCTTGTAGACCACCACGCAGTTCACCTTGCCGGCTTCAATGTCCGCCAGCAGCTGCCTAAGCGCGGGACGATCCATGTTGCCACCAGTGAATCCGCCATCGTCGTAGCGATCCGGCACGCAGTGCCAGCCTTCTTGCGTTTGGCTCTTGATGTACGCCTCGGCACATTCTCGTTGAGCGTCGAGCGAGTTGAATTCTTTATCGAGCCCTTCGTCTGTGGATTTGCGAGTGTAGATGGCACAATTCAGTTGGCGATTGCTGGCTTGCTTGCTCATCGCTTGCCTCCTTTCTTGTTGAGATTGAAAAAGTGATACCCATTGCAGTGTTGGCCCGTGATCTTCTTGGCCACAGCGCTGAGCGTCTTGTAGATCGCCCCCTCGTATTCGAAGCCGTTCTCTAGAACGAGCACCACAATCTTCTCGCCCTTGTAGATTCGCTCGAGTTCCGATTTTGGCGGCGGGAGTCGATTGTCTTCCCCCGGCTGAACAAAGCCTGTCACCGTGTTACCGGCCGGCTTTGGCGCTGGCTTGATCGCTTTGGGGGCTGTCGTACGGATGTCGGTACCGCGTGCGAGTTCCGCGGCGCGACGCCTGGCACGTTGCGAAATGTCGCCTTCGATGTTCGCCTGCAACTTCCAAGCGATTCGTTTGACGAGCCACTGCTTGTTGCGGGTGTTGGTCGGCTCGCCCCAAGTCTCTTCATACTTCTCTCGCAGCTGCCCCACCGTCATGCGTTGGAGCAGAGCGACCTCTTTGTCGATGTCGATTTGCATTGATTTCTCCTGAGAAAACGGACTCACTGGTCGTTAACCACGTTGGTCACAGAGAGCACGCTTTCCGGCGAAAGCTCAAGGCAAGCTGCTGGCAATTCTGCTGGATCGTCGGCGAATTCCGGATCGGGAATCGCCACACGCGATTTCATCCGAACGATGCCGGCAGCCAGAATCGCAGCGATTTCCGATCGCCGAGCCGGCGCGGACAATGAAGAAGGGGGATCAGACGAGAGCAACTCGCACCTCCATGCTCAACGCCGCCATAATTGGCGGCTCGAAGACAGACATTCGCAGCCACAACAGCCGCGTCTATCTGTAGGAATACCCGGCGCGAGTTCGAAATGACGGATTAGGGTGCGAATGAGACGAAAGGAAATGTCAAACGTGCTCTATTGACACGCAGTAAAGCGAAGCATGCGCGGCAAGCAAATGGCACAAAAGAAAAAGACACCATCGGTCGATTGGTTGCGGATCGTCATTTTGATTTACCTGCCAAGCTTGAAACCTCGCGCTCATGAGGCAACAACAGCAGTTGGGACGCGCGAGAAAACGGTTCGCACAGACGTTGGCAGTTCCGCCACAGCTTAGAGGCGAGAGCTGGCGAAGTCATAATTGAAACCAGAATAAATCAGAAAGGCAGCCGATGCCATGCTAGAACGCGAACAGTTACTCAAGCTCATCGTCGCGAGACTGTCTTGGTTGGCAACGGAATGTGAGCTTCGTGGTTTCCTACATCTCTTTGACGCTAACACGATTTCTCACGAGCTTTTTCGTCGCTTGCTTAATGAACTATTTGGCCTTCAGCTAATTCAGACAGACCAGATTAGTCAGAATTTTCCGGCGATCGATTTGGGAGATGAAGTTAACAGGCAAGCGTTTCAGGTAACGACTGAACATGACGGCGCGAAGGTCCAAAAGACCGTCGACACCTACGTTAAGCACGGACTTTCTAACCGATATGGCCACCTGCGTATTCAAGTGATCGGGCGAAAGCAGAAAAGCTACAAGACCGTCAAAGTGCCTGATGGTGTGGACTTTGACCCCGAGGTCGATGTAGTAGACCTACGGGATCTGTTGCTTGCCATCGAGAAACAAGACACCGAGAAGCTGCGCGCGATTGCGAAAATAATCGACGAGGAAATCAAGGCACCGCGTGACGAAGACGGTGATCCGCTTCAGCGCACTGCAAGGGTGCAGTTTTTCCCAGCAGCCCCGGAACTAATCTCTCAATTTGATATGACCAGGGAAATTCGCGCAATCAAGGATAAGTTGAGTGGAAATGCCGCACGACAGACAATTGACATCGTGGCAACTTGGGCGGATTCGTTTGATGGATTCCACGAGTGGCTTTACAACACGCAACCTCGAATTCTTCAGTTTGTCGGGGCGGGTAGCGAATTAATTCCGCTAACACTCAGGCCAACGCAAGGCGAGCCTGTCCTGATCCCAAACGATGTCTTACTGGAATTCTTCAAGACGCTATATCGAAAAGTTCGCGTGGTCATTCTCGACCGTTGTTTGTCAGAGAATCAGGCGAACGCAGTGAAGAGTGCAATCGAAGTCGTGATAACGATCAAGATATCCGCTAAATCTGACGCCGTGACAACTTACCTGGGAGCGTTTTATCGCGGCATTGGTAATGGCGAGACTGTTCAGGAAGCACACAACCACGGCCTCGCGGCACTAAAGCTCCAAAGCCTTTCACATGATGTAGTGAGTCTGGATGCCCATAGCAGTGCGGACCCAAGCTCGATCAAGATAGTTGCACCACCGAAAACTGCGGACAATGCCAAATCAGATGAGGGCATCCAATTCGTCCAAATCGAAATGGCAACCGACCAATGCCTTTGGGAAGAAATGCGTCACGACCGTTCTCCGGATGCACCTATTTACAATCCAGTGACTGGGCGACCTTGGTTTAATCAGGTCTATGAGGTAATTCCGAAGGAGCACTACCGTTTCGGGGCCCATCAATTAGCCAATTACCATTGGACAAAAGATCAACGTGACTCTGAGACTCGCGTTGCTGATCCAATTTTGGAATTTACCATTCTAAACCGTGGTCCCGGTCCAGCTGTTGTATCAAGGCTTGGTTTTTGCGTTGAGAATTGCTGGAATGCAGCGAAAGCAGCACCGCTTGCCTACAAGCTGGAGTCGTTCGACGCTTACGAGCTACAGGTTGAGGATTTCACGATCGGCGAGAGCCAGTTCCTACGACTTACGGAGCCAATCTACCTCGAGCTAAACGCTCCTTATCGAATTCGACTGCGTCTCAAGGGCTACGCTGCTGCAGCACAAGTAAACGAGACTGTCGTTCGTTTAATCGTTGTTTCGGACAATCGGCAATATAGGTCGGACGAGATATATCTTGGCATCATGTGGACGGGTGATCCATTTGTTGCAAACGACGAGTAAGCGGAATATCAAACTCGTGGTTAGGGCGGCGTCAGGTAAAACTAAGGCTGTTTTCCGCGCGTGCCAGCAACGCCTCGTGAGGCGATCTCTTTGAAAGTTCGGATTCCTTTTCATCCGGACTCCGAACGAGAACTCTGTGTTAACTCTTGAGGCCCCCGAAAAGAGAGAGTCAGAGAGTTCGGGACCGATTTTTCGCACGGACGGGTGCAACCTTGAAGGTTGCGTTCGAGAGACGCAAATCTCTCTGCAAACAGAGAGCGCGGCGGTTTGGGCCGGCGAACCGCGAAAAGCGTTCGAAACGCGCGAAAAACTGGGTAGAAACGAAAAACGCCCGGCGGTCGATCTCTCGACGCCGGGCGTTAAGTCTTTTGGTCGCCAAAGTTAGAACTTTGACGAAAGCTCCCCCGGCTGGACTCGAACCAGCGACAAGCGGATTAACAGTCCGCTGCTCTACCGACTGAGCTACAGGGGAGTGCTCGCGATTGGGCTTATCGTGCCCAACCGGTCCGTAACTTTAGTGTGCGACTTTTCTTCTTGCAAGGTTGCCTTGCTCACTCCTCACGACCGTTTTCTCCGGAAATGCACGCTGATTCGGGAAAATATTCTTCTTTCTCCCGCGCTGACGCGCGATCTAAACCGCAGGTTCAGCCTGTTCCTGCCCACAAAGCAAAGTTTCACACCGATTCGGCTCGTCTTTGCGGTTGCAAAGGTGGCCGTCTGCCGATTACATTCTTGGGCTTCGCAGACTTGCATCGGCAGGTCGCGGTTTGGCTGTTCGTATCCACCCTCCGAACAGGAGTCGAATTCAAAAATGCGTCTGGGGAAACAATGGTAAAGTTAGTCGTTCGCGACCGTGAGTCGATTCAAGAAGCTGTCCGCCGATTCCGTAAGCTGGTGGAGCGCAGCGGGATCAAGAAAGAAATGCGTCGCCGCGAATACTACGAAAAGCCGAGCGAAACCAAGCGCCGTTCACGTCTCCGCGCCGAACGCCGCGGTCGCCGTTCACGTTTACTGTCAGTCTGATTTCCTTGAATTCGCTCACCAGCCACGAACCTCAGTCCGGTTTCGCGGCTCGTTTAAGCGATCTTTGCCTTCCTGCAAATCACGTTCGGGCGTTTAGCTCAGTTGGTTAGAGCATCTCGTTTACACCGAGAGGGTCGGGGGTTCGAGTCCCTCAATGCCCATAATGGGGGCCGTCTGCAGACTGCACGACGCCCCCAGGGACCATCATGAGTCCCAACGCTTCAAGCACTTCCAGCAATTTGCTAGGGATTGTGCTAGCTTCTTGACGGCCACCGAGGGACTCTATTTTGTCCCCCTCATCGCCAAATGTGTGCCCTGCATTGTCCACTGGTCCGACCGTGTTTTCGTTCGTCGCACGCTTGGCAATTTCGGGCCTAGCCTGGGCATAAAACCGGGTTGCCATCGCTGGGTAGTGGCTCGTTCGCCAGCAAACGCATGGTCTCGCATCAATCCGTTTGACCACTCGAGCGAAGATCAACGATTC
>JBGSUV010000168.1:0-221968 GCA_041753315.1 Pirellulaceae bacterium | reverse complement strand
GGTGCGTGCCAATAGACTCCACCGGCAGTCGCAAGCCAACCTTGCTGACGCCCAGGAGAATTTACGCTTGGCGATTGCAGCGGTCGACAGCTTTGGCACCCGAGTGAGTGAAGACTTGAGGCTGAACAAAGAGGACCTGCGACCACTGCGCAAAGGACTGCTTTCGACAGCCGTCGATTTTCACCAGCAGTTGTTGGAACGCCGCGGCACTTCGGGATTGGCGAGACTGGAGCTGGCACAAGCCTATCGTCGACTGGCAGATCTCTCCAAAGAAATCGATTCACCCGATCAGGCAATTGACTACTATCGCTTAGCGATTGGCGAATTTGAGAAGTTACCCGATGATCAACAAAACGACCCGACCGTTCAGTTTAAGCTCGCAAATTGTTGGCGGTGGCTGGCACATCTACTTTTACACAATGGTGAAATGTCGGTAGCGCAAGAAACAGCTAAGCACGGTGCATCCATATTTCAACGAATATTGACTAACGATGATGTTTCCAATCAAGCGCGGGTTGCACTGACAAAAACTCGAATGTTGCAGTCTGGAATCGAATATGCGGTCAATGATATCGACCAAGCCAACATTTTTATTCGCGAAGCAATCGACGGCTGGAATGAGATTCTTAAAGATGAACCCAATAACTCAGACTGGCTCGCTGAGCTTGCCTATTCGCATCATCGGTACAGTATGCACTTACTAGCGATAAGTTTTTCACGGTGGCCCGAGGCTGAAAAAGAGCTGGAGACAGCTAACGATTTTGCTCGACGTGCCGTCGAGCTTCCCGATTCAAATGACTTTTGTCGTCAGGTGTTGGCCGAATCGCTTCTTGAACTCGGCAGAGTTGCAAAAATCACAAGGCGCTTTGATGTAGCCATCGAGCGACTTACTGAAGCCGAAACAATCATTGACGCTAATTATAAAAGTGAACCGTCAGTTTGGGGCCACGCGACATCTCTTGCCCGTTGTTACGAACAACTTTCCAGTGTGTATGCGTTGCAAGACGCTACTCAAGAATCCGAGGATTATCTGGTTCGAGCGCGAGAACTCCTAAGTCCACTCATTGATGCAGAGGTCGAAAACACCATTGCAGCGGAAATGTTGAGTGGAGTCCTGGGTGCGTTGGGATCGATTTCCATTGACAAAGGAGATGTAGAAACCGGTCTCGTGTTTTTGGATGAAGAAATTCATCTGATCGAAAGCCTTTTGATGCGTGAACCTGAATCGCGGGTCAGGACAGAACAGGCGCCGTTTGCATGGCAAGACCGCGCCAAGGCATTGGTTTTACTAAATCGTTACGACGAAGCGCTTCGCGATTTTGACTTGGCCATTCAAAATGCGAATCCTGGATTTCGCGAGAGACTGCGCATGGAACGATCGGAACTCCTGATCAAGATGGGTGAATACCGCCGGGTGTTGCAAGAGAATCATGAGATCTTGTTAGTACTGCAACAGTCCAGAGACTCCCACACCCTTCCGTATCAATATGTTCGTTGCGCTAAGCTATACGCCTCGTGTGGTGCACGAGCCTTGGATGACCCGGCATTTGACCCGAGCGAGCAGACATTGATCAGCGAAGAATGTTTTTCGGAAGCCATTCAATTGCTCCGAAAAGCACATGAGAGCGAGCTCGACGACTTCGAGTCGCTGCAGGCCGAAGAGGAATTCGAGCCGCTGCGTCAGCGCGACGACTTCAAGCAACTTTTTAAATAGGCTTGTCGGTGAAGGCGGTCTCACCTCCGTCTTGTTGTTATCCAGGGAGCTAACGAGAGCGCGGCTGACCGCCTGGCGGCATCGGTTGATTGCCGGCGGGTTGCTCAAAATTGCTAAAAGGTCGCCGAATCGTTGTTTCCGGCAAATGAGCGGACAAACTTGATCAAAAGTGGTCGAGAAAATCGCACTGGTTGAAAGCCAACCTATCTACGTCGCCCGAACTTTCGACAGCGATTCTTCAACGCATTGATCCGTTGGCCTTAATACGCATGAGGACAACGTAATGGCACGGACTAGAAATCGAATGGGACGGCGACGTCTTGCTGAATGGTTGCACCGACCAATCGAGGCCGTTCGAGAAATCCGTCGACGAAGGGCTCGTTTTCGCCTGCGATTTCTATTCGAATCGCTTGAACCCCGTTTGCTCCTGGCAGGCCTGGACTGGCATAGCCGTCTTGACCATGCAAATCCGATCGGACCAATCGCTGCGCACGTTGACGGCCTGGGATTGGATAAGCAGATGGTTTACCTCTCGTTACAAGGTGCCAAAAATGTCGACTATCAGGGGCCGATAACCCTTGAGAACATCGAAGTAGCCCCCTTTGTGGTTCAGGGGGAGCTTGCCGGCCAAGATGCTGGCGTTCTAGCGTCCATGATGAAAACACTCGACGCCGCTGCTGACGGCTCAAGTGTGGTCTTTAGTACCGAGAGACCGCTATCCGGCGAATTCTCCGTGGTGCATGTCGGCGGAGACAATCAAGTTTTCTCGGCATGGGGCGAGTTTTACGGACTGGCGGAACAGATCGACGTAGGTAACCAAGATCGCGGCGACAGTGCTTTCGTTTTCTCGGACTCAATCGCCACTCATGGCCTGACCGCGGATGCGTATGGACGCCTACTGGCGAGCATCGTCCTCCACGAAGTTGACCACCTACTGGGCAAATCACACGCAGACCAAGACCCCGAATGGCACGATCACGATCACGAACTTGACGAAGGCCCTCTAGCCGACGTGGCCTTCGATCCAAAGGTACACGTTGAAATCGCCAATGACGCCGCGAGCGATGCGTTGGATGACGGCCAAGTCACAATCCAGGGACACGAATACACGGTCCATCCGCTGATCGTGGCTGCATTGACGAATTATCGTCCCTATTACAACGGTGGTGCCGTAGCTGGGGATGGATTTCCGGATGTTCTCATGGGCCAGTTTGCCATCCACCCAATCGAACATGCCACTTGGCTCACACGTGTGCTCGACATGGCCTGGAAGGCCCAGTCTGAACCTTCCTCCGTTTGGTCCGATACGGAGAAGTCCCAAATCCTGGCGTGGAGTTATGGGTTTTTGACGCATTCTGCGGCCGATCATTTTGCGCATACATTGGTCAATTCGTTTGCCGAGGGGGTCGCTCCTGGCTTTGGCGCGGCGGCCGCTTCCTTGCCTACCGACCAGCGTGATTTGGCCAACATGTTACGCCACTTCATGACCGAAGCCTATATCGCAGATTCGCTCCCTGGATTCGATGCGAACAAGAGCGACCGCACCGAGGTGGTTCCCGGCTCAGGCGACTTCAGTGACGACAGTACTCCGGCCATCGCGTACGACGCTCCGATCCGATTTATCTACGAGACGTTTCTGCGCGCTTTCCCCGACGATCCAACCAATGTCGTTGAGATGGAGTGGGAGGACGGTACGCTAACCGTCGACGCCACGACGAATTCATACGTCCGCACGGAAGGCAGTTTTGAATCCGACGGTTTTAAGGTTGGTCACAAAATCACAGTCTCGGGTTTTAGCAATGTTGCTAACAACGGGACGTTTTTGGTAACCGCAGTGAGTGCTAACTCACTAACGGTAGGCACCGCTCTCGTTAATGAGCCCGCCAGTGGCGACGAAAAAATCTTTGTTCGTGTAGCCAAAACATTGCCCACAACGATCACCGCTGATGCCGCTACCAACACATTTACACGCAGTGATCCAGGTGGAAGCTTTCTGGCAGACGGGTTTGTGCCCGGCATGCGATTCGACGCATTGGGCATGACGGCAAATGCCAAAACTTACGTCGTTAAGAGCGTTACTGCCACAACGCTCACGGTCGTCGGTGGAATTTCTGTCGGAACAGGTACATTCAGTGAACTTGTAAATGAAGGTCCTATTGCCAATGTCCAACTCGTTTCTATCGGACAACGTGGACCAGCCCTCGACAAGATCTTTCAGTTGCGAGACAGTTTGCTGAACAAAGCGGTGCAGATGGGTCCGCGGGGCGATGCTAACGAATTGGCGAGTTTTGCCTCGGAACTGATTGAAACTCTCGTTGCCTCGGATGGAGTATCACAGACTCTTAAGCAGAATCTGTTTCGCGCCTATCTCTACAATTGGATTGACGAAATCGATGAAGGAGTTCGTCATTGGGGCGAGCTTGGTTTGGCTTTCACCAGGGCCGTATTTGATGCGGGCAGCCGACGCGACTTGCAGCAAAAAATCGGTGAGGAGACCGGCTTTCCAGACAGCTCCGATCCAAGCACGATTCGCTCCAAGGCCGAAGATGGCGTGGGAATCATCGACGTACTAGTTGCCGAACTGGACGATCTCAACGGCGATGGCTCGACCTTTGATTCGTTCATCAATCGACATCTATTGCCCATGGCAGGGTTGACGGCCGAGTTGGGGCTGTTACGCGGAGGTCTGCAAGTCTTTGGCGATGTCGTGGATGATCTTCTGCAGCCGCTAGACGTTTTATTTAATCCGATCAAAGCGGGCATCAATCAAGTCAAGACATACGTAAAGGATTTCATCAAGGACCAGATCGAAAAACGTACAGGCTTCGACTTCGCGGTATTCGACTTTCTCAAGCAACTCGGCAACAAGATGGACCTCGCCTCGGTCTCCATCGGCGGAACGGTGATTCCGATCTTCAAGCCGGGAGATCACGAACGGCTTGACGAACTCTTGGGGCTGCCCCCAGATCACCACACTGGACCTCCGCCTAGTGGGATTGGCTTAATCCCCGGCATTGATTTCAATTTCTACGCAGGTGCCCAAGACCAGTTGACCGACGATGCTGTGATGGATAAAGGGACTTTTGCTGCCTACGCAAATGCCGTCACCTTCTCGAAAATGCTGTTGTTAATGGAAGCGGACCCGGTTGTGCCCGGCCCGTCCGCAGCCGACGACCAACTGAGCGCGCTTTACACCGATCTAATCGGCTCGACCTACGACTTCGGCCAATTAAATCAGAATGGCAACCACGGTGGCAACGTGCTGACTGCTACCATGCCGGGTGTTGCCGATGGAAAGATTTGGTTGGTTTCCATTGATGCCGACCAAATCTGGCGACAAGACAACTACACCATAAACAACACCCTGTTCCGAATTGCCCAGAGCGACAGTCCGTTGAGCCTCGTCACCTACGAGGCAACCGGTCTGTCGCCCGGTGACACGTATAAGATCTACGCCAGCTGGCAGGGAAACGTTACACAAAAGCTCGACAACTTGAAGAACTCGGCGCATCCTGATCAGTTCATGTCGCCGACGCAATTCGCGCAGTACATCGTCGAGCACGCCGGTGGCACTGTGACGTTTCAAAAGGATCAGCGAGACTTTGCTAACGATCTGGACGACGGAGGCTTAGGCTTCGAACAGCTAGGCGCGGTCGCGACGACAACCTTCACCGTCGATGCGACAGGCAAACTAAAAGTTACTTTAAGCAATTTGGAGGGGACGGGTGAGCACCATGTGATCGCCGGACCAATCTTGTTCCAGAAAGTCGTAGGAGGCACAAACAGCGGGAGCCCATTCCGCGTTCAGAACAACCGGGATCCCCAAACGCTCGCGTCCGTAGCAACGCCTAACCGCATCTACACTGAGTCCGTGCCCGATGTTTGGATCGACATCATGTATGAAGGGGGCAACGGTAACAACCCTCTGTGGGAAAGCTCTCTTCTGCGTCCAGCGTTTCGGACGCTTTTTGCGGATTGGGCCAACAACGGCCAAGACTTTCCCGATCTGGGTGATACCACGACACTCGACCTGAACAACGGTGTCGGCAAGGTTGAACTGCCGTCGCACGCGACGCCCTTTGGACCGATCATCGCCGATCATACGCTTCATATTCCCATCCCCAACTCGCTTAGAGACGCGATTCTCGATGGACTAGTCGATCTCGTCGGTTTCGCCGAATCCATCGAATCGTTGCCTCCACTCCAGGTCAAAATTCCTGGCATTGACAAATCGTTAGGTGAACTGACCGATTTGTCGGGTGCTGTACAGAGCAATGTACGGCAGCCCATTGTCGATTATTTCGCCAGCGACCTCACCCCCACGTTCAGTGAATTGTTCGAGGTAATCAAGCCATCGTTGGGAACTTTTAATCCGACAGATGGCTCAGCCTTTGAGTTTGATGTGGATCTGCGGAAAGCGTTTGCATCGACTGTTTCATTTGGGCTTGGAGATTCTGCAAGTGGGTTGAGTTTTGCGGGTGATTTAGACGTCGGCGGATCAGTTGCCTTTGTCGACACGGCAACCAAGCTACTGCCACAATTCAGTTTTGGGTTCGATCTGTCAGGGGCAATCAATCTGGCAGATCGATTCTACATTCGTGCCGAATCACTGTTACTTCATGCGCAGGCCAGTTCTGCCACTCTTGACTTAGGAGGCAGTTTAGGCTTTCTGACGCTTGGTGTTCAAGACGGAACGGTTGATCTCGACGCTGATGTCGAAATCGTGCTAATCGACCCCAGCGGTGCTGACGGCCGTATCAGCTTGGGAGACATCGTTAGCACTCCCCTCTCCGACCTGACGAACATCACGCTCACCGGCACATTTACCGCCGACCTTCCAATCGTAGCTTCAGTTGGCAACTTCGATGCGACGGCGACAGCAACACCTCGGATTTTAGTGAGCGACAGCGACGTTTTCGACGTCACGCTACCTGAGGTTACGTTTCAAAACTTTGAACAAATCCTGGATTTCAGTTCTTTCGACGCCGATTCGATCTTGGCGATGCTAAAAAGCCTGGCATCACGCTTGCGCGAAATGGGACAGTCGGCCCTCTTCAACTTCGAGGTTCCTTTCACCAACAAACGACTCGGTGATGCCATCGACCTGGGACTCGATTTTGTCGATGAGCTCAGCACAGTCGCTGGCGATCCGACGTTCACGGATGCTCAATCGCTTGCTAACAAGCTGGCCGAAACTTTGGGAGTCGATCTCTCAATCATCAATCCCACGTTCGACGCAATTACACGGGAACTCGCCTACACAATTGACTATAACAAGTCGCTGAACGTTGGAGCGGCCTTCGATTTCGATGCATCCCTGGGACCTATCGCAAGTATCGACGCATCGGGGAATCTCGGACTGGCCGGTACCATCGATCTCGGCTTGACGTTTGGTATCGACATATCACCCATCTCAGCCAAAATCATGGCTACCGGAAACGCGCCTGCCAATGGCAATTTTGCCGGTGAAGCGATCATCCAGTTACGCGTCGGCGGTGACGAGCCTGTCGAAGTGCGTTTCTTTGGGACCGGCAATACCACGATCGATGAGTTGATCATCGACATCAACGCCGCACTGTCGGCCGCTGGTCTGGCGGTCAAAGCGGAACGGAGTGGTAATGCAATTGCACTTCGCACGACGCAGATCACCGCAACTCCTTTGCTACAGCTTACGGCAGCTCCAAGCAATCCAGCCGTCACAGCTCTGCATCTGCCGCAGTCGGCAGATGCTTTCGACAACGTCGCCAATCACATTTTCATTCGCGATCAACAACTGTCAGCCAACCTCGGGCTCAGCGGTCAACTGGCGGCCTCGGCGACCTTCGGCTTCGTGGGAATCACCGGCGGTTTAAGTGCTGGCGGAGAACTGGACTTTAATTTCGCACCTGCCAATGGAGCCCGCATCAGTCTACTCGATTTGTATGACACGATTACCATGGATCCCACGTCGCTGGGAACACCCACATTAACCGGTTCATCATTCTTTTATATCGACAATCTGGCGGTGAACGCACAGGGCATCGACTTGGGGTTGCCGCTATCGATACCATCTGGCCAACATCAAATCAGCGTAACGATTCCCGACTATCTGGGATCGCTGCCGCAGCTCGATCTTGAAGATTCGCTGTTGGCTGGGCTCAACAACCTCAAGGAACTTGACTTCGATGATGTGTTGGACGCGCTGCAGGCGTTGGCGGATCGTTTAATAGATATGGCGCAGTCCGAACTGATGGGTTTCCGCATTCCAGGCTTGGGGCTGAGTGCCGGTGAACTGCTGAGCTTCGCGGACGATTTTCAGAACATGGTTCAGCAGTTGCGATCATCGGAGGGACGAGCTGAATCTTTGGAGCAACTCGAATCCAAGATCGAAAGCGCACTTGCCCAGATATTACCCGGTGCTCCAACGGTACCGGACTTGGAGCTGATTTTCCAAACCGACGCCTTACACTTTCAGTTTGATTTTGCAAAATCGGTCACGAAGACGTTTGACTTGAACGTCGATCTTGGATCGCTGTTAGGAATCTCGAGCCTGGGCGATGCAGTCAGTATCTCTTCGGGTGGCCAGTTGACCGCGCAAGCTGCATTAGACTTCAATCTCGGTCTAGGTATCGACGTCAGTAATCCATTGTCGCCAGCGGTGTTTATCGACAAGTCGTCACAGGTCGGTGCAACAGTTGCCATCCATGCAAACAATTTGTCGTTTGACATCACGGTGGCCAACGCGCTATCACTGGGTGTGCAGAACGGCAAACTGATTGTCGACTCCAACGGTATGGATGATGGTGCACCTGGCGCCGCGGGTGATACCCCGGCAGGATTTACACTCAGTTTTGATACTGCCGCGCCAGATCGCATCCCGATCACAAACGTATTGGCGAACCTTGACACTAGCTTGGTCGGTGGGCTGGGACTGGAGTTGCCTCTCTTCTTCCTCGGTTCACCGCTCGACGACGGCGTGGAGCTAACGGGCAATACGCTTGCGATCTCCGCGCCGAATCTCGCTGAGATACTTCAACTCAACTTCAGCAACCTTCAGTTGAACGCCGATCGTCCAGATCTGGCAGCCTTCGTTGCGAACAATCTTAGCCTTACCAACTTGCTGCGATCGCTGGCTACGCAGTTTGGCTTTGTATTTCAAAAGGTGGATGCGGCGCTGGACAAGTTCTTGGACTTTGAACTTCCGTTGGTGGGAGTCAAGCTGGAAGACATTCCTGCATTTGGCTTCCTCGACGACTTCATAAGCACCGGTACAACAGCCCTAACCAATGCAGTTAGCGGCAACTTTACGACAGAGACAGTGCGTGCCACGCTGGAATCTGCGTTGAAGAGCATCTTCCCAGCTTTTTCAGTAACGATTCCAGCGGGATTGCCGAGTGGAGAAGTGAAGTTCCGGATTTTGGTCGATCGCTCTATTGGCGATACATTCCCGCTTGACGGCGATCTTGGCTTCCGCGCACTTAGCCTGGACGTTGCGGCATCGTTGGAAGTCGAGTTGCAGTGGTTGTTTGACTTTACCATTGGCGCCAGCTTGGCGGATGGACTGTTCATCGACACTTCGGCGGCACAGGAATTTCACGTTGGACTTGACGTCAGCTTGCCTACTGGAAGTGCATTGACGGGCACACTGGGGTTCCTGCAACTGGAAGTTCTCGTCGATCCCAATAATCCTACAAGGCTCTTTGGTTCATTCGATGTAGATTTAACAGATCCTGCAACCGACGCGAATGACAACAAAATCACGCTGGATGAACTGTCTGCAATTACCGTTGCCACCTTGGATCAATTGGTCGACGTTTCATATGCGGGCGGAGCGGATGCGCACTTGGACCTTGAACTCAGTTCAACATATGACCTGAGTGACGTGCAATTTCCCCATTTGCCTTCGATCAGCTTACCAAGAATCCTAGCCGACTTGGACGCGAGCTGGAACTTGAATGATATTGCGAATCCCACGGTTGGTTTCGGCAATATTCGACTCGATGTTGGCAGCTTCTTTTCGAGTTTTGGTAGTGACGCCCTTCAATCGATAAACAAAGCAATCGATCCGATTCGGCCAATCCTGGATGCGCTTAGCGCGCGAATTCCCGTTCTCTCGGATTTGAGCGCCACGCGCAAGATACTTGACCGAGACGGTGACGGAAACGTCACTTTGTTGGACGCAGCGGCAATGTTAGGCGGTAGCGTTGATACGCGAATGATCGCAGGCTTGTTGAAGGTTACTGAGCTGATCGATTTGGTAACTAGCGTAAATAACGCGACGGGCGGCAACAATGGCTTTTTGATCCCGCTTCCGAATTTGGATCTCACGGGACAATCGCTCACATCGCCAGGAGGCTTGGCGAATTTCCAAATTCCAACATCGATTGATGCCAGTTTTGATATCACCACCGCAATTAATACGCTCACTGGAGAGAACCCAGATGTGGCTACGGCCGCCAAGCAATTTGTGGATGCGACGGAGGTGAGCCAGTCTCCCAACGGATTTTCATTCTCGCTGCCGTTCCTGAAAAAGCCAACCAGCCTCATGGGATTATTGCTTGGACGGGACGTGGATCTACTTCGACTTGATTTGCCACCCATTGATGTCGAATTCGAAATCGAGAAATCGTTCACGATCTTCCCGCCTCTTTTTGCAACTATTTCGGGTTCACTTGCACTCCATGCCCGACTCGCGTTTGGGTACGACACGCTAGGACTGAGAGAATTTAGAGATAGTAATTACAGCGATCGTAACTTGCTGGCCAATGGCTTTTTTATCTACGACAGAATCGATGCTCAGGGAAAGCCGTCCACAGAAGGAACTGACGCTAAAGAGTTGAGTCTCACGGGTTCCATTACTATTGGTGGAGGTATCAATCTCTTACTCGTTCGAGGATCCGTGGAAGGAGATCTCACTGCAACAATTTCACTCGATCTGCCGGACGGCAATCAGTTTGAACTGGCTGACGGGAAGTCGCGATTCTTAGAGTTGGAGGATTGCGGTATCAACGTCGAAGGGACATTAACTGCGGGACTTACTGCCAAGGTCGAAGTGGCGACCATAAAGCTTACTGGGCCCAGTTATAAGACAGTTTTCAAGAAAGAAATAGCCCGAGCTACGCTTCTAGACTATTCAAAGGGATGCGTCGTGCCGATTCCGCTGGCGACGCTTGCCGACGGCGTGTTGACGTTACATGTTGGAACCGATGAAGAAGAGAAGGTTTCGGTCTCGACAGCTAAGGGAGAAAACGGGATCGATGTCGTTCGCGTGCAGATGTACGGTGTGGCGGAAGATTTCCCACGGGCCCACGTTCAGAGGATCATAGCCGATTTTGGCGAGGGCGATGATTCCATTTATGTCGATCCAAAGGTGAGCATTCCCATTTGGATTATAGGCGGCGATGGCAAAGATACGCTGGCAGGCGGAAGCGGCAACGATGTGATTCTGGGTGGTCGTGGTACCATCACAGCTGACGGTCAAGGCAACCCGGTCGTATCACTGCTGCCTGGCGATGAAGACAATGACGTTATCACAGGGGGTATCGGCAATGACTTGCTCTATGGCCAAGCAGGCGCAGATACCCTCGTCGGCGACGAAGGAAACGACCAACTGCATGGTGGAGACGGTAACGATTCCATCGACGGTGGTACCGGCGACGACTACATCCAGGGCAATGCTGGGAACGACGAAATTGTTGGTGGTGAGGGTAACGATCAGATCTTTGGAGATGCGGAGCTCGACAATACGCAGCGTGGTGATGACTATGTCGAAGGCAGCGAAGGAGACGATCTCATCACGGGCGGTCCTGGCCGCGATACACTTTTCGGCGGTGAAGGAAATGATCATCTTCGCGGTGATACAGTCAACGGAACAGTGCCTGTTTGTTTTCCTGCGTGTGCTGTGAATGCAAATGACGATTTTATCAGCGGTGACGCAGGTAATGACACGATCGAGGGTGGCACCGGCGCAGACGAACTCAGCGGTGAAGAAGGTGATGACATCCTCTACGGACAATCCATCTCTGGCATCGGAGACGGTGGGGAAGCCGATCAATTATTCGGAGTCGCCGGAAACGATCAACTCTACGGCCAGGCCGGGACGGATACGCTTGACGGAGGTGACGGCGACGATCAACTCTTCGGAGGCACGGGCGATGATCAACTCTTGGGTGGTGCGGGAGTTGACGTACTGCAGGGTGAGGCGGGCGCCGATACGTTACACGGCGATCAGGGCAATGACATTTTGTTTGGCCATTCTCAATCAGGCAGCGGCGACGATGCGGCGGGTGATGTCCTGTTCGGCGATCAAGGTAACGACACACTCCACGGTAATGCTGGCAACGATGCCTTGCATGGTGGAACAGGTGATGACAGCCTCTTCGGCGACGCTGGCAACGATAGCCTCGAAGGCGATGCGGGTGTCGACATTCTGCATGGCGGTGCCAACGACGACCTACTTTTTGGACACTCGCTCAGCGGCATTGGTGATGATCGTTCGGCCGATATCCTGTTTGGTGATGACGGAACGGATACGCTCCATGGCAACGCCGGCGATGACCTTCTTCACGGTGATGCAGGCAACGATGTGCTCTATGGCGACGCTGGTAACGATGTAATTGAAGGCAACAGCGGCGCCGACACAATGTTCGGCGGTGAGGGGAAGGACCAACTCTTCGGACACAGCCAATCAGGTGCCGGTGACGACAACAGCGCTGATACCATTTACGGCGATCATGGCGCAGGACATTTACTTGGGTCCATCGGCAATCCATTAATGTCGGGGCGCGATGAGATCTTCGGTCAGGGAGGCAACGATGACTTGCACGGGGAAGAGTCCAATGACGAGATCTATGGTGGCACAGGTATCGACACCATCCATGGCGACGGTGGCAAAGATTATATCGACGGTGGAATTGGCGACGACCAGCTGTTCGGTGGCGATGATGACGACCGAATCTTGGGCAATGCGGGCGTTGATACGATCCACGGCGATGTTGGCAACGACGAAATCTATGGGAATGATGGAGCGGACATCATTCATGGCGACGCGGGAGACGACACGCTTTTCGGTGATGCTGGTGAAGACTTCTTGCATGGCGGAAGTGGTAATGACTTGCTGGTGGCAGGTGGTGGTGTCGTCAATCAGCTCTTTGGCAACGAAGGTGATGACCAACTGATCGGCTCCGACGAAGGGAGCGATGATCCCAACCTGCTCGATGCCACATTCTTCGGAGACATTCTGGTCGGTGGCCCAGGTGACGACCGGATCTATGGCCTGGGTGGTGCCGACGATATCGATGGCGATACAGGCGATGATTGGATCGACGGTGGCTCACGAGGCGACCGAATTCGCGGTGGTGCTGGCCGCGACACCTTGTATGGAGCACGAGGCGATGACTTAATCGAAGGTGGCGCCGACAACGACAATCTCTATGGCGAAGAAGGTACCGATACGCTTCGCGGTGATGATGGAAACGACTATTTGAATGGCGGCGTCGACGCGGATATGTTATTCGGCGGCGCCGATCAAGATGAACTCGTTGGCGGCGGTGGCGTCGGGGATCAACTATTCGGTGAAGCGGGCGCCGATGTGTTACATGGATCGGATGACGGCGCGGATCTGTTGTCGGGTGGACCTGGTCGAGATCGTTTGATGGGCCATGGTGGCAATGATACGCTTCGCGGAGGTGACGATGATGACACGCTACTCGGTGGACCTGGCGATGACTTGCTGGAAGGTGATGCCGGTAGCGACTTGCTCGCCGGCGAAGCCAATCACGATACGTTGTACGGCCATAACGCGTCCGGTTCCGACGATGACAACGTGGTCGACCACCTATACGGCGACTTCGCTACCAACGACAACGAAGTTGGTTCGGGACGGGACCGTTTGTTTGGTGGCGGCGGAAATGACTTCTTGTACGGCGAAGCTGACGATGACTTCATCGATGCAGGTTTAGGATCGAATAACACCACTGACTTTGGCTCAGGTGACGGAGCCATCCCAAACAACTTTGTACCGCCAGTCCCTACTCCGCCACCAACCGTTCTGACACATGTGCCCCACGTTCGCGTCTCGTCTACGTTACCCAACGGATTAACAGAATCGGGACGCTGGCAACAACTGGCCGGTTCAGCCGTGGGATTGGGCGTTGGGGGTAATCTGGCTGGGGCCATTGAGCCGTCGATCGTCGTAGCTCCAACTGGTCAAATTTATGCTGCATGGACCGATGCAAGGAATGGGAACTACGAAATCTACGTTGCCCAGTGGGACGGGACCAGCTGGCAAGGCATGGTCGGCAGCGATCGCTTGGGCGGGATTAGCAATAGCGACGCTTCATCGCAACGTCCCAGTCTGACAACCAACGCCTCGGGGCAGCCGATTGTTGCCTGGGTCGAACAGGGCGATATCTTCGTGGCGGAGTTCAATCCTGCAGCAAATGCGGGCCAAGGAGCCTGGGTCGCGTTGGCAAATTCACTTGCAGCGGGTGGTATTAGCGGCAGTGGTACAGCCGATTCTCCCGTGCTCGTGAACACTCCCACGGGTCCCGCAGTTGCCTGGTTGAATCTTTCCGTTGACGAAACTGAAATTCGTGTGAAACAATTCTCGGGAGCAAACTGGACAACTGTTGCAGCACCGGTCGTGGCAAGTGCGCCCCAGCTTTCTGATCTGGCCTTTGCATCAAGCGGTAATAATTTATCCCTAGCTTGGTCACAGCCGCTGGCGGGCGTCTCCCGTGTCTACGCTTTGGAATTTGGAGGTTCGGCTTGGCAAGAAGTGGCTGGTTCGGCCACTGGCGGCGGCATCAGTCTAAATGGACTGGCAGCGGACCAGCCCGCAATCGCTTATCACTCTGGCACACTGCATGTTGCCTGGCGACAGCAGGTGCGGGTCGAATCGGGCGAGACTGAAATCTATAGCGCGCAAACGATGACGGGTGCCTGGATTCAAAGTGAAGCGTCAAGCACCAGAGGAACCGCGTCGCGTCCGCGACTAGCAGTCGGTGGTGGAGAATTGCATGTGGCCTGGGCCGAAGAACTGCTCAGTAACGGCGTTGCCACTGGGACGACCGTTTACACAAAACGCTGGAACGGCACAGAGTTCGTTGAGCGTTTCAATCAGTCAGGCGACGTTGCAGGAGGAATTACCGGAACAGACAAAGGCTTGCAATCGTTGGCATTATCCGTTGACGCTAGTGGTCATCCGTTAGTGGCCTGGGGTAACACTACAGCCAATTCGCAGCAGATCTACTTGCGAGGCGATGCCTTGCCGGTCAACCGCGTGATGTATACCAGCCCGGTTATCTCCCTGCAGAACGTGCTCGATCTCAACACTATACAGCCCGGGGATGTGATTGTGGTGGGACCGGAAACTGCGTCAGCGACGGCGACCTTAACAGCCGCGCACTCGGGCATATTCATCATCGGTAGCGGAGCGGAATTGCCGCCGATCAACGGTACGTTAACACTTAATGGTGCCAGCAACGTCACGATTACCAACGTAAATTTGGCTGGAGGCTTGTCCGCCACTGCAACACATGATCTGGAAATCGTTAGCAGTCGCATCGGCGGTGCCGGTCTGATTTTGGACGGTACTTTTAACACGCGACTAGTCGGGAATTCAATCACTAGCGTCAATGTGGGGCTGACCCTCGTTAACAACTCAAACGCGCTGATTGAACGCAATTCCATTTTCGGAACTAATGCCGGAGTCTCGTTGACCGCTGAAGAGGGAATGCGGCTTGTTGGTAACGACATTGGATCGTCGGTTACAGGCTTGCATGTAGCTACAGATTTGGTCGCTAGCGAGATTGCTGACAATGATATCCAGGCGTCCACGTTGGGTGTCGAGTATGCAGGCACAGCCATCATGACAGGCAATCGTATTCACGGTAGCGAGACTGGTGTTCGCGTAGCTGCGGGACAAGTGTTTGCGTCAAGCGTGCCAAATTGGGCCGACCCTACCGATCAATCGAGACGAAACCAGATCTACGCCAACAACTTCGGCGTCAACTTGTTAGGGACCATGACAGGTCAAATCATCCGCGATAACAGCACCGGAGTAATAGGTTCGGGCGTTTTAGGGCCTGACGACCTCGACGAAGCCAATCTCATCTATCGAAACACGACCGGCGTAGATTTCAACGGCACGATCCAATTCAATCGGATCGATGCCAATGTGACTGGTGTTCTGGCCAAGAGCAATTCGCAGATTGCGCATAATCAGTTCAACGACAATACAGCGACAGGCATCCTGGCTGACAACGTCACCGATGTGCAGATATCCAGTAATACTATGTATTCGGCGAGCGGTGACAATATTCGCATTCAGAACTTGACCAAGGAAGTCGAAGTTCGTGGCAATTCACTCTGGGTCGACCAAGGTACGAACATCTTCGTGGCGGACAATGCGCGGAGTGGCTTTTTCAGCGATTACAACTTGTTGCATGCAACTGGGACCGGCACGCTGATCCACTGGATGCGAGACTTTGACGACATTCTGGATTGGCAGGTCGATGTAAACCGTTACGATTTGCACTCGCTCGGTACCACGAGTGTGAATCCGCTCGGAACTGAACCCGCCTATGTCAGCATGGCACGTGGCGACATGCGAATGGCAGACCTAGTCGGCAGCCTACGAAAGAGCAGTCCAGGTATCGACGCGGCCGATCCACGAAACGATGTCGTGACACCCGCTTCGTTCACCAATCTACTCGCCAATCCTAGCTTCGAATCAGGCACGGCGGGTTGGACGACGAATGTCCAAGGGGCTACGGGGGCTCCAAGCTCCGCGGCTTTCCATGGGGCTGCTTACTACGTGCCGGGCAATGTTGCGACGGGCATCGCCGAGCAGACGATCGATTTGCTGGCAGCTGGTATTTCGTCAGCTCAGCTTGATTCGCAGAACTTTGTGGCAACATTTGGCGGGCGGGTGCGGACAAAAAATGAGGCCTCGCTCGATACTGCCTCGATTACTCTTGAGTTTAAAGACGCAGCGGGGACAATCCTCTCTTCGCAGACTCGCAGTGCTGCTAACGTCAGCGATCGCTGGGACTTGGTAGGTGATCGACTGGCGATACCGTTCGGAACCCGCCGGCTCACCTTCCGCTTCGAGTCGATCCGCGTAACAGGGACATCCAATGATGCCTACCTCGACAACGCGTTTGTTTACGCATTGTCGGAAGCGATTTCGCCCGATCATGGTGCCTACGGAAACACGGATGCCGAACCCGTTGTAGTTGCTCCGCATCTGGCGTTGACTTACCCCGACCTTTACATCGACTGGCAGCGCGATGTAGCAAAAACGATCCGTTGGCAATCGGTGAACAACAGCACCAATTCGCCAGTCCGAATCGACCTCGTCCAAGATGGTATTCACGGGCCGCAGTTTGTCACAACGATTTCGTCCTCGACGCCCGATGATGGTGAGTTCATTGTTACGCCCGTGAATCTTGGCGTGAACTTTGATACTTCAGGACTGCGGATACAGGTCTCGTTGGTCAATGATCCACTGACCATGGATCGAGCACAAGAGTCGTTCACAGTCCCCGACGACTCGAACACATACTTTGTGGATGATGCCAGCAATGTTGGCGACGAGTATACGCTCACGGCGCTTGGCTCGAACAGGAACACTGGAAAACAACCTGGTGCACCTAAACCACATCCAGTCAATCTGTTGCGAGCGTATGATTTGTCACCAGGTGCAGTCGTATCGGTCGACACTGGTGTTTATCCGCTCTTTGATGCAATTCGCATTGCGGGCACGAGCGACTTAGGGCTCGGTATCGAAGAAGGTTTTACACTGCGGGGGCCAACAGATAGTTCGAAGAACGTGTCCATTCACTGGATCTATCCCGACGGCCAGCCGCAAGCTTTGGTTGAGCTAAACGACGCCGACTTCATGACGCTGTCCAATCTGGAGCTGACCGGATCGCAACGCGGATTGTGGGTTACCGGGGGGAGCGACAACTTCAACGCCAGCTTCATCACGGCTCGGAATCAAACGCTGGACGCGATCGACATTACACCCAACAATCCAAATGCAAACTTCACGGGGCTCGTTGCCGAAAATGCGGGTCGACATGGGATAGTCATTGCAGGCTCGTTTGCGAGCTTGACTGATGGCATCGCGGGAGATAATGCTGACCGCGGTGTTCTTTTGACAGCCTCTGGCAACGCTCGCATCGAAGCCATGGAGGTCTATGGCAATCGCGTCGGCATGAACATTAGCAACAACGTCGCCGGCACACAAACCGTCATTGGTAACTTGGACCTCTCGCAGGGACGCGGAAACTTGGTTCACGACAACGAACTGACGGGGATCAGTGCGTCAGGCGGAGGTGGCACCGGTACTATTCTAGTAGCCGGTAACACCATCAGCGGCCAGAGATCGTCCATCTTCAGCCAAGGCATCCAGGCGAGCGTCGGTGCGCAAGTGATTCGAAACGTCGTGTTCGACAACTATAACGGCATTACCGTCAGCAGTTCCGCACCGGTATTTGAGAATCGCGTGTACGGCAACTTGAACACCGGTATTACTGCCAGTGGAAGTTCTGAGATCTCCGGCAATGTCGTTTACAACAATCCCACAGGAATCGTGACGACCAATTCAACTGGGTTGATCGCCAATAACTTGATCTACAACAACACCACGTTTGGACTCAGGTTCATCGGCGGCAATGGTCCAGACGTCGTCAACAATACGTTTTATACGACAAGCGGAATTGGGCTGCGAGCTGACACGGCAGCGCAGAATTTAACGTTGCGCAACAACATCGTCTGGGCAGATGGCGCGACTGGCATCAGTATCGCCAACGATAGCCAAGTTGGAATTGGTAGTGATTTCAATCTGCTTTTTGCATCGGGCACAGGATCTGTAGGGAGTTGGTTGGGCATCAATCAAGCGACCTTGCAACAATGGCAGACCACGACTGGCCTGGATTCGAATAGCCTTACGAACAATCCGTTATTCGTGGATACCGACGGCGCAGACAATGTGCTAGGTTACGTCCTGGGCTTTACTGACGGAAGCGATGATGATTTTCATGTGCAAAGTCCATTCGGAAGTCTTCACGGCGCAGCGTTGGCGCCCGTGCTGAGCGCGACAAGCGGTCTACCGACGTTTGCTAATGGCACGCTCGTTAACGACGCAGCCCTGTCGCCAGCGGTCGACCGTGGTGCTGCAGCCGACTCGTTCACCAACGAACCGCTGCCCAACGGCGGCTTTGTCAACATCGGAGCTTATGGCAATACCTCACAAGCTTCGCGTAGCCCATTCCCGCTGCTTTTGATGTCAAACCCGAACGGTGGCGAGATCGTTCCTCAAGGTTCTACGGTTCCCATTCGCTGGCGAGCCAATGGCTTCGCAGGCAATGTAAGATTAGAGTTTTCCAGCACAGGTGCCGGAGGACCGTTTCAAGTTCTAGCAGCTTCGCAACCCAACGATGGCTTATTCGATTGGTTCGTCGATGCCAGCACCTTTAGCGCCTCTGCCAATTACTTTCTACGCATTAGTTCGGAGGATCAGCCAGGCGTCACGGACACGTCGGATGCGGCTTTTGAAGTGGCCCCACCATCCAATGCCTATTACGTCAACGACAATAGTATAGTAGGCGATGAGTACGCCACGGCGGCAGGGAGTACGGCCAATTCTGGACTGAGCCCCGCAAGTCCTATGGCGTCGATCCAGGCGGTACTCAACACCTATGATTTGGGGCCGGGTGATGTGATCTATGTCGACACTGGAAGCTATTCCATAACGACAAACATTGTGATTGATGCGGCTGATTCTGGAGTTCGAATCCAAGGCCCAACGCAGGGCGGAGGTTTGGCGTCACTCAACCGCAACAATGTGGCCACTGGCAGCCATGTGTTCCAATTGCAAAATGCCACAGGAGTCACTCTAGACCACCTGGATATTTTTGGTGCGAATGAGGGTGTATTGGTCAATCTAGCCAGCCATGACTTCACGATTACCAACTCGATCGTCCGCAATAACAGCTCTCGTGGTATTCATATCGAGGACACCGCCAGTCGTGCCGTTATCGCAAACAATGATATCCACAGCCACTCGGGAACTACCACGAACGCCGTGGAAATCGAAGGAGACGATGCGGTCGTTCGAAACAACACCATTCGCAACAACGCGAACACTACAGGTGTCAGCGTGACAACATCGGCCGCCAACACTCTCATTCTGGAAAATGATCTTTTCGGAAATGGTTCGGCCATTGTAACAAGCCAACCATCAAGCAACCCGTCTGGATTACGCATAGAAAACAATTCGGTGCACAATAATTCCTCTAACGGTGCAGTTGTGGTTAACGGCGCAGGGCTCGTGATCGACAATGATCTATTCTCAAACAGCTCAAGCATTGTGCTATCTCTCAGTGGTGAGCTGGTAGAAGCTCGAGCCAATAGAGTCCACGACAATCTGTTGACAGGCAATGGTAGCCGAGCCATTCGCGTAAGCGGTGGTTCCACTGCCCGTAACAATAGCGTGTTTGGTAACGCAAATATCGGTATTGAGTCGTTTGCCTCTAATGTATTTGGAAATGTGATATACGCAAACGCGCGAGGTATCGTCGCAGGGTCAGGCACCAATGCAATCGCCAACAATCTGCTCTACGCAAATTCGACAGTCGGCCTAGAAGTGAGTGCTGGTGCAACTGGCATAGTATTCAACAATACCTTCCAACAATTGACCGGCGATGCAATTCGCCAGACCACTTCAACAACTCAATCAAACGTCAAATCTGTCAACAATATCTTTGTGATCGGTTCTGGTTCTGCGTATTCCATAAATGCAGCGAACCAAACGGGTTTCAACAGCGACTACAACTTGTTCCAAGTGATCGGCAGCGGCAACTTGGCCACTTGGGGCACGGTTCCGATCAGTTCCTGGCAGGAGTGGCAATTTGCAACATCGCATGATGGGCACAGCAGTCAGGCCGATCCCATGTTCATCGACCCAGACGGTCCCGATGACACTCCAGGCAACGCGGATGATGATTTCCATTTGACAGTCGGCTCGCCTGCGGTTGACGCTGGTGATCCACTTACGCCTTATGCGGGGGAGCCGACCAGTGGCGGGATCGCCGATCTCGGCGCGTACGGCAACACGGGTGAAGCAGCCATCAGCGATGTACCTCGCATACAACTGCTGGAACCTGGAACCTATCAAAAACTGGAAGTCGGTCAGACGGTTGACCTACTCTGGATCACGGCTGGCTTGACGAATCCCGCACCCGTATTGCAAATGAATGCGGGGGGGACGCGAGTTGCAGACCCATCAACTGGACGCTGGCTGGATGACCTGTATCGAACTGGTTTCGCACAAAATGCTTCTTTCACGCAGTCAATCGATGTCTCTACAGTCACCAATGCTCCACCTGTGTCCGTGCTTCAACAATACACGCAATCCAATGGCAGTGTTGGACAGGGGATGCGTTATGACATCCCACTTGCCGACGGAGATTATCAGATCCGTTTGATCTTCGCCGATCCTACGGCAACGGCAGCCAATCAACGCAGGTTTGATGTCAATCTGCAGGGCCAGACAATATTGAACAATTACGACATCTTCGCGGATGTGGGAGCTGTCCGAAAAGCGGTGGCGAAGACGTTTAGTTTTACCGCCTCTCAAGGAAGCGGCCTGAACCTGCAATTCATCAATCGCACCAGCGGTTTTAATGCCACGGCAATCATCAATGCGATCGAAGTTGTCAAGATCAATGCGTCGGCCCCAGCCAGCTTTGCGGTCGATCTCGAGTTTTCGCCAAACAATGGTCAGAGTTGGACGACGATTGCCACAGACTTGCCATCGAATCGGTTTGGCGAAGGGACATTTACGTGGACAACAACCAGCGCTACCCAGGGACACAGTGGCATCTTCCGTGCGACAACTGTGGGGAGTGGTGTACCGACTGTACTGGCACAGTCTGTCCGCCCAATGCTCATTGCAAATCCGACAAACAGCTACTACGTCAATACTGCCAGTGACTCAAACTTCACCGACAACGAATACACCACTGCAGCTGGGAGCGATTTGAATTCTGGCACAACGCCCGATTCACCCTTGGCAAACCTAAGCGTGTTGCTGAATAACTATGACCTAGGGACAGGCGATACGATCTACATCGATTCGGGTACCTACAATCTGAACGAAAACTTGGTTCTGACTTCGCAGCATTCAGGAGTGACGATTCAAGGGCCCGTGTCGGGCAGTCATGCGGCGGTGTTGAATCGAGGCAACTCGATCAGCGGAAACTATGTTTTCCACCTCCAGGACGCCGCACAGGTTACTTTGGATTCGCTTGAGGTTGTTGGCGGCAACGAAGGTATTCGAATCGACAGCGCAAGCAACGACGCAACCGTTTCTAACAGCCTGATTCGCAACAACCTGATTGGCGTGAATGTGCTTTCGACTGCAAATCGCGCTGTCATTTCACGGAACGAGTTCTTTGCCAATACAGGGAGTAATTCGGCACAGCCGGCCCTGCTCATAGCGGGAGATCAAACTCTCGTCGAAAACAACTCAATCCACGATAACAGCGGACAAGGTGTCTTTGTTGACAGTTCTGCAGCAAATACGACGATTCGCGGCAACGACGTCTTCAACAATCCGCTGGGTGGCATCTTTCTGAATGGCACAGCTGGACTGGTAGAGCAAAACACGCTTCATGGCAATGCTACGCAACTTTTCGCATCAGCAGCGCTAAATATACCTGGCGGTTCATCCGTCGTGCAGGATAACGTGATCTTCGGAAATGGAAAGCCAGGCATCGCATCATCAGCGTTTGACTTCGTCGTTCAGCGAAATGTCATTCACGACAACACGGATGGGATTTCGACATCATCAAGTTCCTCCGGTATCATTCGCGATAACCGCATCTATCACAACTCGCAGGCTGGCATCCGCTTAGTATCTGGAGGACCAACCGTTTCAGGCAATTCGATATACGCCAATGCAACAGGAGTCATCGTTACCTTTTCATTCGACTCGGGAAGAACCACGTCGATCCAGAATAACTTGATTTACGACAGCAATACTTCAGGCATCGAAGTCAACGTTACAGCCGCTACGGGCAATGGCCCTGTGAACCTCCATAACAACACGGTGTTCGAACCTACAGGCGTTGCTGTTCGTCTTGTTTCCGGCCCCAATACCAGCGTACGCAACAATATTCTGTCAACTAGTTCTGGCGGGCTGTTCAATGTTTCGAATGCGGCACAGGATGGATTCACTAGCGACTATAACGTGCTGGATGTTAACGGCAGCGGAATCGTTGGACTGTGGGGTAGTAACAGCATTCAAAGCCATTCGGATTGGCAATATGAACTCGGACGCGACGTACACAGCATCGCAGGCGATCCACGGTTCATGGATGTCGATGGACCTGACGGTCAACGTGGCTATGACGTCATCACCTCCGCCGACTTTGGAGCCGACGACAACTTCCGTGAACAAAGCAGCTCACCGGCCGTTGATGCCGGCGATCCTCTTTCCTATTACTTTGTGGAGCCGATCTCTGGCAACCGAATCAACGCGGGAGCGTTTGGAAATACGTCCCAGGCAACAGCCAGTCCTGGGGCACTAATTCAACTGACTAGCCCCGTGGGCCTGGCGAAATTTGAAGTCGGTCAAGACGTTCCGATATCGTGGCAATCGTCCGGTTTTACCAATCCGACGCCAATCGCTTTGGTCAACGCCGGAGGAGTGGCTGTGGCGGACTCAGCAAATGGTCGATGGGGAATTGATGCGTTTCGCACGGGTGGTACAACTGGAACCATTACAGGAGCCATTAATGCTTCTCTGATAGCCGATGCACCACCGCTCTCCGTGCTTTCAACCTTTGTTCAAGCACCGACCAACCAAGTTGCTTCAACACGCTTTGATCTGCCGCTCGCCGATGGCAATTACAACGTTCGCTTGATCTTCGTGGATCCAAACGTAAGTGCTGTGAACCAACGCAAGTTCGACGTGCAGTTGCAGGGGCAAACCGTATTGCCGAACTACGACATTTTCGCAGATGCTGGCGCGGTGCGGACGGCGGTGGCAAAGTCGTTTGGCTTCACCGCTTCACAGGGGAACGGCCTGCAACTGGAATTGATCACGCGATTGACCAATGGGTTTGGCTTCGGTGCGATCATCTCGGGAATTGAAGTCACCAGAGCGACACCAGCAACTGGTAACCTGACGGCCAATTTGGACTTCTCCACAAACGACGGGGCAACCTGGACGAACATTGCTACGGGCATTCCCAGCAATCGATTCGGTGAAGGGAGTTTTAGTTGGAATGCAACCACCGAGACTGCTGGCAATACCGGTCGCTTCCGCATCACCGCCGTCAACAATGGTGTTTCGAGTGCGCAAGCTGTCAGCCAACCCTTTTCCATTGCAAACGGGGGGAATACGTACTACGTGAACATTCCTGCGGACGGCGATTTGTCCGATAACCAATTCACTTCAGCTTCAGGTAACAACTCCAATTCGGGCAAATCGCCCAATGCACCGATGAAGAGTCTAGCTGCCCTCGTGAATGCTTACGATCTCGATATCGGCGACACGATTTTCATCGATAACGGCACGTACACGCTGTTAACCAATATTACGTTGGGTCTTGAAGACTCCGGTGTAACTCTACAGGGACCAACTCAGTTTGGACAAGCTGCGACCATGAATCGCGGCAACACGGCTGCAGGTAACTATGGGATTGAGTTCGTTGACGGAGTCACCGGCGTGACGGTCAGCAACGTTGAAATCTTCGGCGGCGAAGATGGCGTGCATGTAACCAATGGCTCCGATATCGAAATCCGCGAAAGCGTTCTGCGAAACAATGCAAATCGGGGTGTCTTTATCGAATCGAACGGCACAAATGTTCGCATCCTCAACAATCAAATACAAGAGAACACCAGCCGAGGCATCGAAGTCAATGGCTCGCAAATCGCCATCGAAGGCAATTTGATTCGCAACAGCGATCGCGGTGTACTCGTTACGCTTACTAGCGACCTAACCATTCGAGAGAACGACATCTTCGGTCATAACATAGGAGTCTTTCTACAATCTGTTTCGTCTGGCAACCATTTAGTTGAAGGGAATAGGATCCACGACAACGCTACCCAGGGTATCAATGCTGTAATTAGCGGCTCAGCAGTTGCTCAAATCGTTGGCAACGAAATCTTCGGCCACTCAGGCACTGGCGATATTGGCATCTCAATGAGTGCACCAAATATCAATCGCCTGACGGTTCGCGACAATCTCGTGCACCACAATTTCACTGGCATGAGTGTGTCAAGTGGTGGTGCTGTCGTAGAGCACAATTCGGTTTATTCCAACACGAACATTGGAATCAGTTCGACAGCATCTTCGCTTGAGCTACGCGAAAACCGAGTCTATTCGAACGCCACTGGAGTAGTTCTCAACCCGACGTTTGCCTCGACCGTCCTGCAAGTATTCAGCAACTTGATATACAACAACACGAATATCGGTGTTGATGTTAGCAATGGAAGCCCGTTGATCGTTGGAAACACCATTGTGCATCCGGTGGGTACGGCTGTCCGCTTTACCGGAGCGGGGACAAACACTCTTAAAAACAACATTGTGCAAGGTACCACGGGGACACTGATCAGCGTCGGCACGGCGAGCCAAGTTGGATTCGTCAGTGATCGCAACCTCTTGTTCCCAACCACCAGTGCCGCCAATGTTGGGAATTGGGGATCAACTCCCGCGGCTACCTTGACCAATTGGCAAGCTACCTCAGGGCGCGATGCCAATAGTATTTCCGCCGATCCGTTGTTCCTGGATCCCGACGGCGCCGACAACGTACTGGGTGAACAAGGTGTGCCCGAAGGCAACGGATTTGATGACAACTTTGGCTTGCGAGCGAACTCACCAGCGATCGACGCCGCCGATGGTACTGCCGCAAGTTCGACCGACGCGCTAGGACGCGCGCGGCATGATGATCCAAGCGTGGCCAATACAGGTACGGGTACACCCAACTTTGCGGATATCGGTGGGTTCGAATTCCAAGGTGATAGTGGCGACATATCGGCACCGATCATCGCCGCAATTGAACCAGCCGAAATCGACGCGAGCGGTACGATGTTTGCGACTGTGAACTCAATCGTCCTCACCTTCAGCGAACCGATGGAGTTGATTAGCGCTTCCAGCCCCAGTCTGTATCAATTGATTGGAGATGGTCTCGATGGCCAGTTCGATACGGGTGACGACATAACGATTGGTCTCGCTGAGGTGGCCGCAACCTCGGCCAACCCTGACGTGACACTGATTCTGACACAGTCGCTGCCGACGGATCGCTATCGATTGACTTTGCGCGGTCAACTCGGACAGTCATTGTTCGATCAATCCGGCAATCGACTTGACGGAGATGCCAATGGCACCGCTGGTGGCAATTATGTCCGCATCTTCAATGTGGTGGCGGGTGTCGGTGACTTGAGCGATGCCAACGCTGCGGATGATCAAGTGGCAGAGAACTCGACTGTTGGCACCGATGTCGGCATCACTGCGCTCGCAATCGATTTGGACACCACCGATACGGTGACCTATAGCCTCGATAGCGACGGGGGTGGCAGATTTACCATCCATCCCGTCACGGGTGTGGTGACGGTTGCCAGCGCGGGGCTCAACGCGGAGGCAAACTCTAGTCACAGTATCACGGCGCGTGCCACCAGTACCGACGGTACCTTCGTGACGCGGGTGTTCACAATCGCCGTGCTGGACCTGAATGAGTTCAACGTAGGGCCGGTAACCGACGCGAACGCCACGACCAACACAATCAACGAAAACTCTCCCAGCGGAACACCTGTTGGCATCACGGCGTTTGCAAGCGACGCAGACGCGACAACCAATAGTGTGGCATATTCTCTCGACAGCAATGCTGGTGGACGATTCACCATCAATCCCACTACCGGCCAAATTGTCGCCACAGGCAGCGGATTGAATCGAGAAGTCTCCGCATCCCATGACATCATCGTACGAGCTACGTCCTCGGATGGCTCATCCAGTACTCAACTATTCACGATTTTGGTCAATGACGTCGATGAGTTCGATGTGGGGCTCATCACGGACATTGATCCGATCAGCAACTTGGTGCACGAAGATGCATCCATTGGCACTCCGGTCGGTATTACTGCCTCGGCAAGTGATGCAGACGCTACGAATAACATCATCACCTATTCGCTGGTTGATTCTGCCGGCGGACGCTTTGCCATCGATGCCAATTCAGGCGTGATCACAGTCGACGGACCACTCGATTTTGAGACAGCGAGCAACCATAACATAATTGTAAGTGCGGCAAGTGCTGATGGATCGGTCTCCACGCGGTTATTCACGATCGTCATTGACGCCAACATCACTGCCGCCTTCAACTCGATTGCCAGCCCTCAGACAGCGGCAGTGACGAGCGCGCGGGTGGCTTTTTCCGAACCTGTCAGCGGCGTGGGACTAACCGCATTACAGCTGACACGCGACGGCATGCTGCTTAGTTTATTAGGCAGCACCATAACATCGTCGGATGGAGGACGCGTCTGGGATGTTACTTTACCCGATTCGCTGACTTATGCAGGCGGCGACTACGTGCTCACACTGTTGCCAGACGGCATTCAAGATATGAGCGGCGATCCGTTATCCACCGGTGCACAGGTGGCTTGGCGCCGCGATGCATTTATCGACGTGGCCAATTCAAACGCGATACGACTGTTTTACAGCGGTTCGTCTTTTGACATCAACGGAAGCTCGATCGGCACCGGCGACGACTTGGCACGAGCTGCCAACATACAAGCCCTGTTGATGGGAGCTGGTCCGGCAACACATGCAAACATTTCATCTTTTAGCCGCGGCATCAATGGGCTTATGCTGGACGTCGATGGGCTTCTTACCGGACTGTCATCAGCTGACTTTGAATTCCGCGTGGGCAATAGCAATGAACCGAGTACCTGGACAATCGCTCCGTCGCCGACGGTCATTACCATTCGGCCAGGTGAAGGCGTGGGAGGAGCAACGCGTGTTACGATCAATTGGGCTGACAACGCCATCCAACGCACTTGGTTGCAAGTCAAGATCCTGGCAAACGTCAACACGCAACTAGCCGACCCAGTTGCGTTCTTCTTCGGTCATTGGACTGGTGACACGGGAACCGGTAACTCCGCAGCCGGTAATGTCGTCAACGCCATCGATCAGGCGCTGGTACGCAACAACTTCACTGATTCCTCTTCGGTAGCCCCGATTGCGAGTCGCTTTGATTTCAATCGAGATGGTCGCATTAACGCAATCGACCAGGTATTGTCCCGCTTGAACTTTACTGACTCGACCAATTTCTTGCGATTCATTAGCCCTAACGATCTCATTGGTGGCGCAAACGCTACGAAGCCAGATGGAAAAGGGAACAGTTTCGCGCGTCCGCCTAAACACACGACCATGGTCAAAGCCACCGATGCTGTATTCGGAAGCATTGAACGATGGAGATTTGATGACGGGTTTGACGAGACGATCCGCAGAAAACGGGCGCTGAGGTAGCGGGAAAAAACATTGAATGCAGACGATTGAAGATTTAATCATGCCATTTTTTAATTCAGGAATTGCGATGAGAAGGTTTACAACTGTTGTTTCGCTTGGGATTGCGATTTTGTTCTCTTGTTCGGAGAAGATCCTAGCCGACTTTATTTTTTCGATCGAACCGACACCGTTTGCCAATGATTCCGCGATACCGCAGCGATTGAGCCTCTTCCTAGCTTGGGATGGAGTGGGGCGATCGGATGTAGTGGGAATCAATCTCTTTACAGAAATCAGAACACTTCAGTCATCGACTGTGGCTCCAATATTCGGTGGAGCGGCAAATACCCTGCAGGGCTTCGGCTATTCGAGTGAACAACCGACAGGTGGCACTTTCCAAACCAGCGCTCCGACGATTTGGGACACGCTATTGCCGACTAATCTCGTTTCGGCTTCCGGTGCCGTGCCCGAATTGAGCAATCCACGGCGCGCGACAGTCAACGTTTTGTCAAGCAATTTAGTACCATTTGAGTTCGATTCTGTCGCTGCTAACACGCCGCTGTTGGTGGCCCAATATCAACTCAACACACAGGGTGTTAGCAACGAAAGGTTTCAGTTTTTTATTGGGCTGGAAGGAGGTGCTTCGACAGATATTATTTTTAGCGACGGCGATTCAGTTCCAGCCGGTGCCAACCTGAGTATTGATATAGGAACCGTTCCCGAGGGCAACTACCTGTTCCTGCTGTCCATCGCCGCTGGGCAATTCTTCTTTCGCCGTAGAAGTAGGCCAGCGATTCAAATCACTGTCTCGGACATTTGATTGTTTGCATCGTTTGCCGTGCGCTGCGATGAGTAGATCGTCGAGCGACCACTTAGAAAGTAGGATAAAAAGCAGGCGATCGCCGCATAGACCACAAACCCTGAACTTAACAAGTCGCCGTTGCCGGGTCCAAACAACTCGATGGCCATAATCGTGCAGGCTAACGGCGTGTTGGTAGCTCCAGCGAAGACGGCTACAAAGCCCAAACCAGCCATGAGATCAATTGGTGCACCAAGCAGATGGCCCAAGACGTTTCCCAGCGCGGCTCCGATAAAAAACAACGGAGTGACCTCGCCACCCTTAAAGCCACTGCTGATCGTTACCGCCGTAAGTATGAGCTTCCAAAACCAACTCAGCGGCTGAGCTCCTCCTGCCTGAAAACAGGTTTGGATGGTGACCGCCTCCGGATCAGTTGGACTGGCCGCTACCCCAAGCCCCAAATAGTCGCGATCTTCCAAAAACCAGACGATGACAATGACGACGCAACCTCCGACCGCCGGCCGCAACCAACTTACGGTTACCAGACGTTTGTAGCTCCAAGTCAGCAAATGACACAACTCGGCAAACAACATGCTAACCAAACCAAAAAATAGTGCGGCGATCGCAACTTTACCAGCCAACCACCAGTCCAACGATATGTCTGTGACGTTGTCGAGACCTGCGTCAGAAATGCTCTCAGCCACGGTGATCTGGTAGTGCGTGTGCCCTATACCCCAAGCCGATTCTACCTGGTCACCAATGACACTGGCCATCAAACAGGGGATGATCGCTTCATAACTCATCCTCCCGATTGCAAGCACCTCCAGCGCAAAGATGGCTCCGGCGAGTGGCGTTCCGAAGACCGATCCGAAACCTGCTGCAACACCAGCCATCAGGATCAGTCGAGTATCGTTGGCACTTAATCGCATCCAACGCCCAAGCGTGCCCGCCAAACTCCCGCCCATTTGCACCGCCGTTCCTTCTCGCCCAGCCGAACCGCCGAATAGATGGGTCACGAGCGTGCCGATCAAGACCAGCGGCGCCATACTACTGGGTACCCCGCCTCCTGGTTCATGGATTTGTTCCATCACCAAGTTGTTTCCAGCTTCCGATTCTTTTCCAAAGTAGTGGTACATCAACCCAGACAGAATTCCCGCCACCGGCAGTAAATAGAGTAGCCCAGGATATTGCCAATGAAGCAATGTCACTTGCTCCAACGACCACAAGAAAAATGCGACCGCCGATCCGACCGCTGCGCCAAGCGGTAGGCAGATGAGCAACCATTTGAGAAAAAATTTCAACAGGTGCAGGTGCTCGCGATAATCCCATTGAATCGGCACAGAAAAGTATCTCCCGAAGATCGCGGCTCAGGGCAATGTATTTAGCGATTGGGGACAATCGCTCGACACTTGGTTTCCAAAGCGATTGAGGACAATCGCTCTACTCTACTCTAGATGGTTGGTCGCTGCCAACTGGAACGGAAGCTGGCAGCGTGCTGCATTGTCTGCAGTACAACGCAATAGCGCTCGGTCAGCTCGACGAGCTTGGTCAGTTGTGAATCATCTGCCATGGAGTTGATCTCGAAGTGCATGATGATTTCGGTAATGCCCACGGGAGCAGCGCGATCCACCCCCAACGTTCCACGGAAGTCCATATTGCCAGTTGCACGAACACTGGCCGATTCAATGGCAATGCCAAGGGCAATTGCGACTGCTGAAAATGTCACGCCGCTACAAGCCACAAGTGCTTGTAGCAACATATCTCCCGAGCAAGCCTGCGTTCCATCACCGCCGGCGGCAGGGTGCAACCCTGCCACTACGCGACCAGTTGGTGTGTCGAGCGTGACGGCAGGCTGATCGAAACTGATCGTTCCCTCAGCCACCATCGTAATGAGCGCTCGCGCTGGATCATCTTTGTAGCGTTGCTTTAGTGGCGCTTGGATGGCGCGTAACTCGGTTGCGTCCATTAGCGCTTCACTGTTGGATTTCTACCTGCTGCAGATTTTGCCGGCGGTGCTGCTGGCTGAGGTGTTGCAGCCGGATCGGACGATGTCTTCAACTGTACCATGGCTTCGATGAAGTTTTCGATCTGTGCATTTTTGAGCAGCGCATCGAGCTTCTGGGACATGGCGAGTCGCAGTTTCTTTTCGCGGATTTCTTTTTCGAGTTCTTCACGAACCGCCTCGAATTCTTGAACGATCGACTGCGTTTCGCCTTGTTTGTACAAAATGACGTACTGATCTTGCAAAGCAATGACGCCAGAGATCTCGCCTGGTTGCAATTTGAATGCCGCATCCTCCAGAGTGGGCTGGCCGCCGTGCCGTCGCAACGCTGGCACCTTGCCGAAATTGCTACGTGACACTGGTTCGACCGAATACTTAGCCGCCAACTCACCAAAGGTCTGTTCGGTCAATCCTTGCCGCGCTTGGCGAAAGACCTCTTCGGCCGTACGTTGATTGCTCATCACAATGGCAAGCACTTCGGCCCGCGGCCCAAAATTCGCTTCAAAGCCTTTTTGCAGATCTTCGTTGGTCAATTGAACTTCGTCTTCGACTAACTTCTTGAGCGCTACGCTGGGCCAAACTGCGTCTTCGATGTACAAATCGACCGATGCGCCTTCCTCTTCAACGATGCTCTTGAGCCAAGCATCGGGATCGGGGGTACCATCGCGTTTGATGTAGCCCATCGACTCAGCCGCTCGATCTACTTCTGCGTTGATATCGGGCTGCAGCACTTTCTTGTTGGCAGCTTGTAGCGCACCAATCAATAGAGTGCGGTTGATCTCGCCTCGCAAGATCTCCTTGCCGTGGCGCGAAATGCACTCTGCCGCCAGTTGATCGCGGGGGACCGGTTGATTGTTGATAAAGCCCGCGATACCTGGGTATTTGGCTTCAAGGTCGGGATCGCCAATCACGGAAACCACTTTGCTGTTTTGTTGCAGCGTCGCAAAGATCTCATCTGCGGCTTTTCCTAGTCGCTGATCGCGCAGTTGATCTTCAATGCGCTGTTGGATGGCCGGTAAGAGTTGAGCGTTGGGAGGTGTCGCAGGCAAATGACGCACGCATTGGAGAAAAATGTGCATATTGCCAACCTGGAAGATGGGTGATATCTGGTCCGGTTGCAATTGAAAAGCAATGCTTTCAAGTTGATCGTCGCCACTGTTGCGGCGAATCGGGGGCAAGAGCCCTTCGACACTGGCACTGGCGGCATCTTCGCTATGCTCCTTGGCCAGGCGTCGGAACTGTTCTGGAGTTGCATTGGCTTGTTGGAGCAGTTGTTGTGCTTTGTCGGCCTGCGATATGGCGATCATTCGCACTTGTACTTTGGGGCCATATTCCGCCTGCATAATCTTGTCGACTTCGACTTGCGAAACTTCAATTTTGTCGGCCGCCAAGGCACGTAGCGCTAACATGGGCCAAACGATTTCGCTCGAGTACTGCGCGGAGGAAATATCGCGTTCTTGCTCGATCGCTTCTAGAAATAGCTTGGGAGTTAATCCAAACTTGGTCGCGACGCGCGTGATTTCCGCGTTCACATCGGCCTGAGTGATGGTGATGCCCTTGGCCGCACACGCCTGAAGAATCAGATGTTTGTTAAGCAGATTGTCGAGCACGAGCGTACCAAAACGCTTCAAACATTCGTCGGCGAGTTTTTCGCGTGAAATCGTTTTTCCATTAACGACAGCCACGACCTTCGGAATTTGATCCAGTGGAGACGGCGCAGCAGCAGGAGAGGCAGGTGCTTGCGTCGTTGTGGCACTCGCCTGGCCCCGCGCAACTTGTGCTTGAATGTCAGCAGCTTGAAACGATAGACCTAACAACACAGCGGCCAGCGGTGTCGCAGTTTGGAATTTTGGCATTTTGGTTCCTCCTGAACCGGGTCAGTGATTCGATTACCCTGGGCGGGAGCGCATTTGGACGTTGCTCGACAGATATTAGGCAAATTCATACAACGGGAACAATAGCATTTTGTTAAGCTAGCATCATTGCGCAAAGAACTTCATATAAATCACTCTGCCGTTTGCAAGCTAGGGGGCCGTACTTGGTTGGCTTGTGGACGTTAGGACGCTGCCCGAAAAAGCTCGGCAGGAGCCTTGCTCTTCCGACTGTTTAATTTATTGGTCAAATCGCAATACAGCCCACTAACCACGCCTCAATACCGAGCATTGTTATGACCACCATTGGCCGCACAACCTGCCTGATAGCGTTATCGTATTTCGCTTTCCATCTCGCCGCTTCAGCAGAGCAGCCCGTCGCCTTTCGCAAACATCTTGTCAATGCCGACTCCGAATTCAGCGCGGCAACTGCGTTGGATATGAACGGAGACGGACGACTTGATATCGTGTGCGGTGCCCATTGGTATGAGGCTCCCCATTGGCACAAACACACTTTTCGAGAAGTTGAACAGATCCGCGGGCGCTTCGACGACTACTCCAATCTGTTGCTCGACGTCGACCAGGATCAACACATGGACATCGTCAGCGTCAACTATCGCAGCGAGAGCCTGTATTGGTGCCGCAATCCAGGAAGTGTGGAACCTGCCGCGTTGTGGGAGAAGCTGATCATCGATAGACCAGGTCCCAGTGAAACGGGACGACTGGTCGACATCGACGGTGATGGAAGGCTGGATGTACTGCCAAATGGAACCAAGTCGTTTGCGGCTTGGTACGAGGTCGTTTTAACCTCTACAAAAGAAATTGGCTGGAAGCGACACGACTTGCCGTCGGAATTGATCGCGCATGGAATTGGCGCAGGAGATCTCAACGGGGATGGACGAATGGACGTAGTGGGTCCCAAGGGTTGGGCAGAAGGCCCCGAAGATCCGCGGAACGGACGTTGGCTTTGGCATGATGAGTTTCAATTGGCCAAGGACTGCGGCCTGCCCATTCTGGTTACTGACGTCGACAGCGATGGCGACAACGACTTGATCTGGAGTCGCGGCCATAACATTGGACTTTATTGGACCGAACAGGTTGACGAAGCTCAATCAAGTCTCGAAATTGCAGAAGGGGTCGCGTTCAACGACGCACTGTTACCCTACATTACGTCGAAGAAGTGGATTACACACGCGATCGACACGAGCTTGGCCTGCGCGCACACGCTGATGTCGGCCGACATCGATGGCGATGGGCAGCTGGATTTGGTAACTGGCAAGCGCTTTCAAGGTCACGATGGTCGCGATCCCGGCGAGAACGATCCGTTGAGCGTTCAGTGGTATCGCTTCGACAGAGGTTCAAAGACCTGGAACCGCAGCATCATCTCCTCAGGCTCAACGTGCGGTATCGACCTCGATTCCGTGTGTGTCGATCTGGACGGTGACGGCGACATCGATATTTTAGCTCCTGCCCGCTGCGGTTTGCATTGGCTTGAGAACCTGCGCATCGACCGCGACGCGACTATTGACGACAAACGAATCGCGCAGGGAAAGTCGGAGGCTGCCAACGCAGAGAGGACAGCTAGTCTGCCGAACTATACCGAACACCATGACCTCAGCTACTACCTGCAAGCTGATACTCCGGTAGGTGAAAAGCGTCTGCCAATCACGACGCCGCTCGAACATGGCATTCGTCGACAACATATCCTGAAACAGATGGAGCAGGTGATGGGCTCTCTCCCCGAAACAAAGCATCGCATCGCGTTGTCTCCGCAGGTCGAAAGAGTTGTTGAAACCGAACACTATTATCGACTGTTCGTGCGTTTCACGGCGGATGCCAGTGGCGGAGTGGTCGATCGCGTCCCCGCCTTTTTGCTCATCCCCAAATCGGTTATTGGCAAGCCGCTGGGGAGTACAGCGGCCATGCTCTGTTTGCATCAAACCCATTTCGAATTGGGAAAAGGAGAGCCGTGTGGGGTTGGAGGCCAGCCCAGTTTGCATTATGCACATGAGCTAGCCAATCGCGGCTACGTTTGTTTGGCTCCAGATTATCCCGGCTTTGCCGACTACTCTTACGACTTTGAAAAAAACAAAGACATGTACCCGAGCGGTACTATGAAGGCGATCTGGAATAATGTTCGCGCCGTGGACTTGCTGGAATCACAATCACTTCCTTGCGTCGATCGCGATCGGATCGGAGCCATCGGCCATTCTCTCGGCGGACACAACGCGTTGTTCACGGCGGCCTTTGAGCAGCGAATTCGCTGGGTCATTACCAGTTGTGGGTTCAACGCCTTTGCGGACTACTACGGTGGCAATCTAACCGGCTGGACAAGTGATCGTTATATGCCACGCATTGCAACTCTCTATCATGCTTCGGCCGCTGAGATGCCTTTTGATTTCCCAGAAGTCTTAGGAGCCTTGGCGCCGCGAGAGCTGTTCGTCAATGCGCCGATGGACGACGCCAACTTCGCCGTGCGTGGTGTGAAAACGTGTGAGAACAGCATTCGCCCGGTCTATGAATTGCTGGGCAAGCCTGGTGGGGTTCATTTCGAATACCCCGATGCTGAACACGATTTCCCCGACGCCGTCCGCGAGCAGGCGTATCGGTGGTTAGAGGAACGGCAGTAAGCAGTAAGCAGTAAGCGGTATGCGGTATGCGGTATGCGATAAGCGATATGCGGTGAGTCTCAATGCTCAATGCTCAATGCCTGACGTGCTCGGTGACGAAGTGCTCGAGCCAGCGAAAGAGCCTGCCGCGCGAATCGAGACCAAAATATCCCATATGACCTCCGCGCGCCGTGGTGATCAACTTGGTCGAGGCTGAGTTCAAACGGGCCTTATCGAACGACGTGGCGGTCACGATGGGATCATGGCGGTCGATCAAGATCGTGGTGGGAGTCGTGATGTGACTTAGTAGCCCAAGGGAACTAGACGTCGAGTAATAGTGGTCCGTATCGGTAAAGCCAGCCAAAGGCGCGGTGTAGCGAGCATCAAACTGACGGATCGTGCGCACTCGAGGTTCCCTGGCTACCTTTTCCCACTGTGGCCATTGTTGTCGGCGCACTTCAACTTGCTTGTCCAACATTTTTAGATAGTAGTGTGTATAGATGCTTCGGCTCGGCCGATCCATGTTGTTCGCACAATCATGCAAATCGACTGGTGGGGCGATGTCGATGGCGCGTTCGATTGCAGCGAGGTCAATTGCGGGTTGCAAGATGCCAAGCGCGGCTTCAGCCAACATTTTGAGCACGATGTTTCCGCTGAGTGAAAATCCAGCGATGCGCAGAGGTGCTTGAGGATAAATTTGGTGGGCGGTGTTGACCACAGATGCCAGATCGTGGCTGCAGCCTGCGTGGGCGGGCCGCCACGCGAGTTTGAGCCCGTGACCGCTTCCGCGCATGTCCACTCGCCAGACGCGACAGCCCGCCTGACGTACCGCGTACGCGATGCGCTGCAGATAGGGACTCGTATGGTCACCGCCCAGTCCATGCAGCAGGATCACGAGCGGAGTTTCGTCAGATAGCTCAACCCTCAGTTCATTGGCCACCCCGTTTGGCAGGAGTTCCTCGTGGACAACCAGTCGCTCCCCGTCCTCCAGATCGACTTCGATCGGTCGCGCGCAATGGACGGGACGAACTCCGCAACTGACGCCCACCATCAGCGTTTGTAGGTGTCCGCTTCGCAACAGCGGGTAGGGACGATAGTTGCGGGCTGAAATCAATGAACTTTCGGAAGTGGAGCATTCGGAAATGGCCATGTTTTGTATTTCCGCAACGACGGTCTCAAATTTACACAAAGCCGATGGATGTTGTGCCAGTGAATTGTGTTCCGAAGAACGGTTAGAACCTCTCAATCGAAGCTAGGCAGTTCGAGTAGTTTGAGTGATAATCTGGCTTCGCCTCCATGGTAACCGAGAAATGCGACTTTGTCCGCCAGCCACGCCGTGGAGCAAGATCGTCTCTGACTAACTAGGAAAGATGGTAATGAAGCAGTTTCAAGTGTGCGGTTTGGGCAACGCGATTGTCGATATTTTTCTTGAGGTTAGCGATGCCGACTTCCAGCAATTGGGATTTGAGCGAGGAACGATGCGGCTGGTGGACAAACATGAGCAAGAGCAACTCCTGACTCGTTTTCACGATAGCGAACACGACCTCAAGTTGGTTAGCGGCGGCTCGGTGGCAAATTCCGTGATCGGCTTTTCGCAGCTCGGCGGCAAAGCGGCGTTTATTGGCTGCGTTGGTGATGATCGATATGGCTTGCACTACGCCGAGGAATTTGAACAGTTGAAGATAGATATTGGCAATCCCATCCTGGTTGGTGAAACTACCGGAACTTGTATTGCGATCATTACGCCCGATGCAGAACGAACCATGCGCACTAGCCTGGCCGTCTCGAGTCATTTGGCTGCGCGGCACGTCGATCAAGAACGAGTGGCTGCGTCGGAGTGGCTATTCATCGAAGGCTATGTCTTTGCCAACCCCGACACTGGGCAACATGCCATTCGCGAAGCGATCCGCGTAGCCAAAGCCAATGGAACGAAAGTCGCCTTGACCTGTTCCGATGGATTTATTCCCGAAGTTTTTGGTGAAGCCTTCCGTGCAGCGTTGGCTGAAAGCGACTTGCTGTTTTGCAATGCCCCAGAGTCGATCGCCGTCACGGAAACAGGCGATTCCTCCGCAGCGTTCAACAAGCTGAAAGAGATGGTCCCTAACTGCGTGGTGACCGATGGCCCCAACGGTGCCTTTGTTCGCTTTGCCGGAGTCGAAGCCCATGTTCCAGCGATTGCCTGCCAGCCCAAGGACTTGACCGGAGCCGGAGACATGTTCGCGGGCGCCTTTCTCTATGGCATCACTCACAATTATGCTCCGGATGTTTCCGCCAAGGGTGCTAACTACTTGTGTCACAAGGTGATCACTCAAGTTGGCGCACGCCTGCACCAAGGAACCAAGGAACTATGGAACATGGGCATTGCCTAACGCCGCCGACCTCAACCAATCAAAATCATCGTTATGTATACCACTCGCTGCTTCATCGCCACACCACTCCATTCACCGGCGGCGGCGGTCGCGCGCCGCATCGTGGGACAGCTTCAGAATAAAGTCTCCCATGTCAAATGGATGCGCCCTGAAGAGATGCATATCACCATCAAGTTCTTAGGGGAACTCGACAATCGCGACTTGGTGCGGGTAAGCGAGGAACTTCGCAAAGCGTGCTCAGAAGTGGAACCGTTCAGTGCGTCGCTCAACGGCCTAGGGACTTTTCCCAAAAACAAAGCGCCACGTGTCATCTGGGCTGGGGTCGATGAAGGGCGTGAGTACTTCGAGCAGCTCTACCAACAACTCGACCGCGCCTTGATTGAATTGGGGGTACCCCAAGAAGGCAAGGCCTACACGCCCCACTTGACACTGGGACGCGTTGGCAAAGGAGCCGACGTGGAGCTGCTCACAAAAACATTGCAACAGGCTGCACCAGAGATGCAAGGAGTTTTTGAAGTGGATGAAGTGATCCTGTATACGAGCATTCGGGAAAAAGGCGGCTTTATCTACGAACCCATCGATACCGTCGAACTTTAACTTAAAGCTTGGAATCGACGTGCGGCTTCTCAATCAACTTAGTTGTCGACCATGAACAAACGACCCTCCGTTTCCGCATATCTCCGCGGAAACTGGTTCCTGCTTGGGCTGATCGCCGTGGTCAGCATCGGCGCCTTCGCGCATAGCTGGCTAACGCCACTGGTCGAGTTGAAGCTGTTACAAACCGGCCTGGTATTTTGCGTGATGTGGATGATGGCCGCGCCCGTGCCGTTTGAACTGGTGACGCAAACTCTCTCGCGACCGCTCCCCGGTTTACTTGCCACCGCGGTCAACATGGGACTTATTCCACTTTTCGCGCTGTGCATTGCTCCGTTGTTAAACCCCGAGCTAGCCGGTGGTTTACTGGTTGCCTCCACCGTGCCCTCGACACTTGCGTCGGCCGCCGTTTGGACTCGGAAAGCTGGCGGTGACGACACGGTTGCCGTCTTCGTCACACTGCTTACCAACCTGGGTTGTGTGGTCATTACTCCCGTGTGGATCATGCTTTTGCTCGGAGTTCAAGTCCAACTCAAACTACTTGATTTGGTGCAAAGCCTGGCGATTATTGTCGTATTGCCAATTGCCATTGCTCAATTGATGCGAGTCAATCGCAACTTTTGCGCATTGGCTGAACGCTCCAAGTCTCGCTGGGCCTTGTGGTGCCAGTTTGGAATCTTAACGATGGTCTTGTTAGGCTCTATTGAAATGGGGCGGAGATTGGCCGCGGAGAACGGTAGTTCCACAAGCCTGACGCTGACGCAGATAGTCGGCGTGGTTTTAGCCGCCAGCGCCGTGCACATTGCAGCCATGATGGTTGCCTGGTATGCGGCAAAGTTTTTGAAAGTGGCCCGTCCACAACAGATCGCCGTTTCGTTATCGGGCAGTCAAAAGACGTTGATGGTGGGATTGAAACTGGCCATCGATTGCGGCGTGAGCATCCTACCGATGGTCGTCTTCCACGTCTCGCAACTCTTAATCGATACGCTGGTTGTGCAGTGGTGGAGAAAAAAGACTGACGAGGCAACGAACTAGTCATTGTCAAACGATTGTCCCCAATCGTTTCCTAAGCCATGGTCTCAAAATCGTTTCCAAATCAATTGGCATTAAGCGATTGGGGAAAGTCGCTCGACACTTAGTCGCGAACTTTGCCACAAATAATGCTGGCGTTGTGACCACCAAAGCCAAAGCTATTGTTCATGGCGGTTTTCACCGTGCGGAAGGCTGGCTTTAAGGGCGTATAGTTCAAATCGCAATCGGGGTCCGGTTCCTCCAGATTTGCGGTGGGTGGTACTGTGTCGTTCTGCACAGCCAGAAGTGTCAAGATCATCTCGATTCCACCGCTGGCGCCCAAAGCATGCCCAAGGCAGCTCTTGGTGCTTGAGATCGACAAGTCGTAGGCGTGATTGCCATAGACGGCTTTCATGGCTTGCGTTTCGGCTTTGTCACCCAGCGGCGTGCTGGTACCGTGGGCGTTGATGTAATCCATTTCGGTTGGTTCGATGCGGGCATCGCGGAGTGCATTGCGCATGGCCTGTGCGGCGCCAGCACCTGCCGGATCGGGTTGCGTGATATGCCCCGCGTCGCCGCTGGCACCATAGCCAAGCACTTCGCCGTAGATCTTTGCTCCACGTGCTCGGGCATGCTCCAGTTCTTCGAATACCAGAATGCCGGCGCCTTCGCTTAAAACAAATCCGTCGCGTCCCATGTCAAACGGGCGGCTGGCGCGATGCGGTTCTGCATTGCGATCCGACAGAGCTTTCATATTCTGAAACGCGCTCAACCCCATCGCGGTAATGGCTGCTTCGGTACCTCCGGTAACGATGATATCAGCGTCGTCGTATTGAATCGTCTTAAAGGCATCTCCCATCGCGTTGGTCGCGCTGGCGCAAGCCGTCGCTACCGTGAAGTTGGGTCCGCGTAGGCCGTAACGAATCGACAAATTGCCGCCCGCAGCATTTAACATCAGCTTAGGTATGGTCAGTGGGCTAACCCGGTCCGGTCCTTTGCTCAACAAGCGTTCGACCTGAACCTCAATTTCGGAAAGCCCCCCGATGCCGGAGCCCAATATAATTCCGCAGCGATAAGAGTCTTCGTTCGAAAAATCCAAACCAGAATCTTCGATCGCTTTTCCACCCGCGTACATGGCAAACAGCGTGAAGCGGTCGAGACGTTTGAGATCCTTTGGGTCGCAATAATTGCCCGGATGGAAGTCGGGGATGTCCCCCGCCAACTGCACCTTAAACGGCTCGGGATCAATTAAACTGAGTTTATGAATTCCGCTCCGCGCTTCCAGAATGGCGGACCAGAGCGCATCCACTTCTCCTGCGAGAGGAGTGATGGCACCCATTCCAGTGACAACAACACGACGCTTCATGTTTCAACTTCAACTGTGACCAAATAGAATAACACCCCAGCCTGCTTCCGCCCGCAAGCAACGAAACTGCTCTAAGCGGTTGGCCACAATTGCTGTGACATTGGAATGCTGGGGTGCCAGAATTACGAAGCAAGCGGTCAGTAGGACTAGGCTTGTTGCTTCTCGATGTAGTCAATCGCTTCCCCAACACGCTGAATTTTCTCAGCCGAGTCTTCCGGGATGCTAATATCGAATTCTTCTTCGAGTTCCATGACTAGCTCAACCGTATCGAGCGAATCTGCTCCTAGGTCATTCACAAAGTGGGTGTCTCGCGTGATCTTGTCTTTTTCGACGCCCAATTGCTCAGCCACAATGTCAACGACGCGTTCCTCAACGGATGCCATTTAGTTACTCCAAAAAACTTGGTTGGTATCGTGTCCTTCGGCCACCGAAGGGAAGGTACAATGTTTTCAAAAAGGTTGTTGTAATGGGAATGAAAGATGAATTGGGTATTTTGCCAACTCGGTCAAGCATGGGGCAGCCAACGCAACTTAACCAAATTCAAATTTCGATTGCATTGCGGGATTTTATCGCCCGCGGACTCCTATGCGACCCTACCAGTGCCTAAAAGTTAGAAGATTTTAACAACTTCGGTCAAGAGAGATAAGCCAAGCAGCCCGAATCGCCCTTACAGCGAGCTGAATTGCGTCTAGCAGGTCATGCCCCCGTCAACCGTTAGCACTTGACCGGTGATGTAGCTAGCGCCAGGACTGGCCAAAAAAACGACGGCCGCGGCCACATCGTCGGCACAGCCAAGTCGATTTGCTGGGATTCTCTTTTTGACTTCCTTAAGCGTTTCGTCCCCTAAGGCTTTGGTCATTTCGCTTTCGATAAAACCGGGAGCCACGGCATTTACTGTGACTTTCCGTTTGCCTAGCTCCCGCGCCAAACTGCGAGTCAATCCAATCATACCTGCTTTGGAGGCAGAATAGTTGGTCTGCCCGGGGTTGCCAATCAACCCTGAGACGCTCGACATATTGATAATCCGTCCGTAACGAGCAGACATCATGATTTTTGAAGCTTCGCGGCAGAACAGAAAGCAACTGGTCAGATTCGTCTGAATAACCTCGTCCCAAGCCTCATCGGTCATGCGCGGTAGCAACGTGTCCCGCGTAATTCCAGCGTTGTTGACAATAATATCCAGCTTTTCATATTTCTCTTCCACCGCTTTGAACAGCGATTGCACGCTGTCACGCGAGCCCACATCGCAAGGCATGGCCACCGCTGTACCACCAGCGGCTTCGATTTCAGCAACGGTTTCCGCCAATTTTTCGACGCTGCGAGCAACGCAGACGACGGTCGCTCCACAACCGGCCAGACGAATTGCACAGGCCTTGCCAAGCCCTTGGGAGGCGCCTGTCACCATGGCGACTTGCCCACTCAGATCAGTGGTAATCCCTAGTTGTTCACTCATTTAACATCCTCGTTTGTTGTTTCATCTGGTTGTAGCGAGTCCAATGGCAGAACTTCTTAGTCTCCATAATTCTCACATGGCAACTTCCGCTGAATGCGTTTTAGCGTCCCAGCTAAAATGCGACCAGTCCCGACTTCGATGAACTGATCGACTCCCGCCGCGATCACATATTTCAATGAGTCTTCCCAACGCACAGGCGCGACGACTTGCTGCGGTAAAAGATTTTTGATCTCGGACGCCTGCGTGTGAGGTACCGCGTCGACGTTGGAAACCACAGGGACCTTCAAATCCGAAAACTCAACGGCTGCCAACGCCGCTTCGAGCTTGGTTACCGCCGGCTGCATAATTGCCGTGTGAAACGCCCCGGCGACTTGCAGTCGGACCGTTTTCATGGCACCCGCTTCAGTGCACAACCGCTCGGCCACTTCGAGTGCTTCCAGATGACCAGAAATGGCAATATTGCCGGGACATAGCAGATTCGCAAGCTGGACTTGATGCGTCGCGGTGGAAGCCTGTTCGCAAATCGTTGCCAGTTTTTCTTGGTCCATGCCAATGACGCTGCTCATCCCACTTGCCACGGCATCCGCAGCAGCCTGCATGGCGCGACCACGAGCTTGAACCAGCCGTAGACCATCGACAAAAGTGAATCCACCTGAGGCGGCGACGGCCGTGTATTCTCCGAGACTTAACCCAGCCGCAAACACAACCTCATTCCACAATTCGGGGCGTTCCGCTTCCAATTGCTTTAGAGCCGCAAAACTATGAACAAACAATGCCGGCTGACAGAACTCCGTGCGACTCAGCTCCTCAACAGGACCTTCCAGGCAGAGTTTGAGCAGATCAAAGCCAAGAACTTCAGCTGCCTGCTGGAAACATTCACGGGCAATCGAACTTCGTTCGACCAAATTGCCTGCCATTCCGACGAACTGCGCCCCTTGGCCGGGAAATAAAAGTGCAGTTGGCACGGCAATCCCGCGCTACTGCGCGGCCTTTTGAGATAAAGCGCAAGGCTAACCGATTGGGGTCAAAAGTGGATAAAGGAATCGCGCGACGCGAATAAAGCAGCTCGCCGTTCGCGAGAACTACGCCTTCTCACTCATGTCAACGACGTTTCGCCCCATATAATAACCGCACTTCGGACACACCGAATGGGTCGGAACCAACGTGCTACATTGGGGGCAAAAGCCAGTTTGCTTTGGTTTGATATGGTGATGCGAACGCCGCTTACCAGACCGCGAGTTAGAATGTCGACGCTTTGGAACAGCCATCGTCCCAATCCCTCAAGTTAATATTTGCAAATGACGCTGGCGATCGCCCGCTACATAACACCGTAGCTGTCGCCAACAAGCCCCGCAGATTATGCTGAGAGCGATCTTCTGTCAACCCGCAAAGATGGACGATGATCGCTCTTTTCACCTCCCCTCGGGGGAAGTTACGAGTGATGTGCACCCGCGGGCCGGTGTACGATGAAGTTTGGAGGCCGGTTTAGCGATTGCAGCGGGATTAACGACCTCACGCTGACGAAATCGTTGTTAATTGTGGGAATGACTTGAGATTTTTAGCATTGAGCTGTCCCAATTAGGCGTTACTCTCCTACACTTAATAGAAATGTCTCGCATGTAACTCCCGAGTCTCCGGAGGTTCAGAAAGTGAACGGTTCCATGACACGCGCTAAAATCTCCTGGATTGCAGGACTAGCACTTTTTTCTGCCACGATTTGGTCATCAGGTAAAGCATTCGCCGAATACTGTCCGTTTTGTAGCGCCGTTTCGCAAACGTTGCGTCAGGAAATGGAGCAGACCGACTTGGTTGCGTTTGCAAAAATTGTCCCAGGAACTGAGACTGAATCCGATGCCGAATTCGAACTTTTGACGATGGTCGGCGGCGAGAGTTTGGCAGCACACGCCGGGCAGAAATTTCGGATCAACTATTTTGGCAAGGCGAAGTCGGATCAGCTCTTTCTACTGATGGGCGTTGATCCTCCGGATCTGTTGTGGTCCTCCCCGCTGCCGGTAAGTCAAACCGTTATTGACTATATCAAGTCGGTGAGTCAGTTGCCTGCCAAGGATTCACTGACGCGGCTCAAGTACTACCTGAAGTTCCTTGAGCATCCGGAATCGATCATCGCTCGGGACGCTTACGACGAGTTCGCTTCGGCTCCTTACGCCGAGATCATTGCGTTGAAAGAAAGCATGGACCGGGAGCAACTGCTTAAGTGGATTCAAAACAACGATTTGCCAGCCGATCGCAAGCGGCTTTATCTAGTAATGCTCGGCGTTTGTGGCCAGCCTGAAGATGCAGACTTGTTGGAAAAGCTGATGCGCAGCGATGATCCCAATCGTCGGGCTGGTTTAGATGCCATGATTGCCTGCTATGCCACTTTGAAGGGAGACAAGGGACTTCAGCTAATCGATGAGCTATTCCTGGCCAATAAGCAGAGCCAATACGCTGATACCTATGCTGCGATTATGGCGCTGCGTTTTCACGGGACCGAAGGTGGTGTGATCGATAAGGACCGAGTGCTCGAATCGATGCGACTACTGTTAGATCGACCTGAGCTAGCTGACTTGGTAATCCCTGACTTGGCCCGCTGGGAAGACTGGTCCCAGGTGGACAAGGTCGTTGGATTGTTCAAGAACGCAGATGAAAAGACAAGTTGGGTTCGAGTACCGGTCATCAACTATCTGCGGGCCTGTCCGCTTCCAGAAGCCGAAGCGAAATTGTCGGAGTTGAAAGCGATCGACCCCGCAGCATTCAAGCGCGCAACGTCGTTTTTCCCAGTACCCAAAGCCACCTCCGCCGCCGGGAGCAACGACACTTCGTCAGCGATTCCAGCCGCTCAGATTGACAACATCCGCCGAACTGCGCTGCGGGACTTGCCGTTTTCCGCGAAAGGCGGACAGCAGTTGGCTTATGCAGGAATTCACCTGCCTGCCACACAACAATTGGCAACCGTGACGACGAACCGGACCTTCACCCTGAGCGTAATGGGTATTACCTCAACCACCCTGTGGCTGACGATGTGGCTTGCGATCAGCGGCGCAGGAAGGCACGGCTTACAGGCGAAGTTCTTTTCCGAACTGCAACGACTTAGCCTTCGCAATTAGGTTTATGACCCCCTACAGCGAACTCACAACCCATGAATACGGCGACACCATCCATCACTCACGATCCGGCTTCCGCGTCTGGCCAACCCGTGTCCAATGCGCAGTTATCGCCAACTTCGAAACCAAATGAAGTTGACAGGTCGACGTCGGCAGATGTTTATCGCACGGTGTCCAGGGCTGCCGTTGCTTCATGTGTCCTGGGGTTTTTCGGGCTGACCGCATTTGCAACGCCGTTCCTGGTTCCAATTCCACTCGTGGGTGTCGTGTTTGGCCTACTGTCGTTTGCAGCGTTTCGCAAATACCCTGAAGAACTCGTGGGCAAGCCGATTGCATGGGCAGGGACGCTGATTTCCTCTGCAATTCTCATTTCTGCACCCGCATGGCATACCTACGTTTATGCCACCGAAGTCCCGGAAGGTTACATGCGCGTCAACTTCGCCAGCCTGATGAGCGACAGCGGGCAACCCGATTTTCCGACCGCCGAGGCTGTAGCACTGGACGGCAAAGCGGTATTTATCAAAGGCTACATCCACCCAACGTCCATGGATACGATGCTCGCCAAGCGTTTTGTCATCGTGCCAGACCTGGGAACGTGCTGCTTTGGTGGACAACCCCCGCTCACGCACATGATCGAGGTGACCCTATCGGGTGAGCAGTACGCCAAGAAAAACATGCGCAAACAGCGATTAGCTGGGACTTTGCATGTGAACCCCAATCTCAAGCCGATCGATGGACTGACAGGCGTTTTCTACCAACTGCGAGCTGATATTCTCAAGTAAATCCTGCTTTTGTGACCTTCCCGGCCGGATAGGGTTGCATTTACATGAGAAACTTGCGTAGGCTACAGTTATCATCGCGACGAAGCGGTCGTCAGGGTGACGCCGTGCATTGGCGTCCCTTTCGATGAACTGCGTGCCTCTCCAAGTTGAAAGGGTCGATATGTCCCCAGTAGTGGCCAATTTAGAAGTCCTGGCCAATTTAAGACGGATCGGTCGGCGAAATATGCCAACGCTCGCCTATCTACTTTTTGCCTTTCTGACGCTACCCGCCTTCACACTTGCGGCGGATGAATCACAGGCTCGGCTTACATCGCGGGCCAATCCAACGCAAGACAAACCGATTGTCGAAGATCGCCCGAGCCGTGATACCGCCAAGAGCAAAGGTGAATTGACGTTTGACGATCTCAAGTTCGAAATGGAAAAAGGGGGACTCTTCAAGCGGTCGATGCTGACCAAAGAAATAGAGGAACTTAACAAAAAAGAGATTCGCATTCGTGGCTACATATTACCGGCCAGCGTTTTCAAACAATCGGGGATCGACGAATTTGTACTTGTTCGCGACAACATGGAGTGTTGTTTCGGTCCAGGGGCAATGTTGTACGACTGCATCATGATTCAAATGCAAAAAGGTAAAACCGCCGATTTCACGACGCGACCGATCGCCGTCAAAGGGAAATTTGAAATCAAAGAATTTAAATACCCGGACAGCGAAGAACATTATGCTATCTATCGGATGATCGCTGTGGAAGCCAAGTAGCCCATTGATATTAGCGGAGATCAGAAGAATGCCGCGTGGGGATCTGAAGAGCGCTAGGGCGATTTATGGCAAAGGAATGATGTTCTTGTTCCTTGGAATTTTGGCCAGTTCATTGCTCTTGCTCGAATTAAAAAGTTGGCGGTCGTCGGCTTTTTTATTCATTGCCATTTGGTCATTCTGCCGCGCCTACTACTTCGCTTTTTACGTTATCGAGCATTACGTTGACGGTAATTACCGTTTCGCTGGGCTCCTCGACTTCTTTCGTTACGTTGTTGGCTGGCAAAGGCGCTGAGTCGCCTTTCGCCCGCTGGAACAGGTTGCTAGATTAATTCGCCGGCCGTCGGAAGCCGCTATTTTTTCACTATTTAATTTTATTTCCTTTAGCGTCGCTCGGCAGGAATTCGGACATGAACCATCGAACTGCTTGCTTATTAACATTCTGCTGTTTCCTCACCCTGGCGTGTTGCTCGACCGCATCCGCCCAGAACTGGGTGAAGGAAATGTTCACCGAGACCGAACATGATTTTGGTACCGTTCCCCGGGGAGCCAAAACTGAATATGAATTCAAACTCGTAAATAAGTATGAAGAGACAATTCACATCGATCGCGTCAAATCGAGCTGCGGTTGCACCATACCACGGATCAAGAAGGGCGATCTCAAGACGTATGAAGAAGGCGCAATCGTCTGCGAATTCAACACCGAAAGCTTCATTGGCGCCAAAGCGGCTCAAGTGACCGTAGTATTTACCAAGCCGTTTTATGGCGAAATGCAACTCAACGTTAAAGGAAACATACGCTCGGATATTCAAACAGAACCTGGCGTGATCGAATTTGGAGAAGTGGACCGAGGAGCTTCCAAAACAGCACAAGTGAAGATTTCCTACGCAGGTAAAAATCCGTGGGAAATTGTGGACGTTCGCAGCGTCAACGATAACTTGGGTGTTCGTCTGAAACCAACCAACCAGCAAGGACGCATCGGCTACGTTATGAACGTAACTCTGAAAGAGACCGCGCCGGAAGGCGATTTTTCGGATCAAATCGTGCTCGTCACCAACGAACCGCAGTTTAATTTGGTGACGGTTCCCGTGCGGGGCGTCATCTTACCTCCCGTCAGCATGCCAGTCAGCGTTGAACTGGGAAGCGTCAAAGTGGACTCTTCGATCAAAACCCGCGTCGTTATTCGATCAAAGGACGAATTCGAAGTGGCGGAGATCAAATGCGCCGATCAACGATTTGCCTTCACCACTCCGACTGGCAAGAAGAAAGCTCACATCATCCCGATTGAATTCAACTCGGGTGGTTCAACTGGTGCATTTCGCATCCAAGTTACTGTAAACACTTCGTTAGCTACCGACGGTCAAGCTTCGACGGTCATTAGCGGCAATGTCGTCAAATAGCGGAGTTGTGCCGTGGGGCGTTTATCGGGTTAGCTTGGGCCAGCTCAGTCGACTCCAACCCCACTTCAACAATTCGCCGCTTAACAACTGCTCGGTCCAAGTTTTGCGATCGATGGCAAAATTCGTCCACACCGCTTCCAAATATGGTTCGCTCGCCTTGGAAAGTGTTGGGATTAGACCGTCGCGTTCGATTGCCCGCAACGCATCCCAGTAGTGCGAAACGATGTGCGTGTTGAACATATTTCCAGCGATTTCGAGGCTCACCGCAGTTCCCCTCCCTACCGCCTGAATGTTATTCAGCGCAACGACCGACATGGTGGCCGACACATCCCAGATCGATGCATTTTGATCTTTGGCTGCCAACTCCATCTGTCGCCATAATTGGTCGATCTCCGCAAAAGGCAACAACTTGCTTGGGTCGACTTCTTCGATTGCCGTCTGCGTTTCCTGAATCGTCTTGCGCATACCTTCGATCGAAATGGGAGGCTGATCGAACATGCCCACGGCACTACCCGATGCCTTTTCGAGCGCAGCGATCAACTCAGCCGCACCATCGATCGTCGTGTTCTCATCGATGATTCCGTGTTCTTTCAAACGAGCACTCAGCTGTTCCATGTAAACCTTAGAGCCATAGGCCAGGTCGCTGAAAATGGCCAACACAGTCAAAGGTGACAAGTGGAAGGTGGCCAACGCCGTCATGTCCAGCAAGTTGCCCACAGTTTTGCGAGCCAAGAACACTTCATCTTGATTGGGTTCTTCTTTTCCGCCGGTTATTGCTCGCCGCACTCCGCCCACGTCGTTGACAACAAAGTCAAGCATTTGCTGGACGAATATCGAATAGGACTTTGAATTTCGGAAGGCGGAAGGGACAAGCCAGTTGGCTGATTCACGCACCAAGCCGCCCGCCAACGCACCAGCACTTCGCAACGTGCGTTCAGGAAGACTGGCTGAATAATGGAACATCCGCAGTAGTGCATTCGACGCTTCGCCAACGGTCTGACGTTCCATGTCAATGGCTGCAGGCAATTGCGACTCGGACATGACATCCGGCGGGCTGATTTCAGGGGTTTCGTCGGTCATCGTCACGTTATCCAACCATTATCTGAAAGGCAATAATTAGAGCGCATAGAGATAGTTGGCTGTGAAGATAAATTCTTCGGGCGCGCTATTTGTCCCGTTTTGATCGTCCTCTAGTTTCGCCGCGTTGACGGTTCCAAGAACCAGGTAGGTCACTCCTCCACTTACTCTTGGAGATAGGCTTTTGGGTATCTCGATCGCCAGCGGTCGCGTGGCTACCGTCATTTGCTTCGAATCTGGGAACTGCATTCTGAAATTCTGGCCATTGTCGACCACCGACTCAGCATCAACAATCAATGCCAATGCAAAAGGGACACTTTCGGATTGATTCTTTAGCCAAAAGCTCGCGCCCTGCCGGACGACTTTTTGCACATCGATTTGATTCTTGACGGTGCGTGAAATCAGTTCCATTTTGTTGTTCACAACTCGGTGAACCGGATTTCCATCTGGCAGCTCTTCGATCGCCTCGGTCAAGTCAATTAGACCGTTATAAACCTGCAAAGCGATCCCTTTGAGATCTGTCGATTTATCGCGCACGGCATTCGACCAAGCATCAAGGTTATCACTCGATTGTTGAATTAATGCGAACACATTGTTGGACTCGGAGCCAGACAACTCTTCGTCGACTTCCACCACCACTCCATCAATCGTCGCCTGTTCAGGCTTTTGATTTATCGACTTCGGCGGAATGCTGGGCATATCGATTGATGAGTTGTTAAGCTCAGGTGCAGATGGCAGTGGTCGCTTTGGTTCCGCAGTTCCACCGGCCACCAAGGCATCGTTACTTCCCACTTCAGGAGCGGGCGCCGCCGGTGCATTGCTTCCGCCAGGATTCAAAACATCATCGAAGCGGCGAAAGCCACTTGCACCTGGAACCAACGGGGTGGAGTCTCTAGTCGCGGGTTCCTCGTCCAATGCTTGAGCATCGGCGAGAGGCCGGAACTTCTCGGGGACCAACCATGGAACATAGCGACCCACCAATGGCCCCGCACCGGCTACATCGGTACCAATCAAATGCCAGATGAGTAGGAGCGAAATGGGGACGGCAGCCACTCCACCCAACACGATTTGCAGAAGCGACCAGATTGGCGAACGCGCCTTCCTGCGCATGCGTTCAAATTGCTCATGCGTGATGGGTTCGAACTTAGACCAATCGGTCTTAGGCCGTACAGGTTGTGCACTGTCCGCCTGCAACTCCAGCGGACCCGAGTCGTCTGTTGTGCTGGCGGTACGGTCGAGCGACGTTCCTGCTACCAGCGCGAGTTCGCTAGTCGTATGTGGGAACTCATCCGCTCGCTGGATGCCGTGCGGTGTTGCTGGATCGTTCACTACGATCCAACTGCCAAAACGCGACGTGAGCATCTCGCCCACGACAAATTGTTCGTCACAATGTGGACATCGCACCGTCGCTTCCAGGGTCACACCTTCCGGAAAAACAGTGGGCTGATGGCAAGCAGGGCAGGGGAGAAGCTGAATCACTGGGCACTCTTTCGCGAATAGAAACGGCGGTGGACCGCCATTGCGCAACCGCACCACACTTCAACTTAGCTTGCTCACCAACTGCTGTCACGGAAAAAGCTCATTGAACATCTAACCTTCCGTCTTTTCAACCAAGCGTTTCGCACTATCGATCAATCGATCCATCGGAAACGGCTTACGTATATAGTCGTCCACTCCCAATAGCTCCGCGTATTGCTGGTGGCGATTTCCTTCATTCCCTGTGATCATGATGACTCGTACTCCTTCGTTTCCGTCGCGGCGAAGTTGTTCGAGCACCAAAAAACCACTCCGTTTGGGCATCATCATATCCAAAATGAGCAAGTCTGGTACCATTGTCTCGGCCAAAGCCAGACCTTGATTACCATCGCGAGCGATTGAAACTTGAAACCCATTATTTTCGAGTGCGTAACGCATCGATTCTATGATCTCGGCATCGTCATCGACCAACAATACATGTGGTTTGACGGGATTCGTTGGATTGATTGCTTCCGATTCAGTCATGGTGGGAACTGCATGCGAGTTGGTTGGAGAGGGAGAAAACAGGTGAAATCGCGCAGGAACAGTTCGCTAACTGCTACCAAAGCGAACCCTAGCTTGTCACACTAAGTAGGTACTCATCTCGATTGAGTTCCCGGAATTCTCTTTCTTCAGTATAGACGACTTTTCGCGCGGTGGGGCAAACTGGCAACCAAGCAACCGGTTCCGAGCAAGCTCGAACACCCCCCATTTCTGAGCCTTGCAGCTCGCGCGACAGCCTAACGATGGACAAACGTGTGAACGATCTCAACGAATCGACCCCCAGTCTCAACCAACAAATCCTCGATTACGTTTATCATCCCAATTACCAACCCATTAAACCCAAGGGGATTCATGCTGCATTGGGGCTTCCGGCCGACGATTATCCGTTGGTGCGCAAGGCGATCAAGCGCATGGTTTTGGATGGGACGTTGGCTTATGCTGGAAACCACTTGGTCTTCACGCCCGAAAAGTTCACCGGAGATCCCAAGCTAACGCGTGGTACATTTCGTCAGGCCGCCGCCGGCTTCGGTTTTGTCCGGCCCGTCCCAACTGGCAAACTGGGAGCCGTGGATGACATCTTCATCCCAGCATCCGCGACCGGTTCAGCCATGGAGGGTGACTTGGTGCAAGTCCGAGTGCGTGCCAGCCGACGCGGTAGCGGACAAGAGGGCGAAGTGCTCGAAGTCGTCCAACGCGCCCGACGACAATTCACCGGCTCGTACGGCCTACAAAACGGAGTTTCCGTCGTCTGGCTAGACGGAGTCAACTCCCAGGCGCCCATCACCGTCGGCGATGTGCGCGGTTTGCCCATTGAACAAGATGACAAAGTGGTGGTCGAACTTGTCAAGTTTCCTGATGGCAATGGACTTGGCGAAGGTGTCATCCTGGAAGTTCTTGGCTCGAGCAAGAACCCGGCAATCGATACCTTGGCGGTCATGCGCCAGTATGGTTTGGACGAGGCCTTTCCGCCGGAAATCATCGATCAAGCCCGAGCCACCGCGGACAAATTCGTTGAAGGGGAAATCCCCGCAGATCGACGCGATCTTACGAAAACCATCACGCTGACCATCGACCCGCACAACGCGCGCGACTTTGACGATGCTGTCTCGCTCAGCCGCAACGAAAAAGGTAACTGGGAACTCATGGTGCATATCGCCGATGTGGCGCACTTTGTACCCATTGGTTCCCCGCTCGATGAAGAAGCCAAAAAGCGCGCGACCAGCGTTTATCTTCCTGATCGTGTCATCCCCATGCTCCCAGAGCTGATCAGCAATCACCTCGCAAGCCTACAACCCGACAAAGTGCGGTTGACCAAAACCGTCTTGATGGAAATGTCCTCTGCCGGAACAATCCTTCATCAAGAAGTTTTTAATTCTGCCATTCTTAATTACAAGCGATTGAACTACGAACAGGTCGACCTCTACTTGCAAGACCCTGAAGGTTGGCGTGACAAGCTGACGCCAGAAGTCTGGCAACTTCTCCGCGATATGCACACGCTGGCGATGGTCTTACGCAAAAATCGCGCTGACAATGGAGCCGTCGAATTGCATCTGCCCGAGGTCAAAATCGACCTCGACAAAACCGGCAAGGTTAAAGGCGCACGGCTGGTCGAGTACACCGAAAGCCATCAGATCATCGAAGAGTTCATGCTGGCCGCCAACCAGGCCGTAGCCACCTGGCTCGATGACTTGAACATCCCGTTCCTGCGGCGCGCCCACTCGCCACCCGAACGCCGACGCTTGCAAAAGTTGAGTGAATTTGTGAGCGATCTTGGTATTAAAGTCGACAACTTGGAGAGCCGCTTTGAAATTCAAAAGGTCGTTCAACAAGTGCGCGGCAAAGCGACCGAATACGCCGTCAACTACGCCATCTTAAAGTCGATGAGCAAGGCGGTGTACCAACCCGAGATGGAAGAGCACTACGCGCTACACTTCGACCACTATTGCCATTTCACCAGCCCCATTCGACGCTATCCTGACTTACAGGTTCATCGCACCGTGCATCGGCTGATAACCGACCAGCATCCGATCGGCGATCCCATTCCCGTGTTGGTTACCCTAGGACATCACTGCTCTGACAAAGAGCAAAACGCGGAATGGGCCGAACGCGAGTTGATCAAAGTCAAACTCTTGCACTTCCTAAACAAGAAAATTGGGGAGTCGATGCCAGGGGTTATTAGCGGTGTCGTTTCCGAAGGCTTTTATGTTCGCGGCACCAAGTTCCCTGCCGAAGGATTTGTGTCGATCAAATCGCTGCCCACTGATCGCTATCGTTATGAGAAGCGTGGACAAGTGCTGGAAGGATTTCGTAGCGGCAACCGTTTTCGACTGGGTGACGAGCTGACCGTCAAGATTCAAGAGGTCGACCTCGCACGACGCGAGTTATTGTTGACCGTCGCCATGAATCACACCGCGCAGACGGAACTGGCTGGCGGTGGTCCACGCAAAAAGCAGGCCTCGGGCAAAGCCATTTCAAAGAAAGGCAAGAAGATCGGAACCGCAAAACACAAGGGAAACAAAAAGAAACATCGGAAGTAGCTGCTTTCCGGAAAATCTCTGTCGCTCCCGTGGACGTACGGCGAATTATTATTGTTCGCCGCCACTTTCCACTAACCGCAGCTGACTATCCGATGACTCACATTCTCAAATCGACACCGTTTCGTTTAGCAAAATTTCCGCCGTTCACCGATCGACCTGCCCATCGGGTGCGTACCGGAGAATCATTTCAGTCGCTCGCCGCAACCTATGGGCGGGCTGATCCTTAGGATATCATTGAATTCAATTTCAACACCCACCCGCAATCCCAAAGAAGTCAACTTCTACCTTGAATATTACGTGGGATGCACCGCTTCCAATGACAAGAAGAACTACAGTTTTTCGGACGCCGATTCTCCTGGTGTAGTCTACATTCCTCCTGCAAATTGGTCGCCCAGTAAAAATGAGCGATTGAAACGCATGGTGACCACCGCGCTGGCGAGTTTTCCGGCTACCCAAATGAATTTTCAACGTGGCGGCAGGGCCATTAATGGTCGGAGTTTGGCAATTGTTGCCAATCTGGTCATCGATGGCGAAATTGGTGTGGTCCACGACACATCCATTTCTCCCGGAACGGCAGAATACGACTCCGGCGACAACGTATTTTTATTCAACTTTGAAACGGCGGAAACTCGCACACGCAAAGCATTGATCATTCATGAAGCTGTGCACGCCTTCCTCGACTGGCAGTCCGACAGCGAGATACTCGTTTCCGACTCCGAAGCCCTGGCGTACGTCGCCCAGTGCTACTATATGTATCATCACACAGCGGAGCCCGCGGCAAGTCGCTTAACCGACGTCAATCCGACTGATGACGAAGTCTTCCGCTTGGGGTGGCTCATCGCGGAGAAACTCCACCAACGCAAAACACCTGATGCAATTGAATGGGCGGCGCTCGAAACCGCCGTCTCCCGCCACAGCAAGTATCGGAGGACGGCTGCGCGCAAAGCCGGCTTCAACGGTACGTGACAAGCGACGCGTGCGAGCCTCATGTCGATTCCTACCTGCCAATATCTCACTTTAGAATCCTTCCACGGTGGAGGGCAAGAGCCAAACAGGATGCGTGAACCCCAGTTCAGCGAAAAGAGAACGGGCTTCGGTCAAACTTATTTTCGTCCAGTCTGGTCGGAGATGTTCCGCATACCAGCGCTGGGCGAGTTCAAATACTTTGGATACTGGCTGAACATCGCCGCGAGGTAGATGATGTCGCATACACCAGTCGACTACCTGCCTCTCATCCGCAAACAAGAGCATCATGCTACAGGTGTATACGACGTTGTCCCAGGCCCGCGCCATGGGTATCGGGAAATGGACCACCACATTCCCTGGATGCACTTTACCTTGCTCAACGACCAACCGAACCTGTACTCCCTCGGCGCCCAGAGTGGTCGTGATGTGACAAGGCTTTCCGACCAGCGCGGCAATGCCCAGCGCGCACCACGCACAGTTACCCCACCATTTCTTGTCTTCCGACTCGACCAGGAATACAGTCGGAGCAAGAGAGAATGGATGAATTGCCCAGACTTCAAAGCTCGACGGATGCAGAACAACGCCATGTACATTGGCAAGTTCTTTAAACAAGTTGTCAAGTTCCGCGGCCGAGGCGCAACCCAATCGCTCCTGTAGCTCTTCACGGGATGGAATCGCGCAGGAGTCGATCAAGCTTCGAATGAGCTCGTAGTGAAGACGCCCAGGACTCATAATTAGTTCCATCAACGACAATGGGTTCTTCGACGAATCGATGGCGTCAAGAGACTGCGTCGACATCTATTGGATCGCCTGCGTCTCCGATGATTTTCGCGCCACATCCATCACAATAAGTTGACGAATGTAGCATCATACCGCAAATCGCAACTTGCAGTGAATTTTGTGGCCGCGGACGGGGTGGTCATGCGATTGGTTAGATACGGAGCAATTTTCGGGCTCCGTCGCGCATCGGCTATCCCAATACTTCAGCACTGCCATGAATCGGTTTCGAATCGCAACCATCTTCGCGCTTGCACTTCAAGCTCCAAATGCCCCACATGATTTTCCGGACACTCGAGTCGCTGTCGCCGCACGTGAGACCTCACTTTTGGAGCCAACAGATTCAACTACCGACGCCCCCGTCGCTAGTGGACTCGACAATTGTATCGAATTTGAGTTTGAGAACGGGATGGTTGACGTGTCATGGACCAGAAGGGATGGCTTGCGCTTCCATCACGCTTTTTAAGTGCCGCAGAAATGTCACTGAAAACTGTCAAGCACAGCCTGAGCGTCTCGTGATGCGGCCTCCGGTAGGCCCTTCACAAACATCAGCATCTCACTGAACATCTTGGGATCGGACTCTGTAAGTCGACGGACTTGTTCCAACGACTGTTGCATCGCCTCAAAATTTGCATCTCGAAGGTAGATTCGCAGTTGCCTGCGAACATCAAATTCGTAGCGCCGCAGGAATTCTGTAGAGCGCGGTGCAAAGGTGAGGGCAACTGCGTGAAACTCAATCGCCTCTTCTAGTAATTCGAGAGCCTCACTCTGGCGGTCCTCGCTTTCAAATATGGCTGCCTTATTTCCAAGCGCACCCGCCAAACCACTGGCTCCATTTCCACCATCGGGATCAGCGGCGTTCCCAACGCGACGAATCGCAATAGCGCGGTCCGCTACCCGATGCGCCTCGTCCAATTGTTCGGTTTCGATATAGCTGTTGACGAGGTTAGTCAGCACATTTGAAAGCTGTCGATTCCACGTTTCCGTCAATTCGGGGTGTTCACGATCATATCGTTCCAAGAGTTCTTGGGCCTCTGCATAGAGTTCTATCGCTTGCTCCACACGATTGGCTCTCGAACTGGCGATTCCAAGCCCGACCAGCGTACCAATGACTTTTTCTTTGTTTGAAGTACGACTGGGGTTCTCGATGACTAGTTCCTTATACAAGTTCATCGAATCAAGGTACGATTGGGCGGCATCCTGATACTCGCGACGCTGAATAAAGATATTTCCGAGATTCAGCAGCGTGGCCGCAAGGCCCGACTTTTGCAAGTGATTCAACGGATCGCTATTGCTGAGCTGTTTATAAGCATCAACCGTTTTTCGGTAATATTCGATGGCTGCGTCAGCTTGTCCGTCGACGCGCAGCGCGATTCCATAGCTGTTGGACGCGTTGGCAAGTAACTCAAGTGCCCTTCGTTGTTCGGCGACAGTGCCTGACTTAGCTCGCGCTTGAATCGACTCAGTCTCTCTGAGTACCCTTGCGAATTCGACAAACGATGTGTCCTGCGAATGTTTGGCAATCAAGATGGCTCGCTGTCGTCGAGCTGTCAGATAGGCAAATTCCTCGCCTAGTGGCCATAGTTGCTCCTTCTCATTTTCGCGCATTTCAATCAGGTCGGTCAATGCATCTTCGGCCTCTTGAAAACGGTGGAAATGTTGGTGTATTTCCGATATAAGTTGATTGGTCCGACATCGCATTTTCAAACTAAATCCAGTGTTTCCCCCATTTTGATCGGCTGCATCAAGCCGCTGAAGCGATTCTCGAACTTTCTCTAGCTCGTGACTCGCCTCGGTCACTTGACCTAACTCCCAGTAGAGTTCGGCCATTCGTATGCGGGCAGTGGGGTCTTCAACTCGCGACACGAGTTGTGCGCCGTTACGAAGCATGATCGTTTGCTGTAAGTCCAATGCGTTTGTCAGCATGCGCGTACGTACTTTATCGATAGCAGGGAAATGCACCAATTCGTCTTGCACTTCACTCAACAAAGAATCAATGGCTTGTTCGGCCAACTGAAGATTTTCGACCGCAACAGATCGTTCGGCTTGCAGTAAACGATTGTCTCTTTCGGCTCGGACGAGCATCCAACCCATCGCGGCTATCGCGGTTAGTAATGCGACAGCCGTGACGCCAACCGAGAGAGCTAACGAGGGATTTCTCCGAATCCACAATTGAAGCCGGTCCAGTTGGGTAACGGGTCGAGCATGAATTGGCTGATGATTCAACCATGCGTTCAGGTCCCGCCCTAGTTCTTTCGCAGACTCGTACCGCTTTCTTGGCTCCTTATTGAGACACTTGAGACAGATTGTTTCAAGATCACATGGGATGCTGCTGCATAATTTACGCAAGGCAATGGGATCTGAGTGGCGAACCTTACTCAAGACGTCGATGGGTGAATTACCGGTGAATGGAGGCCCGCCGGTCAGTAAGGAGTACAAGATCGCTCCCAATGAATAGACGTCGGACAGCGTTGTCGCCTCACCAGTGATTTGTTCGGGAGCCATATAGGCGGGAGTCCCTAACATGGCACCAATTGTTGTTTCGTCTCCTGCCGCTGCATCGCGGTCAATTTGCTTGGCTAGTCCAAAATCGGTTACAACAGGTTGCCCCTGATCATCCAGCAGAACGTTGGAAGGCTTCAAGTCCCGATGCAAGATTCCTCGTTGATGGGCATGATCGACTGCTTCGGCGATAGCGACCATCAATATAGCGGCTCGTCGAGGCTCGACCTTACCCAGAAGTTTTAGGCTCCCTCCGTTGTATAACTTCATCGTCAAAAAAGGACGCTTAAGTGACTTGCCCACATCGTAAATCGGCACAATGTGGGAATGATCTAACGTTGCGACTGCCTCAGCTTCACGCTCAAACCGCCGCTGATCCTCAAGCGAAAGATCCACGCCATGGGGAATCTTAAGAGCAACCAATCTGTCCAGTGACACATGCCGCGCACGGTAGACACTCCCCATGCCACCTCGTCCCAGTGGCTCCAAAATCTCATAGCCATCGATCTCAAGCTCATCAAAGTCACCAGAACTCGAATTGACTTGTCTCCAGGTACTGCCCGTTCCACGTTTCGATGCTGGCGTGGCAAGCAGTGATTCCCAGTTGGAGTCGGCCTGCAAAAAAGCACTTAACTCAGAATGCAGATCCGGATATTGATCCAGCCAAACATTGCTTGCCAATGGCTTGCCAGAATCGGCCGCAAGCAAGTACTCCGCAATCGCAGCACCAATCTGTTCTGCTCGTACGCTCTGCTGCAATTTTTCATTCGTCACTGTCATGGTTCCTCATCTCAAACGCATCGCAGTAGCTTTGATAGGAGATAATGCTCACGTATTTTTCCGTAGCGCATCGCCTTGTCATCTGCCGCACGGGAAAACAGAATAAGGGGGGGCTCCGCTGGATATTGTACTATGCGCCTTCAGCGAAGCGTGACAACCGTGCGATCTTTGGAGCAACTAGCCGCCTGACGCCGCAGGGGAAGCGTGTTAGAATTGTGTCGATTCCGCAGCGTTGCGCACATATGCTTGAAGAACTTACCACTCGCGACCGTTGAGTGTTTCCATGGAGAGTCTCTACAAATTTCAAAGCTATCTCTTGTTGTTGGCAAGTACGCAACTTCGGCAAATCCAGGAAACGCGGCTTGAAGCAATGGACTTGGTGCAGGAAACTTTTGCTCGAGCTCATCAGCGTTTGGATCAATATAGTGGAAGTTCAGACAGTGAGCTCGCTGGCTGGTTGCGGAGCATTTTGACAAACTACCTGCGCGACACTCTCCGTCGGCGAGGTTTCGAGGTGGACGAACAGCAGTTGCGTAATGAAATGGACGAATCATCGCTGAGGCTAGAGCGTTGGTTGATTTCGGACGAGTTGACGCCACGTCGCATGACGATGCGCAGCGAGAGGTTGCTGGAACTGGCAGACCAATTATGGGAACTCCCGGAGGGTCAGCGCATCGCCCTGCAATTGCGATATCTTGAGGGATGCAGCATAACGGAGATTTGCGAACGCATGAAACGTACTCCGGCCAGCGTCGGCGGTTTACTCCAGCGCGGCCTCGCAACGCTCCGCGAGACATTGAGTTAAGCTTGCAAGTCTCCATGTACACGCCAACACTTCACTCTCAGTCGCGGAAGCGAGAACGCTTCATTACAAAATTGTCCGAATCTTATGCACGTCGAGCACGACGCCTGATCACACCGCAGGCGAGTAGCGAAACCGTGCCGAAGAGAAAACTCCCCGGCTCAGGAACGACATGGATGGTTCCGTCCGTGATCCTCACCGCCACGCCATTATTCAGTCGTGGCAAATCGGTTGGACCATTGGGCGTGTTGCTAAGAATCAGATCGAACGTACCCTGGAAAAAACCTGTCGTGTCGATCGTGAGAGTCGCCAAAACTCCGTCAGCCACGACCGTTCCCGACGCAGTCGTGGTAGACCTGGCATCAAACTGTCTGAAGAAGACACCCAAATCTTGCACGCCCGTATTGTTCTCCTGAAAAATCGTTCCGAGGATGATATCAGTTTTGGTGATGGCTGGCCCCTCGATATTTCCTCCAAGCTGTGATCCTCCATCAGCAACTAGCACGTTGAAGTCAAGACCTTGCACTTGTTCCCCACCCGTCACGCGGATCAAAATCTGCTGCCCAGGTGTATTGGGGGCGAGGTTATGACTGCCGACATCAATGATGATATCGGCCAACGCGTTCGAACCAGAACAACAAATACACAATGCGACAAATAACAAACGGCGCATGACGCCTCCTTTATCGAAATAGAGTTTCAAAATTGATAGTATTTTTAAGTGCCATGTTTTCCCCGACGTTTCTCTCTACCTCTTTACCAACCGAAGCCAAACACTCCGATAGAACCACTGCCATTTGAATTGATCGAGGCTGTGCCGCTGGCTAACGTCAGCCATTCAAAATTGCCAGTGGCGAAGTTGAAGCCCCAGTGCTGAAGCGACGCCCCAGTGATGGAACCGGAAAAACTGCTTTGCGTGATAGTTGCGTTGAAGGTGCCAGTAACGCGGGCAATGTCATAACCCAAGACTTCGACCGTTCGGGTGATCGACGTGGAACCACTCACGGAGAAGTTGCCGTTGGACTGGATGTTGCCACTCACGGAGAGACTCGACACAAAACCACTAGCAACATTCGAAAGTGTTCCTGAAAAGCCGACCGATCCGCTCGTCGGTCCAGTTAAATTCAATTGGAACGTTCCAGTACCAGTTAGCCCGAGGAACATTGTCGTTCCGCTGGTTTTAGTAAGTGAGAGTGTTCCCACACCCGAGGTGCTCAAATTACCAGCGGCTCGGAACGAGGCCCCTAACAAACTCATCGAAGCGGTACCGCTATAGCTAACCGTCGTGGTGCTACCGGTCCGACTCACAGCTACGTTAGCGCTGCTGATCGAAAACCCGCCCAATGACAAACTCGTCGCGCTGCTGCTGACCGAAAAGTTGCCATTCGATGAGATACTTCCGCTCATCGACAACGTACTCGATCCTTTGCCGGGAACACTCGACAGGCTGCCGGTGAAACTAACTGATCCGCTAGTTGGACTGGTAAGGTTCAGGTTGAACGTACCCGAACCTGTTAGCCCACCGAAGCTGGTCGTTCCACTGGTCTTGGTAAGTGAAAGGTTCCCTGCACCCGAGGTGCTCAGGTTGCCAGAGGCTCGGAACGAGGCTCCAAGCAAACTCATCGAAGCGGTTCCGCTGTAGCTCACCGTGGTTGTACTACCGGTCCGACTCACGGCGACATTCGCGCTGCTGATGGAGAAGCCACCCAGCGACAAACCGGTCGCGCTGCTGCTGACCGAAAAGTTGCCATTCGAAGAGATGCTGCCGCTCATCGACAACGAACTCGATCCCTTGCCGGGTACACTCGACAGGCTGCCGCTGAAACTAACCGATCCGCTAGTTGGACTGGTAAGGTTCAGACTGAACGTACCCGAACCTGTTAGCCCGCCGAAGCTGGTCGTTCCACTCGTCTTGGTAAGAGACAGTGTCCCTGAGCCTGAAGTGCTAAAGCTGCCAGCAGCTTGGAATGAAGCTCCTAGCAAGCTCATCGATGCGGTTCCACTGTAGCTAACCGTAGTTGTGCTGCCCGTCCGACTCACGGCGACGTTCGCGCTGCTGATGGAGAAGCCACCCAGCGACAAACCGGTCGCGCTGCTGCTGACCGTGAAGTTGCCATTCGACGCGATGCTTCCGCTCATCGATAACGAACTCGATCCCTTGCCGGGTACACTCGACAGGCTGCCGGTGAAACTAACTGATCCGCTGGTTGGACTGGTAAGGTTCAGATTGAACGTACCCGAACCTGTTAACCCACCGAAGCTGGTTGTTCCACTCGTCTTGGTAAGAGACAGTGTCCCTGAGCCTGAAGTGCTCAGGCTGCCAGCAGCTTGGAATGAAGCTCCTAGCAAGCTCATCGAAGCGGTTCCACTGTAGCTAACCGTAGTTGTGCTGCCCGTCCGACTCACGGCGACATTCGCGCTGCTGATGGAGAAGCCACCCAGCGACAAACCGGTCGCGCTGCTGCTGACCGAAAAGTTCCCATTTGATGAGATGCTTCCGCTCATCGACAACGAACTCGAACCCTTGCCGGGGACACTCGACAGGCTGCCGATGAAACTGACTGATCCGCTAGTTGGACTGGTAAGGTTCAAATTGAACGTACCCGAACCTGTTAACCCACCGAAGCTGGTCGTTCCACTGGTCTTGGTGAGCGACAGTGTCCCTGAACCAGTAGTGCTCAGGCTGCCAGCAGCTTGGAATGAAGCTCCTAGCAAGCTCATCGATGCGGTTCCACTGTAGCTAACCGTAGTTGTGCTGCCCGTCCGACTCACGGCGACGGTCGCGCTGCTGATGGAGAAGCCACCCAGCGACAAGCTCGTCGCGCTGCTGCTGACCGTGAAGTTGCCATTCGATGAGATGCTTCCGCTCATCGATAACGAACTCGATCCTTTGCCAGGGACGCTCGCCAAGCTACCAGTGAAACTGACTGATCCGCTGGTTGGGCTGGTAAGGTTCAGATTGAAGGTGCCCGAACCGGTCAGCCCACCAAAGCTGGTAGTTCCACTGGTCTTGGTGAGCGACAGTGTCCCTGAACCAGTAGTGCTCAGGCTGCCAGCGGCTTGGAATGAAGCGCCAAGCAAGCTCATCGATGCGGTTCCACTGTAGCTAACCGTAGTTGTGCTGCCCGTCCGACTCACGGCGACGTTCGCGCTGCTGATGGAGAAGCCACCCAGCGACAAGCCGGTCGCGCTGCTGCTGACCGTGAAGTTGCCATTCGACGCGATGCTTCCGCTCATCGACAGCGAACTTGATCCCTTGCCTGGGACACTCGAAATGTTTCCAGTGAATCCAATAGATCCGCTGGATGGGCTCGTCAAGTTCAGGTTGAACGAGCCAGAGCCGGTCAGTCCGCCAAAGCTTGGTGTTCCACTTGAAAGTGCGAGCGATAGTGTTCCCACGCCGCTTGTACTCAGACTTCCTGAGACCACGAAGGAAGCTCCAAGTGCCGACGTTGTTCCACCACCCGCGAATTGAATACTTGAGTCTTCGCGGGTGCGGGCGATTGTCAAACTAGCATTGGATATGAAGAAACCCGCCAGCGTTACATTCGTGGCTTGACTCGAAAGTGAAAAATCGCCATTGGTCTGAATGACACCTTCTACCGTCAAATTGCCTAAGACGCCAGGCACGTTGCTCAGCGTACCAGTGAACGCAATTGATCCGCTGGTTGGCCCCGTCAAGACAAGCGAGAAGGTCCCTTCGCCAGAAAGCCCCCCGAACGCTCTAGCAAGTGTCTCACCGGACTTCAGTGTCAGCGTCAAATTGCCCTGGAACTGACTGTTCAATTCACCATCAACGGTGAACATCGCTCCCAGTACTTCGGCCTCACCCGAGACAGCGACCCGGATGCCAGTCTCATCGCTGACCACGTCGAGAACTGCATCCGTGATCGTCAATCCGCCGAGCGTTATCGACGCAACGGACGCCTTGCCGGAGAACGGCAGATACATTCCGTTGGGACCTTCTGATGGCGAGGTGGCTCGGAAACGAAACGCCGCGTCGTCCACCACATTCGGAATCGACAGGTTCGCAAGGAACTCTAGTCCTCCCACGCGCTGGATCGGGTCTTCGCTGGAAAGATCGTAGCCAGGGGTGTACGCCCGCACGGACGCGTTCGCTTGTCCGTCAACTGGAAGCTGGAAAAGCGATGGATCAAGCCCAAACGCGGTCATCACCTTTTCGAAATCACTTTCCTCTCCTGGCTCAGCGGATGTGTCCAAGCCAAGTTCGAAGGTCCCGCGTGGCATGGCGATTGAATCGCCGAAAGTCAAACGCAGCGCCGCGAGTGGGTCGTCGCCTTCTGCTGGAGGTTCGGGCAGCGCGAGGAGTTGCTGATCCAATACCGCCACGACTTCAAGTCCACCAAGCCATGGGATCGCACCTGTGACGGTTATGGCACTATTGCCAAAGTTGACAGTCTCTCCTGGATTGTCTGGATCAGGTAGAACACCAGCGAAGACTCTTCCGTTAGCCAGTTCGATTCCGAGAAGCTTTCCGTTGAGTACACCTTCCAAGTACATGTTCGAGGCAATCGTCGAGGCCGAGTTCTCGATCTCAGCTACCAACGCTGCAAAGAAGGCTTGGACGGCATCCTCGCGAATGGCGCCGTTGGAGTCGAAGAAGGTCGCTTGAAATGCCTCGTTGAACGCCTCCGGATCACCATCGAGAAGATCTTGCAACGACTGCGGCAACAGCGTGGCATACGATATCGGCAGATAGGCTTGTACCCGCGCGAGTTCTTCCATCTCTATCAGCGAATCTTGCACCGATTCCAGGAACGCAGGGACGGTACTGAACAACTGGAACAGGTAGGCCATTTCTCCGTCGGCATCTTCCAGTTGTTCACCCGCCAGCGCGGCCGAATCAAGAATGCCCTGAATGACTTCGAACGGATCAGCAAGCAACTTCGATTGAAGTACTCCGCCAGTCATAAGGAATCCGCCCAAATCGAGCATGCGATCCAATAGTTCTTGTGATGTGACCGGTATCTTTCCTGGGTCAGCTGGATCGTCGAAGTCATCGACAATTTGCACGTTGTTTTCAAGCAGCGTGGAACCCGGCCCGAACTGTGCCATGGAGACAACGACGCTGGAGCTGCCGGTTGACAACTCCGACATCGTCAGTTGCCCCCACTCAGGCGAAAATGGGTTGAGAGCGCCCAGAGGCAAGCCACCGTCGGTCAGATCCTGAAGCGCATCGAGTGCATTGAACGGCAACTCGTAGGCGATTGTCGTTTCGTCAGCTACCGCTGGCATGCTGTAAAGCAGTAATCCCAACGGACCGGTGTAGGCCGTTGTTCCAAGAAGTTGAAGTGTTCGTATAACGCTGACGTTGAGTCCATAGGAGACTCCCTGCTTGGATATGGACATCTGCACGCTGGCCGGTGGTTCCCCGACAGGCACACCCATCAGCGTCGGTTGTATTGCCCCCTCGATCAAGAGACGAGGGTTAAAGGAATCACTGACGATGAAGGCAGCGGTTTGAAGAAGCGCTTCTTGGACTCCTCGTCCCACTGAGTTCACAAGGATCGATGTGAATTCGCTGATGAACTCGATCGGGATTAGTCGGTCAACACCGAGTTCGAGTTTACTCAAAAGGGCCAACGGATCGAGCGGGTCGTTCTGCTGCCCCACTGTTCGCAAGCCAATCGCCACCATTTGCTCGCCAACCGATAGTCCATCATCAAGTCCTAAAGCAATAACCTGCGGACCAAAGGTGATGAGGTCCTTGACTAATGCGTCCGCTACGGTGAGTGCCGACGCCAACTTGGTTTGCATCGACTGCGACAACTGCTCGACCGACTGCCCGCCATCTTGCGACAACGCGTTGAGCACATCGTCGAACTCCAACGCATTCCGAATGAGAGCAACCAATCCGGAGCTATCCATGCTCAGAAAATCTTGGCCTGGCAGTAGGTATGGCGACAACGCCTCGGTCAGCGCCGAATCCTCGGGGGCAAGTTGCAGGACTTCGAGAAGCTGAGATGCAACCGTCTCGAAAAATAGCTGGCCTTGCTCCATGGCTCCAGCGGCCAATTCGGTGAACATCGCTCTTAGACCGATTGCCGTCGCCATCGCCAGGCCATCGGTGCGCAAGAGGATTCCAAAATCGGCTTGAGCAGGAAAGACCATGCCAAGCGGGTTGCCATAGGCCGGTGCTTGGATGTGGAAGCCGAAGCTGGGGTTGAGTTCATCGCGCAAGTCGAAGACGATCTTCGCTTCCGCCAACGGGATTCCCATCGCTTGCAATTCTCCAAAGCCCAACAGTGCCAGTCCACCGTCGGTAATGGACGTCCCGCCGATTGGCAATGTCAGGTTGGCAGCTACAGTCGCCGTCCCCGAGATCATTCCCGCGACTGCGACATGTGTTAGTTCCCCCTGCAAGGCAAGCGTCACAGGTTCGGTCCACGTCGGTCGAACGATCTGCTCCGCTTCGTCCCACAGTCCATGGATGATGCCCTCAATTGCGGGGACAGATGACAAATCAATACTGAACGGATTCGGGATCGCACCGAGATCGGACGGGCGCTGGATGTCTTCGGGATCGGGAAGTATGCTGGTTCCGAACTGGATCGTTCCAGCCGCACCACTAATTAAGAATCCCGATTGCGCCAGTGGGATCGCCAGTGGTACGCTCAGGGTCGCACCGATGGGACCAGCCGTCGTCAATGCGATCGCTCCCGTCGCACCGTAACCAGCGACAACCAAACCACCTTCTACTGCAAGGTAATACACAGGCGCAACGCCAGTTGTTGGATCCGCATCGACTACCCCAACACTCAGCCCTCCGCCAATCTTGAAGGCCCCAAAGTCGATGCCGACTTCGAACCCCAGTCCTCCAAGGCTGACGATGGGAAACTGGCCGTCCAACAATTCTGCTACGTCGATTTCGAGATTGCTGAAGTCGCTGCCGACTTCAAACAGAAAGTCCTCAGGCATCCAAGACGGTGTTCCAGCTCGTCCGGAAACGATCAGATTGAGGGCTGTCGGATCGTCAATGCCCACGATCTGCTCGTCGTCATCGAGCGCAAAAAATCCGTCTTCAAATTTCAAACCAATCTTCGAAACGCTCAGCGGTAAGAACTCGGCAAATAGATCTTGCAGCAGGCTCGGCGACCCATCGCCCCGACTGACCAGTTCAACATTGATTTGATCAATGGCCGCAAAGTCCGGTACACCATTCGAGAGAATTGCCAGATTTTCAATTGTGCCGCTAAGCCCAATAATCGACGATTGCACTTGAAAGTTCAGAACAACCAGTGGTTCGCCCGGTTGGGGATCGAAGTCAATCAGAAGCCCAGGTCCGCCGCCCGATCCCGGTACCGCGCCCAAGCTGAAGTAGTCGCCGATGCCAGCAGTCAGCGTTCCAACGGTCATCTGCTCAAGTCGCGGCTCAACAACGACGCGATTGAGAGGATCTTCCAGGAAGTCGTCCGTAGCCGTTATGTCGACGCCGAAACTGAAGCCAAGGTCGGAAAGCTCAAGAAAATCACCCAGCTTGAGATCAAAGGTCGTGTCGACCTGCGCGTCGATCACGATCGTCGTCAAGCCGAGCGTCTGCGCTATGGAGCCAGTGAGCGTGATCTCGGCTCCGTGAAAATCAAACCCAGAGCCACTCGTCGGCTGCACCCTGTTGTCGCCGGATTCAACATCGATACCGAAGGTACCTGACACAGTCGGATCGAGCTGTCCGTCCACGTAGCCAGCGAAGAGCATTTCGCCAGCGAAAACCAATTCACCGATCGCCCATTCGGAAAATCCAACTCGGATATCGGATAGGTTGATTGGAGTGATCCGACCTTGCTCAATATCAAAGCCGATCTCAATGCCGGTGAACATATGTGGATTGCCGCCAGGGGCGGCAGATGTTTCGCCAATGCTAAGAATTGGCTCAAAGGGGAGCATGGATTCGATTAAGCTCAAATCGAAATAGCCATCGACCAAGAAAGTGAAATTCGTGAAATCGGTGTAACCTTCTCCGTCAGACGCAAAAGAAAGCGACGCATCGGTGACATCCAGCGGCAGGAACCCAGCTAGTCCAAGCGTTCCCAGCACTCCCTGGGCAGCTTCGAGTTGCACGCCGCCGAGGCCGAACTTCGGTTGTCCATCGATCAAATTGAAACGCAAGTCAGTCGCTTCAAATGTCGCTGTGGACAACGTTTCCATATCATCGAGAATCGTCAGCGAAGCAGTCTCAACGGAAAAGATGTCTGTCGCATCATCGTCGTCCAATTGGAACAGAATGTTGGCAGCGTTCAGCTGGAAACCTTGATCAGGACCCAATCCAATAGACAACTCGCCGATGTCCAACGAGACATCTCCGTCGGCAGGATGGATCGAACCTTGTACGTCGTTGATGGTACTAGTGAACGCACCGTTTCCATCTGGATAAAGCGACAATTGCCCCACAGCCAAATCAATCGTTCCCGCTGGCTGGAAGCCCGACAGTGCTGGTCGGTATTCGATGTCACTCAAGGTAGCGGTCAGACCCATCGCTCGCAGAAGCACTTCACCACCAGAGACGTAGTCCCAAGTTTGGTCGGGCGCGAACGAAAGACTCAGTTGAGCTAGTTTCACTCCGTCGATCACACCGTCGCTATTGTCGTCGAAGAGTTCAAGGTCAGCAGAGCCTGAGAGGTTGGCGTCGTCAAAGATGCCGAGTAGCGTGATGGTTGCTCCAGTGGCTGTCGCGACAGGCTCACCGGCACCCGGCGATGCTGTGTAAGTCACTTCCGCGATATCGAGTCGGACTACATTCTCCACTTCCATCACCAGCGACGATGCAGTCAGATTCAACAGCTCCGGAGCACCACTGAACGACGGAGTGCCACTGCTGTTGTCGACAGTAAGCGGCCAAGCGAACTCCGCCGCAAGTGATCCCGAAGCGTCCAGGAAAGACAAATCACCTTCGAGTGTTGCTTGACCAACGAGATCCAGCTGGCTGATACCCGCGTTGGACTGGAGCGTTCCACCGATTACGATCTCGCCTGACAGTTCGCCGATTCCGCTGGTAGAAACAACCGTCAGACTTCCAACTACCTGTTGACCGGCAAACGGCTCGCCCAACTCTGCTGGCATTGGCGCTGGAAGACCAACACTGTCAAAGCCGCCGACCGCTAGGAACCCATCCAAACTCAACGTCCCCAGCGATTCTCCCAAGTCGATCTCGACATTTGCCACATTTGCCTTCAAGGCTGGGGTGCCCGAGAGACGGAACTCACCCGACACGTATGAAACGTCGAACGTTAGCGGGTCACTCAAACTGATCGGCTCAAACGATCCAGTCGTTGCATCGTATGCCTCAATCTCAACTGCCAGATTGGGCGATCCAATTGCTGTGCCCAGCTCGTCAACCATTTTCTCCAAATCAAACAAACCGCTGAGCGAGAACGACACATCAGGAGTTGGACCAGACGGATCGAAAGTGCCTGCAACGTGTGTCACTTCAAAGGGAACCCAACCAGACGCAGTCAACGCACGCCGCGATTCCTCTGGCAGATCCAGTGCAAATGAGAACGCACCGCTCTGAAGATCGATCGAACCAACGCGTGGATCGGTCGTGTTCACGGGATTGATAGGTGCCAAGCTCGGTAGAAAGGCTATGCCGGTAGCGTCAAGCACCAGTTCCCCGGCCCGGGTACCACTTTCCTTCATCGGGCGAATCAAGAGCCCGTTGACACCCAGCGTCAAACCGGCAAACGCCAAGAGCGTTTCGCCACCCAATGAGAAATCGACATCGGAAAGATCGATGGTCGTCGAAAGCCCAAAGCCGTCGATAATTCCATCGTCGTTGTCGTCGTAGCCATCGAGCGATGCGATTTGAATGGACACCTCGCCAAGATCACCTGGAAGACTGGTAAATGTCAGCGTGGCGTCGCGCAGAATGGCAACTGGGTCATCTGGTCCTAAGCCTATGGGATCTTGATATTCAATTAGTCCAACATTCAATTCGGCCAAGTTAGGAACGGTCACATCGACATTTTGGAACTGAATCGACGACACGGTCGGGACACCGGAGATAGCAAATGCTGCTTGCGAGTTGTCGACATCGATCTCCCATCCAAAGTTCGCCCCGATCGTGCCGGTAGCCGTCACTCCGGAAAAATCGAAATCCCCTTCGAGTGTTGCTTGACCAACGAGATCGAGTTGGCTGATACCTCCGCTGGATAGACGCGTTCCACCGATTACGATCTCGCCTGTCAGTTCGCCGATTCCGCTGGTAGAAACAACTGTCAGACTTCCAACTACCTGTTGACCGGCAAACGGCTCGCCCAACTCTGCTGGCATTGGCGCTGGCAGACCAACACTGTCAAAGCCGCCGACCGCTAGGAACCCATCCAAACTCAACGTCCCCAGCGATTCTCCCAAGTCGATCTCGACATTTGCCACATTCGCCTTCAGGGCTGGGGTGCCCGAGAGACGGAATTCACCCGACAAGTACGAAACGCTGAACGTGAGCGGGTCACTAGAGCTGATGGGCGCAAACGATCCATTCGTTGCATCGTATGCCTCAATCTCAACTGCTAGATTGGGGGATCCAATTGCTGTGCCCAGCTCGTCAACCAGTTTGTCCAATTCAAACAAACCGCTGAGCGAGAACGCTACATCAGGAGTTGGCCCCGACGGATCAAAGGTGCCTGCAACATGTGTCACTTCAAAAGGAACCCAACCAGACGCCGTCATCGAACGCCGCGTCTCCAGCGGCAGGTCCAGCGCGAAGGAGAACGCCCCAGAGTGAAGATCGATTGAACCGACGCGTGGGTCGATCGTGTTTACGGGATTAATGGGTGCCAGGGTTGGCAGAAACGCTACCCCAGACGCGTCAAAAACCAGCTCCCCGGCCCGGAATCCACTTTCCTTCATTGGGCGAATCTCGAGATCGTTGACGCCCAGCGTCAAACCGGCAAACGCCAAGAGCGTTTCGCCACCCAATGAGAAATCGACATCGGAAAGATTGATGGTCGTCGAAAGCCCAAAGCCGTCGATAATTCCATCGTCGTTGTCGTCGTAGCCATCGAGCGATGCGATTTGAATGGAAACCTCGCCAAGGTCGCCCGGGAGATTCGTAAACGTCAATGTTGCGTCGCGAAGAATTGCGACCGGATCATCTGGAGAAATCGGAGGTGTTAGAAAGTCGATGTCATTTACGCTGAGCGACATTAGATTGGCTGCGGACAATTCTAGCGGTTCCTCAAACAGCGGTTCCGGAGCAGTGATCAACTGCAAAGCGTTGAGAAAGAACGTTTGATTGTTTCTGGCAATGATTTGATCTGCTGCGTTCACGCGAGAATCGCGATTAAAGTCGAACACATCATCAATCGCTGCTGGATTGAGGAACGAATGGGGATTGTTGCGAGCCCCGATTTCATCGGCTGCGTTAACAATTGAATTAATCGAACTATTGCCGGTATCGCCGATCGCATTGCCGAAATAGAAGACATCATCCGTTTCGAGCCCAGTGGCCGCAGTCGCTTGCAGAGTAACTTGTAGCCACTCCTTGTAAATTTGGTTGTCTGGCCAAATCAGGCTGATGCGATCCGCACCCTCATCACCTTCGCCAATTCCAACCGTGATACTCACGGGATCAGGAGCATCATCCCAATTCGACAGATCGTTCGAGTTCCCATTCAGAAATCGAAAGTCGGCGATGGTCAACGCTGATGGATTGGCAAGGTCGACGACGTCGATCATGATGCCATTGATGCCCCTGCTGTAGCTGGTGTAGTTCTGAAAAGTGGCGGCGTCACCAGGGAGCAGTGCCGACTTGTCGGTTGCGATGGCGTTGACATCCATGGCGTCGGAGCCCGGTCCGCTATCGAAAGCTGAATTGTCGTAGAAGAGAAACCGACCGATGACCTCGCCGTAGGCCAGAGCAATCCGGCTTTCCAGGTATTGCATGGCGAGAGGTGTCGTTCTTCGACGCGGCTTTGGCTTTTGACCGTCTGCATTTCGTACCGGAGGTGAAAGAAGCGAGCCCGTGAACCAGCGTCTCGCTAAGGAATGCGACCACCTCCAGAGCCTTTGGACAATTCTCATCAAACTACCTTCGCGTTAGATCCACTGATGCATGGGCATAAAAATTTTTTGCACCAATTCACCGCATCCCCATGTCGCTGATTGATCAACTGCCCCTGGTAAGCACAGAACGCTCGCGGCAAGCAAGAGGGGAAGGTGCGTGACCTTCGGGGATAATCCGCCCCATCGCTTAATGGTTAGACGAATGAACGGCCTCTCCGCAGCGCGGAGGTTTGCAAAATTTTTTTCGCGTGCACAGTGCCAGACCGCGAACCGAGTCTGCGCTGAGCGAGCTGAGCTATAAGCCGTCCATCAGGGCATCGGCCAGTGGTGGAAGAGCAATAACCACGAGCCACCAAACAAGGGGGACACAAGGCGAGACGCGTGAGACGCCGCGGAGCGCTTCAGAACGAATTAACGATTGGCAGTTTCGTTTCTAAAAGCTGTCCGCAATCTTGAAACCCGCCATCAAAATCATGCGGCGAGCAAAAGAGTGGCAGGATCGAAACAAATCTAGTCTGTTTGCCCTGTTATGCGTACACTCTCCATCATTCCAGAAAGACGCATTCAGTTGATAGAGAGATTTGTATGGCTCGATCTTTGCTCCAACGGTACGGAATCATCTTGATTTCAACGGCAACCAGCCTGGTATTTTTATGTAGTTGCGGCAAAGCTCCACCCAAGCCCCAGCCGGTGCAGACCGAAGCTGAATCGAATTCTGCAACTTCCGTCTCGGAAGTTCAGCCGCCGCTTAACAGTTCCGCCGAAATTACTGAACTAACAGAGATTGCCGCCGTGGATCCCAAAGGTCTTGGGGACGAACAACCGGTGAATCCCACGTCCAATAGTGGTAGCCAGGAAGGGCTACGTGGGCAAACCGCACCGTCAACCCCCAACATCGCCGTCGATGCGGCTCCAGCGGTTCCGAGTCCCACTGCTACACAACTCGAAAACTGGAAAATCGTGGAGTGGGAGCCTTGGCATTTGTTGGCACGACAACCGACAAAATCCCAGTCCTTCGTTTCCTGCTCCGCCGCCTCGTCGGATGGCAAGTGGCTGGTTCTCGGCGGCGATAAGTTGACGCTTTGGCAAACGGGAAGCGACTCACCCGTCGCCATCCTTTGGGAAATGCCCAACGCACCCGAGAATACGTCAATTGTTTCGGTCGCCATCGCTCCCAACAACCAATGGCTGGCTGCTGGCGATTCGAATGGTTTTCTCAAAACCTGGAACCTGAGCACTTATGCAGAGATTGCATCGAAGAAGATCTACAGCACCGGCGTTGTACAAATCGCCATCGCTGACGAAGGCCAAGAAATCGCCACCACAACTTATCAAAACGAAGTCTCCGTTTGGAATGCAAAGAACTTGGAGCCAAAAAAGAAGTTCGATGCGAATGGCTACACCAAACTGTGTTATGTCGGTTCAGAGCAGTTGGTTGTTACCGGAGAAACCATGGAACTCTGGAATCCAACCACGGGAAAAATGACAGAAACGATCATTGACAAGGGCTACCCAAAATCCATCTCACGTAGCGATGATCGGATGTGGTACGCCGTCGCCAATGATGAAGAGCTGAAGTTGATCCATGCCGATGATCCTCAGCAATCCCGAAGTATCCAGAGTAACTTTGCAACCAACGAACTGTTGGAGTTTAGCCAAGATGGCAAACTACTTTGGTCAGCCAACGGAGCGATGGTGCGCGCCTGGGACCTGACTAATGGAACAACCCTGCAAGCGATCGATACATGGGGCCCATCCATCGTTGGCATCGACTACTTGCCGCAGGAACGTTTACTGCGGATTGTCACTGAAGATGGCACAATCAAACTGTGGGGAACGATCGCCGCTGGTGAAGCTTCGGGGCTTAAGCCGCTGCATGCTTCCGTCGTTCTACCTAATCGCACATCGCCGCAACTGGCCACCGCCGCGCAACTACTCGAAGCCATCGATCTCCGTTCGTTCCCTCGGCCACCCAAAAGCCAGATGCAAACGGGTGAATCCGCGATGGTTACATTTGAAACACCGGAACCAGCCGACGAGATCAAGAGCTTTTATCGGTATCTTCTCCATCAACGAGGCTGGACCGAACGACCTGGTAATGCTTTAACACCGGACTATCTATTCTTCGAAAAAGGAAGCGTACGGCTATTTATAAGCGTTTACGTCAATCAGCCATCGGTGACATCGGTGCAAATTGCCAACCTCGGAAATGCCAACGCAGCGATGATCCCGAAATTGGACGTGGCCGAACCCAAGGTTATTTATGAAGACAGTTCTTCAACGACCTACTTAGTGAAAACCGATCTTCTGACGGCGGAAGTCCAACTGTTGAAGAAGCTTCACGCGGATGGCTGGATTCCCTATTCGCGGTTAAACGCATCGGATAGCGAAGAAAAGGAGAGCCGCGATCTGGAATTTATCAACCACGCGATCACGTTGCGAGTAACGGTGAGGCCTGCGATCGACGATCCCACCAATTTGATGATCCAGTACTCGTTGTTTGTCGCACAGTCGAACTTTCCAGTGCCCAACGACTGCGACTATCTCGAATGCGATGCCGGCAGTTCTCCAGCGATGGTGGCGTTTACGTCGCTGGACCTGAATGCCTGTCAAGAGTTCTTCGACCGAGCCATGCCTGACAACGGCTGGCTGGCTGCGGGATCAACCGAAAGCCAAAAGCAGGATATACGCTGGCTTACCTATTTTCGCGGACAACAAGAAATTACCTTGCGTCTGTCTCGCGAAGCAGATGGTCGAACCTGCATCCGTACCGGCGAACATGCCGAACAAAATTCTTGGCAACTAGCCAAAGTTGATACACCGACGGACACTGACGTTACCTCAGGCGTTAATCAAACGGGTATTGAGGCCGCAGAGATGCCAATCTACAAAGCGAGCGAAGCCAACTCCGTCAAATATGAGACTAAATTCAAACAAATAGAAGTCGAGATACCAAAGACATCACACATTGAAATCGTCGATCACTACGCGAAGACCATGCGCGACCAAGGATGGAAGGAAGAACCCAACGGTATCCGCGAAGAAGATTATGCCTTTGTGACATTCACAAAGAACGAGACCAGTATCGAACTCCGCGTTAACACTAGCAAATCGCTCAACACAACAACCTACAGCCTCTCGGACGATGGCATCCTGTGGAACAAGCCATTGCCTGAGCGAAACGAACTAGTCTCTTACGAAACGTGGTTGCGGAAACACCATCATCCGGCGACTCTGCGTTTGTTAGACACATTCATGCAAGAGATGCAAGCGGCAATGTAGAACAATTGTCCCCAATTGTTTTGTCGGGAACAGAGAACAATTGTTCCTGATCAGTTGGCGCGTTGCTGCAACGCCTTCTGAAAGGCCTCGTATTGTTTCCGTAGGCTTTCAGGTGGGCGAATGCGAGTTCCGCCATCTCGCTGTTGCCGAAAATTGTCGTTGATCCCAGAGCCTGTGATGGAATCGCGTTGGCGTGGTTGCAAGCCCAAGCTTTCGAGTTGCTGTTCCCACTGGCGGCGAGCTTCGGGATCGGGCGACTGGGAGAGATCTCTCGCTTTGTTCCAGCGATCGAGAAAGTTATCAAAATCTTTGCGCGTCCAGTCGAGTTCCTTCATTAAATCTGGATCGGGTTGTTCTTTCTGACGGTTTAAGTAGTCGAGCACCATTTGTGTCGCTTTGTTGGCGTAGTCGGAGTTTGCCTCCGTGGCGGCTCCTGTGGAGCTACCCGTTCCCGCTTGAGGGGCGCCTCCCGATGTCGCTGAACCACCTTGCATTGCTGAGGAGGAGCCAGACGACGATCCTTTCCCCGACTTTGGCTGACCATTTTCTGAATCTGATCCACCGTCTCCGGACTCGCCCGATTCACCGCCACCCGCAGCACTCTCACCGGATTCACCGCTCTCGCCAGACTTTCCACTTTCACCTGACTTGCTACTCTGACTGGACTTACTGCCCTCGCTGGACTTGCCGCTCTCGCCTGATTTGCCACTCTCACCTGATTTGCCACTCTCACCTGACTGGCCACTCTCACCTGACTGGCCGCTCTCGCCTGACTGGCCGCTCTCGCCGGACTGGCCGCTCTCGCCGGACTGGCCACTCTCACCTGACTGGCCACTTTCACCTGACTGGCCACTTTCAACTGACTTGCCACTTTCAACTGACTTGCCACTCTGGCTCTCACCGTCCCTGCCGTTCTGGCCGGACTTACTGCCCTCACCGGACTGGCCACTTTCACCCGACTGGCCGCTCTCACCCGACTGGCCGCTCTCACCACTGGCATCTTGCATGCCACTGTCACTGGACTTGTTTGAATCGGCACCTCCTTCAGACTTGTTTCCTTGCGAGCCTTTATCTCCAGACACCTTATCGCCAGCACCTTTATCGCCAGCTCCCTTATCGCCAGCTCCCTTTTCGCCTGCGCCCTTTTCGCCTGCGCCCTTTTCGCCTGCGCCCTTATCGCCTGCGCCCTTATCGCCTGCGCCCTTATCGCCTGCGGCTTTGTTGCCAGTTCCCTGGTTTCCGGCTCCCTTATCTTGGGCAGCTTTATTGCCGGCAGCTTGATCGCCTGTGCCTTGTTCTGGCGTGTTCTTATTTCCAGCGTTCTTATCGGTTGCACTCTTGCCATCCGTACCTTGCTGGTTAGTGCCCGCGCTTTGATCTCCGGATTTTTGATTGCCAGAAGTCGAATCGGTGGTCGCCTGCGCTCCGGTGGTTGCTGCTTCGTTGGCTTCAGTTCTTGTACCTTCACTCGGAGTTTTGTCGCCGGCACCACTCGCTGTTGAGCCCGCTTCACCTTTTTCGTTTTGCTTCTGAGCAGCCGTCTGCGGCTCAACATTGGGCTCAGCTCCAGCGCGTTCCGACTTCCCAGTCGATGATGGTGACGGCGAGTTGGCATTCGGCTTGGAACTTCCCGATGGAGCTCCACTTTCGCCCCGATCGCTTGATGTCGAGCCTTCGGATGTTTGGGACTCCATAAAATCCTGAACTTTTTCAATTACCTGTCGATCTCGCTGGGGTTGCCCATTTGCCCCACCGCGATTGTTGGACGAATTCGCGGACGAACCAGTCTGGTTTTGCGAGCGATCGCCGGTTTGCTGCGAACCCGTTTGTTGACCGCCGGGCTGTTGACTACCAGTTTGCTGGCCACCAGTTTGTTGGCCACCGGTTTGCTGGCCGCCAGTTTGTTGACTACCAGACTGTTGACCACCGGTTTGTTGACTACCAGACTGTTGACCGCCAGTTTGCTGCGAACCGGTTGGCTGACTGCCAGTCTGTTGATCGCCGGTTTGCTTTGCGCCTGATTCTTGGCCGCCTGATTCTTGGCCGCCGGTTTGTTGACCACCAGACGGTTCGCTACGAGATTGTTGGCCTGCTGATTCTTGATCACCCGTTTTGGACTGGGTTCCTTGGGACTGGTTGCTTGCCGTCTGGTTATTCTCCGTCTGGTTCCCGGGTTGCTGATTTGGCTGAGAGTTGTCGGTCGAATCCGATGAGGAATTGGTTGCATCGTCCTGCGCTGGGTTCTCTCCGGGGTCAGGAGCGGTATTGGGTGAATCGTTCGTTTGGCTACCGCGATCGCTGCCAGAAGAAACACCGCCATCGGTTAGCGAATCGCTATTGTTTCCGTCGCTTGGAGCTTGACTACCGGTTTGCGGTGTTGCGGTTTGTTCCTCAGGAGGTGCCGCGGAATTCTCAGGCGCATCGGCCTGATCTGGCTTGACAACCTGCAGCAGCAGCAATTCAGAATCGGCGCGGTTTGGTGCAAGTGAGCCGGTACGTGGATCGTGTTTGTTGTCCAAGGCGGCGGCTTGGATCTGAAAATGATCTCCAATGTTCGCCCCGAGAGCCGCCAGATCCAGTCGCATTGTCTTGACTTGTCGTCCAGTAATCCCCTCGCTTTCTAACAGCGTCTCCTCGCGCACGGGAATGTTATCCTTGCGAACAGTTACCGACATCTTTGACAATCCAAAATCTGGATCGCTAGCGCGGACTTCAAGATTAACTCGCGACGTTGGAGAAACGCGAAGAATGCGACTTTCCGGTCCAATCAGATTGATTTCGGGAGGGACATCGGCATAGATCGACATCACATGGACAATCGGATTTGCGTTGGCATCGTGGCGCGAGTTGTAGCCACGCACGCGATAACTGAGCCTGGTCGGATTTTCGCCCTGTTCGTTCAGGCGCAACAGTAGTTCGCCCGATAACTGTCGGTCGTTGATTTGCATATCGACCAACGCGCCCGCTCGCGTCAGCTCTCCTTTATCATCGATTTGTGGGTCAACCTCCAACCGGCCGCGACTGATTGGTTGATTGGCTGTGGCGGCGATCACAGCTCGTGTTCCTTCCACGGCTTCTACATTCCCACCAGCGGCAACGATACGCGGATCCTGTTTGGTGTACTCCGGAAATCGCAGGGTTACAGAATCGAGTTCTACAGTCGGTAGTGGGCTGAGCGTTACCCGATAGGGACCTTGTCGTGCATCACCTGCTTCCACCCAATAGTCGAGCTCGTGTTCCACGCCAGAATGATTGGTTGTGACGAGCCCCGTGTAACGAAAACCTTCGGTGGCTGCGTCCAGTTGAATGCGTTGTTCGGTGAGCTGCCCGTCCAGTGAACTGAACGAAACATGCACCGGCTCTTCGTAAAACAGTCCTCGCACTTGGACTTCAACTTCAAGTGGCTTACCTTGGGTCAATTCGATCGCCCCGGGTTTGACATCGAGAAACTGGACGCGCGTCGGCGATTTAATCGACGCCCAAGGCATGGCGATGCGTTGCCCCGTCACAAAAGTGCTCTTGGGCGACACCATGGCGTATGCAACCAACAGCACCGAAAACAGCAGCACGACTCCGACCAACTTGATCAATGGTGTCGTGTCGACGGTTGATGACGGATCTTGACCGCCGATAAAACGGGCCGCACGATAGGTCAACGCGGCCATGACCCCGCGTGGTACGCCATTGTTTGGTATCGATTCCAATTCGAGCCATGAGACCAAGCCATTCTTGAACTCTGGCACTAGGTGTTCGATACGTCGAGCTGCGTATGTGGGATTGATTCGCAAGACAAAAAGAGGAGCCAGATACCGCACTATCCACCAGGCGGTTCCGCCAACAGCCGCTATCCAGATGGCCCAACGCAGCAGAGAAGGGAGGGGCAGTAGCCAGTGATCGACGACTGAAGCCAGTAGCCAGACCGCGATGAAACTCGCCACCCATGCGAAAAGCATGACGAGAGCATCCATGATGCGAATGAACTGCGCCGTCTTTCTGAGGTGTTTGTGGAGTAATGAGCGTACTTCGTCGCTGCTGCCCGAGGATGGCTCGGGTGTTAGAACTCCGGTTGGAACAGAACTCATTTTCAACTACCACTTTGGAGGAGTCATCACAGCAAAATTGGCTGACGGGCTTTGCGCGGCTGGGGTAGTGCTTGCGTCAACATTTAATTTTGGGGTACGTCGTAGTGGATCTTGCTAAAGCTCCCTTTACTACAGGACTTTTCGCAAGGTCCACTACCCAAATTTTCAATGTTGACGCAGCAATAGGGTGTAAATTCACTTTTCCCGACCGGGCTCGCAATCTCAGAGACATACGTAATAGTATAGACGCCTTAACGTCGGTTTCGGTTTCCAGCGTTTGAGAATCCGAGCTTCGGCGTCACTGCGAGGGTAGACACTTGCGGGCGCATTTGCTCATTATCGTTACAACCCTTCCTTTACACCCGACCTCACCGTGCAATCACCATCACTTCAGACCGACGTTGTTCTCCTTCATTCACGCGATTCCGTGGTCGTTTGCCTGAGAGATCTTGTTCCCGGCGAGCAGGTGCGCGTCGGTGATTTGACCGTCCAGGTACGTCAGCCGCTCCCGGCTGGGCACAAGATGTCCATTCGAGAGATTAAACGGGGCGATGCGGTGTGCAAATTTGGCTGGCCAATTGGCGTTGCCACCCAATCGATTGCCCCGGGCGAGCACATCCATAGCCACAATCTCAAGTGCGATCATGAGATCGATTTGGCGGCCATGGCGAGCGAGGTCCCCGCGACACCTCCCGTTCTTGACTACAGTTTTCAAGGCTATCTCCGCCCCGATGGTCGCGTTGGCACCCGCAACTACTTGGCGGTCATCAGCAACGTCAACTGTTCTGCGTCGGTGGCGCGGATGATCGCCAAACGCTTTGATGCGCAAGCGCTGGCAGCTTACCCGAATGTGGATGGAGTCATCTCTTTTCGACATGAGGGAGGTTGTGCGATGGCCTGGGAGGGCTCACGGCATCGAATGTTGACCCAAGTGTTAGGTGGCATGGCGAAGCATCCAAACATCGGTGGATTCTTGCTCGTCGGGCTTGGTTGCGAACAAGGAACGTTGTCTCACTTGGTCAATTCGCAGCATCTGCATGCAATCAATCTGCCTACAACGACAGCCGCGCATCCACCGGTACAAGAATTTGAGAACGCAATTTCCGTTTTAACCATCCAGGACAGTGGCGGAACCGCGCGGACGATAGAGCAGGGGGTCGACATCGTGTCCAAGATGTTACCCAAAGTCAATTCCGCCAGACGGACGAGCGTTTCGGTCGCCAAACTTATCCTGGGAACCGAATGTGGTGGCTCCGATGGATATTCGGGAATCACGGCCAATCCAGCGCTGGGTGCCGTGTCGGACCGGATTGTGGCATGCGGAGGGACTGCAGTCCTAGCCGAAACCTCGGAAGTTTTCGGTGCAGAGCATTTATTGACGCGTCGCGCGCGATCGCGAGCCGTGGCGGAAAAGCTCCTTAAGAGAATCGAATGGTGGAAATGGTACTGCAAAAACTACGGCGAAGAGTTGGATAGCAACCCGTCGGTGGGCAACAAAGCCGGCGGGCTTACCACCATAACGGAAAAATCACTGGGGGCGATTTCGAAAGGGGGCACCACAGCGCTGGAAGCAGTCTACGAGTATGCGGAACCAATCGAGCAGAGCGGCTTTGTCTTTATGGACACTCCCGGTTTCGATCCCGCCAGTGTCACCGGCATGGTCGCTGGCGGCGCCAACTTAATCGCCTTCACGACGGGACGCGGAAGCTGTTTTGGTTTCAAGCCGGTTCCAAGCTTCAAGATTGCTTCCAACTCACGACTCTTCAATCGTCTACGCGATGACATGGATTTTAATGCTGGTCAAGTTTTAGAAGGCCGGACCGTTGACGAAGTGGGACACGATATGTTCCTGCAACTTCTTGCGACGGCAAGTGGCCAGCCCACATGCAGCGAACGACTGGGCATCGGTGACGAAGAGTTTGTTCCGTGGCTGGTTGGACCAGTATTATAGGCAGTCAGCTGATGGACCTCCGCGAACTCTTGACAACCCGCTCCCCCAGCGCCTTGCAAAAATTGTTGCGTTTCCTCCTGCGCTGCTTGAGCTGGCCCTATCACTACGTCATGATCGCCAGAAACCTTGCCTTCCGATATGGACTGCTGCGAACGCAGAAGAGCGAATTGCTGGTTGTTTCCATCGGTAATTTGTCAGTGGGTGGAACGGGCAAGAGTCCGACGGTTGCGTGGATTGCTGGTTGGTTCCGAGAGCGTGGAACACGTGTCGCCATTTTAAGTCGTGGTTACGGTCAACTGGATAGCGGTCAGAATGATGAAGCTCTCGAATTAGAATTGCAGCTACCCGATGTGCCTCACCTGCAACATTGGGACCGAGTGGCTTCCGCTCGTCTGGCCGAAGAAGAACTGGATATGCAAGTCTTACTTCTCGACGATGGATTTCAGCATCGTCGACTGGCACGCGATCTGGATATCGTGCTACTCGACGCATCCGAACCTCGCCACGCGCAGCGACTTCTCCCCGGAGGCTTGTTGCGAGAACCTATTTCAGCGTTGCGCCGAGCCGACTTTGTAATGCTAACGCGAGTCGATCAAGCGGATCCGCAGGAGTTGGAAGCGTTGAGCCAACGAGTAAAACGAGTGGCACCCAACGCAAAAGTCATCCAAGCTAGCCACCGCCCCCGCGATTTATTGAGCTATCCCTCCGAACGATGTCCGCTGGCCGACTTGCGCGAAAAACGCGTGCTTGCCTTTTGCGCGATCGGCAACCCGACTTCGTTCTTCGCAACGGTGGAATCGCTGGGCGCCACCATGCTCGACCAACGTCGCTGGCCCGATCATCATGCGTTTAATGCCGAGGATGTGGAATCGATCATCGACTGGAGCAATCAGTTCCCTACCGCCGAACTACTGCTTTGCACCGTCAAGGACTGGGTCAAACTGCAAAGTAGGACGATCGGTAAATTACCGCTATCAGCCGTGACGATCGAACTGGAACTCGCCGACAGTACTGCTCTTTCTTTGGCATTGGAAAGAATTCAGAAGCTAGTCAACGCGAACTGAATTTACGATATGCAAACCACCGGCAGCGCTGCGAATCGTCTCCTGTGCCATTTGCTTGGCATAGAAAGTCTTCACACGCCCCTGGAGAAATACGCGGTCGCCATCGTGTTCGACGCGAATCCGCCGCACTTCAGAGAGCGGGCTTTCGGAGAGCAGACGCTTAATTCGCCCAGTAACGTCGAGAAAAGCAGAGTCGATCATGGGATGCCCATCCATAGGAGAGCTGTGGAAACGATCGTGAGCAAGGTCTAGCAAGTACATCATGTTGAGGAGCTCACTGCAAACGGAATCCTACCAGTATCCCGATCGCTAAAGTAGAGTCAAGCACAATCGTTACGATCCGACCATTCTGCACTGAAACTATGCGGCATCTTGTTCGGTTAATCACACTCTTTGCCCAATGCGATTCCCTGACGTAGATTCACGTGGAGCGACAAAATTCGCGCGAGATTTAAGCGGCGGCAATCTCGCTCCATCGGGGTGAAGGGACAAGGAACGGAACAGCGATCGTAGTATCCGGCAAGAAGCTAAAAATCGGAAATGCCTCAAAAATGGCAGGTGGGTGAACGAGGACATGATCGAAATACTTTGCACGCTGACTGGAATCATCGCCGGAGTAGCTGTTGTGGCATCGCTTTTTCACTATCAGGCCGATCGGTCTCGGTTTGAAGCGAAGCCAAACAACGTTGACTCAGAGAAAATCCGTGGCATTGCAGACCAATTGCAAGTCATCTCACATCGCGTAGCTGCCAATGTTAGCGCTCACAGCGAAAAAGTGGAACACTTTAGCGGACAACTCTCCGATTCCGACGTCGACCACCCTGAACGCATCCTGTCGACCATCCAAGAAATAATGCTAGCTAACGAGTCGATGCAGGGGCAGTTGGTCGATGCACAAAAACGCATCGCCCAGCAATCGCAGATGATTGAGCAAGCTTCGCAACAGGCCCGCACCGACGCGCTGACCGGATTGGCAAACCGCCGCGCCCTCGACGAGTTCCTTGGAAACTGCGTGGAAAACGTTTCGGCCGACGAAGTGGTTGGTCTGCTGCTGATGGACATCGACCACTTCAAGAGCTTCAACGATAGCTTTGGCCATACAACAGGCGACGCTGTTCTAGCTAGCTTTGCGCGTTCGATCGTCAAGTGCTGTGGACAAGAATGTTATGCGGCTCGATTTGGTGGAGAAGAGTTTGCAATTATCCTAACCGCCGGAAGCGAAGAAGCGTTGGCGCAAAAGGCCGCGGAAATTCGTTACTTTGTGAGCGAGCAGATTATCAGCTACGAAGATCTTCAACTGAAAATCACGGCAAGCGCTGGAGTGTGTATTCTGCTACCCGACGATTCGACCAGCGCTGCTTACGAGCGAGCCGACGAAGGACTCTACCAGTCCAAGAAGTCCGGTCGGAATTGTGGACATTGGTTGGGAAGCCACAGTTGGGCTCCTTTCCCGACGGTAACTGGGGAATCCAAAGTTGTTACTAGCGCTTCTTCAGACTCGGTAAATCGCAGCAAGCCGCAGGCAACTGCGTCGGCTCCGGCCACAGGATTGCAAAGTTCGCTTGCAGCACCTGCAAAAATTGACAACCAACATGCTGCCGGGGCCAAGCCAACAGTGCAGCCATCGCAGCCAGCCAATGGGAAACCGTCCAGCACATCATCCAACACAGAAAACAAGCCATCGAGCACCGGGGAGCACGAAAATGGGAACGACATCTTGGACTTGAAAAGCTTCCTGGCGAAACTCGATTCCTACCTCGAACAACTTCGGCGTGCCGAATTACCAGCCGCCGCCATGATGATTGAAGCCGGAAGCCTTGCCGATCTGCCCGCAGACGAAGTTGGACCAAACTGGGACGCCATTGTCGGTCTGGCACAAGTGAATTTGCGCGGCATCGATGTGGTCTGCCTATACCGACGACACACCTTGTGCATCTTTATGCCAGGCTGTTCGCAAGATGCCGCCGTGGAAAGAGCCTCACGAATCCAACATAGCCTACAGGATTGCGAACCCAATTGGACCGCGGGTACCTTCCCCGGTAAGCTCTCGATTTCGATCGCATGTTGCGATACCAGCGAAGATGTGCCGCACTTCTTGGATCGCTTGGAACGAGCACTCGATGAGGCGGTCGATGCATCCAACTTCGAGGTGGTTATCCACACCGGTGAAACCTGCCATTTCCAACAAGTCTAATGTAGAACGATTGTCTCAATCGTTTTCCAGTGTAGAACGATTGTCTCAATTGCTTTGAAAACGATTGTCTCAATCGTTCTACACTTAAATAAATTTCACATTTTCAATTTCTGTTCGGAATGGGCTTGACCAACTCTGCTGTTCGCAGGTATTGTTCCGACATGCCGCTGATGAACGGCTGATTGGTTGCAAGTGAGTTGCATTGGCCTAATTGTTCGGGTCGCAACTAAAGATAAAAATCGATCTTGTGCATGGAAGCCAGATACGATAAATCTTCTTAAAGACCAAACAAAACGGTGCGAACGAATGCAGGATGCAGCTCGTTCCATCATATAAAAAATTGCTCCCGGATCCGTAGCTCGCAGTCCTCCGCCCCCCTGGGACTCGTTCACTATCCGGGAGCTTTTTTTATTTCTTCACTTCCTTCAAAGCGGTCATCGCAATGCGCGTGGCAAGCCTATTGGATCCGGAGGAAGCCGCCTAGGATCGCCAGGATTTTGCGATCGTTGAAGACGCGATGTTCAACACTCACGCTCACCCTAATCCACCCAAGTTTCGCAACCGTCCAACATTACGTCATCGTTCTGAAGCTCACATGACAAGGGTAGCTTAAGGTGAACAACCGATTGTTTCGATCTAACCCGCTGGAGTGATTCAATTACTACAGGTCGATTGCGCTGCGCAATCAGGGGCTTTGGCATGGTTCGTCGAGATGGAGGAAAGGGCCAACAAGCTGCAACGCGGTGCCCCACCAAGCCATCAACGATAGCTAGTATTGCTTTCTACCTTTCGGTCATGTTCGTAACGGCCTCTCCGCTGTACGCATTGCAAGCCGAGACACCTCTCGCCTCCGTTACCGCCGCCAACACGCATCCTGTTTCAATGAAAATTGGTGGCACGGTTGTCTTGGCTAGCGAACTTCCGCTGGCCAGCACGGCTGCGGTGCCGAGCATCGATGGACGGGACATCGGTTGCCGAGCGGCTGCAAACTGGGGCCTGGCCGAGGTACTCCGCGCGCGTGGTCGAACGTTAACACAACTTTATTGCGACCAGGATGATTGCGCCCGCGTGGCAGCCCAGGCGCTTTCCAAGTTCTTGCAGCTCCAGGCTGCCAACCAAGAGGACATTGCTGCTGCCACCGGCATGCGGGCCTATTACACGCGGGTTGCATTGGCAGAACAACTTTCTCTGAGCGCCCATGCACTTGAACTCGTTGACGCTGAAGACGAGAAACAGCAGGCATTGATGGAAGGTGGATTGGCTGCGGGTGCTGACCTTTCCGAATTTGTCCGTCGGCGGATCGAGATTGCCGACCAACGCTTGCAGGTTGAATCCCAGGATCACCAGTTGCGAAGCGTGCTTTTTGGATTGACCAAACTTAACTACCTGTGCGAAGACATTCATCACGAACGACTCGAGGTGCAGCGACAGAATCTAAATTGTTCAAGCCTTCGCCAAACCGCGTTGAGCCTCCGCCATGATCTCTGTGGTTGGCGAGTCCTTGCCCGAGCGGTTAATGAAAACTCGGCTCCAGAATTTGGCAAGATGATTCCGACGCTGGTTGGCGGTTGGACGTTACCCATGCCGACCATCGGACCTCTCAAACAGCTGTTGTGTGCCCCTGACACCACGGGGTTGGCTGCCAACATGAAGCGAGAGCTCGAGCTGGTCGTATCCAACCAAACCGAATGGATTTGCCAGACGGTTGAGCAAAAGTGCAACCAATTGGAACTGAGTTACCGGCGAATTGAACTTGCTCAACAAACGATTGACAGTTGGCTGACTCGACTCGAGCAGTTGGAACAATTGCAAGTGAGTGGCGCGGGCAAGCCCGAGTTAGTCGCTTTGGCACAAGTGGAACTGTTGAAAGCCAGATCCGCAGAGGTAAGCCGACGACTCGACGCGCGTTTGGCGGAAATTGATCTGGCCGAAGCCACGGGTGGTTTGGCCCAGCGTTGCTGCAAAGGGGAAGCTTGGTTGTTAACTGGGGCGAGTCAGGTTGGAAAAGAGTGATTGTCGCGAAAGCTAATGGGGCAGGGCGACGCGGTCTCCTTCAATTCGTTGGAACTGCACGCGATTCTTTAGCACGGATAGCAAAGCCGGTGCACGGATGTTCCAGCCTACAAGCTCCTGCGGCAGGTTCAGTTTCATTACCTGCAAGATTTAGGACATCTTCAGCTATCAAGTAAACGACTTTAGGCAGACGACGCTGCAGCAAATACTTCTCACGCTATTCATCAAGTCGTTCCAGCAGCTCGTTAAACGAAGGGTGCAGGCGAACAGACTCCAGATCGCTATCAACCATCAACTGCTGGCGATTGGCAGGGATGCGCAGGAATTCGATCACTTCGGCGCGGTTGAGCAGCTCGATAGCTAATGTGCCATGGTCTTGCTCCGACTGGTCCGATGCACTTGGTTCAGTCGCCTTCTGAGCTTTGTCGGCCAGGCCAAAGATGCAAGCCAAATTGTAGAGGTCAGCACCGCTGACCTGCTCGTCGCTGAGCAGTTGTCTGGCCGCGTTGACTGCCTCCTCGTGCTCGCCGCTACGGGTGAGCGCTAGCGCATTGAGGAGCCCAATTTCCACTCGCCGTTCTTTGGGCGAAAGTTCCAGTGCGCGACTCCAGGAAGCAACAGCTTCACGATGACTACCTAGCATTTCGTATGTACCTGCTCGTGCACCATGTGCGTTGAACAAATAGGACTGATAGTCGGTTCGTTGAGGAGAATTTTCGTAAACCCGCTCAAGTAGAGCGATCGAGCGATCATTGAATTTCGCTGCCTGCCCAGGATCTTCGCTACGCAGCAGATTGCTATAGTTCATGAATTGTACGCCGGCCTCGGTCGCATAGGTCGAGTTATCGGGATCGACCGCTAAGACCTTGTCGTACGTCACATTGGCGCGTTGATAAGCAACTCTTGCTTCTTCAGTTTTTGATTCGCCCGAAAGCGACGTTGCCAGGATTGTAAGGCATGTCGCCTCTAAGAATTGGTACTCCGTACTCGGAAACTGCTCGTTCAAATCCTTCGCCATATCGACCGCTTGCTGTGACAGGAGCGAAGCGCGTGAAAACTGCGAACTCGGCATAAGAAATTTCGCTTCATTTAATAGACCGCGGATGACGGCCTCGCGCATCGCCGGAATTTTCGGGAAGCGGGCCGCCAATAATTTTCGGGTATTGGTCGCTCGCTCAATCAATGTGATCGCTTCGTCCGTCCGGCCGAGCGAGTGAACGACCGATGCCATATGTGTGATGCATTCGGCGAGCGCGACACGATAGTCGGTGACGCTGTCCTGCTCGCGGACTAAAGATTCGAAAATCTGTAACGCCTCGCGATATGCCTCTTCGGCAGCCGCATAGCGGCCAGTTGATAAATAGACATATCCCAGATTGTGATGGGTTTCGCCGATACCATATCGCAAGCCAAGATCACCGTTTGAGTCGGCCAACAGTTCCTTACGCAGTGCTAAAACGCTTAAATGGAGTCGTTCCTTTTCCTCAAAGGACTCTGTGATATTTGCCAAGTTATTAATCGCCTGAGCGAGCTCACGTCTGCATTGCGGATAGGAACTGCTGATGGACTGCAGCAATTCAATTGCCGTACGAAATTCGTGAGCATCTTGCTTGACCATTCCGTTGTTGATGTGGCTGATCGCCAACTCGTGCTGAATTTCATTTCGGTTGGAATAGTCCAATGACAACTGTTGCTGCAGTTCGATAGCCCGTTGCAAGTTATTAAGAGCAGATTCATCGTCACCGAGCGTCCACTGGAGCTTTCCCAAGCGCGCCATCGCGCCATAATACTGACGGCGTGAATCGACATCGGCCCGCGGTTGACCTTCGAGCAGTTTCGAGTAGAAGCCAACGGCATCTGCCAGCAGTTCCGCGCGCACACCTTCCATTTCTGGAGTGTCCGCCAGCTTGGAAAAACCAACGCGATCCAACATTTGCTCCACGGCCTGTAAAGCGTATTGAAAATTGCCGTCGGCTCGAACTTGCTCTTCCTTGGCGGTCTTCAAAGCGCTTCGCAGCGACGCGTTGTAAACAGTTCCGATCGCAACAACGCTGGTAGTGGCCACAATGATCACACCAATGAGCGAAGCGAGTGCAGGGTGGCGCTTGGTCAACTTCCAGGTGCGAAACAAGCGTCCGGCAGGTCGCGCCAAAATGGGACGTCCGTCCTTAAACCGGCCAAGATCCTCCAGCAGTGCCTCGGCCGTTAAGTAGCGGTCGCCAGGCGATTTCTCCAGACACTTGAGGCAAATCGTTTCCAGATCCCTCGGCATTCCTGGGCGTAGCGCACTCGGCTTGGCAGGTTCAGCAGTTCGAACTTGTGCAAGCGTCTCAATCGGGCTGGCACCTTTGAAGGGAGGTCGCCCCGTAAGCGCTTCGTAGAGTATGGCACCAAGCGAGTAGACATCTGTCGACGGTCCAACCATCGCATTGTTGCCCACCGCTTGTTCTGGCGACATGTAACTAGGTGTCCCCACAATGATACCGGTTGAGGTAACCGTGGTGGACGAATCGATCTGTTTGGCAAGCCCAAAGTCGACGATCTTCGGATGCAGTTCGCCTTCGTAAGGTTCGTTGACTCCGTTTTGCTCGAGCAAAATATTGGGTGGCTTTAGATCGCGGTGAACAATTCCTTTGGCGTGAGCGTGCTGCATGGCCTGCGAAAGTTTGATGAGCAGATCGGTCGCTTCATCAAACCTTAACGGTCGCGTGAGCAAGTAGTCTGACAAAGTGCATCCGCGGACCAATTCCATGGCGATGTATGGCTGTCCATCCAGTTCACCCACATCGTACACCTGAGCGATATAGGGGTGGTGCAGGGCCGCCGTAGCTTCCGCTTCGCGTCGAAAACGACTGAGCTCCTGCTCACCTGCATCAGCGCTACGTGCGATCATCTTCAACGCCACTTGCCGACGCAATGCAGGTTGGACAGCCAGGTAGACCACGCCCATTCCACCTCGACCAAGTTCACGCAAAATTTGGTAACCGGCCACTAGTCGCAGATTGGAGTTGGTCCTAGGCGCTGCAGATTTCTGCAACAAATCGATCAATTGATCGTTCGGGTTAGAATCAAGCAGTTTGCAGCAAATTTGGCATTCCGCGATATGAGTCTCTATCAAGGTGACTTGCGTCGACTCCAATGAACCGGCCACAAATTGCTCGAGTTCCTCACGAGTGGGATGTGGATTGGCCAGAGTCTCATCGTCGATTGGGTTTGCCATAAAATTGGCCTTTGTGATTGTTTCACGCTCTGCCCTCCATCCTTGAATCTAATCAAATTCGATCAACCCCGCCAATTCCGCGCGGAGCGCTCTCATGACACGCGACTTGGCGATCAGCGCAGCGTTGACCGTAATGCCAAGCTGACTGGCGACGTCGCGGGCTTTGTTGCCGTCCAGTACCTGCATTCGAAAAGCTTGCCAGGTTGAAACGGTAAACTGCGGCTCTACCAAATTTAGCAACGCGTTGACGACGTACGCGTCATGCTCTTGATCCCACGCCAGGTTTGGATTGCTGGCGGGATCCTCCATACTCTTTAAGATGACTTCCGCATCTTCGCCGCTAGCGAGAGACTCCGTCTTTCGAGCGCGCCAAAATCCCTTGAGGCGGTTGACGATCATCAACTTCAACCAGCGTCGGAAGGCACCGGTGTGACCATTGTGCTTGAAGCTCCCAATCTCACGCAATAGTGCTTGAAAGACATCCTGCAATAGGTCTTCCGCCTCTGCCTCAGTGACACCGTAGCCCACTAGCCAGCGGCGAATTAGCGGTGCATAGATTTCGAACAACCGTTGCCAGTCAGATTCGTCAGACTTGGAACTCAGTCGCTGAAGTAGGCTTAACGGCGTATCAGTCATAAGTTCTCGATGTCCGGAAACTGCTTCGTCGACACGTAGAACGATTGAGTCTAATTACTTTCAAGTATTTGAGAAAGATGTGAAAGGATCTAGAAACTCGCGCACTTTAACCCTAGCAAAAGTGTTGAACAACTACATTTTGCCTGGCTTAACTTCGTGATGTCCTGCTGGAGTTTCTTATGAGAGCAGCTATTTTGTCGTTTGCGACTCTGTTATTCAGTCCATTTGCAATTGCACGGGCCGATTTAATTGTGAACGGTGGATTTGAGGCACCAGCACTTGCGCCAGGAGCTTTTCTAACTATTGGTCCTGGTGGGGAACCTGCTGGTTTTGGTTGGACCGTCAGCAGTGGAAATGTTGATGTGGGGCACTTACCCGTCTCGCCATTCATTGCATTCGACGCTTTCGAAGGGAATCAGGGATTGGACTTGAATGGCACTCAGCGCGGTGCCATTTTTCAGGACTTCGCGACGAATGTTGGGCAAATGTACTTGTTGAGCTTTGTCTATGCAGACAATCCAGTCGAAGGCGGTGTAAGCTCGGCAGACATACTGGTATCGGATGCGGCTCTGAGTACTTCGCTGTTGTCGGATTCTGTCTTTCATAGCACCTCAACCAATACTCCTGTGCCGGATGCCGATTTTGGTTTTTACTCCAGCTCGTTCACTGCAACCGGCACCTTGACTCGACTCGCATTTTCGTCGACCTCAGCAAGTAATACCCCGAGCGGAGGAATCCTGCTTGACGCAGTGAGTGTCGTTGCCGTTCCAGAACCATCCTCGCTGATAACGATGTTAGCCGGTCTCGGCATGTTCTCGTTTGCACGTCGGAGACTTGCGTCGGGGAGTCGCATGCGTTCTGAGAAGTGACTTAATTTTAGGGTTCATCGTAGTGGATCTTACTAAAGATTCCTTTGCTGCAGGACCTTTAGCAAGGTACTAACCTAATTTTTAATCTTTACAAAGCACTAGTAGCCAATTGCTGAGAGTCAGACCATGAAGGCGTTTCAAGTTATTTTCATCGTGCTGTCGGTATTGATTTGCAACGTCGCTTACAGCGACATCATACTCGATCAACAGCACACGTTTACAAGTTCCGTCGCAAGCAGTACTAACGGTGATGTTTCTCAGATGGGACAAACGTTTACAGTCGGTGTAGCCGGCACTTTGGATCGCATCGATGTACTGATGTTTCGCCTGGATGGATTTTTTGATCCCACAGGAAACCCAGTCATGCGTGTGTTCGACACCGCAGGGGGATTGCCCACCGAGACGCCGTTAGCCCTGCTTTCCATTGCGGAAAATAATGTTCCGCTGAATGTAGCGGGTATGGTCTCGTTTGACGTCAGCGCCTTTGCGATAGCCGTCAACCCAGGCGACGTTCTGGCATTTAGTATCACAGCCGCGTCGGGCAGTGGGCCCTACTTTTTGCCTACGGACCAAGGCCAGGCGATTGAATACAACGGCGGCGCGGCGATGGCCAAATTCGGAAATAACCCATGGCAACTCATTAGTCCCAACCAAGATCATGGTTTCCAGACCTTTGTAAATGCCGTGCCTGAACCCTCGGTCATTTCCTTTGCTTATTTGTTTGGCTTGATGTTGACTCTTGGACGCCGGCGGCTTGCGTGAATCGAAGAAGCGTCAGAATAATTTTTTTTAACATCGAGAATTTGAATGATTTACCAACGACTAATTTACGCAACGTTTGCCGTACTATGGTGCTTTCCATCTGCCGGAAATGCGGATTTGGTGTTGACGGGCGGTAACATGTTGACGGGCGCTGCGGGAGGCCTGAATGAGTTTGGAAACCTCTCAGGCGACGTGGTCACCTTCGACTCCACGGACATCAACGGCTTTCCCTCGGCTGGTTCCGGTGTAGCCTCGGCTGTTGCAGCATCAGCCTCAATCGACTTTCTGTTTACGCAGATCGGGGACGAAGCCACACTTAGTCAGACAATATCTTTATCTCAAGAGGGAGTGCCGTTTGGACTAGCAGAACATCGCTTTACCATCGATTTCACCGCCGTCAATGATTTGAACTTCACTTTTACATCCAACTTCAATGGGTTGGGGACGGCTGGGTCACCCATCTATTTTGTAACCCTCTCGAACCTGACAACTTTGGGAGCCGTATTTTCGGACAACTCGCAAGATCCAACGGACCTTAATCCAGTGGAAAATCATGCAGGCACTCTGATCGCCGGTCATTCCTATTCGTTGAACGGAATTAGCCTATTGAGAGCTGGCGATATCCCAAGTGCAGTGCCGGCAGCGGCATCGGGAACCTACGTCTTTCGCACTTCTGCGGTTCCCGAACCCACGAGCCTCTTCATGTTGGGCTTAGGCGGTCTCTACTTGACCTGCGTCCGACGAGTTCGACGCTACGCTACGGCCTAAAGAGTTTTTTCTTCGTCACTTAATTTTATTGACGGAAACACAACTCATGGCTTCGATTCTTAGTTGTTATCGGCTTGCCCCCGCTTTGATGCTTTTCTCCAGTTGATTTATTGCACCAACGATTGATAATTGAATAGGAGTTAGCAGGTTTTCCCAATTGCCAGCTGGCAGGGGCCGGCCGAATAGAAGTTGGTCTAGGCCGAATGAAAGTTTGTCTAAAATGGATCGAGTTACCCTTACCGATGCAATCAAAGTAGGTCCCGTTCAGGTGTTCATGAACAATGGTAGCCGGTTCGTTATTCAATCCCCAGAGTTTGCAATTGTAGACGATATCGCCGCGCACGTTCTGACAACGGAAGCCGACGGAAAAATGAGGGCGAGGATTCCTGCTCTCGTTTGCATGACTCGTGTTGAACCGTTGGTTTCCGCTCAATAAGCCCGTCAGGGCTTCACGTGTGCCCGATTTGGGGTCACCTCAAGCAGGCGGCAGTCAACGCCAACTTAAAGCGCTCCAAAGCCGGTGAAGACGACTCGGACCGTTCGTAACATAATTTTGATATCGTTCCAAACCGAACAGTTTTGAAGATACATCAAATCGAAAGCAATCTTGCGGCGATAGCTCGTCAAATCATTTGCGTATCCGGCTTCAATCTGGGCTATGCCTGTCAGCCCAGGTTTCAGTCCTAAACGCTCAAGATAACGAGGCACTTTCTCAGACAGCTCTTCCATATACTCAATGCACTCTGGGCGCGGACCCACCATAGACATTTCTCCGCGCAATACGTTGACCAACTGCGGCAACTCATCGATCCGCATCTGGCGCAGAAATCGTCCAACTAAGGTTACGCGTCGATCACCACTGGTCGCTTGACTGGGTCCATGCTGCGCCGCCGCGACGGTCATCGTCCGCAGTTTATAGATCTTAAATGGACGCCCGTAAGCAGGTTCCTTGCGGCGGCAAGTCGAGGGTCTCGAATCGGTCCGAAGTTGTCGTCGCTGCGAAACCCGAGAATTCAGCCCCACCCGCGTCTGCGTGAAGAACACCGGCCCCTTGGACGTGAGTTTGATTGCAATCGCTGCCACGATGACAATTGGTACCGCTATGACCGACAAGCCAAGGGCCACGCCAATATCCAGGCAGCGCTTGAGTAGCCGAGTCTTCCGTGAGAGGCAGCGCAATCCGGTCCGCGGCCGTTCCAGGTCAAGGCGCCGGAGCCAAGCTGGTGGTTGCAGCTCGGCCAGCTCGCTTGAAAGCAAATCTCCCTCTGGCACCGGCGGCAATCGTTCACGCTTACCAGCCAGGGCTACACAGACAGCGGCTTCAGGGGCTTGCGAATTGTGATGCGTTTCGAGCATAAGCGTCGGGAGTCGGATACTTCATAGTCGGAATCGGTCCCTAAAACCTAGTTCACAAACCAACTCCACAACGCGGCGACGGCCTAAAAACCGGCTGAAAAATCGACTTTGTGAAAACCTACACAATGTTACGAGACCAAAAACTTCGAATTTAGGGGTATTTCTCTCAAAATAATGCGAACCTTTATTTCGATAACTCGTCTAACCTTCCGTCTCAAGAACGTGCAGGGACAAAATAGATTTGTCTTCTGCACGCCGTTACGGTAAGCTTGAAACACGTTTAGCTACACAGTGGACCAGCGGTTCACACACAAGCACTTTTTTCAAAGCTCGTTGGCTTTGAGCCGTGGCGCGGGTCACGGTGCAACATTTCAACTCTCTCTCTCAGTTCACGCCCGTTGATTGGCGTGAGGGAGGAATGCCATGCGTTTCACAACAATTTCCAGCTCGATCGCCTCCGTGGTAAGCCGCGTGATTGGTTTCGTTGCCGGTAGTGCTGTGCGCACGTTCCTCCATCTCACCCAGATGCGTGAACATCTGCTTATGGATATGGGGTATTGGCTCGAGCCATGCCAGCCAGGATTTACCAATGATAAAGACAATCAATGTCTAAGTCGTTTTGGTAATCCGCAGCCGGGTAAACGCCCCGGTCTGTTACGGCTACTCGGCATATCGGCTCCAGTCGTCTGCCTAGCCCCATCCGCGGCGGCCTTGGCCGCCAGGTTGGATTCGGTCAGAACGCAACGGCTGGGTTAATCCCGGCACTGACAAAACTGGCAAGCTCCCAATAGCGCGCCAGAAATCCAAGCAGAAGAGAAATGGTGATCGCTTTACAAGCGAACACCCAACTCAGCACTGCGACTTGAACCACCAAACGAAGGTGGTTGCCAACGTTGGAAACAACTTGCGGACTCCGCAATGCAACGTTCAGCAAAGCAAGTCAACGGTATGAGCAATTCTCGTCTGCGACCCATAGCAGCTCAGTAAAGAACTACAGCGAAGTCTCACAGCTCCCAGTTTCGTAACGTCATTGCGGGAGTCGACCAGGGGTCGCGTGAGTCATCGCCTACCGAGAGAGAATTGACTTTATGGTTACCGAAACTCTGAACAGCCCTTCCACGCTATCCTCGTTGGCAACGGTTGCGCAACTCGTAAACGCAGCGCAGCTTGGAGATCGAGATGCACAATGTGCTCTTTATGAGCGCTATCGTGGATCAGCGCTTGCCCTGGCCTATCGTAAGCTCGGTAACTGGGACGAGGCTGAAGAGCTGGTGCAAGATGTGTTCATCCACGCCTTCAATCGCCTTGAGCAACTGCGTGTTCCTGAGGCGTTTGGTGGTTGGTTGCGTCAGATCGTGCGCCGCACCTCGATCAATCAACTTACGCGTCGGCGACCGACGTTGACGATGGATGCTGAGACGTTCGATTCCGCATCAGCGCACCGCCATTCGCCGCTCGACGAAGTACTCGAGAGCGAACAATGCGAACAGGTCCGCAGTGGCCTAGAGCGATTGGGCGAAATCGATCGCAAGACGCTGGAAGCGTTTTACATTGGCGGGCAATCGCTGATTGAAATGGCCGAGCACTTTGCTGCACCAATCGGCACGATCAAGCGGCGTCTGCACGTCGCCCGCAAGCGGCTTGCACAAGAAATGGAAAGTTTTCACGCCCTCTGATCTTTAGGCGCGAATTGAGCATTCCTCTGCAACAACGCTACGTCCGAAAGACAACCTTTTGGGCGTAGCGTTTGTCTTTTTGCGAAGTGTAGAACAATTGTCCCCAATTGTCTTATCGCGAACAGAACAATTGTCCCAATTGTTTTTGTACACAACTCAAGCCAACCATCTGAAGGAACAACACAATTGGGAAGAAAACAATTGGGGACAATTGTTCTACACAGTTATGTCGACCGAAATCTTGCAGCACTAACAAGTGCTGGAATGAGCAATAACGCGACGGCTGCTCCGTACCACGCCCCAGCCCACATGACGACAACTGACGCATCAATCAACACCAGCGTTAAAATGGCATGCTTGACGGCCAACTGCACCTTGCGCGAAACAGGATGCAAGACGCCTGCAAAACCGCGGTTGAGGACGGTCAATCCAATCAAGGCGATGAGCAGCGGATAACCACGGACTGGGTCAAGTGTCCAGTGTGGTCCAACCGCCCCATCCGTAGCGTTTGCCGTGTAGGGCAAATAACCGATGACGATCAGTCCCGCAAGTTCGAACAACAAACCCACCACTAGGCCAACTGAGGAACTCTGTTTCTCTTCACGATGAGCATAGATGGTGACGCCGAGTATGTAGAGTCCAATGCCAAGCGAAAAATAGATGAGGGGCCGCGGAAAGATCTCGCCACCAGAAACAGCAAACAAAGTACATCCCACCATCAATATATTCAGCGCTCGGCAACCTCCCATCAAAATCGGTCCAAGAGGAGTGCTTTTTAACACCGAGTTGTACATCCGAACGGCAATCGACAGTAGTGCCGCGGCCAAAAAGGCGGCTCCCATCCATAAAGCTTCACACTTATGAAAGGTCGTTACCGTTAAGATCAAAATGGGAGCAACCAGTAACATGCCAGTGGCAATATGACCAGCAATGACTGGAGAAATAAGCCCCGCAGCCAATGGACGATGTGGGCGATCTCTTCGATCCTCTTCAATATCAACCACATCGTTAAGTATCATGCCTGCCCAGTAGGCGCAAACCGATGCAACCAAGGTGGGAAGCAAGGCGGTTAGCGGCAAAAACTGTCCAGTTGCGACAACAGCAGCGGCGAGGCTATTGGATAACAGCGTGAAGATGTTTGGCAAGCGGACCAATTGAGCCCAGTCTTGCAATGTCCCCCAGTGCAATTCGTCGATATCAACGGACCGCGAAGGGCGTTCACTGGTTACCTCTTGGGACATAAACACCTCCATGCCACGCAACGTCTACGAACTACTGGTTGGACTTCTCAATTGCATCTGCGAGCGACGGGTCGACGACACTTTTGATTCCGCGTCCTCGATTGATTCGTGACTTGACATCAAACTCAATGTCGTCGTGATCTATCTCCCAAAACTTTGATATCAGATCATCATCCAGCGACTGGTACGAACGAAAGACTCGAAAACCGACGCCGCGCGCCGGGTCATCGGTGTACCACCAGGGGCTTAACGGCACATTGGGATCCTCTTCCTTCCAATCTTCATCTGCAGAACCAACCCGCGCTGCGCTGCGCAGTCGCTCGGCATCGTCTTGCCAACTCCCACCTCGCACGACGCGATTCTCCGCCGTATCTGGCCAGCGAATCGACTCGACAAAAGTCATCGGCTGCGGCTTGTTCGCAATCGAAGCGTAACCATCTTCGGCATAACCATCAATGGCCCATTCCATCACGTTGCCATGCATATCGTACAAGCCAAATGCATTCGGTTTCTTCAAGCCAATTTTTTGTGGTTGCGAGTCCGAGTTGTCTGCATACCAAGCGTATTCGTCCAGTTGCGAGGCGTCGTCACCGAAGTGAAAAGCAGTCTGCGAGCCGCCCCTACAAGCAAATTCCCATTCTGCCTCCGTCGGCAGTCGATATTGGTGGCCCGTCAACTTGGCAAGCCATTTCGTGTACTGTTTGGCGGCAAACTGCGTCATGGTCACCGCTGGTAGATCGGGTTCTTGGCCAAATTCAAAGGTAAAACTTGGGTCATACAATTCTGTTGGCGCGGTAACCGCATCGACCGCGTTGGTTTCGTCCACCGTCCGCACACCTTCGGATTCCAATGTTTTAAAGAGGGTGTACATCGACATGTACAACTTGTACTGTTCCCAAGAGGTTTCGTATTTGGCGACCCACATCGGGCCCACCTCAACCTCCACTTGCGGGCCCTCATCTTCGACATGCCCCGGCGAGTCTTTGCTGCTGCCCAGCTTGAATTTTCCGCCGGGCACGGGGAGCATGTCGATGCCCACCTTTGTTCCCGGAACAATCAACGTGTAAGGCACCATATAGCCACCATCCACTTCGACGAATGGCCCTTCGGCAGGCTTGGTGTCGGACATTCCCAAGTTAGCGACATTGTTATCCGCACTTGCAGACGAAACCGTGTTGACCATCAGGCAGCAAACGAACAGAGTATTACAAGCGATCAATCGCATCGTAGATCAAAACCTTAGACAGAATATGATTGGAAGGTTAGCTTTGCGGGGCTTGACCGTATTTTAGTCAAGCTCGCGAGAATGACCACTCTAGTTGGACAGCGCCACTTGGTAGTTTCGTAGCCACCCGCTGCCAAGCGGTGGAAAACGTTAACTATCGCGTCCACCGTCTGGCGACGGTGGCTACCCAGCTTGCCAATTGGCGCTGTCCAATTAGGCACCCAGTCAGAAATTACTGGGGGAAACTTCATGGGTCCCTGGGGCAAGAAAATCGACGGACAACTCACGGCGTCCGCCCCCTTTAGTCTTACTCAACGCCCCGATCGTGCCAACTAATTAACTGCTGACGCCTGCGATCTCTATTGCACAAACCAGGTGAGGGTAATCCAAATCAGCAAGCAACATCCACAGGCGACACTCAGCGCCAATCGAAGTCGATCAATCCAAGGGAGCAGGGGCATAACATCCTTGCGAATCACATATTGTTCGTCGCTCCCGCGCGCTTCCTGTACAAATTCAGGTACGCCAGGCGGGCGCGCTAGTAACACCAGAGCAATGACAAACCATATGGCAGAGAAGCCCGCAGCAAACACCACAACGCGCCATCCGAGAAAGGAGTGAATACCAGACAACATGCCTAGAAATAGCAAGGCAAAACCGTACTCTGAATAGGCTTTCAATCTCCAGTTCTCCGCATCACGCTTCACATCATGAGTGGTCAACAAACGGGAGGGCTAAATGCCCGCGTTGCGTTGGCCAATAACCACTTCGACTTCTTCTCTGACGCCATCGCGAAGCACAATAACTTTTGGAATCGCACCAATTTCAGTTTCGCTAATCATGCGCATCAGATCAACTTGGTTCATCACCGGTTGGCCGTTGAATTCTATGATGAGATCACCAATCTCGATACCCGCCTCGCGCGCCGGCGAAGGTCCGTCGACTGGGAAACTCAACACTCGCACACCTGGCACGGCGTTACCGTCAGCATCATAACGTTGCTCTTGCGGCAGGTCATCCATGCGAACTCCCAGCCATCCACGCGGCACAACCGTGCCAGACATGAGATGACTCGCGACGCGCTGCGCAACGTTGCTCGGAATCGAAAAACTGACCCCATGGTATTCTTCGCCCAAAATGGCCGCGTTGACGCCCACGACCTGACCCAATGAGTTGACTAGCGGTCCGCCACTGTTTCCAGGATTCAGAGCTACGTCGCTTTGCATCAGGTCACCGTATACATTTGCGCTGCGGATTCCAAGTTCCGGAGTCGACTCCCTTTGATGCTCATACCGCGTCCCGCGCAGGTCAACGCGGTGCTTGCCGCTGATAATGCCGAACGTAACGGTTTGCTGCAAACCAAATGGGCTTCCCGCGGCCCAGACTGGAGCCCCGACGACGACCGCATCGCTATCGCCCCAGTCGACAGGCATCAAGTTCTTCGCTTCAACTTTGATGACTGCCAAGTCGGTGAGTTGATCAATGCCGATCACCCGAGCTGGCAATTGTCGGCCATCGCTGAGCGTTACCTCGATTTCACCAACTCCTTCGAGCACATGGTGATTTGTCATGATATAACCAGACGAGTCGATGATAAAACCGCTACCTTGCCCTTCGTACCGGACCTGCGGATGGCTCCGCCCAAATATCTTCTCGAGCTGAGTGAGTTGATCCAAATTCTTACGAAGCAAGTTGATGTGGACGACACTTGGCCCGACCCGTTGACTCACCAACTGGGAAACATCCGTCAACGAATCGAGAGATACATTGTGCAGACGTTGTCCACTTAATTCATATTCGGCGCGGAGTTGTCCTCGATACCAGCCATAGCGAATGCTCTCCACCAACGAAGGAACCATCAACCGAGCTGCAACTAACAGAGCCAACACCATCAAGAGACTCAGTAGAGTCGATGTGACCAAATGGAGCGGATGGGTACCTTGGTAGCGTTCGGAACTCGTACCATTATTTTTAGCAACAAGATTTTCGGTTGATTGGGTTGATTCCAACTGCTTCATTGCCGCTGATGCCGGCACTCGAGGAGTCGTCGGTGAACCAACCAAATTTTCGACGCCATCGTAGCCGTTTTCTTGGTAGTGGTATTTTTCGTCGTTGCCTTCGATGGGAGCGGTCTTTCGATTTTCGGGCAAAGATGGACTTGTTGGGTTTTCCACATGCGGGGTAGGGGACGTCATGCGGCGCTGGAGGTCGTGTAGACAATCCTGCAAAAATGGGTCGCTGTTATCCGCAGACATTGGAACTGGCGAAGCGGTTCCGGTTGGCAATGACTTGTCGCCAAACTGGCTGTCACTCATTGATTCGATACCTTTATGCGGAAAACCCCCGGAACGCCCACTAGGCGACTTGCCCACCAACGGCGAAATGGCTCCGGCCCTTAATTGTAGCCGTAAGGTAGCGCCGGAAGCAAAACATAATTTACTGCTACGTTTTTTGACTGAGCAATTTTTCGTCCCAAGCCGCAGAATTCAGTTGTATAAGTCGTATGGCGCTTTCCTCTTTGCTTTCCATGTGGCCTTGAGAGGCGATCGCGACGCCTTCACGCTCGCAATTCGAGCGCGTAAAACTATGAACGTAGCTTTTCGAGGATTTCTCTGGACGCTGCCCCCCACGACAGCCACTCCATCGAGTGGTCACAAACAACCAAAAGGCGGATAATGCCACATGTCGGAACTACTAAAAAAGCGTCTTTTTGACGAGCTGGACTCGCTTGTACTGATCGACCCCCACACGCATATTAACCCACTAGCACCGGCCAGCAAGACATTGGCCGACTTCCTAGGCTATCACTACTACACGGAACTTACGCATTCAGCCGGAATGCCGAAATCGGCCATCGAAGCTCCCGAGCTCAATCCGAAAGAAAGATTTGGCAGGATTGTCGAGGGACTTGGACACATTGATAATACGATTCAATTCAGTTGGCTCTTGGAAGCGGCGTGGCAACTATTTGGAGTCGAAATCGAGCGGCTGGATAGTGACAACTGGGAGGAGTTGTACGATCGCGCGCAACTCATGCTCGATCAACCCGACTGGGAAGAACAGGTGCTGGATCGCTCCAAGTTACAGGCCGTGTTCTTGACCAACGATTTTGACGATCCCTTGGCGGGCTTTGACACCGCGCGGTACGTTCCTTGCCTGCGAACCGACGAGCTCGTATTCCATTTGGCCAAACCAACGGTTCGCGAACGATTAGCCAAGTGCTCACAGACCTGCGTGCAATCGCTGGCCGAGCTCAAGCAGGCTCTTCAGCAGCGTTTCGAGGCGTTTGTCGCGCGCGACGTGCGAGCTTGTGCCATCAGTTTACCTCCCAGTTTTTCCCCGCACCCCATCAGCGATGCAATGGCTGAGCAAGCCCTCAGTCGTTTGTTGTCAGATGGAGAGCTTGCGAGAGACGATGACCGAGCGACGGTTGGCTACTGGGTCTTCTGGCAATTGGCCGTGAATTGCAACCACCACAAGCTACCGTTTGATCTCATGATCGGAGTCAACCGCGCTGTGTATCCTGGGGGCGTGTTTCAAGGGCAAGACTTGTATGACAGCCGTGTTTCGTTGATCCAGTACCGAGAGCTTTTTAATGCTTTCCCAGACGTACGCTTTCCCATTTCCGTCTTGGCCAGCGTTACGAACCAAGAGCTGGTCAGCTACGCTTGGATTTTCCCCAACGTCGTTTGCAACGGGCACTGGTGGTACAGCAACACACCTAGCTTTATAACACGGGATCTTCAGGCACGGATGGAAGCGGTACCACGCAATAAAATCGTTGGATATTACAGCGACATGTACAAACTGGAGTTTGCCCTTCCCAAGTTTGCAATGTTCAAGCGATGTTTGGCCGATGTGCTGGCTCGGCATTTTGTGGAGCAAATGGGATGGAGCGAAGCACGCGCCGTCGAGTTGGGAACTCAAATCCTGAGGGGCAACGTCGAAACGATCTTCGGCTACCGGAATGCAGGCTCCCTTTAATCAACCTACCAAGAGACTCGCATGGAATTTAATGAAGAACAGCGCACCGCACTGACCAGCGATGCGAAGAATCTCTTGGTGCTTGCGGGGGCGGGAACTGGAAAAACCAGAACAATCGTCGGTCGCGCGGGGCATCTGCTCAAACAAGGAGTTCAAGCGAACCGCATCGCTATCGTCACATTCACACGCCGTGCCGCTGCCGAAATCCGCGAACGCTTGGTCAAAGCCACAGGTGACGCGGCCAGCAAAGTTGTCGCCGGTACATTCCATCATTTCTGCTTACGTGAGATGCGAGCGCACCCGCGCTGGTTCGGCTTTGACAAGCTCACGATCATGGACCGTGATGACCAATTGCAGTTGATGAAACTCGTCCGCGCGGCCATCGTCGACAAGGATAAGAACAAAGAGAAAGATGCCCCACAATCGAACGAACTACTCACCTACTATTCGTACGCGCGCAACACCAATCAGCCGATACGCGACTACTTAGAGAAATTCACCGACTACGCCCCTGAAACTCTCGACGTCATCGAGCAGATCTTTGCTGGCTACAAACAACGCAAACAACAAAACGACTATTTTGACTACGACGACATTCTGCATCGCTTTGCCAAGGTAATGCATGATCAGCAGGATGTGCGTCAAGAAATCAGCGGTCGCTATGACCATGTCCTCGTCGACGAAATGCAGGACACCAACCCATTGCAGTGGCTGATCCTGGAAAGTCTCGCAAGCCATGCCAAGTTGTTTTGCGTGGGTGATGATGCGCAAAGCATCTATGCGTTTCGCGGCGCCGATTTCCGCAACGTGCATTCGTTTGATGAACGCTTAGATGACGCGGAAACCCTAAAGCTCGAACTCAACTATCGCTCGACGCAAGAAATTCTCGACTTGGCGAATTGGTTGCTCTCGCAGTCAAAACTGGAGTATGGAAAAAACCTGAGGGCCCACCGTGGCGACGGCGTAAAACCTGTCTTAAGAGATTTTAACACCGACTTGGATGAAGCGGACTGGATCGCGCGCGGTATTGTCGATCGGCATCGACGCGGTGATGCATGGAAAGATCATATGGTACTGTGCCGCACTGGTTTCACGGCCCGGCCAATCGAAGCACAACTAATTGAACGCAAAATTCCGTATCGCTTCGTGGGTGGAATCAGCCTGCTACAAATGGCACACGTCAAAGACATGTTGTCTGCAGTTCGTGTCGTCGTCAATCACCTCGATGAACTTGGCTGGATGCGTTACCTGACGCTCTGGTCCAAGATCGGAGAAGTGACCGCTGCACGACTGATCGACCAAATCCGGCAGATGCCTGACACGTCCGCTTCGATCGAACGATTGGCAGAGTTGCTTCCAGGGAGAAAAGACGTTTTGTCGCCACTGCGAAAACTGATTAAGTACCGTGACAAACCAGCCAAAGCCATCAAAGCCATTGGGTCTGCTTTGGAAGAAATATTAGAAGTCAAATACGACCGCTGGGAATCTCGCGTTCGCGATTTCACTCTTCTGGAAAAGCTGGCCGATCGGCATGAGACCCTCAACTCCTTCCTGGAAACCTATACGCTCGATCCGGTTTCTTCCAGCGAGGTGACAAACGAAGATGTGGACAAAGATGACATCGTGACGCTCATTACCGTCCATAGTGCCAAAGGGACCGAAGCCAAAACTTGCTTTGTTGCCAGCGCGGGCCCCGGCAACTATCCACACTCGCGGAGCCTCGACAGCGATGACTCGATCGAGGAAGAACGCAGAATTCTGTACGTAGCTTTGACGCGGGCGAAAGACGAATTGATAGTTACTCGCAGCCTTTCACAGGGCTCTTACCGTGCTTCGTTTAACGCTTCCATCGGCTCACACTACTTTCTAGAACGCCTACCGCTGAAACTGGTGAAACATGAGTCGGGCCTTTCGAAGCGACTTTCGTACCGCGATGACGGTCGCGACGTCATTGGTTGACCAGCCATCGCATGTTGCGTAACACGCACTCAAACTTTCCAAGGGGCGCGATAGCGTAACCCCAGCCCCACAATCTTGCTGAGCAGATCCTCGTAGCTGACTTCTCCTTGTTCAGCAGATTCCGCGAAGTCTTCGCCGTACGCCAAGTTCGGATTGGCATTGGCTTCCAATACGTACACTCGACCGTCGGATCGCATCCGCAAGTCCATGCGCGCATAGCCACTCAAGTCCAGTGCCTTGTAAACTTTCTTGCAGATGCGGGCGATTTGGCCTTCCTGCAACGGAGTCAAGCCGGTAGCCAGGCTCGTCTCAACGCCCAGTTTCTCTTGGTAGTTGCGATCCCACTTGACTTTGCGAGTCGCAATGAGTGGCGCGTCGCTCTTGGTGAAAAGTAGTTCCCAGATTGGCAAAGTCTGAAGTCGATCATTCCCCAGGACGCCAACGTACAACTCACGACCTTCAATGAACTCTTCGGCCAGGGCATCACCTTGAGTGTGTTCGTGCACAAAGGCGACTCGTTCCGATAGTTCGCTGTCGCTGTGTACGACCGAGGCTTGTGAGATGCCTAGAGATGCGTCGTCGATAACACTTTTGACGAACAGCGGGAACTTCAGTTTTTGTGGACGGACTACTTTTCTGGAGACGGGAAATACGGCAAATTTTGGCGATGGAATTCGGTGAAAGGACAGGATCTTTTTGGTTAGCGCTTTATCTTTCGATATCATCAGCCCCCGCGGGTTGCAGCCTGAGTAGGGTTGTCTGAGCAGCTCGAGGTAGCTCACGATGGCATGATCGTAAGTCACGATGCCGTGGAACTCTTCGAGCAAATTGAAGGCGATGTGGGGCGCAGACTGGACAATCGCTTTACGAATTGGCGATAGATCGTCGCTCAAACCGAGTACTTCGACGTGATGTCCCATTTCGCGAAGCGTGGTGATGACATCAAACTCGGTCTTCCATTCATCGATCTCCTTATCGCTACTCCCTTCCATTGACTCGGGAGGAACCAAGTTCTCGTTGACCAGCGCCAAGACTCGCAGCCGTCTCATAATGCCACCCTATGATGTCCTTCGTGGAGGAAATTCATCGTTTGCACGGTGAGCAGAATCATCACATCACGCTTTGTATCTGCCTCGCTATTGGCTAGCCGCAAGTTCAACTCTCGGCAGCGTTCAACCATCTCGGACAGTACTTGATCGATCGTGTATTGATATTCGCCGGTCCACTTGGATACGCTCTTTCTCAGTTCGGTTCGAATCCGTCGCAAGAAGGCGGCGGCAGACGGTTTCGATGCATGTTCGGGATCTTCAGAGAAAAGGCGCCGCAAATCGCGATCGTAGAAGCTCGGAAATTCTAATCCGTAATGTGCCCGCTTTTTCTCATAATGTTCGCGAAGCGTTCGTTTTTGGCTTTTAAGTGGTTCGATATGAGCTCGAGAGGTCACAATGGGGCGGCGATTTTCCAGTTCCTTCATCGTGGTATTTACATATTCCAGTTTCTTGAGCGCTGGCCAACCCTTGTATTGATTGCGCCATCGCGATCGCGGACGCAGCCATACAGCAAACGATTCCGCAAAGTCTTCGACGGGATGGGATTGGGCATACCACATATCCAGATGGAGAACGAAGCTGCGGCTGTAGGGTTTGGGGCGATAGAAGATTGGATAAGGAACCGAGACCTTGCCAAACGTTTCGCGGTAATCTTTGCGGCGTCGAAGTCGAAAAGCTGTATCGATCGTATGCCCCGCTTCGTGACGCAGGATTTTCATACACCATTCGTGCGTCCCGCCTTCGACATCCAGGATCTGCTTGCGTTCGAGGCGGACTAGCCGTGGGTGCGCGAGATAAAATGGGATGGCAATGCCCGGAATACCATCCGGCGAAAACCATTCATCTGATAACCAGCAATGCGGCCGAAACGAAATATTGCGCTCAGCGAGCTCTTCGTACAGTTGTTCGATGCGTTCTTCTAGAATCGTTCCTGGAATGGAAAGTCCCAGGTCACACATCCGCATATCGAGCAATTCGTTGTCCGACAGCGAGCTAAGGTCGGTTGGCTTCACCGGTTTCTTTCGCTTTGGCACGTGGTGGCAATCCTTCGCTATGAGTCCCGGAAACCGTGGCTAAAGCCATCCGGATAACCCCAATATTGAACGTTGAAGCATCACAAGGAACGTGTTCCACCGATTCGGCATGCGACGCTTCTGCACATTATCTCTATTGAAAGATACTCCATGCGTGAGTGAATCCAACCCGCAGATGGCTACTTCTTCCGTTTTTGTCCGTTTTGCCCCCCTCGAAGTTCACGCCAAAAGCCGATAGATTTGAGCGACTCTGATTAGCCCCCGCCTACCGAAAGCAAGTCGTCGTCATGAAAGCCATCGCCGTAAAACCTGGCCAAGCCAACAGTGTACATCTGCGCGATATCCCCGTTCCCAAGCTGGAAACTGTCCCCGGCGGCAAAGGAATCCGCGTCAAAGTGCTCAAGGTTGGCGTCGATGCCACGGACCGAGAAATCAACGATGCGCTCTACGGCAACTCGCCTCCCGGAGATGACTATCTGGTCCTGGGCCATGAGTGCTTTGGCGTAGTGATGGAGGTTGGACCCAACGTACGAAGGGTCAAGCCGGGAGACTATGTCACCGCAACGGTGCGCCGTCCGGGCGGTTCGATCTACGATCAGATCGGTACCTATGACATGACCAGCGAAGAAACGTATTATGAACGAGGCATCAACTTGCTTCACGGATATTTGACCGAACAATTTGTCGACTCCGAAGAGTATGTGGTCCGCGTACCTCAGGGACTCAAACACCTGCACGTGCTCATGGAGCCGATGAGCTGTGCCGCCAAAGCGATTCAGCAGGCATTCGAGTGCCAACGGCGCATGAAGGTCTGGAGCCCACAACGCGCATTTGTACTAGGAGCCGGACAAATCGGCTTGCTGTCAACGCTCGTGTTGAAATTGCGAGGCCTGGATGTCTACACGTTGGCCCGCGGCAAAGGCCCCCACCTGAAGAGTTCGATCGTGGAAGGGATGGAGTCGACTTATATCAGCACGCAAGATATCAACCTGGCAGACTTGGCGAAAAAAGTTGGCAAAGCCGATTTGATCATTGACGCCACCGGTAGCAGTCGCATTGCCTTCGAAGCCATGCAAGCTCTGGGACACAACGGAACACTGGTTTGGACCAGCATCACGGGTGGCAAGAACGTGACGGAAGTCCCCTCCGATAAGATCAATATCGAATGGGTCTTGGGAAACAAGCTGCTCTTGGGCTCAGTGAACGCTAATCGCGAACACTTCGAAGCGGGTATCAAAGACATGGCCCTGGGAGAAGTGATGTTCCCCGGCGTTCTGCAGAAAATCCTAACCAATCCCGTTGATGGCCTCGACAACTATGCCGAAATGATGAGATTGCTGGTCGAGGACAATTCGGCATTGAAAGTATTTGTTAATGTTGCAGATGAATAGTGGCGTGCCCATCAACGGCGGGCTCCTCCTCGATCGAGGATGCAAATTTAAGCGCATCTCCATGAGCATCCCGCTCCTGTTGTGCTGCGTGATTGCCGCCTGCAATCGCCAACATAGCCAACCTGAAACACTTGCCCCCAATCAAGACCAACAAGTTGATACCAACGCGACAAACGGTCAGGCGAGGGGCGGGACAACCAGCGACGGTGCGACGGAAGCTACTGAGCCACAGGCAAACGAATGGAAGCGTCAACTAGCACTGGTTAAGGCTGGTGAGAGCACGGCCATTCGCATCTCGAAGCAATCTGTTGGACCAACAGAACTCGCCGATCTTTTGCTTGTACCTGAGTTGACCGAGTTGATCCTTGATGCAGGGGTCGTGGACGACCTGCATGTCGAATTGATATCACGGTTGCCGAATCTGGAACACTTGCGCCTTCGAGAAAGTCCGCTCAGCGATGCCGGGATGGACAAGCTTTCGAATGGCGAATTGAAGAACTTGCGAATACTTAATATTCCGCAGGCAGCGATTGGACCCCAAGGAGTTGAATATTTGCTTCGATTTCCTAACTTGGTTCAGTTGCGTTTGGGAGGAAAGCAGATCGATGATCGAGCGGTCGCGCTGTTGGCCGCGCTTCCCGAGTTGCGCTCGCTCCATTTGATTGGTCCCCAGTTGACGGATCAGGCGTTGATTGAGCTCGCTCGAGCGCCCAAATTGAGTTCACTTTACATCGATGATTGTCCGCTAGGTGATGAGGCGTGGACGAAGTTGTTTTCAGCAAAACCTGGGCTGCATGTCCACATCGATCAGGCACACCATGATCGAGATCCGAGCTATCACGAGCATTAGTCGTTCCATGAGCAGTCGTTGGCTGAGCCCGCCCAACTACGCATTCTGGCTACTCTGGAGTGATCTCGAGAGTGTGCGTGACGACTTACATTGTAGGAATTACGGAACATCAGCCCGTGTCGTGTGTTAACGTAAGGTGAATAACCAACGAACTCTCCGAGATGGGCAAATGCGTCCCTCAAGTTTATTGACAAGTGGTTGGTTTGCGTTAATCTGACATCAGCAATCAAATCGGTTGCGAGATTCTTTTCTGGTTTGAAGTCTGGAGTTGTCTATGCGTTCCAAACGGGTGAGTGGCGGTTTCACGCTGGTCGAGTTGTTGGTGGTGATCGCCATTATCGGTATCTTGGTTGGTCTATTATTGCCGGCGGTACAAGCGGCTCGAGAAGCGGCCCGCCGTATGAGTTGCTCGAACAACTTGAAGCAGCTTGGACTGGCAATTCACAATCACGAATCTACTTACAAGTGGGTTCCGGCGTGGGGGAAAGAGTTTCTAATGACCGACACCTACGCGTCGTCGGGCAATCCATATTTCGGTTTGACGGGAGATGCTCGCAAGCCCTTTGGTGTACTAGGTCAGTTACTGCCTTACATCGAGCAAGGCAATATCTCGAACCTATTCGATTTGAGAAAACCGTTGGTTGATCCTCGTAATTTGGCGCCTCCGTTCCCAGGTGGAACCAATTCCATAGCGGCTTACAATACGGTTCCAGTCTTCATTTGCCCGTCGACCCCCGAGGCCCCATCGGACTACGGTCCGTATTTCGTGCCGCTTGGTTTCCCTTCCGGAGTTGAAATGCGCATGCCGCGCACGGACTATGTGCCACTTCGCGGTTTGCACAGTTCTCTGGCCGTGTGCGCGGGCCTACCTTCAGCGAACACGCACAATGCGATGCTCGGATCTGACAACATTATCACCAAGTCGACAGTCAAATTTGGAGAAGTGGTCGATGGGCTGTCCAACACGCTGTGTTTCGTTGAGTTAGCCGGAAAGCAGAAATGGTACTTCCGTGGCAGACCGCATCCGGGCACGACCTTCGGTAACGGATTAGGACTCAACTCGTTCTATGGCGACTGGAACGTTGCGCGTCATGCACGCGGCTTAAGCGGTGCTGATATAACAAACCCCGGTCAAGTTGGCTGTTCCGCAATCAATGTGTTCAATGAAAACAACCCCTACTCATTCCATACCGGCGGAGTTCAGTCAGTGCGGGGCGATGGATCAGTATTTTTTATGTCAGATACGGTAGATATCATCACTTTTGCCGCTGTGGTTAGCCGCAACGGCGGTGAAGTCGTTACGTTGCCTGAATAATTTGTTTTCAAGCACAGCATCTAGAATTATCACACGCACTGGCGAGCACATCAATCGTGTGCTCGCCTGTTTCATTTCGGGAACGAAGTGGTATTCTATCCACTTGCAATTTTTCCCCAACCTTCATTAAGCGCTTCATGGGTGAACTCAATGACCCTCGTTAGTACACGCCAATTAATAGCACGCTATGTCGATGTCGCGGGCCTGATTTTTCTTCTGTGTTTTATCGTAGGTTGCGAGAGCGGTAGCAAGCTTGTGCCTGCGACGGGGAAAATTACCGTTGATGGCAAGCCAGCCGAGGGTGCCGTCATTCTCTTCCATCCCGAGGGAAGCAATGAAATCAAGTCGGTTTCTTCGGCAGTTTCGAAAGCCGATGGTAGCTTTGTGCCGGTAACCGATTCAGAACCTGGAATACCTGTCGGTAGTTACAAACTGAGTGTGAATTGGCCCGATGCTTCGGTTAAACCAACGGAAACTCAGCTTATGATGGGGACCGCTGAGCCTGGCCCCGACCTGCTCAAAGGACGCTACATTTCGAAAGACAAGTCCAAATTGACCACAGAGGTGACCGCGACGACAACCGAATTGCCAGCCCTCGCGCTAACCACGAAATAAAATACAAAAGTCTATCGATTTGTTTTCCATTGCTTCACCACAAAATAAACTACTAGTGTCCATACAGCAGGATTTATCAATTTATGAGTTTACGTGACCTTTTCGTTTTATTTCTGTTTGTACTTGCTGCGACTAGTGCCGTTAGCGCCCAACAACCGCCGGAATCCAAGCGGACGGCACTGGACGAATACCTGGAAAACGACGATGACTCGTACAAGTGGCGAGTTGAAAAGACGATCGAAGGCGCGGGCCTCACCACGGTTGTCATTCAGTTGAAGTCGCAAACGTGGCGTACCGAAAAAGATGTCGATCGCCCAGTTTGGGAGCATTGGCTTGTTCTGACCATTCCAGCCAAAGTCACTACCGACCGGGCTTTCTTGTTGATCGGTGGGGGTAGCCACAATAGCAAAACTCCGGATGGCTCCGACGTCATCACATCGACGATAGCCAGAGGGACCGGTAGCATCGTGGCGGAACTTAAAAATGTCCCCAACCAACCGCTCGTTTTTCACAAGGATGGCCAACCGCGTACTGAAGACGACTTGATCGGTTACGCCTGGGACAAGTTTTTGGAAACTGGCGACGCAACGTGGCTCCCACGCCTGCCCATGGTCAAGAGCGCGGTGCGAGCGATGGACTGCATCACCGAGTTTGCTGCGTCCGAAGCCGGCGGCAAATTGGTGATTGAAAAATTTGTCGTAGGCGGTGGTTCTAAACGAGGCTGGACAACCTGGATGACCGGTGCCGCCGACCCACGCGTTGAAGCGATCGTTCCCATCGTCATCGATGTGGTTAACGCCGACCCTTCGCTAAGGCATCATGCGGAAGCCTATGGTTTCTGGGCCGAAGCCATTGGCAACTACTACCAGCACCAGATCCTGCAACGCTTTGACCACCCGCGCATGCAAGAGTTGTACGAAATCGTTGATCCCTATTACTACTTGGATCGACTGACCGAACCCAAATACATTGTCAACGGAAGTGGCGACCAGTTCTTTCTTCCCGATTCATCCCGCTTCTACTACGACCAGTTAAAAGGCGAGAAGCTGATTCGCTACGTACCCAACGCCGATCACGGCCTGAAAGACACCGACGCGATCCAGAGCATTGCTGCGTTTTATCGTCTGATTTCGACCGGCAAACCGCGTCCGGAATATGATTGGACATTTGAAGACAACGGCTCAATTCGCGCCACCAGCGAGACCAAACCAGCGCAGGTGATGTTCTGGCAAGCCAATAATCCAGACGCACGCGACTTCCGCTTGAAGACCATCGGAGCCGCATTCAAAGGTAGCGAATTGCAGCCTAACGCGGACGGCGCTTACGTCTCTCCCGTGCCTGCAGACCAAGCAGGCTGGACGGCCAGCTTCATCGAATTCACCTACGATGTCGGTGGCCCATTCCCGCTCAAAGTCACTACGGCGGTTCGCGTGACACCCGATACGCTACCGTTTGCAGGGATCAACCTCTCGACCACCGAATACGAACCTGGTGCCCAGAAAGTCAAGATTCAAACGGGCAAGTGAGCCGACGGCGCTAGCCGCGGGTGGGGAAGTGAGCCGACGGCGCTAGCCGCGGGCGCCGCCCCGAGTGCGGTAAGCTACTTGATGCCCGAGGCTAGCGCCTACGGCTGACGATGTTAACTATTCAACTGAATCGCGCGGATGATCGCATCGAGTTCATTGGGAACGGCGACCGCGCGATTGGCAAAAGCAGCGCGGCTCACACCGCGGCTTCCGAGCACTTCGTTGAACTTATTCTGATCGGTCGTGTGATAGGCCACCGTGGCAGTTGGATCCTTCAGTTGGTGTCCAGTCAAAATGCACACGACGCGATCGGAAGGGGCAATGATCCCCTCTTCTCGCAGTAGTTTGGCTCCAGCCACACTCGCAGCACTGGCCGGTTCGCAGCCAATGCCACCAGCACCAACCTGAGCTTTGGCATCCAAGATCTCTTGATCCGTTACCTTGCGCACGACGCCATCGCAAACATCCAGCGCCCGCAAGCACTTCTTTAAATTGACAGGGCGGTTGATTTCAATCGCACTGGCAATCGTATCTGCTTTGGCTTTCCGGGCATCCAGATCATCGTAGTAGTAACAAGCAATGCTCATGTCGGGCTTGCCATCATTCCATCGCAATTGGCGACGTTCGTAGAGCTGATACAAAGTGTCCGCCCCAGCCGCGTTAATTACCGCCAGGCGTGGCAAGCGATCGATCAGCCCCAGTTGCTTCAGTTCGATAAAGGCCTTGCCAAATGCGCTCGAGTTACCAAGATTTCCTCCAGGTACCACAATCCAGTCGGGAACTTGCCAGCGCAACGCTTCAAGTACTCGGAACATGACCGTCTTTTGACCTTCGAGTCGAAATGGGTTGATGCTATTTACCAAATAGATTCCAAGATCTTTGGCCACCTCTCGAACTCGAATCATCGCATCATCAAAGTCGCCAGCGATTTGCAAGGTTAGGGCGCCGTACTCTAGCGCTTGCGACAGCTTTCCGTATGAGATCTTGCCGCTACCGATAAAAATGATCGCTTTCATCAATCCGGTTACGGAGCTGTACATCGCCAACGAGGCACTGGTATTGCCCGTCGATGCGCACGCGGCCCGTTTAGCGCCTGTTAACCGCGCGTGCGAAAACGCGGCACACATGCCGTTGTCCTTAAAACTCCCAGATGGATTCATTCCCTCATACTGAAGGAACAACTCGCCCTGATTCATACCAACAAACTTCCCAACCTGATCCGCCTGTTGTAAAAGCGTCTGACCTTCCCCCACAGTTACTACTTTATCTGCGGGTACGAAGGGAAGCAGTTCATGAAATCGCCAAACTCCGCTAAATCGAAGTGGTTGATGGCGTTGTGTCCACATATGCTCAAAATCGCTCAACCGCTTGGGAACCGGAATCCTCTCCCAGTCGTAGTCAATGTCAAGCAGATCGCCACAACGGTCGCAAGATGTGCGGACCTGTGCAATGTCGAACGACGCACCGCATAATGGATTTAGGCATTGTTGATGTGCAATCCCGCTGGAGATTGGCATGGTCGATCCCTTTGCCAACTGTGTGTCGGCCATACTTATACCCCAAAACAACTAATATTACAGCATTTTATTGATGAAACGTGGTCACTAACTGTTTATATCCGATAGGGTCCCTATGAGGCTATTGCGTTTCTTTTAAAGTAAGCAGAAGTCAGTTTGACAGAAAATAGGGTTTTGCCTACCATTCTCGTGTCCCGCCCCCTAAGTTGACTGGACAAGACGTTGAGTCCTAAAAAACAAAAAGCTAAAAATACACGCTCGGCTGGCGTCTTGCCAACCAAGAAGGCAACATCCTCAAATCCTGCAAAGGGTACTAAGTCTGCAAGTGCCAAAAAGGGTAAAGCAGGCGACTCGACTTCGCGCAAGCCTTCTGGCCCGGCCAAAGTGTCTGCGTCGAAAGGGAACTCCCAGCCAAAGCCAGCCGGGGGGCTGAAAGCAACCGAAACCAAGTCCAAGGTAACCACAAGCACAAAGCAGACCAAGACGAAACCGGCAAACAAGAAGACACCTGTTAAACCAGCGGCGGTGAGGAAAACTGCAACCAAGAAAGCGACTTTAACGACGGCTCCAAAGCCGCAGTTGGATTCGAAGAAGGCAGCGACCAAATCAATTGCCGCAAAACGAGTTCCGGCCAAACAACTCGCTGGTCAAAAACCTGTCGCTGTAAAGGAGTCTAAGCCAAGCATCGCCAAGGCTGGAAATGAAAAGCGTTCTGGGCGAAAGTCAACGGTTGATGCTTCCACTAGCGAAACTGGTATGGAAATCACCAGCGTGGCTATGAATTTGAGCGGGGCCAAACCGGAAAGCTCTGTAACTCGCAAGGTGGAGGATTACAGCAAATTTCGCACGATGCTCATTGCTCTCCGCCATCGGCTTATTGGCGACGTAACGATGATGTCGCAGGAAGCGTTGGGCGGCTCCGATAGTGCGTCTGACAATCATGCGCCGATTCATCCGGCCGAAGTTGGTTCGCACAGCTTCGAGCAAGAATTTACGCTCAATTTGTTATCGTCTGACGGTGATCGATTGAGTCAAATTGAAGCTGCTCTTGAAAAGATTTCCGATGGCACGTACGGTTCGTGTGAGGAATGCGGCGGTCGCATCCCCAAAGCACGATTGGAAATAATTCCGGATACCCCGTTCTGTGTCAAGTGTGCCTCTAAATTGGAAGGGTAAGGTGTCGACAACAACTGAGCGTAGTGACGTTCGCGCCACCGTGGCTCGTTGGACAACCTTTATCTCCATTGCGGTTTTTGGTACCGCCATCGACTTACTTACCAAGCAGTTCGTATTCAGCTGGCGCGGCTTGCCTGGCAGCTCGCCGCCATGGTGGCTCATTGAAAACTATGTCGGAATCGAGACCGCGGTTAACCCCGGCGCGCTATTTGGCATGGGTGCCGGATTTGGCTTGGTGTTCGCTGCCCTCTCCGTAGTTGCGGCCATTGGAATTGTCATCTGGCTTCATTTCTTTCGCGCCATCGAGAGCTGGTGGATGGTCGTTTCCCTCGCGCAAGTCATGGGAGGCATCTTTGGGAATCTTTACGATCGGCTAGGACTGTGGAACCCACCCGCGGCGGAGCCCACTTGGCAAAGCGGGGTAAGAGACTGGATACTCTTTCGGTACGAACCATATACTTGGCCAAACTTTAATATCGCCGATAGTTTGCTGGTATGCGGTGCGATCATGTTGGCCTATCATTCCCTGTTTTTGATGCCGGCGGTAGAGCGCAAACAATCTGAGTCAGCCGCCAACTGAAAATCAATCTGCCTTTAGAATCAATCGAATCGCATGTCTATTCCTCAATCGCTCACTCCTCTGCTCGATGGTCGTTTTGCCGCTGCGGTTGAACTAGCTCGCTTGGCGGGTCAATCCACGCTCGAATGGTTCGGCACAGGACGATTCGAAGTCGAACGCAAAGGAGACGATTCCCCGGTTACGATTGCGGATAAAAACGCCGAACAACGCATGCGTCAAGAACTCGCGAGGCGATTCCCCAACGATGCCATCCTGGGCGAAGAGTTTGGATCGCAAGCGGGTTCTTCCGAGTATCAGTGGATTATCGACCCCATCGATGGGACGAAGAGCTTTATTTCCGGTGTGCCACTCTATTCGACGCTTGTCGCAATCGTTCGTGATCAACAATGCCTGGCGGGAGTGATTTACATTCCAGCGCTCGACGAAATCGTCTTCGCCGCCCGTGGCGCAGGTGCTTGGCATTCTGCCCGAGGAAGCGAACCAGTACGTTGTCAAGTTTCGTCGCGAAAACTGTCGGATGGTCTATTTCTGGTTTCGCAAGTCGACACATTTGATAAATGCGGCGCGACAGCAGGTTACAAAGCGATCGAAAAAGCCGCTTATGTCACCCGCTCATGGGGCGACGGCTACGGATATATGCTCGTCGCAACGGGAAGAGCTGAATTGATGATCGACCCGATCGCCAATCCATGGGATTTGGCAGCCGTGCAAATCGTCGTCGAAGAAGCGGGTGGCACGTTCAGCGATTGGGCGGGAGAGCCACACTATTACTCAGGCAATGGCATTGGCAGTAACGGCCTCGTGCATGCCGATGCACTCAGGTTGCTCCGCAACCTCGCTTCGCCTGTCAACTGATCCGTAGAACAATGCCCCCGATTGTCTTGTCCGTCGCGATGGTTGCCATACTACTCCCAGACACCGGCGAAGACTTTCAGCAGGCGTTGTTTTGGTTCGGCTTCGAGCGTCTCACTCAACCGCTCAAAACACTCTTTGTTGTAGGCTCGGTATTTCTTTTCCAACGAGAAACGTTCAGCTACGGCGGTCCGCCGCGCCTCGCTTAACTCATCCGGAGTCAGCATCAGATAGTCCACAAAGTTTTGGCGAAGCAACGGTTTTTCCGGATTCCGTCTAAATTCACCAATGGTATACACCCTTCCGATCTGTTGTCTCTGTGGTTGCGTCAGGACCTTGTCCGTCTCTTCGCGATGCCGATGAGACAGGGCAAAGTATCGCTTGGTGTATTCGTTCACGCCTCCCGGCGGCGACGGCGGTGGGAGAGAGCTCTGTGCCTTGTCCAAAGCCTCCTCCAACGCCGCCAGCGCATCAAGCTGCGAATTGCTGATCCCTAACTGTCTTCGCAGCGTCTCGTTGCGAATTATCGTCAGTGCACCGCCATCATGAGGAGGCCACGGAAGGTCCGCTTGTTGGAGAGCGTTTAGCTCTTCTTCGGGGATGTTGACCATCGGAAATTGTTCCGGACCAAAATAGAAGGCCGTTTTCCCGCGGGCATGTGGTGGTAACGCCATCACGAATTTCCGGCAGGAAGTCCAGGCGGCTTCGAGACTTTGCCTCTCGACCTTTTCCCGCTGCTTGGTGATTTCCGGCACCATTTCGACCGCAGAAAAGCCGCACTCGCTTTGAACCTCCTTATCCAGAAAGGCCTTGTACGGTGCGTTGCCAAACGAATCCCGCAAAGCCAGAGCGGGCAAGGCTTCGAGCTGCTCCGGATGCAGAATCGCCTGCAGCTTGTGTTTGATAAAGTCGTCGAGTTCAAGCCTAGATTGTCGCCTAGATTCTTCGCTATCAAGCATAGTGCCTGTAGCAATAAAGTGCCGACGTCTCAGCATCTTGGCCCGTACGTCAAAAATCTTTTGGATTTCCGGGTCGGCACGGAATTGCCGCAAGGCCGTGTGTTGAGCAGGCGAACACTCCACCGACTCGCGCAAGCGTTCGCTTTGGATCAAGCATCCGGCGAGCTCCCAGTGGTCGAGACTTGGCAACCGCAACTCGTCTGCGGGGACCGTGGTTGCAAAACATGCGAGTAGCATCGCCGCGACAGTGTATTTCATTGTCTGGCTCCCTATGGGCAATATTCTTCGATGTACGCCTGCTGCAATGGCATAAAGCTGAATTGCAGCGGCCCGGGGTGATGGTGAACGATGTGCATGAGTGTCCATGCATCGTCCGCCGCCGTACCGTCGATATACCAGTCCGTCTGTGCGCCGGACAAGGGCTGGGTGGAGTACCATTCCATTGAGTACGAGTACGATTTTACTGTTCGCTTTGGTGGTGTTCAGCGAGAAGTCTCATATTTCGAAAGATTTTCGCCGGATAGACCTACACAACGTACCGCGCATTCTGGGAACCAAGAGAGGCGATTGAGCGTCTACCCTTGTCGCCAAAGCAATCATGAGCATCAAAGCTCGTTTGATCGGGATATCCGTTTCGACCTGCCCCCATACTATGGCCTATGCTTTGGTTGTGAATAATCTCCCCGATATCTTTGGAGCGACCTTGATGTCCCACACTCGCCGTTTAAAAAACCTTAGCATGCTTTTTTCAATTGCGATCATTGGATTGGTCTCGACTCTCGGAGGAGAAACCGTGCGTGGACAACAGGAAATTGGATTTGTCGAGAAGTTTGCCCTCTCCAGCGACCGACGTCTCGCGCTCTCGGAACTAATTCCCGGTACGCAAGACTTCTATTACTTCCATTGCCTCCACTACCAAAATGAAATGGCTTTGGCCGAAGCCCAAGCGATTCTCGATGCCTGGCGAGCAAAATTAGGGAGTAATCAACAAATTGAAGACATGCAATTGCGTCAACATCTGTTGAGTTATAACGACAACCCCGAGCGCGCATTGCGCACACTACGTGAGCAACTCGGCATTGAGCTCAATCATCGGGCTCCGGCACGCGATCAAGCGGCGACGTTGAGCAGCGAACTGGACAACCGCGAGCTCGAACTAGCCAAGTTGCTTGAACAGGCAATTGCTCGCGATGGCAATTTCTCAGAACTCGAAGATGCCGCCTTGGCGTTGGTACTTGACCGACAGCTTGCTCCGGAGCGGCTGCGCGCCTTATTGTCGCGACTTTCGCGAGCAGACTTGCCTAATGTCGTTAACAAAATCGCTGAAGAACTCAAACTACAAGACACACGCGGTTTCGGCTGGACAGAATTGCATGCGAAACTAACGCTGGAACAACTCGAACAACTACTTAAATTAGTTCCTGAACTCATACAGAACGATGCATTTGTTCGAGCTGTTGCGTCGCGATTGCTACCTTCTGCCGATGCCTCATTGAATGATAAAACAGTACTGCGAGAGTACTTGCTGCGTTTGAAAAGCTGGGGAGATCGTTTGCCCCCCTCGCAGAATAGCTTCAAAGCGATGGTGTTGTTCAACCTCTTGAAGCTCGACTTGAGTGAAGGAGTATTCGACCGCGAACGTTTCGTCGAGTATCTCGTTTTGCCACGTCAGACCTTTTATTATGCTCCTCAGCGGTTGAAAGATAATCGAACGCCACTTGTTCAGATGGGCTTTTCGATGGCTGAAGTGGCCCTCCCACCCATCAACGACGATGCCGAGCTCGTTCGTCGCTATTTAGAGCATTTCTTGGTATCCAACGACGACCTTACCGCGTTTGCTCCGTATTTCGACAAAGCTTATCTCGATCGCGTGTTGGCTGAAACCAAAATTTTATACGGCGTTGGAAATGCCAGTACGTGGTATGCCAAGCTTTCACCGGTCGAGCAGAAGGAGTTGCGAGAACGGATTGAAGTTCGATTTGCACCTCAAAACCTGCATCAATTCCCCGTAGCTTCTAAAGTGACACTGCAGGTTGAATTGAAGAACGTTGACCAGTTGATTGTCAAAGTTTATGCGATTAATACGCTTGGCTACTTTCGCAATCACCAGCAACCGATCGACACCAGTCTTGACCTGGACGGATTGGTCGCCAACTCGGAACGCAAATTCCAATACACACAGCCCGCCGAGCGCAGGCACATGGAGACGCTCGAATTCCCAGAACTCTCCGACCGCGGCGTATGGATTGTCGATCTACTTGGGGGTGGAAAACGGTCACGAGCGTTGATCCAGAAAGGACAATTAATTGCACTTGAGCGGCTCAGCAATGTGGGACATCTCTTTAAAGTTGTCAATGAAAGTGGCGAGCCGGTCCCATCGGCACATCTCGAGGTCAATGGCGAAGCCTTTAAACCCAATGACCAAGGCGAAATTTTGTTCCCATATGCGGAGCAGATGCTTACCCGGAACCTGATCATCGTCGACGGTGATTTTGCGTCACACAGCTTGCTCCTTCATCACCCGGAAAACTACCAACTGCAAGGAGGCTTCTTTGTCGATCGGCAATCATTGGTGGCCGGCATGCAGGGACAAGTCATGATCAATACTAGGCTGAACTGCAACGATCGTCCCGTCAACATTGGCTTGCTGGAGGACGCATCACTGACCATCACAGCCGTGGATATGGATGGCATCGAGACCAGTCAGACCATTGACCAACTCAACCTGGAAGACGGTGATGAATTCGTTCATTCGTTCCTTGTGCCCCAACGCTTGGCGCTGCTTCGATTTCAGTTGACGGGACGAGTCTACAACCGCCAACTTGACGTCAAGCAATCGGTTAGTACATCCCATATCGTCAACGTGAATGGAATTTCAAAAACGGCCCAAATTGGCGACACTTATCTCCGAGCCACGCCTAACGGTTACCAACTCTTGCTGTTGGGCCGCAATGGCGAACCGATCCCACGCCGCCCAGTTACGATCCATCCTAAGCTAAAGCTGTTTCGCACCAACTTGCAGTTTCAATTGGCAACCAACGACGAGGGTATTGTCGAACTCGGTGCGCTCGAACAAGTTGAATCGCTGTTGGTCAATTCTCCGAGTATGGAATCGGCCAGATTTGATCTGAGTCGGTTTCATCGCCACTGGCCTGCGCAGGTTCAAGTTAGTGTCGACTCGGCGATCGAACTTCCACTTGGACAGGATGCAGCCGCGATCGATCAATTTACGCTGGTCGAGCATCGCAACCAAGTTCGGCATTCTGACCACTCTGACAAATTGGCTGTTGGAAACGGCTCAATCAAAATCTCTGGCTTGCGTGCTGGCGATTTTCTGTTGGAAGATCATGTCACTGGGCAACGCGTGTTGATCAGCATCAGCGCGGCAGCCAAAGTTGGCCAGTTTGCGGTTGGCGATCATCGCGTTTTGCAAACGGAACGTCGCGTCCCCGTGGTGATACGCAGTGCAACCGTCGAGGGCAATGACCTTGTCGTGCGTGTCGCCAATGCCGACCGCATGACACGCTTGCATGTTATCGGAGATTCCTTCTGGCCGACACTGCACGAAGCGACGGGACTGCACTTGCCGTATCCGCCACTTGCGAGCCAACAGCGCAGTCCTGTCCGAAGTTATTACGTCGACTCTTTGCGATTGGATGAAGAATATAGCTATATCCTCGACCGACAAGGCCTGAAAAAGTTTCCGGGAAATTTGCTTCCGCAACCCACCGTGTTGATCAACCCTTGGGAAGTCTCGGTGACCGAGAATACATCACAGACGGCAGCCGCCGGGGACGCGCTTCCACCGATGGCTAGCCTCATCGATCCGGCAGCCAAAATGTCTGCTGAAGCGGAATTCGCCGAACAAGCAGACCGTACCGACTGGAAGAGTTTTGACTTCTTAGCGGTAAATGCTGGCTTGGCTTCGAACCTTGCCGTCGAAGATGGCCAAGTGCGCATTCCAATCGAACAACTTAATGGATTGAACATGCTCACCGTCGTTGTGGTTCACCCAACTTCCATCGACTCGCGACACGTCACCTTGCCGATAAACGAGCTGAAAGTCCGGGACGGACGCTTGGGCGAAGCTTTCAAAGCCGATCAACACTTGACCCAAACGCAGCGCGTTCAGATCCTTCCAGTCAACGAGAAAGTTGTATTAGGCGACGCACGAACTCGACGCCTGCAAACCTACTCCTCAATCGAAGCTGTCTTCCAGCTCTACTCCACCCTGTTATCGAATCCCGAGTGGGAGAAGTTTCGTTTCATCACGAAATGGCATCGTCTTACCGATGCTGAGAAACAGACCAACTACAATACGATGGCGTGCCATGAGCTGGAGTTCTATCTGTACCACAAGGATCGAGCGTTTTTCGATCAGGTCATCAAGCCAATTCTAGAACAAAAGCTCGACAAACAACTCGTTGACGAGTGGTTGCTCGGACTGCCGCTTGAAAAGTACACCGAACTTTGGCGATTGCAGAAGCTTAATACGCTCGAGAGAATCCTGTTGGCTGAGCGCGTTCAATCGAACCGCGAAGGAGCGAGCCGTTGGCTCAACAACTACGTGGAAGCAAACCCACTGGACCCGCAGTGGCGGCAACGACGTTTTGAAGCTGCCCTGCGAGGACGCGAACTGGACAATGCCGGCCAATCGCTCGTTGCCGAAAAGTTAGAAAGGTTGCAACTCGAAAGGGGTTCGAGCAACAGCAGTTCTGCCTTTGGCGGCTTTGCGATGCCAAGTTCGCCTCCTGCTGGCCGCGGTGGCCAAGCACGACGCAATCGACGCTCGGAAGCAGACAAATCGGATGCAGCCGTCGATGGACTCGCTGAGGGAAACTTCTTTGATCGGGTCGAATTGGGGACTGAGTTTGGTCGTTTCTACCAAACGTTGGATAAAACCAAGGAATGGGCTGAAACACAGTATTACCACGTGCGACTAAATAACCAAACAGCCAACTTGATCCCCGCCAATTTATTCTGGAACGAGTTTCTCGAAAATAACGGTCGTCCCTTTTTGTCAAAGCAACTCGACCTGCCTTGCAGCAATTTACATGAGGCTCTGTGCGCGCTTGCGGTACTTGACCTTCCGCTTGATGGCTCCAATCCAACCATTTCTGTCGACGACAATCAACTCACCGTCGAACCGAAGTCATCTACGATTGCCTTTATTGAAAGTATCGAGGCCAGTGATGCGAACGACGAAGGGAATTCTATTCTAGCGGGTCAAGACATCTATCTGGCTCAACCCAGCACCAGCGAAGATACAAACCGCCCCGTTCAAGCGGAGCCACTCTTGTCGGGCGTCCCCTATCGCGCCAACGTTGTGGTCACCAATCCGACCAGTTCAAAACGGCGGGTTCAAGTACTGACACAACTCCCTGCCGGATCGTTGCCGCTAGCGGGGAGCAAACTGACGCGAAGCGCTTCCTTGGAACTTGAGCCATACAGCACTGCCCAAGTCGAATACTACTTCTACTTCCCAGTTGCTGGAAACTTTGAACACTACGGTGCACAAATCAGCGACCAAAATCAGCACATTATTGCCACCGACTCGCGTCAGTTGCGAGTGCTCGCGGAACCCGAGTCGGTCAACGAAACAACTTGGAGCTACATAGCTGACTGGGGTACAAACACCCAAGTGCTCGATTACCTCAAGCAAGCCAACCTGCAGCAGATCGATCTATCGCGCATCGCCTTTCGCATGCAGGATAAAGATTTCTTTGTAGCTATCACCGATTTCCTCAGCGCTAGCGGTCGCTTTGATCCGACGCTGTGGGCTTATGCAGTCCGTCACGATCTCCCAACGCAAATGGAACAACTGTTGCAAAATCGGCCCGACCTGGTATCGCGGCTGGGTATCGTCTTCACAAGCCCGCTGATCGATGTTCAGCCTCGGGAGCAGATGAGTTACGAACACTTGGACTACCGCCCATTGGTTCCCGCACGCGCCCACCGATTGGGCCAACAAGCGAAAATCCTGAACGCTAATCTGCACGGCCAGTACCATCGGCTACTTGGGGTTATTGCCCATCAGCGTGCAATCGCCAATCATCAACGATTGTCGCTGTGTTACTACCTATTGCTCCAAAATCGCGTCGACGAAGCATTAACTTGGTTTAACCAAGTCGATGTGGCACAACTCGAATCGAAACTGCAACACGATTACTTCGCATCTTACCTCGATTTCTATCGCGGTGAATACGAGCGCGCCGCCGAACGGGCTGGACAATACTCAAGTTATCCCGTCCCACGTTGGCAAGCATTGTTCAATCAAGTTGTGCAACAGGTACGTGAGCGCAATGCGTTGTTATCGGGAGAAAGTCTGGAAGTCAAGCAAGTCGACAGCGGAGAGACCACTGAGCAACAGCGGATTTTGGCTGGCACACGCGAGTTACAGCAAACCGCGGCTGCAGTTTCCAGCCCCGTGCTTGATCTCGTCCAGAACGACGGCCGCTTGATTTTGAATTATCGCGCAGTGGACACGGTCGACGTCAAATTCTATCTGATGGACATCGAACTGTTGTTCAGCCGCAATCCGTTTGTGGTCCGTGGCGACGATAGCGTCCCTGTCATCCAACCGAACCTAGCAAAACTCGTCAAATTGAGTGCCACGGCAAATAGTCTCGAGATCGACATTCCAGCGGAAATTCGCAATCGAAACGTACTGGTGGAAGTGACCGCCGCCGGTCTTTCGCGGAGTAGCGTGGTGACGGCAAACTCACTGTCGCTGAATGTGGTCGAGCGGATGGGCTGGTTGCAAGTGCAAAGTGTGGGGGACCGAGCACCGGTGGTCGGCGCGTACGTCAAAGTCTATGCCCAGCACACCGACGGTTCCGTCCGGTTCTACAAAGATGGCTACACCGACCTCCGCGGACAGTTTGATTATGCGACGCTGAGCACTTCGGACTTGGACACCACAGCCAAGTTTGCCATCCTGGTGCTTGATGAGAACTTCGGAGCCGCCGTTCGCGAGGCGACTCCACCAACACGTTAGATGCATTAATCGCTTTGAGTAAGGGTGATCACTTGGTCGCGCGGTCGCGAATCGGTGGTAGCTTTTCCGTAAGTTCATCACCGCCGCGACCTTGCTCCAGCGCTTCGTCTGTACTTTCAGGATCCACGGCGTGGCAACATGCGGTTAGCCGATCGATCAAGTCGTCGATGCGATCCTCCCAGTCCTCGGGCGTGCTTTCGATCGGTGGTATCGAGGCCATTTCGTCCAGCAAGAGAATCAGACGCAAGAGATGCCGAAAGATAATTCCTTCTTGCTTCTGCAAGCCCTTGGCGACGATGTACTTATTGAAGTGCCCGCCAAATTCCAACACTTCTCCCGCTACGTGCACCGGCGTGGTAAACACGTCATGCACTTTGGGAAAATCGAAATTGAACAATCGTCGCAGTTTCTCACCGATGCTGATCACCCATACCGGTGGCTCTTCAAAAACCCCTTCACCACGCCGTCGCGGTGGCTCATCGTCCTCTTCCGACTTCTGCTTGCCAATCAGTTCCTCCTGCGACGCCAGTCCCAGTTCGAGGAGTCGTTCGTCCAGTCGAAGAGTCGCAAGTGGGCCCGCGGGTAGTTCTTCTAGCTTTGGCACGCGCACATAACGCGCGACCGTTCCGGGCATGGCCAGCGCGCTTTCCAGTGCCAATAGTCGCTCCGTGTCGTCGGCAATGGCCAGATGCCCAGCCAAGAAGACGCCATACAACGGATTGATGCTCCTGAGTCGAACCAGCAACTCCAGTCGATCGGTGGGGTGCGCATAAGTGGGACGATATTCAGTCAAATCGTAGCCGCGATCGGCGTCGGCGCCCTGGTCGAGCGGGGCAGGGGAGCCAGTTGGTTGCTCTGCGTCGGAATTGGTGGCACTACGGACGAGTTGCCCGAGTCCTGCGGATTCTAGCAACCCGCCGCTGCTCTTCGGTAGCTCAGGAGATTTCTTGTCCACTGGCTTGTTCACCGCGATGGTAGCCGACTTGGATTTCGGCAGCGGCTTCGGCTCGAGTTCAATGTAACCCGCCGTCCACAGCGTGATCAGCATCTGATTCAAACGCTCTTGCGCCTTGTCGGTCTGTCCACTATCGTGCAGACGCTTTCCAACCAAATCTCGGATCGGCTGCACTGCTGAGTTTTGAAGGAGCAGGTAGGCCAACAATCGCCATGGCAGGTTGCCTTTGCTCACCAAGTTGGCCGACGCCCCGGTTCGCAACTTTTCAAATTGTTCTTGTGTCCAATACGTTTCGCCTGGGCGTCGTTTGGGCATCTTTTTCTTCAGCGCCTTCTTGGCCTTCATCAATCCAGGGTCTTTGGTGTCCTCCGGAATCTGATCGTACTTCTCGCGCCAGCGGAGCAATTTCACATCGTCTTCATGAGCCAGCGCATAGACATAGCCTTCTGAATCGTACTGCGGTCGCCCGGCACGTCCGAAGATTTGTTGCGCGGCGGCAGTCTCCACCGGTTTTCGACGATCTTTGGGACCTTTTAAAATAGTCGGCAGCACGACGCTCCGCGCCGGCAAATTGATGCCTGCGGACAAGGTTTCGGTGCAGACGGTCACACTCAGCAACTTCATCTGAAAAAGTGTTTCGACTACGCGACGGTACTTGGGCAGCACACCAGCATGGTGAACACCAACACCGCGTTGCAACATGGCCCGCAACTTAGGCCCTACGCCTTCTGACCAATCGTATTTCTCCAATTCATCCGACAAGGCAGCCTGCTGTACCTTATCGACGATCTTCTTGCCTTTGAGCAGTTCGCCGACTTGCCAGCACTCATCACGATTGAAACAGAAGATCAGCGCTGGCGTACGACGTTCTTCTTCGGTGCCGGCGACCATCTTCTCGACCCATTCGTCGAGCGTGTGATCGTCGACCCAGTGGTAGCTAAGAGGTACTTTGCGCTCTTTCCCTTCGACCAACTGCAACTTGCGATTGCAGCTGCGGGCCATCCAACTGGTGAATTCATAACTATTGCCAACGGTTGCGCTGAGCAGCAGTGTGCGCACCTCTGGCGGTAGCATTCCCAAGGTAAGTTCCCAGACGATTCCTCGCTCGGGATCATTGAAGCTGTGGAATTCGTCCATGACCACCGAGGCAACTTTTGAAAAATCGAAGATCTCGGGCTGCAGCAAGCGATTGAGCAAGATTTCGGCCACGACCACCAGCACGGGTGCTTCAGGATTCACTTTGCGGTTGCCGGTGACCAGCCCAATGTCAGATTCTTTAAAACCCCAGCGGACAGCCGACTCGCGAATCTCTTGCAATTTTTGATCGGTCAATGCGATCAGCGGTGTGGTGTAATAGGCTTTGGTACCGGTGCGGAGCGCTTCGTAAATCGCCGCTTCGGCAATCAGTGTTTTGCCAGTTCCCGTTGGCGCGCAGACCAATACTCCTTGTTCGGCGGTGAACCATGCCAACAACGCCTCTTCTTGAACCGGATAGGGAGTGAATGCCAGCTTCTCAAAATACTCCGCGGCAATCTCATCGCGGGTTAAGTGAGGTCGGTCACCATTGGGTTCTGGCATTGTCAACACGTTTTACTGGGAGAGGTCCGAGGCAGAATGAAACCTGTCGCCCTTTATAACTCAATGCCTGCGGCGACGTAACGCCCAAACCTGGCCGGCGATGATCCTACGACGATGTTAACTGAGACAGCGAGAGACATGGACGTCGAGTCGAAGATGGACGGGTTTCTGGATGACAAGTCATTTTGTGTTATACTTTGAGGCAAACAAGAAGGGAGTTGGAATGAACATTGGACTAACTGTCGTTGGAGATCAACTCTGGAAAAGGATTGGCGAATCGATGGATAGAGTTGAACTACGATTACGAAAAGCGATTTCGATACTTGAACCTACCGGGATTCCCTTTGCGATCGTAGGCGGAAATGCAGTACGCATTTGGGTGGCTCAGGTTGATCCCGGAGCTGTACGCGCAACCAACGACGTTGACATCTTGATTCGCCCAGAAGATCTTGATCACGTCAAGCAAGTGATGGCTGATCATGGATACTTCTATCGAAAAGCGGCTGGATTAGACAGGTTTCTTGAAGGGAAAGACGATTCAGTGCGTTACGCAATCCATATCGTTCTGGCGAATCGCATGGTTAAACAGGATGACTACGAATCAAACCCCGATGTTGAGCCGAGTGAGTATGGTGATGGTATTCGTACTTTACCCTTGGAGCGACTGGTGAGGATGAAACTGAATTCGTTTCGGCTCAAGGACCGCGTCCATCTATTGGACATGATTGAAGTTGGTCTTTTGGACGAAAACTGGATTGTTAAATTCCCGCAACCGCTTGGTGAAAGACTCCGTTCGCTAATTGAAAATCCAGAGCAATAACGCCTTCCGCTCAACCGTCAGGGTCGTTCAGTAGCTCCGACAATCGTAGTCGTAGTTGTTCTGGGTATCGCTCTAGCCACGTGGCATCGATCATGTCCAGCGAAATCATATCGAGTAGATGTACCTGATCTTTGCGACGAAACGCATTGAGCTTCATGCGTACCAACGTCTCCAACGCAATCGTTTGAAAGTCGTTCGCTCGAGCCGCCGGCTCGATGTCCGGATTCGGCTCTCCACTTCTCTCAATATTGCCGACCAGAAACACATGCACGGCATCTCGCGCCGACGCGTCCGGGTGCTCGACAAACATATCCGGACCTGACGTGTTGCGGTGGTGAAATCCAGCCGCAGTCATGGCGTTGATCAAGGAGGGTAGATCGGTTGGGCGAACGAGAATATCGACGTCGCGTGTGGTACGCAAAGCGGCTTCGTCCACTTGCGCCACCCAAGCACGTACTGCATGGCCACCAATCACCGCGTACGGAACCTTGGCCTCTTCGAGAATTTTAACCGTCTTCCGCAGCCGCTCATTGACTCTTTCCACCGCGCGCTGCATCCGGTTCCAAAGCTCTTCACCCGTAATCGTAAACTCAACCACCAGTCACCTCTGTTGCCAGTTTACCAGAATTCGGAGGGGTAACCAACTTTCAATGTAGAACAATTGTCCTCAATTGTTTTGTTCTTTTTTTGCGATGGTTTCCTAGGGCTGGATACAGCTGGGTACAAAACAATTGAGGACAATGGTTCTACATTGCCGTCTCGCGTCCTCTCGACAACTTTACACAAAATTGTAAGTGTCACACCAGTCGCGTACGCTTGAAGCTTAAAACCAAATGCCGTAACTATCGCGAGAAGCAGAACTTGCGACCAATCTTGCATGTTGTCCAGCCTCGGCACTCGGTTTGCATTTCTCGACTGAGCCCATCACCGGTGCATAAAATGAAATTGCTCGAAATGGAATGGACAGAAGCGTTACGCACCCGACACGGAAGGAAATTCAGATGGCTCGACGTCAAGAATCTCGGCGACAAAAAAGACAAAACAGCATGCTTGCAATCGTTGTGCTGGAAGTTGGTAGCTTGTTAGGCATCGTCGCACTCGCACAGCCGGAAATATGGCAGCGCGCGATGGGAGTTGGTAGTTCGCAGTTGTCCCCCACGCCCGCCGAGCAACAGACGGAGTCAAGCCAGCTCGTCCTCCCACCGTTATCGCTGCATCAACGTTAAGTATGGCCGGCTGTTATGCGCGGCGTTCGCCTTGACGGCTGGGAAAGCCTGAATATTGCCGCTATTATGGTTTGCTTCTTCAATTGACCTATGAGAAGCAAATATGCAGAAGATCAAACTATTTAAGGGAATCGTCAACGAACTCGAGACGCTCGAACAAGATGTCAACAGCTGGATTGCTGATTCCCATTGCGAGTTGATTTCGTTGACTGGCAATATCGCTCCGCAAACGCATACTGGTGAAACGGGGTTGGGAACATTCCCTTCTTCTGACGTGTTGGTAATCGTCGTGTACGAGGACAAGCATGGCTGAACCAACGGCTTGTCGCGTACTGTTATTAGTTGCGCACCCCGATGATGCGGAAGTGAGTGCGGGCGGGTTAGTGGTACGCCATTGCCGCGGAGGCTCGTGTGTGCGTATCGTATCGGTTACTGATGGTAGAAGTGGTCATCATACGCATCCCGCAGATCGACTAGTCGACATACGACGTGCAGAAGCGCGCGCCGCTGGTGAACGCGTGGGCGCGGAGTGTGAAACTTGGGATTTCCCCGATGGTTCACTGCTGCCGACACTCGACGTACGCAACGCGATCATCAAAGAGATCCGCAACTTTGTCCCCGATCTCGTCTTGACGCACCGCGCGAATGATTATCATCCCGACCACCGAGCTGTAGGAGTAGCTGTTCAAGATGCCTCCTATATGGTTACAGTCCCCCATGTCTGTCCAGATACACCCGCCTTGCGACACGATCCGGTAGTGGCTTACATGTGCGACTTGTTTTCTCGCCCAGCTCCGCTGAAGCCGGATGTGGTATTGGACGTGACGCAAGAATTTGATGTCGCGGTTCAAATGGCCGCCTGCCATGTATCTCAGTTCTTCGAATGGCTGCCGTACCACGATGGAATACTTGATACCGTTCCCAATACAGCCGGCGAACGCTTCGAATGGTTGATGGAGTGGCTGCGGAAAGTCCATCATGCGCGAATGGCTCATTTTCACCAGTCGTTGGTCGAGCGCAAACTCGAACTCAACGAATCCTCCGCCATCGAGGTTTACGAGATCAGCGAGTATGCGCGGCAAGTTGACGCTGATCGGCTGCGGAGCCTATTTCCAGGGATGCTTTGATCAAATCAACTGCGGGCATGGGCTTGCCACAACTCGAGCAACTTAACAGCATGTTGCACCGCAAATTCCATTTCAGTCAACGACGCAAACTCGAGGACGCTGTGAATATTGTGTTGTCCGACCGACAAATTGGGCGTGGGTAGTCCGAGGGCGCTGAACATGGCACCATCGGTACCTCCCCGTATAACGCCCAGTTTGGGAGTACGCCCTAAGGCCAAATGGGCGCGCAGCGCAAAGTCAACGACTTGCGGCGCCTTGGACAACGAATCAGCCATGTTGCGGTACTGCTGCTGTCGTTTCAGTTCGATCTTCAAGCCCGGTATGCATGCGAGGGTTTTGTCGGCCGCCATTTGAATTAACTCTGCATAGTCGTCGAGCTTTGGAGTGTGGAAATCTCGCAGCAAGATCTTTGCCTGTGCCACGTTCACGCTTCCTTGGATATCGTAAACATGTACAAAACCTTGTCGGCCCTCGGTCGTTTCAGGCGTACAATGATCCACAGGCAGTTCACTCAGCAGCATTGCCAAGCCACGACTGGCGTTAATCATCTTTCCTTTGGCAATGGCTGGGTGAATGTTATAACCCTCGACGTGAACCGTGATTTGGTCGGCGGAGAAATTTTCATTCTCAACTTCGCCATGTCCGCTTCCATCAAGCGTGTAACCTGCGACCGCTTTGGCCTGTCCCAAATCCATAAACTTTGCTCCGAGTCCAACTTCTTCATCACAGGTGAAGAGCAGACGCACCGGACCATGGGGCAAGTGTGGATTCTCAACCAGGTGGTGCGCCAACTCCATGATGGCTGCCACTCCAGCCTTGTCGTCGCCACCAAGCAACGTCGTGCCATTGGTCGTGATCAAACAATGTCCGTGCATCGCTGTCAGAACCGGACAATCGGCGACGCGAATCACCCGACCATCGCGCGGTAGATGAATGTCTCCACCGGCATACGAGTCGATCACTTGAGGACAAACATTATCGCCGGGTGCTTCCGGCGACGTATCCAGGTGAGCATTAAACAGCAGCGTTGGTATATCACCTGGAACGGATGCGGGAACAGTTGCCCAGACCAGACCATGGTCGTCTTGATAAGCATCTTCAATCCCCATCGCCTGCAGCTCAGCCACGAGCATTCGACCGAGCTCTAACTGGCCAGCGCTGCTGGGGTAATTGACTGACGAAGGGTCCGCGGCAGTACCAACCTGAACGTAACGTAGAAACCGCTCCAGTAGTCGGTCTGCGCGAATGGTTGACCTATTTGAAATGACATTCAGCATGATGGATTACTTTAATTGGAAAGTTGCGAACATTGCCTACCCAGTTGCAGTCAACCGAGTCGCTGCCCATACTGCGCTCTGCCATGGAGACCCGCGATGTCTCCCGGACTGGCAATGAGAGTCGTGTGGCAAGCGCCAAACGCTGATCGATTTATTCCATGGGTAGTTGAGGCAACCGTGCACCAGGACGTTCGATATCTACTGTTTGATGTAGAGAGTGTGGCTGATGGAGCGTTGATTGCCAAGACGCGATTTCCCACCCGCAGCTTGTCACCTCGCGACGCAATCGCATGTTTTCGACAAGAGTTGCTGCTGGGCTCGGGCCGCGACTTCATTCCCTATACTTACCATATTCCAGTCGCAGTGGTCATCGCCAAGGTGCGAGCCGATTTTACGCTGGTCGAAATCGTTTCCCTCGATCAACCGGAACACCGCCCCCATGTCATTACCAAACACTTTTGGACTGGCTGGGAGGCCTACGCGTTTCCGACTTGGGTCACCTTCAACGGCCGAACTTTTGATCTGCCCGTCATGGAGCACGCAGCCTTTCGATACGGAGTGCCGGTTCCTCGCTGGTTTAATCTTGGCGACCGGACTTATGATCAAAACCGCAATCGCTACAACCTCAACTCGCACATCGACCTACAAGAAATTTTGACGAATTACGGTTCGACTTGGTTTCGCGGAGGCCTGAACTTGGCGGCCGGCCTGCTCGGCAAACCAGGCAAAATGGATGTTCAAGGCAACATGGTTTACGACTTGTATTGCCAAGGCAAGCTCGACGTCATCAACGAATACTGCCGTTGTGATGTGCTGGATACTTATTTTGTCTTCTTACGCGCCAACGTATTGATGGGCAAGCTCTCGTTGGAACAAGAACGGGAGCGTGTGCTGGAAGCGAAGCAGTTGCTCGAATCCCAAGTCGATCAACACCCCGCTTACGCTCAGTACCTCGAGCAGTGGGGCGATTGGGAAAATCCGTGGGATGCTTAACGTCGAATCAAAGAGGAGTTCTTGCAGCTGGGAGAGAGAGGCTCCTGCCGAGCCTTTTCGCGGCGGCTACCTCACGTCCACAAGCAAGTGCAGTGAGTTTTTCGGCGCAATAATGACGCATTCATGCGACAGTAGAATTTTCAAGTGAGGCGGGAGCCTCAGCGCAGTGCATTCCCAGGCAGAGCCATGGGAACGAGGTGAAGGTTTTTCAGCGCTACAATGGCAGAGCCGTGGGAACGAGGTGAAAATCGTTCGACACGTAGAGGACCTCTCTTCATCCGTGCTCCGGCCTTGCCATCCGTGCTAAGGAAATTACGAACATATACAGTTGGGAGAGAGAGGCTCCTGCCGAGCCTTTTCGCGGCCGCCACCTAACGTCCACAAGCAAGTGCGGTGAGTTCTTCGGCGCAATAATGACGCATTCATGCGACAGTAGAATTTTCAAGTGAGGCGGGAGCCTCAGTGCAGTGCATTCCCAGGCAGAGCCGTGGGAACGAGGTGAAGGTTTTTCAGCGCAACAATGGTAAAGCCGTGGGAACGAGGGTTGAAAGGTATGGCAGGAGGAAAATCGAGGTTAGAAATGAAGTTGTTTCGACCGTTCACCATTGCGGCGCGCTTTGAGTCGAATGTAGGGTGGAATGTAGTGGCAGCGATGACCGAAACTTCCCACTGGTGCATCCGGTTTTGCATGTAAAGGTTCGGAAACATCTTCGATGGCAAATCCACTGCGACAAATTCCGCCCAGAATTGAATTCCAACTATGCGCGAACTCGTGTGTATTGGGTTCCCGCAACTTGCTTGGTTCCAATGCCCGCGGTACAGGCCTGCGATCATAATATGCCTGCTCGATAACGTACTGACCGGTATAGGTTGTCAACGATGCCTGTAAGTTCGTGGGTTGTTTGTGTTGACTGATGTAGAGTCCTCCTGGTCGAGTCACCCGCGCGACTTCGGGGAACAGCCGTTCGAGCGATGGGAGATAACAAGTGCTGACCGGATGAATCACTAAATCGAACTCTCCGTCACGCAACATCGACAATTCGTCCATCGACGTCTCCAGGGTACGAATTGCCAGTCGTCTTTCCTCCGCTACTCGTCGGTCCAGTTCAAGCATGGCAGAGCTCAAATCGACCACCGTAACGACTCCGCCGGCCGCAGCGTACAACGGTCCATGCCGTCCACCCCCCGCTGCCAAACAAAGCACGTTCCAGCCTTTGATCCCCTCAGGCAGCCATCCTGAAACATCTACCGTGCGCAACGGATTCTGCATTTCTTCATCGCGGGCTGGCAACGTTAAGACATGCCGGTCGTTCGCCATCTTGTTCCATGCAGCACGATTGTGCGCGAGCACCCCCAATGAATCATCTTCAGTGTCAAACATCCCTTCGACTCCATCGTTGCTCCAGCGTTTCGACTGATACAAAACATTGTTCATCAAGCCAATGGACCAATAGCAGTTGATTCGATGGAGCAAACGCGCTTAGCAACTTCCTCCATTCCATCAGTGGACAACAACCCTGCAATTCCACCCGTTGCAATCGCCCGCCATAGTCGTAGAGCATTCCATCGAGTTGCCAACTACCATCTGAAACTCCCGACCACACAAACGAGCCATCGTATTCAAAGTGCAACCGCTCAAACCGTTCGAGTTGCTCAGCCGCTTGTTCGAACGATACGGGCAATTGCATCGTCGAGAGATCAATGGATTTAAATGTTTCAACGTTGTAACCGGCAATTTTTCGCGTGGGGCCAGCTTCAACCTGAGGGGGGCAAGCGTAAACATGGAGCCTGAGAGTTGGATACATAACCACCTAGATTATTGCGAAGCGAGGTAGCCGAGGATGGCACCGAGCAGCAGAGCAGGGGGGACGACCACGGCAATCGTCAATGCGATCACCAAGCCGGTGCTAAACGCAGTGCGCGGCGGAACTGGTGGAGTAGCCAACGTTTCCGGCGGTGGGAACATTCCGGCCACCGTCACCGAGTCGGTTGTCGAGCTCGAGGGCTGTTGTGTATCGGCGTGATGACTTTCCCCTGAGTTCTCCTGATTCCACGGCGGTTCAACAAGTTGTGTACGGGTTGCGCGGTGTTGCAATACGGATACTTCCCCGTCATTACTTCGATCCTCTTCATGTGAGGGCGGAGGCGGTGCCATCCATGGCGAGCGCGTCATGCCAACCGCTCCAACTTCCAGCGACTCGCTGACCCAAGGCTCCAGACGCGACGCGACCTCTGCCGCACTTGTAATCCGTTTGGTAGGATCCTTTTCCATCATGTCGGCAATGATGTCGACAAAATCCTCGGAGATGTCCGGAGCAAATTTGCGTGGATGCCAGGGCGTTTCTTCCAAATGTCGCCGCAATTTGCTGGCCGTATCGCCACTCGGGAAAGGAACCTTGCCACACACGGCGTAATAGAGTGTACAACCGAGAGAATAAATATCCGACGCCGGCTGCACATCAAGCGGCGTGCGAATCTGCTCTGGCGATAGATAGTCGGTCGTGCCTACGATCTTGCCCGCGCGCGGGTCGTTCATGAGGTCCTTGGCAAACCCCGCCAAGCCAACATCGGATACCTTTGCATCGCCCGACGGCATGACCAGAATATTACCCGGTTTAACATCGCGATGCACCAAGCCTTTACCGTGTGCGTAGTCAAGCCCCAAAGCAGCTTGCATGATGATTTTGGCTGCCTGCTGCATTGGCAGCGGCCCTCGAGACTTGACTAGCTTTCGCAAGTCCATGCCTGGCACATATTCCGTCACCAGATAGTGAACTTTTCCGTCCAAACCAGCATCAAAGGCGCGCACCAGGTAGGGACAATCCAAAGCCGCCTGCATGCGAATCTCGCGATTGAAGCTCTCTCGCGATTCATCCGTTCGACGGGTCAGCGGTAGTACTTTGACAGCGCACTCGCGCCCCATGACCTGATGAACGGCTTTGAAGACCTGCCCCATGCCACCTTGGCCAATCCAATCCGTAATGATGTAGGGTCCCAGGTTGAGTTTCGTTCGCCCAGCGAGCAGCTGATCGACCTGATATCCGGTCAAAATCTCCTGTTCGATCAAAATATCTGCCAACAATCGATCGGGGATTGGCCTCTCTACAGGGATGCCCTGCTGATTCTGACGATGACGCGCAACGCGCAAGCAATAGTCCAATTGCTGAGGATTGACCAATCCACTGGTGGTGGCGGCAAGCTGCAGCGTGGATTCTATGGGGCTAGTTGTCATCTATGGTTGCTCAAATGTTCATTAGTAGCCACAATCGGTTTTGGTCGGCCCTCCATATGGCGCCGACTCCGATTTTGCTCCCCCCCAATGTCCTTGCTGATGATTGTATAGCACAGAATGAGTGGTCGTCTAATTGCAATTGGTGATATTCACGGCTGTCTTGCAGCCCTTGAAGCGGTGCTCAGCGGTGTCGATCCACAACCGAATGATACTATTGTAACACTCGGTGATTACGTAGACCGCGGTCCCGATTCAAAAGGTGTCATCGATCGGCTTATTGCACTGCGGTCAGAATGTACTTTGGTAGCGCTGCAGGGAAACCACGAAGAGATGATGCTCGACGTGGTCCGCAATAACCAGCCACCCTACCATTGGTTGCAATATGGCGGTGTCGACACGCTTGATTCCTACCGTTTTTCAGGGGACATGAACGTCGTGCCCGCTGAGCACCATGCATTTTTTGATGCCATGGTCGACTACTACGAAACGGACGGCCATATTTTCTTGCACGCAAACTACGACCCTGCGCTGCCGCTCGCGTCGCAGAACAAACATGTCCTGCGCTGGCTTAAGCTCACTGATGTTACTCCGCCCCCCCATATAAGCGGCAAGAAAGCGTTTCTTGGCCACACGCACGACCGTGTCGGAGAGGTGTTCGATATCGGTCACTTAATGTGCATCGACACGTTCTGCTACGGCGGAGGGTGGTTAACCGCCGTGGATGTTAATTCAGGCAAATTGTGGCAAGCCAATATGGATGGGGTTTCGCGGCAGTAGGCCAAGCTCAAACCATATCCTCAATCGCAGTTGCTACCGGCTGCAACCCCCGTCAGTAAAGTCAGCACCACCGACAAACCCGCCCTGATCGGCAAATCTTACCAGGTTTATTCAACCACCCCGACCGCGAAAGCCGAAGCATAGGAAACGGAGTAGATGATCGCAGGTCACCGCTCCGCGGTTCGCTTTTATTGCCTTTCGCTGGGGTGCCAAGGATGGACATCTGTTTCCTTTCTCGCAAACACGCATTCAGATCGACTTTTTCGCGTTTAGTTGCAGCCGCGATCGCAGTGCTCATCGCCTCTCCGGCTAGCGCACAACTGCGAAGCGGGCGAGTTGAACGCGAACTGTATCAAGCTGAAACGGACGCGCAACCAAGCTCAAACGTAACTCATGTCGTTGGCGCGAATGCAACTCGCCTGTCGGCCTCTCAGGGATCGCAGCCGTCTCGCCAGCGGCGGCCTGTCATTGTCGCCGCCAGCCATACTGAAGGTCAGCCGCAATCGATCCTCGAGGAGGTGCCGGCGCAACCAACTGCTCAGGTGCATAGCTATCCACAACCCATTCCCGACCATAACACGTACGATTCAGTTGAAATTGGTGGCTACCAACCGACGGAACATCACGCGGCGGGTTGCGGCTGCGATAGCTGCGGTTGGGACAACTGGGGTTCAAGTGGCTGCGATACTGTAGGCGGTTGCGATGACGTGGGATGCAGTACCTGCTGTGGTGGATTGGCAGACATCGCCCCGACATGCGCCGCCGTATGTCCACCGGGATGTGGACCATTGATGGCGTTGTGGTATCGCATGAGTGTCCGCGGGGAGACGCCTTTGTATTGGCGTCGGGCCGCTGCGCCTCCAGCTTTGGTAACCACTGCGACGGCAGGCACGCCAGCCGGCACTGCTGGGGAGTTGGGACAGGCATCCACCAGTGTGTTGTTGGGTGACACGCGTTTGAACGAAGACTTGAACGTAGGGGCTCGCATCACGCTTTCAACTTGGCTGGATCCAGAGGCAACCTACGGCCTGGCGTTCCGCTACTGGAATGCGGGAGAGCAGGACGACACTTTCAACTTCAGTTCCGATAACAACTCGATTCTCGCCCGTCCCTTTTTTAACACCACAGTGGCTGGTGCCTTTGAAAATGACACGCAGTTGATCGCCTTTGACAATCAACTTAGTGGAAACATCAACGTAGAGACGACATCGGCGGTTGATGGCTTGGAACTTTCACTTCGCCGTCGGCTGTACCAGGATCGTTTCACTCGCGTGGACTGGCTATATGGTTACCAGCATGTAAGTATCGATGAGGGTTTGGTCATCGCGAGTAACACCAATGTAATTGCCAACAATACGGCCATTGCAGTCACTGATTCGTTCGCCACCGAAAACAACTTTCATGGTTTTTCCTATGGACTGATGAGTTCTCGACACGCGGCGCGTTGGAAGATGGAGACTTTGGTTCGTCTGGGAGCCGGTAACCTGCGGCGCGAGGTGAATATCAGTGGATCAACCACCACCACGGCCGCTGGACAGAGCAACACAGTCAACGAGGGGCTATTGGCGCGTAACACGAATAGCCGGAGCTTTGTCGATGACACGTTCATCGTCGTCCCGGAACTTGGAATCAACTTTGCTTATACGCTACGACCCGGGCTCGATTTTAACGTAGGCTACAACTACCTTTTGATCCCCAAGGTGGCTCAGGCGAGCCAACAGATCAACGATGACCTTCGAGTCAATCTCTCGGACCCACTTACGGGCACGCTCGACCCGGCTTCCAACTTTGATGAACGAAGTTATTGGCTGCACTCACTTGGCTTGGGTTTGCAACTTCGATACTAGTTGGCCCCTTGCGTTCGCTAAGGAACTGTAAAGAGACGTACTCGACAACTAATAATCATCACGCGACGAACTGCGGCGTCCGCGGTCGTCTCCATATCGTCCGCTGCCACCACTACGATCATCTCCGTAACGCCCTCCGCCGCCGCCACCCCGGTCATCTCCGTAGCGACCGCCACCTCCACCACCGCTGCGTGGTGGACGATCGGTGCGCGGCTTGGCTTCGTTTGCAGATACGCTGCGACCGGCGATCTCTTGACCATTGACTGCCTCAATGGCCGCTTGCGCTTCGCTTGCGTTTGGCATTTCGACAAAGGCGAAACCGCGCGATCGCCCGGTTTCTCGGTCCATAATAATGTTCACAGACGATACGGCACCATGCGCTTCAAAAGCCCTCCGTACATCATCTTCCGTTGCGCGGAACGACAGATTGCCGACGTAAATGTTTGTCACCTTCAAGCCCTCAAACAATAACAAAAAAACAGTGTCATCAATTCTGGAGTCTTAAATCTGCAACCTTCACACTGTCTCTCAGCGAAAACGATCCGCGCGGCAATTGGGAGTCTCAGACTAAGAAGCTCTACGTAACAAGGAATTATGCGTTCTGCGGAAAACGCAGTCAATCGTTTCAACGCGATCGGCCATTTTTCCGCTGAACTCAGTTTTCAGGGTTAAAGAAACTTCCGGCTGGCGTGGTGTTAGGAGGCCGACTTCAACGCAGTCAGCGCTGCCTCATAGTTGGGTTCGCTGGTTACTTCGGGCACAATCTCCGAGTAAACCACGTTACCGGCACTATCCAGTACAAAGACGCTGCGGGCATGTAACTTCAGTTCGTCGATCATAACGCCAAAATCCTCACCAAACTTACCTGTTTGGTAGTCGCTTCCCACCTTCATATTTTTGACGTCTTCGGCCCCACAAAAGCGATTTTGTGCAAACGGTAGATCGCAACTGACTGTCACCGAATTGACGGAATCACCCAGCGATGCCAATTCTTGGTTGAAGCGTTTGGTCTGGATTTGGCAAACTCCGGTATCCAGACTTGGTACGACCGACAAAATGGTCGGTTTCCCCTTTAGCGACTCTTTGGTCAATGTCTTCAAGCCACCTTCAAAGAAGTGGAGGGTGAATTCTGGTGCGGCGGAACCAGCCTTGAGCTCTGCCCCCTGCAAAGTCATAGGAGTTCCCTTGAACGTTACTGCTGCGGAACGCGACATATCGAAGATCCTTAAATTGAATACAAAGCAATGGAAACGAAACGGCCCCAGGAAAAATCTCGATCTTTCGCAGATCTAAGGGTTCATCGTGGTAGACGATCCCTTTTGACAACCAGGGCAAGCGGGACGCGTAGTCTCGTCCACCACCCTAATTCTCAATTGACGCAGCAATAGTCGAGCTTTTGCCTGAGACCGGCAACTGAATTTGCTTGTATCGTAGGGGATTTATCAGCAGAGTCCAAGAGGATGGCGGCTACCGCGAGCTAACTCGCGACATCCACTCGACCTCCAATTCATTGATCACTTTTTCGACGCCGGAGAGCCGTTTAAGTGATTCTTGTGCCATTTGCTTCTGGAAAAATGATTTTACGCGGCCATGTAACACGACAATGCCAGACTCCTCCTGGCAAAACACTTGGTGACCGTTCAAGTGTGGATTCCCTTTAATAGCAGAATCAACGCGATGCAGTAGTTCCAATCCTTGGATGCCCGTCGTGCCTTCAGGTGGTGGTAATGTTGCCACTGGAGGTCCTGTGGAAGTGGGAGTTGTGGAGCTAGGTGAGATGCGGCGCAGTTGCGCACGGTATCGTCATCGGACTTCACGCACTCTTCCTGCAGTTACCATCTGAAAAGAAAATCAAACAGCTACGTTTGCCGTCGAACATGACGAGTGTGCCAGTCGTGCGGGGGTTCAGCGCCAACTCTTTAAACATGATTGACTGTGAATTAGCCAGTGGAGTGTGCAGTCGGGAGAGCGAGGCTCCTGCCGAGCTTTTTCGGGCAGCGTCCTAACCAACCGAGTACAGCCACTTGCTTGTGAACGGCAGGTTGCGATGCATCACAAGCTCGCTGGTGGCCGACTTCGATCTCATGAATTTGCGTTTTATTTTTAACCCCCATTTATAACCGTCTCTTTTGGGCATCGACTTATCGTGCTCTAAACATCTTTCATTGCGATTTGACCAATATATGTACAGTTGGTAGAGCGAGGCTCCTGCCGAGCTTTTACGGGCAGCGTCGTAACGTCCACAAGCCAATCGAATACGGCCCTGACCGCGTCACAAAGATGTTTAGAGCGGTGGCGTCGCCCTCCCGAGACCGTGTTACAAAGATGTTTAAAGCAGTGGGTCAGCGTTCCTGTAGGTTTGCTATGCGTTGCTTCAGACTAGGATGCAGCCAAGTTGCCACATCGGCACCGGGACTATCCAGCAACTTGATGAGCGCACCACGCATCTCGACAAACGGTGCCCCACCTGCGTCGCTCGTCCAGTCGCAAACGGTGAAAGCGAGTTGGCATGCAATGCGATCGGCGTCCAGTTCGCAATACTTGGCTGCCATCCCGAGGGTAGCAACCAGACCGATACCCGACAAAGTGCAAATCAGAAACTGCAAGGCCATGATCCAGTTGGCACTAAGCGTTAAGCCAACTACCATTTGCCATGCGAATACCGAAACCACTGAACTGATCACAACTGGTAGCGTGCGCCACAAAAAATGCCGACGCTTGACGTGTGCCAGTTCGTGGAGAACCACCATATCCAACTCGCGGTCTGATAGCTGTGCGATCAAAGCGTCGCCAAGCCACAGTTTTCGAAACAACGGTAGCCAACCGACAACTGCAGCCCCTGCCCAACGCCCTTGACTGGTGATCAACAACGGTTCGATGCCCGGCAGACGAAGTTTCGTCGTGAACATGGCAATTCGCTCCGCGAGACGACTTCCTGCCATAGTTCGCGCTTGAGATAAATAGCTCAACGCACTCGGAAACGCCACCACGGAAACCGCCAGGGCGATAACCGCACCAGTCGCAGTCGCCACCGTGCGATCCATCCAAGACCCAACGTATGAGGATGCAAGTGTCACGAGATCTCCAAACGCTGCAATCAGGAGTACCGGTGCGACACAGGTTAGCAAACCGGCCATCTCTCCTAAACGCAATCGAATCCACAACTGCGATTGCCAATCCATTCCTTTTGTATGGGATGCATCCGCGTCATACTCTTTCGTCCCGTGCGCATCGATAGGTTCACACTCTTGTGCAGCGTGGCGTTCGAGCAAAATGGCGTCAAATTGGGCGGCAGTAATCTCGAGTAATGTTAAGAACGCCAGCGTCGGCACAAAATAACCGAGTAAAGTGAATGCGTGGGCCAGGCCGGCTTGTTCCAGTGCGCTCAACCAACTGCCCCAACCAGTAGCCAACAAAGTGGCCGGTAGAAGCAGACACCACCCTACTTCAACCAACTTTCGCTTCCGCTGCAGTTCGCGATACGTCGCTTGGCGGATTTCACCGCCATGGACAATGCTTGGTTCGATCCTTAGGGCGGCCAACGCAAACGCTCGAAAGAGGACCCCAAAGCCAAGTGTCATACCCAACATGGCCAACACGGAAGAATGCCACACCATCCATGGTGGGGACTGAGCCAACTCCCGGCAAACCAGCGTCGCTAGAATGATAGTGAACAAACGCAGTGAAACCATTGGCACAATTTTCAAGGGGATGCATATCACCGACAGGAAAAAACATCTAAATCCCACACTAGTCATCCCGCAGGACTTTGCGAGAACCTTGCCACTCGACGCCTGGTAAGATATCAATACGTTCGTTTGGATTGTCCGAACCGTAACGATTACGCCTCCATTTCCAGCTCCTGCCGACAACTCGATACAAGGTCACCAGATGTTCACTTCACTCTACCCGACGCATGGTCCAACCAGCCTTTACCAAAAAATTCAACAAGTTGGGCTAACACTGGCCCTGGTCCTCATACCCATGGTCGCAAAATCCGAAACAGCGGCCATTCTTATGACCGCCGAACTGCTTTCCAAGTCGATCGAGCAACCGAATTTAGTAGTGCTTGACATCCGCGACGAAGAGCCGTTTGCCAAGGAGCATATTGCTGGTGCGAGGCGGATTGACACAAACGCCTGGCGAGCAAAAACGCATGAGCCGAACGGATTGAATGAAAAGGAATTTTGGAGCGAAGAACTCGGCAAGTTGGGGCTGACCCAAGAGCAAACGATTGTGATTATTGGTGGTCCCATACCAGAGTCAGCCCGCATGTGGTGGCTGCTTCGATACCTCGGTTTAAAAAATGTACAACTGCTCGATGGGGGACATAAAGCGTGGGTTGCAGCCGGCTTGCCGGTTGTAAGTAACGCCGACGACTCGTCCGCAATTCAAGTCACTGAACCAGTGATCGAATTCCAAGAGAACTTGATTGCGAGGCTCGACGACGTTTCACCCGATTCCTTGGCGGATTCAAATTGCAAGATTATCGATAATCGTAGTGACGGGGAATACACAGGGACGCGCGGCATCGGAGCCCGCACAGGGCACATCCCCGATGCGATCCACTTGGAGTGGCAAAAGTTTGTCGATGAAGACGGAAAGTTCCTTCCCGCTGAATCGATCCGCAAAACGCTTGCAGAGGCCCAAATCGAACTCGACCAACCATTAATTACCCATTGTCAATCGGGTGGACGCAGCAGCGTTGCTGCGCTTGCACTCGAACTGGCAGGTGCCAAGAGCGTCAAGAATTTTTATGGAGGTTGGTCTGTCTACGGTGACGCCGTTACGCTCCCGGTCGAGAAGTCAGAGATTCAGTCCAAGCCAGAAAAGGTTGAAGAGTAATCTCAACTGGTTAACACCTGCTCTAAACGCGGCGCGTTGGCTTCAATGCTATATTCACGCATCACAAGCTGACGTCCCGCGTCGCCAAGCTGACGCCGCAAGTGCTGGTCGTCGATGAGCCGAGCAAGTGCGGTGACCCACTCGTCGGTGTCAGCCGCTGCAAAGCCAACTTGATGATTTCCCACTATGTGAGCATTGACGCCGATGGGTGAAGCCACTGCGGGAATGCCAACTGACAGATACTGCACCAGTTTGGTTGCCGCCTTGTACTTCATCCATTCTTGCCCATCAGGCAACGGCATGATGCCGATGTCCATGCGATGCAAGTGTTCAATTTCCAAGTCTGGAGCCCAACGCTGAAAGCGGACGCGGACCCCAGTGAGATCCACTTTGGCAAGTGGTTGCGCGGAAGGTGCGACGACAAATAACTCGTAATCATATTGCTCGGCCAAACGCCGCAAAGCAGCCGCGCAGACACTCAAGAATGGTACGTTGGGATTGGTTCCGATCCAGCCCACTACCGGCCGCTGCTCGGTTTGAGCGGTGAATTGCCTCTCGAATTTCGATGTGTAGCGTTGCATCGAAACCGCCGTAGGAATCGTCGTAACATGGGCATGTCGAGCCCGCACGTACTCCGCGATCAGTTCGTTGCTTACGATGCAGTGATCACTCATGGCGATCAACTGGTCAATTTTCTCAGGTTGCTCCAAAAAAATTCCGTCATCGACATCCAATACGAGCCGCCGGGTGAGTTTGCGGAATTGCCGATCTAAATCGAGACTAGCGTCGTTGAGACAACCACGTTCCAAGTAGATACAATCGGGCCTAACGCGCCGCGCCTTCCCAATTTGTCCGCGTCGCACCATGCGTTTTAGAGCGTGGCTCATTCGCCAACCCAGCCACGGCAAGTGCTCGTATACCGACGGATAGCTCATCCACAAATGGCAACGATGCCCCTGCGACTCCAACCAAGGAAGATATGGCAAGAATCGAAAACGCGTCGAGGGGACCTGTTTCCCTAACGTAATAAAACCAAGTTCCACGCAGTTGACTTTAATGGTGTCGAGACTGTAGCGTCACGCTACAAATGGTTGACTGACAGCTCCCATAAGATTAATTCACCTCAAGTAGTTCCGCCATGCCACGCAAAATTGCCCTGCTGATTCATTCGCTCAGCGGCGGAGGTGCCGAACGACTGATGAGTCAACTTGCCGAACGCTGGTCGACCACACACGATGTCCACTTGGTAACCTGGTCGACAAGTGAGACTGATCGTTACCCGCTGCCCGCATCCGTGAAACGCCATTCGCTCAATCTACAGCACCCCAGCGCCAATCCGCTAACTGCTGTTTTGGCAAATGTTCGTCGCGTCCACCGCTTACGCGACCAACTTAAGTCGATTGGACCTGACTTTGTTTTAAGCTTCTGCGATCAAATGAACATTGTAGCCCTTGAAGCCGCCCGACCTCTCAGCTTACCAGTGTGGATCGCCGAACATAGCGACCCGTCCAAGCAGCGTTTGAGCCGCATGTGGGAAGCGTGGCGCAGGCGGAGCTATCCAACTTGTGCGGGTGCCATTGCCCTTACCGGCCCAATCGCGCAAATCATGCAACGCTGGATCGCGGCAGATAAGTTGCGAGTCATTCCGCCGGCCATCAATCCGCCCGCCATAAATCCACACACGATCAATCCACCGCAGAGTGAGTTTCCCCATGTCGAACGTGAATCACACGAAGTCTTGACGTTTATCTATCTTGGACGGTTGAGTCGCGAAAAAGGCGTCGATGTATTGTTGAGCGCATGGGAACTGGTTGCTCCTAAGTTGCCTGATGCTCGCTTGATCGTTGTCGGGGATGGCGATCAACGCGAATTTCTCGAACGGCAAGCAAGAGAACTAGCCAATGTGGAGTTTCGAGGTTGGGTTGAATCGCCTTGGACGGAACTTGCTGAAGCCGACATTTTTGTACTTCCCAGTCGCTACGAGGGATTTCCAGTCGCTTTGCTGGAGGCGATGGCGAGTGGTCTTGCCTGCGTTGCCACCGATTGCACCACCGCCCTTGATGAACTGGAAAACGATCGGCTCCAAACCAAGGACGCAATCGGTGATAAAAATCTCGCTCTGCTGCGAGTTCCAGTTGAGGATCCGTGTTTAATGGCCGACGCCATGCTGCGTCTCGCCACCGACGTCAACCTGTGTCGCGACCTCGGCATGGCCGCGCGAATAGTTGCTGAACGCTACAATTGGACACGCGTGGGAGCGCTGTGGGATGCTATTCTGTCTGCACAATAAAAGTTACCATGCCCTCCTCGACCATAATGGGCCGAGACTCAGAATGCGAGCCGGGTCTCGGCAATGCGGTTTCTGCATAATGTAGAACAATTGTCCCCAATTGTTCTGTTCCTTGCGATGGTTGGTTTAAGTGGGGTACAAAACAATTGGGGACAATTGTTCTACATTGCCGTGTTCGGTTTGTGCAAAAGTTTGTGGACATGCCGTTCATTTGTTCGGTTATATGGATATGGACTTAACCAATCATTTGAACGAGTGCAGCGTCCCCAACCCGCCTGTTGAATCAGTCGACGTGCGGGAACTCGTCGATTTATTTGAGCAGCACGGCGAACGACTCACACAGATGGTACGGCTGCGCATGGACTCTCGGTTACAGGGGAGAGTCGACGCAACCGACGTGCTTCAAGAAGCCTACATCGAGTGTGCGAAAAGGTTTGCGGAGTACCAAAAAAATTTGTCGATGCCGCTATATCTTTGGGTTCGGTTCTTGACCTGTCAGAAGCTGGTTGACTTGCATCGCTACCATTTGGGAACAAAGATCCGAGACGCCAGCCTCGAAGTTTCTTTGTATCGCGGCGCGCTGCCGCAGGCCTCTGGGGTCATGTTGGCGGCACAACTCATGGGACAATTAACTTCGGCCAGCCAAGTGGCCATGCGAGCTGAGACACAGCTCAGGGTCCAAGATGCACTTAACGCAATGGACCCCATGGATCGCGAAGTTCTCATTCTAAGGCACTTCGAGATGCTCACCAATGAAGAGACCGCCCAGGTGCTAAACCTGAAAAAAACGGCTTCGAGCAATCGCTACATCCGCGCACTCAAGCGGCTCAAGGAAATTGTGGCGACCATCCCCGGCCTGGGTGAGGACTGACATGCAAGCCTCAGAACCGAGCGGTGATGCAAGTGTTTTGGATGCATTGGCGGAAGAGTTTATCGCACGTCATCGATGCGGTGAACGTCCGTCCATATCGGAATACGTCGCCCGGCAGCCCGATCTGGCTGAAAGTATTCGCGATTTGTTCCCAACGTTGGTGATGATGGAAAGCGCCAGGCCGACCGGTGAGTTGCGAGGAGGCTTCGGCATTGCGGGTTCGGAGAGCGGCAAATTGCTTGAGCAGTTGGGAGACTATCGCATACTGCGCGAAATCGGGCGTGGCGGCATGGGCATTGTGTATGAAGCGGAGCAGGAGACGCTCGGACGGCACGTTGCATTAAAAGTGCTGCCCCGACATGCGATGTTGGATCCTCGACAGTTGGAGAGGTTTCATCATGAAGCGCGGGCTGCGGCGAGGTTGCATCATACGAACATCGTCCCGGTCTTCGGAGTTGGCGATCATGATGGCTTGCATTATCACGTCATGCAATTCATTCAAGGACTAGGGCTAGACGAAGTGCTCGTCGAAGTGGGTCGATTGCGCGATCAAAAACAGTCTGCGATGCGCCTTGGCAAACGTGAAACGCCTGACATGGCAGCTCCTCTGAGCGACGTTCGATCCGCTTCACACAACATTCGCAACAACTCGGCCCCTTCTGTGACACAAGTCGCCGCGTCCTTGGTCTCCGGTCAATTCCAATGTTCGGTGGATGGATCGGTAACACCGCGTGAAGTGAGTGATTGTGGACTGCAACCATCAGCTACATCGAGTGCCGCAAATAGCTTAAAGAGTTGGGATAATGGTGCTAGATCCAACGAATCCAAGTCGTCGTCCGATATTCATTTACCCGGACAAAATGCGAACAACACGGAATCGGGAGGCGCCTACTGGAACAGCATCGCGCGCATCGGCGTGCAGGTGGCTGATGCATTGGCATATGCCAACCTTCAAGGCGTTCTGCACCGCGATATCAAGCCTTCCAACCTGCTGTTGGATGCTACGGGCACGGTCTGGGTGACCGACTTTGGATTAGCTAAGACATCGGAAAGCGATCGCTTGACGCACACCGGCGATATCGTGGGCACTCTGCGGTACATGGTGCCCGAGCGCTTTCGTGGACACTCCGATATCAAGTGCGACATCTACAGTTTGGGGATGACGTTATACGAGCTGCTCACGTTGCAACCTCCCTTTGCCGAGTTGGACCGAAACAAACTCATCCGGCAAATTGCTCAAGAGGAGCCGCCGCGTCCACGCTCTATCGACCGCACATTGCCACGCGACCTGGAGACAATCGTACTCAAGGCGATTGCCAAACAAGCCAATGATCGTTACCAGAATGCCGAATCATTGGCTGCCGATCTGCGCCGATTCATTGAAGACCGGCCGATCCAGGCTCGTCGGATTGGTAGTGCCGAGTGGTTTTGGCGCTGGTGTCGCCGGAATCCCCTTGTCGCCAGCCTCACCGCTGCCGTAATTGTGTTGGCTTCCGTTCTAAGTGTCGGAGCCAGCGTGATGCATCTAGTGCGTAACGAGCGCGATTCTGCGCTAGTTAACTTGAACCTGGCTATCGACGCAGAGAAAGCGGCTAAGATAAACCAGCAACGCGCTGAGCAGGCCGAAAGTGAAGTCAAAATTCGTTCTCACTTGGCGCAAGCAACTGCCTACCGCCACGCAGGTCAAGCCGGTAGACGGGTCAATAGTCTGGATGAAATTCGCCAAGCAATGGAACTGAATCCATCGCGGTCATTGCAAGACGCACTGCGCGATGAGGCCATCGCATGCATGGTCTTAGTCGACCTTAAGACGACCGACGTTCCGGAGACCGCTGGCGAGTCACGAATAGCGTTTGATCCATCGTACAAGCAGTACGCTACGGTTGACGAAGATGGAAAGATCCATCTCCGTCGGGTCGGTCAGCCTGAGGAATTATGCGAACTTCCCGGGCTAGGTCACTCCGTTGTAGGCATTTCGTTCAGTCAAAAAGGAAATTACCTTCTATCAAGCACATTGGGCGATATCAACTTACAAATTTGGGATCTTAAGTCAGGTCGCGGCGTGTTTGCTGAGCCGATCCAGAGCAACATTAATCCCAGCTTATGCTACGACGAAAGCAAAGCGGCCATAATGTTGCACAATGGTTCCATCGGCCTGTTTAATTTGGCCAGCGGAAGCGAAGCTGATCGATTGATTACAAACACTATTCCCAAAGTGATCGCGTTCGATCCCCTTGGCCACCACTTGGCAGTTGCCTCAGAATATCCACCTACGTTGGAAATATGGAATCTAGAAAAAAAGTCTGTGGTGGCAAAGTGGTCCGACATCGATGCCGATATTCACTCGATCGCATGGGCACACGATGGCCAGCGACTAACGATCGGTCTCGCCGCGCCCACAAACTGCGCGGAAGTTCGTGATGTGTCCACTGGTCTCAAGCTGGCAACCTTCTCTGGTCACGCAGGTGATGTTACCGAATCGTTTTTTCATCCATCCGGTGACGTGCTTCTTACGCGTTCGTGGGATGGCTTTTCCCGCGTTTGGGATGCCAATTCGGCGAGGCCGTTTCTGGCTTGGCCAGGTGGGATGGGAGGCAATATCAGTGAGGATGGCCGCATCCTAGGTCACGTCCATAATCGAGGTAAAAATCAATTGGTCGAGTTGGTGGCCGAACGGGAGTATCAAACGCTGGTGAGCAGCCTCGGTGATGGCATGGGAGTGTACCGGGACGGTAGTATCAGCCCCGACGGTCGACTGTTCGCTCTGGGCATGGAAGACGGTGTACGAATTTGGGATTTGCAAAGCCACCGAGAAGTAGCTTTCATTGAGACCGGTCAATCGCCCAGCCCCATTTTTGCCCCAGACGGAAAGACACTCATCATCAGTGGCGAAAGCGGCCTGCAACACTGGCCGGTCGTTTACGGCCCACCTCTAGATAGCCGCCCGCGTGATGGGCTCGACAAGAATCTAGAAAATTATGCAACAACATCGACGGCTGAGTCGCCAGCGGTTGACGTGATTCACATCGGACCTCCGCGCGACGTCCCTCTACCCGTCGACCCTAGCTTTATTAGTAATTCTGAACGTTCTTTGGCTGTCTGCAGCCCTCGATCAAGTCAGGCGCTAGTTGTCGAGTTGGCAACCGACAGTATTCGCGCCACGCTAGGACCGCATTCCCGATTGGATCGCATTGTCCTCAGTCCGGATGGCCGTTGGGCGGCAACGTATGGTTGGCATTCACCAACAATTAAGATTTGGAATGCGATGACAGCCGATCTTGTTAAAGAACTTCCAGCCACAATGCTAACCGTCAATTTTTCACCGGACTCGCAGCGACTAATCACGTGCGACAGCAACGAATACAGCTTCTGGGAGACCAAAACTTGGCGCAAGACAAAGAGAATTGCGCGTGAGCATTGTCCGTTTTCCGGAGTCATCGCATTTTCGCCCGATGGCAACATTATGGCATTGGAACTCTCCTCGGCGATCATAACACTGATGGATGTTAAATCCGGAGAGACGCTCGCAAGGCTCGAAGACCCTTATCGTGATCGCCCCAATTGGATGAACTTTACACCGGACGGATCAAAATTGGTGGCCGTCTCCAACTATTCGCAGTGCATTGATATTTGGGACTTAAGTTCAATTCGCACCAAGTTGCGGAACTTGCATCTGGATTGGGATTCTAAGCCCCTGGTGAAACGGAAAGTTCTCAACACAGCTCAGTGGCTACATGTCGCTGTCGATCTGGGCGATTTCGGGCCAAGGTCCGAATCAAGGCGTCAGGCGAAACAGGCCAAGGCACTCTTTGATCTGGCAAACGAACATATTCAAGCCAAGCGTTGGGCCGATGCCCTGGTTACCTCTAAGCAAGTCCTGGAGCTCCGTCCAGACAACCCTATATACAACAATAATTTCGCTTGGTTGCTGGTCAGCTGCCCCGACGAGGTCTATCGTGATGGCTCCCAAGCTTTACAATTCGCTCACAAAGCAGTGGAACAAGAGCCTGATGCTTCTGAACATTGGAATACACTAGGTGTGGCCTACTACCGAGTTGGTCAGTGGAGGCGAGCGGTTGATGCATTAACCAAAGCCGAACAGCTCAAACCGGACGAGAACTTCGGATACAACGCTTTCTTTTTGGCAATGGCTCACTGGCAGCTCGGCGAAAAGGAAGCCGCCCGCGAATTCTATGAACGTGCAGAGCGGTGGATCACTTCGTCCAATTCACCGTCCGCCGACCTTCGCGAAATCGAACAATTTCGTATCGAAGCAAACGAATTGTTTGAAAGTCTCATTCATCCCGATTGAGAATCCCACCAGCCACTCCTGGTTAAAATTCAATCTTCCAATTCTGCTAGGGTCACAGCCCTTGGCCGCAGCGATCAGACGGCGGTTGGTGCGTTACCTCACCGCTTTTAACATCTTTCATTGTGATTTGTTCATAAAAATATGCAGTCGGGAGAGCGAGGCTCCTGCCGAGCTTTTCGGGCAGCGTCCTAGCGTCCACAAGCCAAAAGCGTAGGGTCGATTGCTTTGAACGGCAGGTGGCGGCCGGAGAAGGCGCCGCATGAGCGTCGCACTCCCGTGACTTCGTCACAACGATGTTTACAACGGTGGCGTTACCTTCCCACCGGACATTCGCGAGCAATGTGAGCGGTGGGCTTTAAGCCGTGACGCGCCAACCCAACCGGGGGAGCACCCCGAGAAAGCTGTGCTAGGGTCGAAGCAGTGGACGATCGCGAGCGGCACTCGGTTAACAGTATATCGAGATTGTCCGTTCGATTTCATCTGTAGAGGTCCTCCACCGTGTTGCCATTCAAGGAACTGAACCGACATCGCCTATCAAAGTTGGCGCGGCGCCCGCGATTTAAGCTAACCAGGAGGTCATTGCTGGGCGAATCCTGCTTTGAGCGACTTGAAGATCGACGGATGTTGTCTGTCGACTTTGCCCAGGTGGGAGTATCGCTCAATACTCAGCTTCTGGGAATGCAGACGCAACTCACTTCAACGCTAAACGATTACCAATCGGGAGCACACTCCAGTCTTCCAATGGTTGGTAAGACGCTGGGCAGCTCAGCGCAGATCGTCAACCGATTTAACACGGAGTTGCAAGGCGCTTTGACTAGCCTGGGAACTGTCACTCATCCCACCAATCTTCAAATCCAAAATGCTCTAGCCGTTGTTCCGTTCCTGGTTGATCGCAGTGGCAATGGTGTTGGCCCCGACGATGTGCTCATTACTCGCCCGGGAACATTGGGCAGTGAGGGCTTTGCAGTACAAATGCGGTTGCAGGCTGGGCAAGCCGCTTCTCCCTCTGCGGTCAGTTTCAACTCAGGACTCCCCTCTTTACCGCTGAGCGTGACGACGGCGAGCAGCATGATCGAAGTTTCCGTTGGCTTCGCCTTCGAGTTGGCTTTCACCTACAACGCTAACAACCAGCAAGTTGCACTCGATTCGAGCAAGACGCTAAATGCGCCGCTGTTGCCAGCACCCGATGCCAGTCATCCCATTGTCGATCCATTACATCCGCTGGCGATATTCGTATCGGCCGAGTTTCCGGATGGCTTTAATGCCATTTCCACCATGGGTTTTGTACAGGGCAGGATGACGCCGCTTCCCGACCAGGCTAACGCCTTCCATCTCACGGTAATGGCGAACAACCTCACCGGTACACCCAGCCTCAAGCTCGACGGCGCAGCCAATCTCAACTTTCGGCACACCGGTGGCTTCACCGGATCGGACGCAGATTTTCCTGGCATCGACGTCGATATCCATGTGAATTGGGCCTTCGCCAGCAGTGATCCAGCCGCCAATCGACCGGTGATCACTTTCGACAACGCCTATTTGGATCTCGGCAAGTTCATCAGTCAGGTGGTCGGACCGGTCTTTGAAGCGATACAAACGACCACAGCGCCGATGCAACCGGTAGAAGACATTCTCAGATATGAACTGCCAGGGTTATCTGATTTGAGCGAGCTGGTGGGAGGCGACCCGATCACACTGCTCGACATCGCGGATATTGTTGTGCCCTACACTGGCTTTCCAGGGCCGCTGTGGGATTTGATTCGTAGTGTGGGAGATCTTATTCATGCGATTAATCAGATTGAAATCGACCCCACGGTGCGGCTGCCGCTGGGTGGTTTCGATTTAAACAATCACGACTTGCGCGACATCGTGGCGGCCGGAGACGTTTCCAACCTCAGCTTGGCGAACCTCACCGACTTTTCGATCAACAATATCCAAGGTTTGGGCACGGATTTTAGCCAAGTTGTTGATGAATTGGCCCTGACCGCCGACGAAAAAGATCTGGTTAAGAAGCTCGTTAAGGGCCTGAACAACGGCTACGAAATCAAATTTCCGATTCTTGATAGTCCGAGAGATTCTGTCTTCGGTTTGTTATTGGGCAAGGATGCCGACCTGTTTACACTTACCGCAGACTATGCAATCAGCTCACAAGCTTCGGAGCTACCAAGCTTCTCGGTGTTCGGCATGGGAGTCGAATTCACCGGTGATGTGGATGTGGATTTACATTTCAAGTTTGCATACGACACGTACGGACTGCGAAAACTAGTCAATCATCTCGCAGCCGGCGACACATCGCAAACCGCCAGCGACATCATCGACGGTTTTTACATTGCCGATGACTCCTATTTCAATCTCGCCGGCGCTCTGAAAGCCGGCGTGGGTGCTAGGTTCGGTATCTTCAGCGCGACTGTAGGCGGTTTTGTTTCGACCGATGATTCCGGTATCGAACCGGTCAGCATCACGATCGACGACCCGAACAACGATGGAAAACTGCGGTTCGCTGAATTTCAGCAGGACGGATTTGACACCAGCGGTCGTTTTGTGGCTGCTTTGGGGATTGAAGTGAAAGTAGGGGTAACCGTTCTTGGTAAGTTCATCGGCTTTAAGAAACGTTTCGACATCGCCAGCACGATCATCGTCGACTTGAATACGCCAGATCCCAACGCACCGGTTATCCCCACCGGCCCGATCTTGGCCTCCCAGCCCGATGAAAACGGCACTATCGAACTCTACGTCGGAGCCAGCGCGCATCTCCGTCAACAAGTAAGTCAAACCAACGGTGATGACCGGATCATTATTCGCAACATCGAAACGACTGCCCAGGGTGAAACAATCGAGATCGCACTGCTGCAGGAATGGGTTGTGGCTGGTCTCCCGGTGACCGAGTTTTGGGTTACTCAAACGATCTCTGGCGTACAAGCAATCGCCGGCTACGGTGACCTGGGCGATCTGATAATCGACGTGCTGCCCGGCGTCAATGTGGATGTGCATTTTGAGGGCGGACAGGGAAGAGCCGAATTTTTGTACAACGGCGCGGGCAGTGCCTATCTCAAGGCCGGTGAAGACGATTCATATCTGCTCGGCGGTCAAGGCGGCAATATTCTCTTCGGTGGCCCGGGCAACGACACTCTCGTTCTGGGTCCCGGTGGAAACTTAGCGAGCGGCGGCCTCGGAGACAACAATTTCGTTATTGTGACGCCGCTATTGAATTCGGGTGCCATTCTGGGCGGCAGCGATGAGGGCAACAATACGTTTGTTGTCATTGCTGGCGAGAACACACAGTCGATCAGCGCAATGCCAGCCGCCGATGGCTCGATCAATCTGAATTACCAAATCGCCGATGCACCACCTGCACCGGGGTTGGGCCTGCGCCAGTTCTCTACACTTGTGATCAGCGCCCAGGACCGTGCGACAGATATCACCATCGGCGATCTCAGTCCGGCCGGCGTGTCACAAGTATTCGTCAACAATCCGACTGAAGGCGTTGGGGGACGAAACGTCGTGCTCGATACCAAATCCGACGGCGGAGTGAGCCACATCACCGTTGATCACTTCCTGCACAGCTACATCAATGACGAGGATCCAGAAAATCTTTTACTGGTCGAAAACAATGAACTCCAAGTGGTGAACGCGACTACCGGTGTCACTACTTATCTGATGGGGATGAAAGCTGAGGATCTAACCACCATTCAACAACACGGCGGATCAGCTCACATCGGGCAATTGTCGAAGGATGAAGGGGCACTGGCTTTTGACTTTTCTTCGCGGCAGCCAGGAACCGTTCAAACCGTGACAATGACGACGCCAGCGCTAGACACGGGAAATTGGATCACTTCCCACGCTCTGGCCAGTGGCGAATTTGTGCTCAACGCAATCAACAATCCAACGTTAGTGTTTGACGGCCTAAGAGTCGTCGATAGTATCACCATACATGTTGCAGAACCCACGCAGGCAACTGGCCTGAATCAACTGCTGCTCGACGCTTCTAGCTTGGTAGGCACCCTAAACGTTAACTCGCTGGGAGGTCCATCAGCCAGTCACCTGGTGACAATCTCCAAGCTCTCAGAGCACGGCAATATTGCAGTCGATGGGGGCGGTACATTCACTGCAGCGATTTTTGGCACCGGACAACTGGGACATATTCGTGGCGATGTGTCGATCCAGAATACGGTCTTGACGATCGACAATTCGTCGGCTCAGAGCTTCAGTTTCTTAACGATGACGGAGACCTTGCTTTCGGGCTGGACCATTCCCGGTTTCATTGGCAATCCGGCACTCACTTACAGCAGCCTGCACGGCGTGATGACAGTTCATGCTGGCGCGGACGACCGCTTCATACTGGAAGGCGCACCAGCGAGCATCACCAGCGCCGCGTTCAACAATGCTACGACCAGTCGCGATCAAATTTATATCGCAGCTTGGACCAAACCGCTGACGTTCAATGGTGACTTCTCGTTGTATCTAGGGGGACGATTGACGGTTGGTAACCTAGATCGGATCAAGCGATTGACGAGTCTGGCCAATCTGTCCATCACGATGAATTTTAGCAGCGTCCTCGAAGGGGGATCGAACGTTATCTTTGACGGCGATCTCGACCCGGAGGGCGCGAGCTATACGATCGCTGGCATCGGCAATCTGATGGCAAGCAATCAGACCTTAGGGCTGAGCGTGACGATCAACGGTTACCGCGACCAAGATCAATTGCACGTTCACTTGCCTGGCGGCAGTGTGACTGCGGAGCTAACACGCACAGGCCGTGGCACGATTTATGTCAGTGGTACCGGGCGTTCCAGCGCCAGCGCATCGGCGGCTAACAGTATCATCGCAACTTTGCAACCAGGCACACATACGCTTGATCCGACAGGGCTGAGCAACAGTGTCCTGAGAGCATTCAATCATCTTTATTTGCTTGGTTCACAAACGCACGATGATCTGACGCTGAACCTGCCGACAGTAACAGCTTCAAACAATTCGCTGATCGCCAACGGCTCAAATCTGGTGGGCACTCTGCATATCAATGCGCTCAATCCGCTCATGGATGTGCTGGCCCCATTTGGTTGGACCTCCGTTACGCTCGCAGCCGTTAATCCTCTGCTGGCCGTGTTTGTTGTCGGCAGCGATCCGTTTGAGGGCGGTGCGAATTACCTGCTTGATCAAACCGTGCTGCACTTTGGCACTGGCCAGTTGTCGCGAATCCGTGGTAATGTGAACGCCAGCAAGGTTGTGCTCAATATCGATAGCTCAACCACTGTACAGCCGAGCGACCTGATGCTCACGGATACCAAGTTCTACAATTGGATCGTTCCGCCCGGGCTCAGCTCGCCACCGGTGCTTCAATACAGCAGTCTCTACCACACATTGAGCGTCCAGGCTGGCGCCGGTGACCGATTTGGACTACAGCAGTCGCCAGTCGGTGTATCCGACCTGGTGATGCACAATGCTCATGCTACCCTCGACCCAGTTTATACCTCTGCGTGGTCTGTTCCCATCACGCTGCACGGCAACTTCTCTTTCTATGCCGGGCGGCGGTTGGTTCCAGGTGATCTCTCCCAAGAGCAAAACGCGACGATTGAGCGAGAAAGACGTTTGACTGATGTCCCCGTGCCAGTCACCCTCAACTTCAGCGGCCAAGCAGCCAGCGAAGTGGTGTTTGACGGTGATCTTGATCCCGCTGGTGCCAGTTACATTATAGGTGGCACCAACAATCTACGCGTCGTCAATCAAACGGTTGGCCTGGATGTTACCCTCAATGGCTATCGCAGTCAGGATCAAGTTCATCTACGTTTGCCAGGCGCCAGCGTATCGGCGGATCTGCGGAAAACGGGAGCTGGAAGAATATTGCTCGACGGTCGCGAACGGCTCGACGGCACCAACCCGACCGAGCCCAACGAACTGTCAGTCCAAGTGCGAGCCGGCGACATTTCGCTCGCACCGGTCGACACCTATGATTCAGTCTTGCAAGTTTTCAATACGCTGTTTGTGCTGGGCTCAATGCCACAAGACAGTCTCGGCGTCACCGCCCCGACGGACGTCAAACTGGTACCGACGCAACTCGGCAGCAGGCAGGGTGTCGAGTCACCGTGGAGCGTGGTCACAGCTAACGGCTTTGATACTGGGTACATTGTCGATCCGCCTGCAGCACACTTTGCGGTCCTTTCCGCATCGTTCCCGCTGAATCGCATCGATCCGCTCATCTTAACGACAAACTACCCGGGCGTTGAGTTTGCCGATTCTCACATTACCACGTTGGGCGTGCGTTCCGTCAACGATGCCTCTTGGTCTGGTAATGTTACCGTCCGCGTCTTTCCTCTCAGCACTACACCGCAACCGACCAACAACAGCGTTTCTTCTGACGCGTCGCAGCTACGCGGGACGTTGGACTTTCAAGTGAGTCAGCCAGACTACGCCACGTCCATCGCCTTATCGCAGGGACTACGTCTTTGGGGTAGTGCTCCTGTCGCTTCCTTTGCACACACAGAAGTGACGGTATCCAAGGTACACCCTCAGTTGTCCACAACAGTAACTGGTACGACACCGACCAGCAACGACGAGTGGTTCGGCTTAAACTCGGCGGGCGGTACGGTTCAAAATTATCCTGGCACGCAGGTGCAATTTGGAACCGAGACACTGGCGGACATTCAAGGAGATGTAGCGGTCAGCAAGGTATGGCTGCAAGAAGTAGACAATCGTCACGGCGACGCAAGTGTACTGGTACTTACAGGCAACACACTCAGCAATTGGAATACTGTTGAGGGAACAACGCAGCCGATGCTGACGTTTGACTCACTTCAAGGCGAGTTAACTTTGACAGGCAGCCCACTGGATCGGTTCGCAATCGAAGGCACGCCAAACACTGCTTGGAAGACTACCATCCGGAATTTTTCGGAGAGCGAGTCGCCGGTTGGTGTGTATGTCATGGGCAAGACCGTCATGCCCGTCGAAGTGACTGGCAATTTCGATCTATTCGTCGGTCAGCGTCTTAATCCCGATGGCAGTGTTACCGCTCTCGGACAAGTCCGCAATGTGTTCAACAAACAGGAAAAGTTTTTTGTCACCAACGTCACCAATGTAAACACAGGCTTCCAAACGCGGTTCCATAATCAACAGTTGGTGGCTCCTTCCTTCGAATTCTTACCATCCGCGCACATTCGCTATACCGATGGCTACGCAGAGTCCGGCAGCACGGCGAACCAAAGACCGCTACCTGTATTCTACAACTACGTCGGAGCAGGGCAGGGCAAGCTTGTCTTCGACGCCTCGGGGGAGCAGGTCACTGGCGTCAGCAGCGACCTATTCTTTAACTCTCAGCAGTACTATCAAGGCGTTTCCACCAACTCTTTTTATCCAGATAGAGCCGACCTGCGATTCTATCAACACAGCATCATCTACGGACAAAACGCGGATGTCTTTTTCCATAGCCCGCAGTTAGTGGAGAGCGCGGGCTTTGGCCTTCGCAATCCCGGGCCTTCGACGCTGATTGACAATCCGTTTAGCACCGCTGTTCACTACATTGCTGCGAACGCAAGCCTCGCCGGTCCTAACCTTGTCGAGCATGTGCTGATCGGTAACGTGTTGGGACCGGTCCATATTCAAGGCAACGGGCGCGGAACCCGTGTCGAAATCAACCCGTTATTTTCCCTGCCGATTGGCACCCATACCACTGCAGCCTTCGAACCGATCTACAACTTCCCCGGTTGGGGTCGCGGACACACGGGCGCGTTCACTTTGCTCGAAACCGTTCAAGCGGCCGTGACCGTCGACAATGCGGCACTAAGAGTGATTGCCGATATCCCGCTGCCCAGTGGTTGGGCTGGAGGTGGCGAACGACCCGATGTCAGACTGACTGGGTCTCAGCTCATCGGTATTGCCAACGGCACCATTCACTTTTCCAATCTATCAAACTCTGTCTCGGCCAAAAATGCGTTCGGGTTTCTGGATATCACTTCATCTGGGATGCAGTTGCCGGGACTGAGTATCCAACTACCGGCGGACGATGACGTTGCGATCACCATATCGGACACACCCGCTGGTGCGACCACCGTAATCAGCACGCGGCTATCAGCTAGTGACTCGCAGATGACCACGGGCCCGATCCAAGTGCTCGGCACGACCGGGCCGTTGGTTTTGGGCCGATTGTTTTACCCGTTTACTGCCGGTACCGGCGTCTCGTTTCTCAATTATCAGGTTACCGCAGGTCAGCCCATCGGCAGTTTGCAATGGGACGACGGGCTTTCGGCACCGCTAATTTCGATCGGCGATCAAGGCAGCCTGCAAAGCATTTTTGGACCAATTCTGATCAGCGGCGATTCTCGCAACAACTCACCGATCGTGACGCTCATCGACGGCAGTGCCGACCCGAGTCGCTCCAATGTCACTTTCACTCAGCCGACGTACAGCCAACCGCCACAATCGATCGTGTCGTCAGCTGCCAATTCAGGACTGGCCAACTTCTATGCACAAGTCGATGGATTGGCTCCGGCGCCTATCTACTTTGGCGACTTTTTCCGCAGACCCCGTGCGCTTGAGATCCACGGCAGCGGCGGTAGCTCCTACAACATCACTGAGAATTCAAAACCCGGTGTGCCGCCCACTACCAAGCTCTATACCGGCCCAAATGGCAGCGTCGTTTACAACAGTGGCACTGCGGGACCGATGAGCATCATTGGCGCGACGTCGGTGCACATGATCTTGGGCTCCGGTTTAACGAGCGGGAATATTCCGGGATACTCGGGCGTACCCCAGATTTTTGTTCAACAAGCCCCAGCACAGCCGCAGCCAATCGACCTGCGTCTGGACCGCCGCACCGTAGCGACTCAAACTCCCAACACACCGTTGCTCCTGACCAATGCGGGGGCAGGTCAAATGTCGCTCTCATTGAACCAGCTCTATTGGGATGTGATTTATCCCGGCACTCCAACTCATCTCGCGATCAATTATGGACCAATTTCCGTAAGTGATACTGGTGCTGGCGGTACGGTCATCAGCGGTGGAAGTCAAACCGTTGATGTCTTTGGTACTACTGGTCCCTTGCGCATCAATGCATCTGGAACAGCATCCGTAAACGTCGTGCGTCTTGGACAATCCAACAGCATGCAGGCCATTCAAGGCGAAGTCGAGATCTACTCCAACGCGACTGCTCCACAGGGACTCACGACGCTAACCCTGAACAACTCAGCCGATGCAAGTCAGCGAGCTACGCACCTGGCAACTGATGGCGAGGGCGCACTTCGAATCACTGGTCTCGCACCGGCGATGATCAAGCTGTTCGGTGAGAGGTTTACCACCACGATCTCCGGCGGCATTGGAGGTAGCACATTTTCAGTTGAGAACACCTTGTTTCCGCAAACGGCTCAACTGATCACTATCTTGGCTGGCGGAACCAGCGATCATGTGGTAGGGCCTGACGTTCCGACGACTTGGACCATTGATGGCGCTAACTCAGTGCGTTTGGGTGCAAATGTGCGAATCAACAATGTTCGCAATTTACGTGGCGGAGCAGCCAATGACCTTTTTCGATTCGCGACCTCGACGGCGACTCACATCATCAATGGAGAACTCGACGGCGGAGCTGGATTCAACACGTTGGAATATGTCGTGGTTCCCAACCCCTTCGTGACTGATTTGGTGGTTGGTACAGCACCACGCATCGGTGGAAGTGTTAAGCGCATCCATGCCGTCATTCCAGAAAGATTGAGCTTTACGGTACCAAACTTGTTGGAAAACATTGACGGTGCGAGCGTCCAGTTGCAGTTGATCGCCAACAGTGTCATCGGTGGATCGTTGACTTTCGGCGCAAGCGAGCTTCCAACCGGTCTTCAGTTGGATTCGGCAACCGGGTTAATCAGTGGAACGATTGCGGACGGCGGGTTCGTTGGCAGTACGACGACCTATCAAGTGGTCGTAACGGTGAACAACGGGCTTGACTCGAGATTTCGAAATTTGGAGTGGAGGGTGTTTGGAACAACGCCTATACCGCAGGAAGCTCAAGTGGTGGGCCGATACATCTTCTATAACGGTTCCTACTTTGATGGCAATAACTCTGCGGCTGGAGCTGCTGACGACGTCGCCATTGCGACCGATAAACAGGCGTTACTCCCTGGCGCAACTGCGACGTTTGCGAATTACACCAGTTACAGCAAGGGCATCAACGGCTTGATGATCGACATCGCCGACCTCAAAGATAACCCAACGCTAGCAGACTTCAACTTCCGAATTGGAAACGACAACTACCCCGCAAATTGGCCGATAGCGGCAGCCCCGCAAAGTATCTCGGTGCGGCGCGGTGCAGGGCAGGGTGGCAGCGATCGCGTTACCATTGTTTGGGCCAGCGGCGTTATTCGCAATAGTTGGTTGCAAGTCACGCTCATTGCCGATGCGAATACAACCGGCTTAACACAACCTGACCAGTTTTATGTTGGAAACGCAGTTGGCGAGACGGGCAATTCGCCACTAAATGCCTTTGTCGACGGAACCGATTTTGCGCGAGTCCGCGATAACCCACGCAACTTTATCAATCGCGCTCCCGTCGATTTTAACTACGACATCAACCGAGATAGCTTTGTCGATGGTACCGACGTTGCCTTAGTACGCGACAATAGCACCAATTTCATCACTGCTCTTAAGTTGATTGCTCCCGTTGGCTCAAACAATGCGGGTTCGGGGTCGCGCAAGCGCGTTGGAGCGTATGTGTTCGACTCGAAGATCGGACAACCGAGCACGTTGCATCACGCGTCCAGTTTGGTGTCATCGAACAAGCGAGACACAACGGACGGAAGTGATGGCGACCATCGTGCTTTGCCTGCGCCGCTAACTTTAGCCAAATCTGTCGATTCCATCATGGCGAATTGGGCTCGGTCGCAACCCTGGGAGAGCTCAGCGTTTGATCCCCCTCCCATCAACGCATCCGTCTCGCGAGTCCGTGGCGGACATCATCGACTGCGGGACTTTGAACAGAGCATCTCTCCGAGTGCATGGATGGATCAAATCGATGACGCGTTCGAGTCGCCGTTTTGACCATTGCACCTGAGCGTAGCGTATCAATCACCAATGCACGATTTAAGGTTAAAGAAGATGAAGCTCACCGCTTGTTGCTTACTGACACTCTGGACAGTGGCTGTCTCCACTGCACAAGCCGATATCATTCTCACTCTTGGTGATGTGCGGTTGCAGCCCAATTCGGCACTTCAACAAGTCGCAATCCCCCTGACCGTGACCTCGAACAATCTGTTGGCAGATCAAGTTACTGGATTTAATCTTCGCGCACAGATTGGAGATGGTATCGGAGGAGACGCCGAGCCAGTTTTTTCGATGATCGTCTTCTCGGACACGATTTGGGATTTCTATCCTACGACGGTTCTAGGTGGTCCGGTCGACGGTTTTGAGCAGTTTGCCCAGGCCAGCGTCGTATTCAATACGAGTGGCCATCGCGTTGCAGCCCATGGCACTGTTGCTTATTTGTTCGTTGATACCACGGGGTTTGATCAAGGGACATTTGAAGTCAGCCTGTTCGCGACGCAAATTGGCGCGGATTCGGAGTTCATTGGTTTAGGAGATGAAGTCTCAACGACGATCAGGAGTGGATCTATCACCGTTGTCCCAGAACCAAGTGGCTTGGTGTTCGGTCTCATCGGTTTGACTGGCGTGCTCCGACGAAGGGGGCGAGTCACAGCGCAAAGCTGACGTCAGAATCGCGAATCAAGATCGCTCTTTTCAGTGGTTGTTTGCGTAGTGCGGACGACAGTTTCTCATGTCTTACCTTAAAGGAGAGTTCATGGACATCTTCGACGATAACTTTGAAGAAACTGGGCATTTGACGTTTCGAATTGATTCCGTCCAAGCAGTTCCGGAGCCGGTTCGGCAATGATGCTTTGCGTCGCCGCAATTGCTATCGCTACACAACGTCGTAGGCGACGACTTAGTGCTTCAACAACCTCCGTCAGCAGCGTCGCCATTCCAATCGTGCAAATCGACGTCGACGACTAATTGCGCAGATCAATTTTGCAGCAGCCAAAATCGAGCGACTTGGCAACCGAGCGACTCGTCAAAAATTGCTTATTGAGTGCATAATAAATGAACTTTCCATCGCGCTCTGTGGTAACGATGTCGGCGTGAAATAGGACCCGCAAGTGATGCGACACGTTGGCCATCTCCTGGTCGAGTAGCAAAACGAGATCCGACACGCTCATCGGACCTGATTGCAAGGCACGCACAATTTGTAGCCGGATGGGGTCGCCCAGCGCCTTGAGATAACTAGCGCAAAGTGATGGGTCTGTCGAGGAGTTGTCTTCCGTTGACATGTTCTTGGAACTCGATTGCAGTGCGCAGGTAGTTTCATGGAGCTTTCAGCAAATTATAAGGCAATTCACGGACATGCAAACTCAAAACGGAGAACAAAATCGTTAAGAACTGGGGATTGCGATGCCTTTCTCCGCTGCCGCGTCAAAGACAATGATGTGCATGGCTATTTGACAGTCCATACTTTCGCCGCATTATCGTGGGACGCAGTGGCGAACCGGGAGCCTTCCCCGGCAATGGCCACACTATGCACATGTTTGGAGTGTGCTTTCACTCTGATCGTCGGCTCAAGCGTCTTGGTGGACCAGAATTGAACATATCCGTCCGCACCGACAGTCAACATCGACTTTCCGTCGAGAGAAAACGCTGTGTACATGGCGTCCGAGAAGTGCGCCGTCGGCTGCGAAACGATTTTCATTCGGGGATAGTCATATAGCGTCATGACGCCATCAGCCGTGGTACAAGCCAACAATTTGCCGTCGGGAGAAAAAACGGTCGAAGTAATATTCGCGTCGAAGTTGTTTACCGCAACCGGAGGTTCATCCAGGCTCCAGTGCCATCGATAAAGTTTGCCTTCTGTCCCACCAAAGACAACTTCCCCACTACGTGAGAATGCGACGGACCAAATCAGATAGTTGGAACTGCGATGTTCCGCAACGACTTTTTGCGTGGGCGTTTCCCACACGATGATCTTCCCATCATCGCCCGCGGAGACAAGATAATCTCCCCCTGGCGAGAACTTGACTTTGTTGACACCAGCATCGTGGCCCAGGCATTCACCGACGACCGTCCAACTATCCGTGTTCCACAGTTTGATCCTACGATCGCGACTGGCAGTTGCCAGCAGATGTCCATCCGGCGAATAGTTGACGAACTGTACGGAGCCGCGGTGGTCCTTAAGCTCTCGCAGAACTTCACCACTTTCCGCATCCCACACCATCACACGACCGTCATAGCTACTGGTCGCCAATTGCTTGCCATCAGGCGAAAACGCGACGCTCCAAAGCCAGTGATCATGGCCAGATAGAAGGGTCGTCATGCTGGCGATCGCAGGCTCTTTAAAGATGCGAACTTTGCGGTCCCGACCGCCGGTAATAAGCTCTCCTTCCGCTGTAAAATCAGCCGCGTAGATAACATTGCCGTTGCCCCGAAGTTCATCCACCAGTTCCCCTCCCTGGCTTGCATACGTTCTGGCTAGATTGTCACACGGATACAACGTCAACAAATCACCGTTTGCATTACGAGCGATCTTCTCGTCCTCGGTTCGATGGATGCGGCCGCTTATCGAACCGTCATAGTTATAGAGCGTGATCTGTTCGCTGGATGCAACGGCAAACGTCGAGCGCAAGGGCTGGATATATTCAACGCTATTGGTGGGGACGTTGATGGTCGCAACCGCCTCACAAGTTCTTTGGTTGGGCTGTCCCAGTATTTTGTGAATTTGAAGCTGAGAGGCTGTTGCAACCACTAGTAGTCCTCCATCATCGGAAACGCAAATGTTCTTGATGGACTGGTCCAAGTCTAGAGTCGGCAGCGGGGTTGGCGGGGTGCCATCGACTGCGAAGACGACAACAGATCCGTCATTCAGTGCAGCGATGAATTCGCCGCCATCACCCAGCGATTTAATGTCCCTAATGGCGCCGTCGATATCAATCGAAGATGATTCCAAGTGAGGTTGGTTGAGATCCCAGACGTGTACCCGTTGATCATCAATTACTGCATAAAAATAGCGATGCTGGCTCGAAATACCGACAATGAACTGTCCCGCGATCGGTTGCTCGCTCGTCAACTGGGGTTGTGTTGAGTGCTCATCATTTTCATGCAACCGCCACACTCGATAATGGCTTCGGTCGACCGATATCAACACGTTTCCTTGTTGACCAAAGAGGAGTAGGTCGGGCCGCGGTTTCTGTTGGTTAAACAGTGCAATTTTCTTGGAGGTGGCGCGATCAAATAGTTGAATGAGTGCATTATCTCCGCTCGCAGCAATCAAACGACCAGTCGGATCAACTCCCAGACAGGTAACAATATCCCCAGCATCCATGGTGGTGGCGTCCAGCGCGTGCCTGGACAGTTTATTCAAGAAGTGCCAGGCAACGTCGCGTCGATCCTCCTCACCCAATTGTGGAATGTGGTTGTCAAGTAATTCCCGACAACGCAACACCGCTCCTTCCCGACAACTTTGGTCCGCAGCTTGCATTTGCGACGCGTACAAATAGTCCGACTTCTGTTCGGCCAGGGTACTCATTTGCCCAAGCAATTTAGAGACATCTTTGAGCGCAACGTTTCGTTCTGCCACCGAATTGGAAACCTGTTTATGCAGTTGATGGAAATATCCTGCGGCGCTGATCGCAGAGATCGTTACCACAAGCAGCAGTGCCGCGACGCCAGCCAGGGCTGCTGCCAAGCCCTTGTTTCGCCGACTCCAGCGACGACAGCGATCCCAGTAGGAAGCCCGCCGCGCGCGAATGGGCTCGTCATTGATGAAACGCAACAAGTCCGCTGCCATCACCTCGGCAGACTGATATCGCAAGTGTGGGTCCTTTTCCATCGATTTCAAGATGATCGTTTCAAAGTCACTAGGTATCCGTCGATCAAAAGTTCGGGGAGGAGGAGGTTCGACTTTGAGAATCCGATCGATCAGATTGAATCGATCTTCGGCAGAAAATGCAGGTTCGAGCGTCACCAGCTCGTACAACGTTAAACCGAGAGAATAAACATCCGATCGCGCATCGCACTTGCCGCCAAATCGTTCGGGTGGCATGTAACGCATGGTTCCCGGCACATCTCCCGAACGCGTCAGATCCAAGTCTTCCGTCTTTGCCAAACCGAAATCAGCAATCCACGCGATACCTTGGTCATCCAGCAGTAAGTTCGATGGCTTGATATCACGATGGACAAAACCGCGATTGTGGGCATAAGCCAACCCGTCCGCCACTTGGTAACCGATTCTCGCAACTCGCTCGTAAAATCCGTTCCAGCTCCCACCATCTGCCTTCAACCGGTTGCTATCGTCGACCAAGACGGAAGAAGTTTTGGAGCGTCCTTTGGAGGCTACGGTATCAATCCTGGCGTCGCAGGTACCTCCCACAGCATCCTCGGTGAGCATATTCCAAATGGGCTGCAACGACGTTTTCTCGAACTTTGATTGGAGCGAGTGGTTGCGGAGGCCGCGCAGATCTTTGATGACCAGATCCAGTGACTGGCCACGAATCAACTGCATCGCGTAGTACAAGTAGTTATCGTCGGCTCCGACATCGAAAACAGGCACGATATTCGTGTGGTGCATCTGTGCTGCAACCCGCGCTTCGCGTTCGAATCGCGTTAGCGCGACCTCTCCCAGGGTAGTCTGTCGCGCCAGCAACTTGAGCGCGACACGCCTGCCCAGCGAAATTTGTTCGGCTTCGTAGACAACTCCCATCCCTCCGCGCCCCAACTCAGCGAGGATATGAAAGTCGCCGATTTGCCGAGGCAACTTCTGGTCGGGATGGGCGTCAACCGCTACGTTACCATGCCAGCTGTTCGATGCGGGTTTCAAGTATTCGAGGGCCAGTAAGGCAGGCAAAAATTCGCGAAGTTGTGCTGCGTAGTCGGGAAAACGCTCGCAGTATTCGTCAATGTTAGGATTCTCGCCACGCTTCCGTCGTTCGATGACTTCATCGGCAATCCAATGAACTGGATTCTGCGATTCAGTTTGTATTTCGGATCGATCCATGCGAAGACCTATCGTCTGCTAATTCTATTTGATGTAACTCAACAAGCCTGGAATTTGTTCGAGCAAGTCTTGCAATCGCGTCATAGCCCTCACGTAGCGGTTGCTGGCTGCCGTCTTGGAGAGGTCCAATAACTCAGCGGTCTCCTGATTCGTCAATTCCTCGAAATGACGCAACGCAATGATCTCGCGATCCAAGGGTTCCATACTGTTGACCGCGTCTTGGAGTTTGAGTTGTAGTTCGGATCGCATGGCAGCATTGGAAACGGAGGTGAGTCGTCCGAGCAACTGAGCAGCCAAGGACACTGAAGTCTCTCGAATCAACGACCCACGGTACAGCGAATATTCCATTGACGCATCTCGCATGCGCGCCCCGAGATGTTGCCGATGGATTCGCGCCAATCGCTGCATCGTCATCAGACGGATCCAAAGAAAGAACGACATGTTATCGCGCTTTCGGAGGAATGTGTCGAAATTCTCAATCACATCCACAAAAGTCTCTTGTACCACATCGGCCGGGTCCAAACGTCCTTGTATGCGGCTATCGATGCGGAACCGAACCAGCTTCACTAAACGCGGTCGAAAACTTTCCAATAGCATGGCCTTGGCCTGCTCATCCCCGTTGCAGGCGGCTTCGAGTAGATCAGTCAAAACTGGTGCTCCAATTGAATTTTTGAGGCGCTGCCTGCGGACCGCGGTCGGAAAAAGAATAACTCATCTGTTTTTCTGCATTCATCGGTTCTAAAGTCCGGTCATCGCGTTAGTCAGTTTTAAACTACCGGAGGCCAGTATGCATCAAGCTTCTCCCGATTCGGCTTCTGCTCGGTTACCGCCGTACCACACTTTTCTAGGCAACCTCAGTCGGATTTGACTTCCGAAACGTTTATAGCTTTGTCAAGCCCTCACGCGATGCGCCGACGAAAAACAGCGCCCATCGCCAACATCCATACTAAGCCAAAGCTCGGCTCTGGCACTGAAAGCAGTTCGATGACGACGAACTAGCAGATGCAGGGTCAATAGCCCAACGAAGCACAAGGCCGATGGCTCGGGGACTGCAGTCACCTTAATGGACATATTCGGCGGTATCGAAATTTCAGATCGAATGGAAGTTAAGGAGCCAAAAGGGCTTCCGCGGTTGGCGCTTATCACGTTCAAATTCAACGGGATGTTTTCGTTTGTCGGTGCAAGGGTGAAGTCAATCGCAAACAACGCTTTGGTTTCGCCGACTCCGACGTCATAGTCTGTTGTTGGATTAACTCCAAAGAGAAATGCCGTCGGTTGTTCACTAAAAAAGAGCCCTCCCTGATATTGGAAATCCTCCAACACTGGATTCGACAGCGTGAGTCCCGGAGAAGGTTTTAACATACTGATCGTAAATGACGAAAAAGTCGAAGGTCCACCTGTGTCCACATGAGTGATCGTCAGCGGTATGGTGACCGTCCGCGTTGTCGAAACAATTCCTACTTGCAACGCGCTTTCGTCCCACTGCACAATGAAATCGGCAGGACAAAATGGAGCTAGAAGTGCGACGATCAATAATCCGCCCAAGCCATAAACATTTCTCATTATTCATCTCATTTCAGTAACAGAATTTGTTTCGCAATGGATCATTGACGATGCGGCGAAACGAAGCGGCGATGCATGGTTGATGGAAGCGATTCGAAAACCGCATCGACGGCCTTCGCGCGATTGGACTTTACGAGATCTTCCTCATCCTCATCGACTCGTTGATCGACCCAGTCCAATGGAAACCCACCGGACGATGATTCAGCTCGCAAAGTACCGAATTCGATTGGAGAGCCTTTTTCCGTGCCAGCTTGCATTTGGCGTTTGGCTTCGGAACGTCGTTTGCTCGAAGACTCGTCGATCACTCGAGTCTGTTGGAAGCTACTCAAACCTAACTGCCCAGGCTCACCGAACGGCAAAAACGTGAAGAAATGATCGCTAAAGATATTTAGATCGCCTCCTTCAACGAACCCATCACCATTGAGATCCGCATTGGGATTGAAACCTGGGGTTCCGGCAAATGTAAAAAATGCGTCGGAAAAAGTTAGAAGGTCGCCTCCTTCAACAATGCCGTCTCCGTTCATATCGCCCAGTAGCACATTGAATCGAAACTCAAAGTCACCTCCTGACTGGCCGTTTCCTGACTGTTCGACACCAGAACCGGTTTCGAAGTCACCATCTAGTTGGCGGCCAACTTGGTCTCGTATGGTATCTCGAATCGTGAGCAGTAGTTTGTCGCTGCCAATCGCATGCGACATGCGGATCGTGATCATATGTGTCGACGAATCAAATTCAACGTTCTCTATGTGTGCCCCATAGTCTTCGACGTTAATCCCCTGCAATCGAATCTGTGTCGGATCAACCGACTGGACCGATTCATTGAGCTGGATATAGAGTCGATCAATGCCTGGCCACGGTAGAGTTCGAAGTTGCTGGTCATCGAACGGAATGGAGTAACCCAATTGGTTGTTATCGGCAAACAGGGCCGTAAAGGATGTTGACCAATTGGTGGAGCCAGCCTGCACACTAGTGATGCTGGGTGGCGCCATGTCTGCCCTGAGCACTAAGTCGTTACCAGTTGCCCCACCCGCATATGAAATCGTCATCAGCGCGCTGCCGACGGCGATGACGCCACCTTCGGGGAGATTGTCGAACCTGCCCGAAACACCTACTGCTGCACGCATGATTACGAATTCGAACTGATCCTCAGGCAAGAAACCGTTGACCAAGGACAACTCTAAAGTACCAGCCAATTCGACAAAGTCTGCGTTGATGGAATCATATTGGGTACCATGATCAATGCCTCCGAACTCAAGCATAAGTACTGCATTAGGGCCAAATACAAGGTTGCCCACAGCGAGCGATTCTTGCCCTATGCCTGGGGATAGGGTTCCATCGACAATGACGTTGTCGAAAACTCCTGATCCGGTGACATACCCAGTCAGCGTCAACGCCTCTGCTTGGCTTGTACCTTGAACTTCTCCGTTGTTGACAAACGGGTATAGTTGACTGTTGGGAGTGGAAATCCTTCCGGTTCCGCGAATAATCTCTCCAGACTCTAACAAGGCTCCGCTACTGGCTATCAACGAACCACCATCAATCACGGTTTCAAACGGAAGATCGAGCGGCGACGTGGAATTGACAACCCAGTTTTCTTGGCCAATTGAAAGCACTCCGCTGGCGAGAAACGAAGAGACCCCATCGATAGTCACTTGACCGAAGCCAGCCAACCGGAGCGTCTCGGCAGCCACTGCTTGACTCAATTTCAGTTCACCAATTGGTCGGATGCTATCTACGCTGAAGTACTCAACATCCGTTTCTCCCAAACCAACGATCCGGATCGAATCGTGGTGGTCACCGCCGAGCAACTCAATTCCGTTTGGGAATTCAAAAAAACCACCATAGCCAAAGTCGACGGTAAGGCTATCCACTGCACCATCGACGCCCGCTATTCCAAGCGAATTGCTTTCGGAGAGCGGAATGGAGTGCAGCAGGCTCAAGTTCGTCGCATCAACGATTTCAACGGCGTTACCCTCGCGGCGAACAATTACATCGTTAGCAACTTCGCTTGGCAGCACGATGTCGTGCTGCGGTTCAATCACAATCGGTACTACAACGCCATTGGAATCATACGCATCAGCGACCGACACCGTCACCCATATCTCCTCGCCATACGTGTTGAGATCGCGAGGCGGCGCAATATACATTGCACGCTGTGACCCCGTACCAATTATCGTGATGCTTTCGTTCGGAAGTAACAACGGATTGCTACTGATCGCAGTTACCAAGAGAGAATCCGGATCCTGTGGCGATGCATTCACTGCAGGATCTTCAACGTTGAAGAAAATTGGACCAAGTAGAGCGCCCTCTCCCATAACCTGTGGCGGAATTTCAGGGGCTAGAGGTGCAATGTTCGCTGCAATTGATGGTGTAGCCACAATTTGCTCAACGTACGTCCCAGAGGTCAAGTACGAGAGCTTGAGGCGATCTGTACCAAAATTCTCCAAAGTCAGATCAGTTCGGTTGCGTGGAACGTAGAACCCTTGAATTTGCTGGACCTCGAAGGCCCCCATGTCCAGCCTGTTGTCTCGTTCGAACCCGCGTTGGTCGAATAGATATGCCGATTCAAGGAGGATTTCCTCTGACGGATCAAGCAGTTCACCACCCGCATCGATGGCAGGACTGTTTCCACGAAGCGCAAGAGTGCGAGTCGGTCCGCCATTATCTTGCAGTAAGCCCAAAAGCGGATCGATGAATGTGGCGATCGTTGTGCCACCTACCAGGTTGCCATTGGCATCCGGTTGGTCCGCTCCCGTTTCTGTCAAGGATGTATGAGTACTGTCGCCAATCAAACTGAAATGGGGCACAAGGTTGGCCGAAACGGCGCGCAGATCATTGCCCGTACCTGTCGCCAAATTGCCCGCGACAATCGCATTTGAAAGATTCACATCGGCGCGTGTATATGCGATGCCTCCGCCTTGGCTTGCCGTATTACCCTGAATCGTAACGTGCGAAAGGTTAGCGACCGTATCGGCATAGTCTCTGAGCAGAATTGCACCCCCAAAGACGGCAGCATGGTTGTCGTGGAATGTCGAATTACTGATGTTCAGTGCAGTCTGAGCAATGTTGATCGCGCCACCAGAACCAGTACTCGAAGAATTTCCTTCAAAGGTGGAGCCGACGATATCGAGCCTGCCGTCAAAGACAGCGATTGCTCCACCAGACGAACTCTGTCCCGTTACCGAGTTATTTACCAGTTCGACGGTATCAAACGCTAAGTTCGCAGCTTGCGCTCTTACTGCTCCGCCAGCCCCGGTAGCAGAACTTTGTATTGTACGCCCACCGGATAGTGTCATTTGTGCAAAACGGATGTTGCGATTGGTAAATCCTAGATCGGTTGGTAATACGATGTTAAAGAGACGTGAAGCTTCAGCGCCATGCAATAACGTCTCTTTGGAACCGTTGCCGACGATTTGTAGACCTTCTGTAATCTCAATCTGATCGGAGATTGGAACCGGAACTCCGTTAAGAACCGGGGCAAATGTAATGAGATCTTCACCAGGCAATTGATTTGCCGTACGAACGGCATATCTCAGCGATCCTGGTACCAATGAATCGCTCAACTCCGACACCTTGAGGAAGACCGATTCGACCGCTCCGATGTCGACTTTGTTTCCCAACATTCGCGGATTTCCGATATTGTCTAATCCACTTCCAGCACCCTGCCCACGATCAACACCTATGCTATTGACGAGAAGTGGGTAATGAGGGAGCGCTGTATTTGAAAACGGCCCGAGCAATGGGTCCACGCCGATGTAGTCCAAAGAAGCACCTGGATTTGCGGTATAGCGAACCTGCTCGAAGATGTTATGACCACTTGACAGAACCCGCCCGGCTTCAATGTTGAGATCCGCAGCAAACGGTCCGCTATTATTTGCGATGATAGAATTTGTTATCCGCTCTTCACCGAAAAGACTGTGCAGACCTCCGGCTCCGGCGTTGGCACTGTTTCCAGCGATTGTTACATTGGTAAAAGTTGCCAAAGGTCCTCTGTTGAAAATCGCACCCCCTTTGCGCGCAAAATTCGTTGCATAGGTACTATTGGACGTAAAGAAAGTCCCCTCGTTGAAGATCGCTCCGCCGTCACCGGTTTGGTGAACATTGCCAGTCAGGGAGGAGTTGCTTACGACCAAAGTAGCATTCGTCATGTTGCGAATTGCAGATCCGCCTCGGGCTAGAGTGATATGAGAATTATTAATTAGCACGAGCCCCTGATTGACAATGCCGCGCGCTACAGAAACGCCGCTGTTCGCAGCGATCAACGTAACTCCATCGAGAGTTAGCTGCGCGCCGGGTTGCACACTGAAGACAACATCGTCTAACAACGATCCGTTGATAAAGGTCTGCCCGGCACCTGCCCCCACAATCCGCAATCTCGCACCGGAGAGAATATCGAGGTCACCAACGAGTGCGGAATTGTCTCCGCCTACGCGATCGAGCCAATACTGACCTGCCGTTAATCGAACTACGACTTCTCTCCCAGTGCCAATGAGACGATTGGCATCGATGATTGCACGGCGAAGGCTGAGTACATCGGGATTGTCAACAAATGACTCAACGGTCATGTTCTCGAGCTCGACGGAGCCAATGTCGTCCACCAATCCAATTGGCCGCGCAGAGCCGCGTTGATCTATGTTTTGAGTCGTCGCGCCGGCATTCACCAGTGGGCTGTCGTGCGCGGGCAGATGTGTTGGAGTGGGACCGCCGTTATCGCGCAGGGGCAGTAAACGTGGATCGAGCACATTGTTGCTGATCTCGATTTGTTGGTCGCCGGAAGGAGTTTGTAGGTTTGGAATGCCTCGCATATCCGTTGGTGAATTGAACCCTGCGCTGTCGTGGGCGACTCCGATGAAGTTGTTTCCTAGAGAAACAAACAGGCCGTTGACATCATTGTATTGAGCGAGGTTGGGCGATTGGACGTCGGCCAAGTTCCCTGCAATGACCGAGTTGGCGATGTTGACGGTACCGGTTCGTCGGTAGACTCCGCCCGTAACTCCGCTACCCATTGACGCAGAAGTTGGTTCAGCGGTGACGGTTTGTCCTGCCTCACCACCTTTTGACTTATTCCCATGAATGGTGCTGTCTTCGATTGTGACCGAACCGTCATAGACAAAAATGGCGCCGCCGACTCCTGCTCCGCCGCCACCGCTGCCACCGACACCGCGCGTAAAGTCCAGCACTGTGCCTTGACTCGAGACTCCTCGACCTCCCGCTCCGCCATAAATTCCACCCGCTCCTCCAGCGCCTTGAGGGCTGTCTTGCAATCCCGCGCTACCGCCGCCGCCAAATGCTCCACCATTCCCACCTTCCTCACCCACAAGTCCTGCCAGAAATATAACATCCCCGTCTCCGGCACCTCCTCCTCCGCCGCCGCCAAAGCCACCCGCCGAGCCAGGTTGAAAGTCAATGGCTGCAAGCCCCAATACTGGATCGACAATCACGAGACCGCCAGCTCCACCTTGAGTTCCGCCGCCGCGGCCACCATCGTTTGCTGTCAAGTTGATTGGTAGCAGAGTAGCGCTGGAGCTGTTGCCTCCCCGCCCTCCAGCCGCCTCATTGCTAGATATAGTCGATCGCGAGAGCGTTAGCTCACCTTCGTTGTAGATTCCACCACCTAATCCCGCTCCCCCACCGCCAGCCCCAGCTCCACCAGAGCCAATCATTCCCTCTTTACCAAGCGCTCGGTTGTTGGCGATGAGGCTTCCAGAAATTGTCGTCGTTCCGCTGTTTCCCAACCCACCGCCGCGCTCTGCAGTGTTCGCTGTTATCGTCGAGTCAACGAGGTTTGTTATGCCCGCAGAGGCGGTCCATATCGCTCCGCCTGACTGCGTGGTCAAATTGTTGTACAGTTTGCTACGCGTTACGTTGAGAATTCCAGCGTTGCTAATCGCACCGCCGGGATTCGTGGCCGCGCCGCCTGTTATGGCAACATCCTGCAGATTTAAAGTCGCGCCAGCATGAACTTCGAAGATTCGACTGCGAAGTGCTGCTCCGTCAATAATCGAAGGGGTGAACGGGTTCGAGACATCTCCTTGAATCAAGATCGTGCCGGACAAAATATCGACATCTTGATCCGTTGACAAAGTCGTTTCAAGACGATGAGTACCAGGGCCAAGTACGATCGTACCACCACCTTGTGCCATCAAAAGATCAACTGCATCTTGCAGTGGAGATGCCACTTCGCCACTGGCAACAATTCTGATGGCGTTATTGAAGTACTGGGTAGATCCAATATCTCCGACACTGTCCGTAGATGTCAGCCCGCGCTGGTCAAGTAGATTGCTGCTCCTACCAATCGCGGGACTATCTGGCAGGAGTAGATGAGTTCTTGTGGGTCCTCCGTAATCTCCCAGTTCGGTCAACCGTGGATTGGTGATCCCAACGAGGTTGTTTGAAATGGGGAAGCGATGCGTATCGCCGCCACCAACGATGTTTTCTTGCAGATTGCTTGGCGGAGGAGCCGCGGTGAAACTGATGTCTCTCGGCGTGGAGCCCGTCACGAAATTGCCGGCGATGATCGTGTGGTTGATACTTGTTCCCAGACTTGCGACAACACTGCTCGACATTAATAGTGGCGAATTGCGATTGGAACGATTTCTGGTGATCGTACTCGCGGATATTGCTAGGCTACTAGAATCTGGTGCAAAAATGGCCGCTCCATAATTGCTTTCGTTCGACGAAACCGTCGTTCGCAAAATCGTTGTTACCGCATTACCACCTGACCAAATCCCGCCCCCATAACCATTTCCAAAAACGACGTTTAATACTTGATTGTTTACGATCGAAGAATCCCGAATGATGACCGAAGCATTATTTGCATAAATTCCGCCACCATAAAATGATCCGGTCGTATTGCCCGTTCCGGCAGCTCGATTGCCGGTGATCTCGCTTCGCGTGACAATTAGCTGACCGCCCTGCTGTAGAATTCCTCCTCCGTTTGAAACGGAAGTGTTGTTTTCGATTACGACATCAATGAGCTCAAGGTCACCCAAACTTTGGATGGCACCTCCTCCGCTTCCACGTCCTCCCGTGATGGTAAGCCCTTTTAATGTGAGTTTTCCTCCGGGGTGAACATCGAAGACCCTGCTGAGATCGTTGGCGGTGATGATTGTAATTCCCGCCCCTTGACCTTCTATCAACAAGTTCGAGTCGGTTACATCGAGATCGTTCGAGCCATCTGGATCGGAAGTGGATGAAAGTGAAAAGGTCCCAGCCTTCAATTGAATAACGTTTTGCGTAAGTTCTTGTGGATCATCAAATTCATCTTGAAAATTGGCATTTCGAATGGCCTTTCGAAGACTATTTCCCGTTTCAGAAAACGAACCAACAGTGAGGTCAAATTCAAAGTCCGCCCCTATGGTGAATGGGGTAAGAGGTACACGATGGTCAATGACTGAAAAGCGAAGATCAACTAAGTCGATCGTTGTCCACAACTCGACGGGAAGATCCTGGATGTCAATGACCGCTGGTGTTCTCCAGGGCAAGTCTAAAAGCCCACGCAAGGCGGCGGGTAATCCACTGATATCCGCTCTTGCCTGCAGTGCCTTTAGCTCGCGTGCCAAGCCGACTTCAATGTCAAAGTCGTTATGAAGCTCGGCCTTGAAATCCCAAAATGGTGTAACCTCAACCGTTCCCCGAAATTCCAGCTCAACGTCGTCACCAACTGTAAAACTAATTTCTGTTTGGTTTACAAATGCAACGGAGTTGATAGTTCCGTTGACGGGACGGTCGAATCGATAGTTCAGCCTGCTACTCGGAGAAATCGTCGAAGTTTGCTTGATTGCAATCTCAGGTCCTAGTTTCAGCACGGCCGGTGTCACGGTAAATGTTGCCGGGCCAACGTTGAATCCGACATCATCTAGCCCAAGACTGAATAGGAGGCTGGCAACTTGCTCGGTAACCGTAGCGGTCATTTGACCACTGCTTTCAGTGCCGAGTTGTTGGAATAGGTTTACTTCGGGAACCTCTAACTGCAATTCCGCAAGTCTTGTCTGAACACCTACGCCGCCAGCACCTTCCAAAACCGAAAGAACCTCATCGAGCTTATCTGGGCTAAATTTCTTCTTGATGTTACCTGGAACCAAATCCTCGGGATCAATGCCGTAACGTAAGAAAAGCTCTCCCTGCAATCCGATTCTGTCCTTCCCCTCGTCATCCAAAGGCGCAACCGCTCCAGTAAGCTGAAATGCCCCAGCGCCGATCTCAATCTGTGTTCCTTCCGTCGCTAACGCTGAGACTCCCAAGATTCGAATTTCGCGATCGTCATTTCGATTGAAGGCAAGCAACTCTTGCTCTAAGTTGATTAAACTTGTGGAAATGGGAGCAGTACCCCCGAATCCAAACAGCTTCCCGGTGGCACTACCGCTCAACGACGCATTTGCGAGTACATCGGCATACGCCCCAACCGTTGGTGATGTCGTCGTGAAGTAGCTATCGAGGCTGTTGTCGAAAATTACCTCACTCGTCAGTGGCACTCGATCTCCTAGGCTCAGTTCCCCACCTTCTTCTGCTCGGTACTCCAATGCAACATCGTTGTAGAAAAGATCGAGACTACCTGAGTTAACCACGTAGCCAAATTTTATCCCTGCGTTCAAGTCCAGAGCAAGGTCTAGCTTCACACCCGTGTCGGTAAACGTGTCATACAAATTGACATTTAATGGGACCCTTTCGTCGAAGCCAATGAATTGTTCCTCCGCTAACGCGAGCGCTCTCCCTGGTCCAAATTGATTCGCCCCCAACACTTCAAAGTCCGTTTGACAAATTCCATCGCCGCCACAGGTGAGAAGTCGACGATCTTCTAAGAGCTCGACAAGTAAGCGTCGACGACCTGCGAAACAACGACGTCTTGAATTTAGTTCACGCATGGTGCAACTGACTTTAAAAAAGTGCGAACGATCGATGGCGTGGGTCCCTACTTAGAAACTTGCGCTGGAAAACCGTGCGTCCACGCGGTTTGGAAAGAAATCAGCAATTTTTGCTGAAAACTCCGCACGAAGACTCCACACTGCCGAGAACAGCACATTCGGTGGTGGAGGTGCATCCCCAAAAGAAAATCGCTTCCAGCTGTCAGCGGAAGCGATTAGGGATGAGTGCGATTGTTTGTCACATTTGCAGCATGTCCACGTTAGATCTCGATATGCGTCACGCCGCGGATTTCATCAAAATGACCAATCTTCAAAACAGTCCCCTTCGATCCAGGCATTTCAGCTACAAACGCAGGATCGCAGACGAGCAACGGCGGAGCAAACGTTGCCACAGAGGCTGCGACCGTCGTCACATACGAAGCAGCCAGTGAAAGCGCGACGAACCACGGCAACGTCTGCATCGCGGCCATCTGCAATCTTCTGCGCTCCGCCTGCGACAACTGCTTTTCAATCCCATACCGTTCAATCACGTCATTTCGCTCCAACGGATTCGTGAGGTTCAGCATTTCGTCAAATGTACAACCATCGGTCCGGAAGCTGCGATGCGTCTCGCTGGCTCGCAACGCCAACTTGCGACGACTGAATTCAAGCCGCGCCTGATAGGCATTCAGCGCCTTGAGCTTTCGCTGTTGATAATCTTCGACAACCTTCTGCGGAATGCTCAACCCAAAGTTCACTGCGCTCTTCAGCGCCCGTACCGGGCGATGCGACAAGTACAGACGACGGTACCTGGAAAAAACTTCCTGTTGAACCAGAGCAATCGCCGCGTCAATACTTTCACGCGTCGTAAAAATCAGCTCGTCACCCATCTCAACGCACAGCGGCTTGAGGTAATAAACCTTAACTCCAGGCCGCTTGCCAGGACCTGCCAAGAACTCTTCAAGCCGAGTACGTACACAGGCAGGAACCGTGTCTTCGATCTCGTCGAAGCGATCTTGCTCTGTAACACTTACAAACAACTTGCCTTTGGGTAGGCGTATCGAAGCATGGTGCATCTCTATTTCTCGAACCTGCTGGAACGAAGATCGGTGTTGTTCAACAACTCCGTTCCAACACATACACTTTGAAGCTAGTAGGCCATGGCGATCCAACATCGACTTAGCAAAGACTTCGCTGAGCTCTCGCGGCGGAACCCAGATGGGTGCGCTGGTCCATTTCCCGAACGGCGTCAACTCCTGCTCCAGCGTAAACGGGCGACTGGAGGATACTCGCGATGGCGTAACCAGCTTTGAATCCGAAGCTAAGTCACTGGTGAGTTTAGTAGCAACAGACATGCAAATCTCCACTATGTTTGGGCTGTGAAAAGGTGCGAAGAGAAGACGATCGCCAAATGCAGTCTACAGAATTTTTGGTAAGAAAACGCACTCGGTCCCCAAAATATGAAAAATAGCCACCGAGCGGTTGAGCTGAAATGAAAAACACGGAAGCGGGGGCTCCGCTTCCGTGTTTCAATTGAGATGATAACAATGCCGCACGGCCTACTCCTCGGGGGCCACACTCTCCTCTTGGGCATCGTACACTTGAGTTGGTTCCGAAGACTCCACAGGCGTCGAAAATGAACGTGAAACGAGCTGGACGGCCAATTGGGTTGGTCCTGCTGCCTCCGCAGAAGCTGTCAAAGTGTATTCTGCCATCTCATCCGGCCCAAGTTGGTCAATCGGATTAAAGGAAATCGTCGAGCCTTCTTGCTGGTGCTCGGTCGGTCCTTCGGCACTATCCAAAGTCAACTGCTCAGGCAGGGTAGCAGTGATGCGGATATCTTCATCTTTCGCGTCTCCTTCATTTTTGACTCGAATCGTATATGTCACCGGCGAGCCCACTGGTACTGGGTCGGCGTCATCAAGCACCAAGACCTGCAGCCCAGGTAGTCGCAGTACGCGAGTGGATGCAGAGGCAACATCGTCGCTACTGGCATCATGATCAAGCTCCATTGCTGGATCAAACTCACACACATATCGCGCTTCAACCACCGTTTCGATTTGATCGACATCCCTGCTTACCAGTACATAATCGAATTGGGCGGACTGACCTGGTTCCAAACGGTCAATGACGAATTCTTCTGCACGCATTTGTGTTTTCATTTCATCGAGTCGGTTTCCTTCCTCGGATCCTGTACGTGCTGCCACATTGCTACCACTGGCCTGCGGCGAGTCGTCGGGGGCGTCAGTGTTTGACTGGCGGTTGTTGCCCGTGCTGGCGTTAGCAGTCGCGTTGTTGCGGTCCTGTTGGTTGTCACCGGTTGCTTTTTCAGCTTGGTTTGCTGCCTGCGAGTTATTACCGTCCGCGCTGGAATCTTGAATTTGAACCTCACTCATGCGACGTAAACTGGCATCTTGTGGAATATGGACTGCAACTTGAATGGCGTCTGCGGATGCGTTGCCATTGTTCGTGACGGTAGCGGTGAAGACTGCGGGAGTATCGCTCGGCACAGCATTGCTTCCACGGACATCGACCTGCAAGTCAGCGCCGACGATCTCGGGGCCAACATTTTCGCTACGAGCGGTCAGCTCCGAACCGAGTGCTTTAGCATGGGCTCGACTACGGAAGCTGCCTGTTTTAGTAGCGTAGACCCGAGCAACAAAATTACGCGTATCCCCGACTTTCAATTCGTCAACTGTGAATTCGAGTTGGTCTTGGTCGTCTATCGTGCGTAAGCCGTCGGACAGTTGATCGACGATTTCGAACTTACCAACCGAACCGGTGCCGTCGTTGGTCACGCTGTAGGTTAGTTCGATGATCTCGCACAATCGATTTTGGGCCGGAGCCTGCTTGACGATTTTTAGTTCGGGTTTGATTGCCCTAGTCTGCAGACAGATTGTGGGACGATAGTTCGTGATCATCAAGCATGCGTTGACTGGTCCTTCTTGGTCCGCTGAGGCACTCACTTGAAATGACCGCGACTCGCCCGGCTCCAGCGAGTCAATTGTCAGATCTCGAGTGGATTGCTCGCTGTTTTCACTTGGCGACTGAGACGCCTGCTGATCTGAAGATGCAGTTGACGGTTTATTCTCATTATTCTCAGCACTCCGATTTTCGGCCTGTTGCTCAGCCGCTTTCTCTGTTTCCGCGGGTGTATTCTGCGAGCGACTGTTAGCTGAATTGTTGGAATTGTTCGATTTCGGATTGTCGTTCGAGCTCTGTTTTTTTGGCTGCTCGATCGCTTCGATCGTTAGACCTTGTTGGTCCGCATGGCGAAGTTCAATCTGCTTCAGTGTCACATTGTCAGTGGTGTTTTGAACAGTTACATTGTAAGTGAAACGCTCACCAATCCTCACCTCACTTGGCAAATCGGCTCGAACCTCAAGCATTCCGTCGCCCGTGCGAAAAGCCTGCCCTGGTTGTGTCGCTTGCTGAGATGTATCTGATGGGGGAACATTATTATTCTGCCCCCATGCCGGCCCCAGTTGATAGCAACTCACCGCGACCGTCGCGCAGACGACTGCTATTCGACATTTTTGCTTAACCATTGTTAACGTCATTTCTTTCCTCCCTTGATAGATTGATGCGACATCGAGCGCACCATAAAGTAGAACGGCTAGCTAACCTTTCGTCTGGTAGCGGGTGCTAACAAACGGGTCGCAGAAGCCATTGGCCGAAGTATCGTTGAATGTAGCCTAGCGTGCATCCATTTTTAGAATTCAATTTCCGCAAGATGCGAACGCGATTTACGTAATTCACCAGCTAGTGATCGCGTCAGAACAGCGCAGCAAAGTGTATGCCACCTAACTGGCCCTGGCGTTGACTTCCGCCAGCAAATCTTCGGCATATCGACTACGACCGTAGCGAAATGCTACTTCAATCGAAACAGCTCTTTTTCAACAAATACGACTGCAAAATTCGCGAGCTAAGATGTGTTCGCTCACCCAACAGCCTGCGCCCGAGCCTCGATCGATTGATCGAAAACCGTTCACGCCACACCCGGTGCAGTTGCTGATCGTCTGCACACGTTGCTCATCATTCACTTTCACCTCGGGATGCAACACGTTGTTATTAAAGGATATCATCCCTGTCGTTTTTTGATTCTCTTCAATTAAGAATCTATGAAGAGCCGTGAACCACGGTTGACCATTTCTCCACTGCGTATACAACCATAAAATTGCCCGCTGTCTTAGAGGTATGTGGATCAATGACCCCCGGAAGCCAAAATAGATTGCAAGTTCGCTGTAGCGGCTGCCAGGCACTTCTGAAAATCAAATCAGAAGCCCTCGGCCAGACAATTGCCTGTCCCAAGTGTGGCAAAAAGATGAAATTGGTTAAACCCAGCAGGCCATCTACACCAGCCCTTTCACCAGCACCGCCTATTCCGCCTGAACCAATTTCGGATCTCCTCAGTCTTCCACCTGACCACCTCAGTACGCCTGCCGCGCACAACGCATACACACAGGCGAGCTTCCCGACCGCTTACAAACCGCGAACGACTTCAAAGAAAGGATCGTTGCCTTGGCTTTGGATCGCAATTGCAGGTGTCGCAGCGTCGGTGCTCTTGATTGTGGGGATCGTGGGAGTTGCAGTCGTCGGTCTCATTTTTTCCGGTAGCAAATCACCGGGACACGAGTTCGCAGATCGCTCGATGACAAATGATTCGTCTGCCACCGCATCCCGTGGCACGCCTGCCACTGGTTCAAATTCCGCTGCCGGGCCAGTGGATTCCAATTTTCCAGGACTTGGCAAGGAAAAGCCCTTTGGAGATAAAATTGTCTGGCATAATGTGGTATTGCCGCGTCGAGGGTTGCCTCCACTCAAGCTGAATATTTTTATCCCCAAGGGCAACCATACCGATAAATCGCTGCCGGTCGTATTTGAAGCTCCAGCTGGAACGCCATTGCTCCACGGCGCAGACATTCAGTTTCCACGACCTGAAACTGAGTATTTGCCTTTCACGGAGGCGGGCATGATCACTGTTTCCTTTGCGCTTGATGGTGAAATGCGAGCCAGCTTCGGCCCCGAAGCTGGACTTCCCTATTTGAAGCTCTTGAGAAATGCCTACTCCGAATTTGTGGCCGCCGATGCGGGTGTCGACAATGGTATAATGGCAATCGATTATGTTCTGGCTCGAATGCCAATGGCCGATCCGAATCGTTTGATGGTCTGGGGGCACAGCTCGGCAGCCACAGTGTCGCTACTGTTGGCCTCCAAAGACTCTCGAATTTCCAAATGCATCGCGATGGCGCCCATCACCGACCTCAAACCACGGCTGGGTGAAATCCTCCAGCAACCTGCTATGTCGCAATATCTGCCAAACTTCGACAAGTATCTTGAGTCGGGTTCGCCCATTACCTATGTGCAGCAACTTCAATGCCCGGTGTTTATTGCGCATGCCAAAAACGATGACAACGCACCGTTTGAGGTAACGAATGCCTACGTGGAAGCGCTGCGTCGCGCTGGAGGCAAAGTCGAATTCCTTGAATTAGATCGCGAGGGACACTACAAGCCGCTGCTGGACGCAGCTATCCCAAAGGCGTTGGAGTGGTTGCAAAAATAAACCACGCTGCGTAAGCCCAGAGTAGAACAATTGTCCCCAATTGTTTTTGTACAACGTAGAACAATTGTCCCCAATTGTTTTTGTACAGAGTAGAACAATTGTCCCCAATGTTGTCCCCAATTGTTTTTGTATCCAGCTTAAAGCTACCATCGCAAGAAATAAAACTCGCTCCACACAGCATCAACCGCTTCTACCGATCCGCTCGATGCACGCGGCTCGATAATTGACGAGTTGCCCGAGCGTGGAGGGCTCTGCGGCGCGGCAGAGTTGACAGATCGACGCGTGTGGATGTTCAAGTCGTTGAACGAGAGCCGCGTCAACTGACGGCGATTACTCTTCTGGTCAATGTCGCTCTGCCGGTTTTCAGTCGCAACTTCATTGGATAAATGGTCCGGCAAGCCGAATGGGCGGGACAGGTAGTGGAATGGGCTCCCCAGAACGCGCAAGTGCTCTTTGTCAAATTCTGTGGTCTTTCGCGCCATTTGCCTCGACGGCGGAGCCACGGGTGGCTTAATGGGCTCTTCCTGCGAATCATCCAGCGGCACCGTGAACATCTGCAAGCCGCCGATCCACATTCGGTTCGCGCGGGCCAGCGACACGTCTTGCGCATCAATCAAACCGCTGCGATTGATGTCGTATGCAGAGTTGATCGCTGCAGGATGGGTAGGATGCTGGTGGACGCTTACCAAAATGGCATCCCTGGCATCCACCAAGACTTGGCTATGCAGGTTCACATCCCCGTTCACATCGGCGATCTGATTTCCAAAGTAAAAGAGGTCAGACGTGGCCAGCCCCGTGTTGGCGGTTGGTAAAAATTCGACGCGCAACCATTGATTACGAATAGCATTGTCAGGCCATGTTAAGCGAATCTGTTGTACCCCAGGCGTGCTAGTCGAGTGGACGGTAATGGTCGGCAATGGGATATCACTGGTCGCGGACAGACGTGTCCATTTTTCCAGGTTGAGCGAATTGCCGACGCGGAATACAAAATCGGCGTCAGTCAAATTTGTCGTGGCCAGACCTGCCACGTCAATCATCACGCGGTTCAGGCCGAGATGGTAGTTGGTGTAGTTGGCAATCCCTGAGGTTTCACCGCGGAGCAGGGGAGTCTTATCGGGAGCCACTAAATCGCCAAACGTTGAACCGCCGTAGGCCACACCGCGCTGACGAACGATTGTAAGCGCATCGACTACAAATCGAATCTCGGTCGAAGCTCCGCGGCTATCTACAGCAGTGATGACGACGTCGTGGTCCAGCATTCGCTCGGTCGGTGTATAGCTCCAGTCCCATCTGCCATCGCTCGACCACTGCACTTCGCCAATCGACGATACGATTGTCAATCCATCCAAGTCGGGATCGCGGACAAGGCCACTGTTCAGCAACGGATCGCCCACGAAACCACTAACAGCGGCTTGCTCGACGTGCAGCAAAGGTAGTGCATTGGAGGCTTGTTGGCCCACGGTCACCGTTACTTGCGAGTTCCCTGAACTATCGACAGTCACGCTCGCCGGGTAGGTCTGTCCCTGGTATTGGACGCTAACGTCGTAGTCCCCCAAAAACGCTGACAATGAAGTCACTCCGTCGCGACTGGTGACGGTGGTATCTGTCCACCATCGACCGAACACCAGATCCTCGTAGACCTGGCCATTGGGCCTGATGCTAAAGTCGCTGTTATAAAGTGCAGCCCTCGGTAGCCAATGCGCTTCATTCCAGAAGCCCCACTGCACAAACTTGCTGATCGCCGGTTGACTAAAGGCCATGGTAACAAAGTCGCGCAGATAATCCGCCTGCAACTGTTGATCGCTTGAATCCAGATCGAATTCGGTGACGGCGATTGGCGTGTTGAACCGATCGTCGTAGTCGGCGATCAATTGGCTGAGAATGTCCATATCGGTCAGGGTCGCGTCGTTGAAGTGGCCCTGCACGCCGATCATATCCAACAATGTTGTGGCTCTCAGTTGCTCTAGCCAGGATTCAAAATTCTGGCGATGCGTTGCGTTCGCACCGTTGCGTGTGAGGATGTTGTAGTCGTTGAGCGTCAACCGGATCGTCGGATCAAAGTCACGCACCTGCTGGTACCAATCGAGGAGAATTTCGTCACCCAGCAGGTCCATCACATCTCGATTGACAAAGGGCTCGTTCACCACGTCCCACTCCGGAATCAAACCATCGAAGGTAACCAGCAAGTCCTGAATATGGGCTTCAATCGTCTCTTGCAACCAGGCATTGGCAGCCGCAACGCCATCGCTATCTTCCCGGCTATCGTATTCGGTCCAAACGGAGTTAGGCATATGCGTACGGCTTGGCCAGATCATGTTATGACCTCGCAGGTACAAGTCGTTGTTCGTAGCAAAGGCCACACCTTCTATGGCTCGCTGACGATCCTGCAGGAAGCTCGGCCACTTGAGCGAATTCTCCAATGACACCGCATTGAACAAACGTTTGATTTCGCTCTGATACTTCAGTGCCGTCTCGTTGCCCTCGGGGTCCAACTTTCCGCCAAAGGCGCTGATCGCCGCTCCGAACAGGAAGGCATGTTGTTGTTGACGCAGGCTGATCGTGGCTCCTGCGAGTGGTTGTTGGTTGGCGTCAACCACTTGTACCGTGACCGTCGCCATTCGCTCCGCTGCGATTCGCCCATCCGCCCCCTGCCGCCACTCGCTGGCTCCCTCGCGTCCGCCGTAGGACGCTGCGGGGAACTGAACTGGTAAATCAGCCAGATCGAGCGCATAGGCCAGGTTCGTCCAGTGGAATCCGCCGATCTCAACCGTCTGTAAGCCATAACCAAGACTGAAGGCAACTTGTAACCCATCCCGATCGAAATCGGCGTCCACCGGAACATCGACGACAATACTCTGCCAGTCGTCGGACAATGGAATCATCTGTGAAGCGAGTGTTGCCCAGGTATCCGTACGCTGCAGCCCAAAGTTGGCCAGCGGCTCGAGGCCTGCAGTGGCCCGTATCGAAAATTCCAGCCGCAGCGTGTCCCCCGTGCGAACGATGGCATCGTTGCGTTCCACCGCTTGGAAGTGCCAAAACTGTGCAGGGACGCTGAGCGTCTGAACTTGATAGGCAAAATCAAACGGTTGCCCTGTGACCGGCACCGTCTGTGCTACTCCATAACTACCTTCGATTTGGTTCAGCCCAAAGCCGCTTTCAGGTGCCAGACTTCGCGGTGGGCCGTAGTTCAGCAACTGAAAATTGGCAAACTGCAGCGTCTGTTCGGAGCCTCCGAGATGCAGCGTGAGGTTGGCCGCGCCTACCGCGTAAGATTCAACCGCGGTGAAAGGGAGTTGAATGCGCTGCCAATCCGGGCTGGCGGTTACTCCCTGAGCCAACGACTTCGTATGTGGAGCGCCCGCCAATTCAAAGTTCACGGTGAACACTCCCGCTCCGTTCAACGCACGCATGTAGAAGTCAACCAGCAGCAAATCTCCTTCTACTACCGGCGCATCAACGCCTTGTAACAAACCGGAACTCCACGGCTCGGGTTGCCCCGCTGGAATCACCGCTTGAATCACCTGCCCAAAGTGTGCATCGTTCTGCGTGGTAAAGTTGCCTCCATAATAAATGAAGTTTCCCAGCGACTGACCATCAAAGAGCGACGTGCCACCCGCTGGCGGAGCATGGTCGTCCTGCAATGTCGCGATCGCAGTCCGTTCGCTGCGATAGCCTACCACATAGCCAGCTTGGCTCAGTAGTTCAATCGTTACCTGCTCATCACCCTCCTGCTCTTCGTCGACCAGTGGAGTAATCCACAGATCGGCGGATGACTGGCCTGCAGGAATCGTCAGGATGCCACTGAGCGATTGAAAGTCGTCACCCGCCGTCGCAGTTCCACCTAGCGAGTAATAGACGTCCAAGGGTGCCACCGCTGAGTCACCACTGCGAACCACTTGAAATTGCGCCGCTGCGGTTGAAGCCTCGGAGATGCGTGGTTGAATAGCATAGAGTTGCACCAGTGGGACAACAGGAGAGAGCAGATCACCTGGAATCACTTCGGGGAGCAGTCGATCAGGCCGCAACCAGGCGACCGCCAAATGATCCTCGCCAACCGCCTCCTTGGCAATGGCTTCGATGTAGTAACTTTGGCCAGCCTGCAAATAGAAGACGGACGATGTCTGCTCGGATTGCGCATCCCATTGACGCGGTGCGGTGGGCGATGTGACGGATGCAATCGTTCCTGCATCATCCACACTGTTCGTCAGACTCAACCGCAACTCAGCAACCTCGTCGGCTGCGATCAGAAACTGGTAGGGTCCGCTGACCGGCGGATGCACATAGCCTCGCAAGCGACGTCCCAACTGATCACCCACATTGCTGCTCGTCTCGAACTGTCCAAGCCGTGTGGACGAGTCGGGGGCATGCGGAAATGTTGGCCATGATTCAAGGTCGACCAGGCTGTCACCGGGTACGCCGAGCCACTGCTGTTGTTGGATACCGCCGCGTTGCGATGCAAACAATTGAATTACTGGGATGACCTCGCGTGGTAAACTAGGGGCCGACCATTCCAACTTAACTGATGCCGGACCACTCCTCTCGCGGTATTCCAACTGAATGGCATACCGTCGACCGGCGATCAATTCAACTTCATGCATCTCGTTCGCAATGGATCCAGCATCCAATTGGTCGAACATCAGCAGGCCATTGACCCACAGTCGCGCACCATCGTCGGCAGAGACGATGAACTGATGTGGCTGCGTGAACCGCGCTTCGACCTCGCCGGACCACCGCACTGTAAAATTATCATCGTCAACTGTGCCCAGCAGTGGACTGCTAGAGCCCCAGTCAAAGTCAACTACCGCATCCAAACGCGTCAGCGGCGTTCCGGAAAAATCGGAGTTGTTGTAGTACTGCCCCAGCAAACCGTTGCCTGCCGCCAACATACGACGACTCTCTAACAGTTCTACCAAGATCCGTCGCTTCGAGTTCCGCCGAGCTGCAGACGTTCCCGGCATGTGAACGATTTTTGCTTTGGGCATAGCCGTACCAGTATTGATGAGTCGGCTGCAATTCATGAACGCAGTGGCATGGTTGCATATCAGCGTTGCAATAATCCTGAGCTTCGCCTAACCACATTTTTGGAGTTTGCCGCACGATGTATGACTAATTATAGCAATTGGCGATAACGCTTGCACAGCTAATGTCACGCCCCCCAAAACCAGGCGTTGTGGAAAACACGCAACCTGTCTAGTGCCCGTTCTGTAAATGCCTTTCGTCAATGATTGTGGTTGAGTTACTACGCATCTTTCGTCTACGGAAGCAACTCAGTGCGCACAGCGACAAACCAAATAGTCCGATCCCCGGCTCGGGCACTGCGACCAACGCAAAGCCATTTCCAGACGACCCTGCAAAATAATCGACTTGAAACCGGTATCCATCGCTGTTCAAGACGGATCCCTGATTAAGTCCGGTGAATTGTCCAAACAGAGAGTTAACACCGCGATTGTCGATAATCAGAAAAGTGTCGCCGATAAGTGGAGTGAATCCATCGATCATACTAACCGAGAATTGCCCTCCGAGAAACACGTCGCCACGTACTGTCAGACGGTCGTACTCTGAGCCAGCAGACAAGCCTCCCAACTCGGCTGATAGACTTGCTGTCTTTGAGAAGTGAACATCTCCTTCGAATAGTACATCAGCTGGACTATTTCCCGGCTTCAAGTCTCCTTCGAAGAACACCGCACCTGCCCCAGTGAACGGGCCGGCACCAGTCACATCACCGAAGAACACCGTACTGCTCCCAAGCGATGTTCTTATTTCAGCACCATTGTGTTCGACGTCATCCCAAAATGTCGTCGTTCCGTTTCCACTGGTAATAAACCGACCTCCGGTTGCATTGCGGACATCTCCATATACGTCAAACGTTTGACCCGAAGCGGCGATGATGCCTTCGTTGAACAACCCGATTCCGTTGAACGAAGTACCCGTGGCCAGCACACCGTGGCCGGTAATCAAGCCGCTTGAGAGGTTCGTCAACTGCCTGGTAAATTCGAGCCTTCCGCCGTTGACTTGCATCTGCCCACTATTGCTGCTTGCGCTGCTTGCACTGGCAATCGTTAAGTAGTCATTGCTGCTCACATGGACCGTGCCATTGTTGACAAGCCTCTGCTGCAACCGGCCAGTTCCAGCCAGAGTGCCATGATTGGTGAATGTACCTCCCGAGCTTTGAGCTGCGATGCTGTCGAGTAGAAAAGTTCCTTCGTTCATCACACCTTGTGAAAAGCTAACTTTGCCCGTTTCTTGGATGGCGAACGTCGCGCTACTTGTGTTCAGCAGTCCCCCATCCATGATTATCGCGCCTCGACGAACCGATAGGTTGCCACCATTGGCGAAGTCCGATCCAGTAACTTGGCCACCATCTACCGTGAAAAAGCCGGGCTGTAGTTCCAAATTGGTGTTTGCGTTCATGGCCAGCGTTTGGAAGTTGCCGAGCGTGTGGCTTGTCCCTAACATAGTGTCCAATAGCGAATGTGTCAGATCCGTATCATTCTTGAATTGAACTTTGCCGCTATGCCAATGGAATTGCCCGCCATTGTCAATGATCGTACCGACGTGCATTTCGCCGCCGTTTAGGAATAGCTCACCCTGCGAGCGCAATCTGACGGCTCCACTAACATCTACTGTGGCTGCCGAATTGACGTTGAGCTGCGCTGCACCTCCTTCAGAAAAACTGTCTCCGCCGAGAACCAGATTCTGCGATGTGGTCAACGAACTGTTTGCCCCGCGCAAGTTGACTACACCTGTGCTCCCCGCAGACTTGCCAACAAAGATATTCGCAGCCGAGAGGGTTGCGCCCGATTCGACGTCGACGGTGGCTGTTCCCAATGAGGCGATAGTCAGGTCGTTTGTCAGTTGCCAGTTGGCAGATGGGTTGCGAAGCAAGACATTTCCGCTGGCCGACGCAGCGTTCCCTACGACGGCATTGAAACCCGATACAGTACCGCTCAATACCTGCAATTCCCCGCTCCCCTGGCCGCCAATCAACATTGTCGATCCCGAACCGAAAGTGACTTGGCTTGCTGAGTCGGTGAGACGCAAGATGCCGCTGGATGAAGTCCCTGCTCCGATGTTCATGACAGAATTGTTGCCCATCGTCAGCTGACCACCACCAGTGACTGACACCATGCCGGCACCGACGTCACCTAAGAACAGCGCATCGTTGACCGTCCATGTGGAACCCGCACCATTGACCCACACGCTACCATTTCCGCTGCTCTGACTAGCGAGCAATACGGTGTTGCTCGCCATCGCTGCACCAGAGCTAACATTGATAGTGCCCGATCCAGCTTGCCCGATCACAAAAGTTGAACTACCAGCAGCCGTATTCCACATTGTGCCGCTACCGCTAAGTTGTGCCAATCCTTCACCGCCACTCGCAACTCCTAATCGTCCGCCGTTGCTGGTGATTGCTCCACCATTACTGATATTCAAAGTGGCGTATTGATTCCATCCCAGGTCCACACTACCAGTCATTGACCACAACGATCCATTGCCGTCGATCGTGGCATCGGAACCGTTTGCTGCATTGAGACTGCCAATACGTCCAGATGTGGAATAGACCTGACCACCGCTGGTAACTGACAATGTGCCGATGCAATTGGATCCCATGACCAACCCGGCATTGCTGTTCATCACGCCGCCATTGCTCACCGTGGCTGTTCCGGAGCCGTTTACCCCGACGATATTCTCTGATGCTCCGTGGAGATTTAGAAACGAGCCAGTGCCGGACACATTCAAGCTGCCCGTACCAGAGGCGCTATCGCCGAGCCGCACTCGGGCAATATCCGCTAGTCCGCCACCGGTGATCGATAGTTCACCAACTCCATCAGCACCGACGATCATCGTATTGGTGCCGGTGGAGCTGAAGTGCGATCCCGCCCCTGAAATGCTAACTTGACCAAAGCTACCAGTGCCTTGTCCGAGCGTCATGGAGCTTAGCGTGTTGACTACTTCTCCTCCATTGGAAACAAGCAACTTGCCACTACCGGAAGCCCCCACAACAAGCACATCATTACCGAGCGCTAGTACAGAGTTATTTCCGTTTACCGAGATCGCGTTCGAAGCGTTTTGGCTACCGACGCCGATGAACACCGAGTCGGAAACACTAACACTGCCTTGGTTAGAAATAGCAAGAGTACCGACCGCGTTCGAGCCGTTGCCTACCGTCAAAACGTTATTGACATTCAGCGAAGCGTTTACACCTGATACAGTCGCCGCACCATTGGCACCATCTCCGATGGAAACATTGTTTGCCTCTAAGATCGCCTTTTGTAGGATGCCCGCGGTAGTTATGTTCAAATTTCCTGTACCAGCGGTTCCCACGAAAACGTTTGAACCCGCATATCCCAGCCAATGTCCGTTGGTGTGGATGTTGAGGGTACCTGTCTTGCCTGCGGCATAACCAACAATCAAATGATTGCCCCGCATGGGATTGGAGCTCATGTTAGTCAGGTTGAGCGTGGCGGCGCTGGCAACGTCGCCCACTTGTGGTCCGACGTAGTTCGTGCTGCCCGAGCCCCAAAAGTGATTGGCGGTGCCGTTCAAATAGGAGAAAGTCACATTGCCACCGCGAACTTGAAAATCGATCGTCTGTGTGCCGTTGTTTGCAAATGAGACTGTGTAGGTTGAGTTGAGCCCGAACCTTGCAAAGTCATCAAAGATCGGTGGTCCCCCTCCCGGCGTCCAATTGCCAGCCGTATGGTAGCTACCGCCGGAGGTGTTCAACCAGTTGAATGTCGTCTGCGCGTGGGCCAGAGGGCTACCAGCGATGCCCAACAAGAAAGAAAGCCAATAGACAGTACGTTTCACGAGATTAAATCCTCTATTGATGAGAGCTTGTGGGGATGTCAAACCATAAAGAAGTTGAGTCACATTCTTATTCCTTGCAACGTTGCTCCGTCAGCTGCAATGCCGTTCATCTTTTCCATGATCGCTGGGAAACTGTTCATGCGGTCGTAGTTGAAGCGCTCGGTCCCTCCTTCGCGCGTCCATTGGATGCTCAAACTCTCAGAGCCGGCGAGCGATACCCTTCCTGTGTCAAGTGGGGGAACGGTGTCGGCCAGAGCTCCACTTGCTTGGAAGGCAAGCTGTTTCACCTCGCCGTAGCGATTGATACGGTAGTTAAATGTCTGATCACCAGCGTAGATAACCCAACTGCCGATCAACCAATCGGGTATGACTAGGCCACGGGTGAGAAATAGCTTCATGTCGACCCAGCCCAGAATGTGGGATGTGTCGTACTTGCGGACACATCTTGCGACCTTATCCACGCCAGTCCCCGCGCCTCCTTGTCCTCCTTCAATCGTATACCACTTGTCTCCCTCGACTTTCAAGCTGATCCCCACGTGGATGTTCATGTACGAATTGCCCGGTGTGTGCGACAAGCATTCAAAGAGATCGCCATAGTTGGGACGCGCGCCCGATTCTGGCAGGATCCAGCAATGCATCTTGTTGAGCTTGCTCAGTTGTTCGACGACGCCGAAGGAACCCAACCCCGAGGCCCCCATGGCCGCCGTGGCATTGGCTGCGAAGACGTTGCAGCTGGTCATGTGCCCGCCGTCTTTCCAAGCGTTCAACAGTTGAGTGTGCGTGTAGTTGGTCAACGCTGCGAAATCGCTGTTATTGACTATGTTGGCTGCTGCCACCTGCGCGGCATAATCGGTTAAGTCAGCAGTCTTCGGTCGAGGAAGAACCGGTGTGCCAGACAGCACTTCGCCGTAGTGGGCCAGCCCCGATGGCATGATTAAACTTGGAGTTTGCCGCGTGGGGACGACTGCGATGAACTTTTCCAACTGTTGTTGATAAGCTTCCAGAGTCATAGACAAGCTCCTTCGACATTTGCGATTGGCATCGTGGCGAACGCTGTTGTTCCCTATTCACCAGGACGGAGCCATCGTTGAATTCCGCCGCCGAGAATTTGAAAATCACATCAATTCAACCTGCTCTGAGCGGATGATTTCAGCGAATCCCCACCCACCTGTGCTACACTTGTGGGGGTGCCCCAGAATTCCTGATAATCTGGCAGGTTAGCGCGGCTTATTGCCGTCGCCGTGGAGTTTAGTGAATGGATGATCAACAAGAAGAAATTCGGCAAGACGTTGAGCAGTGGCTATCGGCGGCCCGTGACGGTTCGTCGGAAGCTCTAGGAAACGCGCTCGAAGCTTGTCGCGCTTACCTGCTGTTGATTGCCGAGCGTGAGATCGATCCGGGTTTGCGTGCCAAGGGGGGCGCTTCTGACATCGTACAGGAGACTTTACTGAAGGCGCACCGTGCGTTTCCAGCTTTTACAAGTCACACACAACAAGAACTGCTGGCTTGGCTAAGGACGATGCTCTTGAACAACTTGGCAGACTTCCGTCGCACCTACTTGGGCACGCAAAAGAGGAGTGCGGCGCGCGAAGTCACGATTGATGGCAATTCGTCGTCAGCCGATTGGCAGGTGGCGATCCCGGCTGATTCACCCACACCAAGCGGAGAATTTTCCCAACGGGAGACAGTGGAAGCTATGAAATTAGCGCTGGCACGATTGCCCGAGGACTATCAACGAGTTATCGCGTACCGCTACGACGAAAATTGCTCGTTCGACGAGATCGCAAGTCGCATGCAACGTACACCCAATGCGGTTCAAAAACTGTTCGCCCGCGCCATCGATCGCTTGCAGACCGAAATGGAACGTGATGAATGAGCAACGACGAAGACACCCCACCGCTTATCGACGAATTAACTGTGACAGGGATGTCCGAACTATCCATGTCGGAAGAAGAGATTCAGCAAGTTGTGGAGTTGGACGAGTCGCTGGCTAGGGGCGAGCATCACGCGATTACAGCTTCAGCCGGGTTTGCTGCCAACGAACGACTGGCCAAGCAACTGAGGTGCATTCAGCTCCTTCGTCAGTCGGCTCACGAGCAGTCGAATGACTCTGTCCAGCAGTTGTTGCCATCACTGGGAAAGAAATTCCCTATTCAACTTGGCAAATTCGAAATTCGCGAAGAGCTGGGGCGCGGTGGGTATGGCGTCGTCTTTCTGGCTTTTGACCGCGTCATGGGGCGTGACGTCGCCCTCAAGATCCCCAATACAAACGTCTTGTTAAGGGACGAATTGTTGCATCGCTTTCGGACTGAGTCACGCGCCGCTGGAGCTCTCGATCATCCGAATATCGTGCAAGTGTATGACGCGGGACATGTTGGTCCCGTCCACTACATTGCTTCTGCCTATTGCCCAGGCGTTAGCCTACACGATTGGTTAACTGAAGCGAATTGTCAAGTCGACCAGCGCGACGCTGCTTCGCTGATCATGGTGATGGCGCGAGCAATCCAGCACGCCAACGAACGCGGCGTATTGCATCGCGATTTGAAGCCAGCCAACGTCCTGCTACAAGCGTCAACCGTTGCAAGCAAAACTGACGGCGGGCCGACTGACCAGCAAGCGAACTTGCGAGCACGTGCCAAGGCTTGTTCACTCGCTGAACTAATGCCAAAGATCACAGACTTTGGTCTCGCTAAGATGACGGGTGAAGATCACGCAACAGCTAGTGGAGCGATTTTGGGAACGCCAGCCTACATGGCACCCGAGCAGGCCAGCGGTATGTCGACAGCCTCAACAACACGCGTTGATGTTTATTCTCTCGGCGCCGTGTTCTATCAACTGCTCAGTAACCGCGTTCCGTTCGAAGGCGCCACACCCTGGGACGTTCTTCGCCAAGTAATGCACGAGACGCCTGTCAGCCTGCGTGCCCTGCGCCCTGGAATCGCTCGAGACTTGGAGACGATCTGTGCCAAGTGTATGGAAAAGCCACCTGAAGCCCGCTACGCATCTGCTGGACACCTGGCCGATGATCTACAGCGATTTCTCAACGACGAACCGATCCTGGCCCGTAAAGCCTCGCCGGTCGAGCAGCTTTGGAAACTGTGGCGGCGTAAGCCACTTCCGGTCAGCCTGGCTGCCACTCTGCTGCTTGCAGTATTAACGGGCCTTATCACCGTTTCCTATTTATGGACACAATCAGAATCAAGACGTGTTCAAGTCGAGAACGCCTTGAAGGATTCTCGACACGCCAACGAGTTAGCCCATCAGGAACAAGTGCGCAGTGAACGAATGCTGTATCTCAATCGGGTTTCTTTGGCGGAACAAGAGCGGACGCTCAATTGGTCCCATGCCCGCGAAGAACTGGCGCTGTGCAAGCCTGATCATCGAAATTGGGAATGGAATTATCTCTGGAAACAGTGCCATCCTGAGCTTTATGAAGTCACCGGACACAAACAGTCAACACGCAATTGTGTGTTCAACCACGACGGTAGTCTTATCGCGTCGTGTAGCGGGACATGGGGATTGCCAGCTCCAGGCGAAATCATTGTCCGCGACAGTCGAAGTGGCAAGCCATTGCATGAGTGGCACGGACATTTAGGGCAGATCTCCGGGTTGAGTTTTCATCCGACCAAGAATTGGATTGCATCGTCGGACAACAGTTGGCAATCAGGACAACAGGGCTGTACGAACATCTGGGACTGTGACAGTGGCCAGCATCTTATCAAGCTCGAGCGTGCTATCAGTGCATTCGATGTGGCATTTTCGCCAGATGGTGAGGAACTAGCGGTCGGTGGCACTGATGGTAAGATTCTCTGCTATCGCACGTCAGACTGGCAGCTTGTTCGGACCTTCGCTGGCAACAAGCGTTCTGTTCACCAACTCAGCTATCATCCTAGCGGGCGTTTCTTAGCCTCAGGAGGTCGCGACGGCAAGCTGTGCGTTTTCGACCTGCAGAGTGAAACGCTCGTCTTTGAACAAGACGACCTCAACGACGTTCGCTGCGTTTCCTTTACGGGTGATGGAACTCATCTTGCCTGCTCCACCTTCACAGGACATTGGTTTGTTTGGACCAGCCAAGATTGGCAGCTCGTGGCACGTCATTATTCGGTCGAAGGGCGAGTCGTCAGTATCTCACCCTATCCAGACGGCACGTCACTGATAGTCACAACAGTGGCAGGGCCAACGAGAATCTTGGATGCCGTCACGGGCGAAGTTTCGTGTACCCTCTTTTCTCAGTATCCTGGTACGAGCCACGCTGTCGCCCATCCCAAAGGGGATCTCATTGCCAGTAGCGGCTTTGATGCCAAGCTGCGGATGTGGAGCACAGCCACAACGCTCGAGCCTCCAAACTTCGTTGCGCTGCAAAGCTACGTTGGGGATATAGCGCCGATTCCCAACAGCAGGCTAGTCGCCGCCGCCCCCACTCGCAATTCGTCACATGTCGGTCGCGGAAACGGTGACTACGCAATTCGACTATGCGACCGCGACTCTCGTACCGTTATTCGTCAATTGTCTGGACACGAGTCATGGGTGACGAAACTGGACGTTGACGCCCAAGGAAGTCGACTCGTCTCTGCCAGTCAAGACGGCAGCCTACGCTTGTGGGACATCGCCACTGGCAATTGCCTGTCGGTACTCAATGGGCACGATGGTGAAGTGCGAACTGTCAGCTATCTATCGGATCGTCATTGTCTCTCGGCCGGTGCAGACGGGAAAATTAAACTATGGGATCTCAACTTAGGTTCATGCGTTGGTGATCTTGCCGTCAGCGAGACAGCTTGGCTTGCACTGACCACGTCTGGGACATCGGGTTGTGTGGCGGCCGCGGACGAAGGTGGATCGGTCAAACTGTGGAAACTGGAAAACCCACAAGCGTTGCCCCCGGCAATTGAATGTCTAGGCCTAAGCGGACCGGTTAACTGCTTGTCCTTCAGCGCTGATGGACAACAACTAGCAGCAGGAAACAACGACTATCGTATCGCTTTTTGGACGGTTTCTACCGATGCAAATAGGCACAACCTACCGCAAGCGATAGAACCACGAATGATATGCAAACTGGCTGATCGAGAAGTTCGAGACATTCAATTCATGGACGAGAACGATCGTCTAGCTTATGCCAGCACGAACTATGGTCACAGCTCCTCGCTGCGTCTATTGGATACCGTGACAGGCGAAGAAGCTCTCAACTTGGATCGCAAGGACGAAACCGCTTTAGCTATCGCCTACGATCCCGAGCCGCGTGAACTTCTATTTGCAGCCAACAGTTCAGTGACGCTGTATAGCCCAATGTTGTCAACAAGCGAGCAAAGGTGGGACAAACATCGGTCGGCAGCCTATGATTGGCATTTGAAGCAAGCCAACCGAGCCTTTCAACGACAACGCTCGTTCAGTGAAATATTTCATTTGTCGCGTTGCATAGAAGAGAGGCCCACAGCATCCGACATCGCTCGACTCTACTTCCGCCGCTGCAGTGCGCTGGCGGCAGTGGGTCAATGGGAACACGCCGAACAAGACCTCGACGAGCACTTTCGCCTCGCGGCAGACGCAACTTCAGTACAATTCACAAAGCCGTTGTTGAAAGTGGCACAAGAGGACCTCGAAGGTTTCCACCTCGCTTGCGATGAATTGATCTGCGTGTCTGCTGGAAGCGACGATGCAGGTAAAGCCAATGATCTGGCCTGGACACTCGCGTTGACACCCCATCGACTCGACGATATCCCATTGGCATTTGATCGCATTCAATACGCGATGACACATGCAAAAGATGTCGCAACTCAAGCTCTAACGAACAACACGCTGGCGTTGGTCTTGTACCGTATGGGTGATCATGAGGCGGCTCTCGAAACGGCTCTACAAGCAATCAAGCTAAAGAAGGGCGTAGAGAACGAGTCAGATCGCGTCGTGTTAGCGCTCATTTATGGAGCACTTGGTGATAGAGACAAATCTTTGGAATACATCGCCAAAGTGCGCAACAGTCTAGAACAGTCGGTGCACCTCGCTCAACCGCCATCGAGGCTATACTCCCGCGCATGGTTCGACAGATTTCAGATCGAACTTGTCTTATCTGAGGCGCGGCGTTCGAGTGCAGATGATACCTAACTTATCTTTTGCATGTGAGTTTGAAAATGAGGCAATCGAAGTCCCAAGAGAGGCAGGAGCCTCTGCGCAGCGCGTTCCGAGGCAGAGCCCCGGAACGAGCGTAGCAGCGCGTTCCAAGGCAGAGCCGGCAGAGCCCAGGAACGAGCGTAAGGGAGGCAAAGCCCTCTTGATACTAGACATTTGGTTGAACAGGGGCGCGATATTTGGTTCTCGATGCAAGGCCTGCAGCAAGGAGTACTACGAGTGCCGCTAACATTACCCATTGCCACGGACGTAAAGAATATTTCGAACTGAACTGCAAATCCAATTCGAGCGGCGCATTCTCGGCGACTTGAACGCTGCGGCGGAAACTGTAGATGTTACCTTCCTCAGGCAAACTGATTATGATCGCCTGCGGTGCCGGTTCGGTGGTGCGTTGATGCTGCACAAGTCGACCGGCAATCTGCTGCAAAATGGCGTTATCCTCTTTACTGTTGCCAGCTAACAATTGGCTCAACTCTTGCGGTCGATAGTTGAGTTGCTCCAATTGCAGAATCGGATTGATCGCCGCGGCTTGCCGCATCTGTTCGTTGTCAGTTGTGGCTCCGTCGCCACGACTAGTGTCCAAGAACAGTCGTTGCCGACGCGTGTTTAAGCCGACGATGGCTTGTTGCGTTTGCAGGTTTTCCAACTGAACGCGCGCATCTTCGTTCGAAGCCGCGTCGAGCGCATAGCGATTGGCCACATTGTTAAACGCCCATTGAGCCTTCGACTGCTCGCCAGTTTGCAAGAGCTGATTGGCTTGTTCTAACAACTTCGCCGCCTGCTCCGCTTGAACCTGACGTTTGCCTTGGAGGCTCGACAAATAGGACTTACGATCGTAATTCGCACGACTTTTCTCGCCAACCAATTCGAGATTGCCGTCGCTATCGATCAACTGGTAGCCTATGGGTGCGATGACATCCCACTGAATGTTTTCCAATGGCACGTTCATTTGCGGACTAATCAACTTGAGGTTCTGCAGACTATCACCGGTTAACGAATACACAAAACGAACTTGCGCGGTTCGATCATCCATGCCTGGCAAGATGTAGAACTGCCAAGTGTTGTTGCTCTCCTTCTGCCGTATCGAGTGCACGCTTTCGCCATTGACAAAGATGCTGAATAGCTCGCCGCCCGCTGGCAATTGAACGCTCAAGCTGCTGCGCTGAATGACCTCCATGTTCACGTCGACCGCAGTGAGTTGGTCACCGGTCGGAGAGAGTATCGTCGTCAACGTGCCCGATGCGACACGCAGCTTCAAGGCATCCGCCAACGAATGGCGAATCACGCGCAGGTTCATCGGCGTCGTTGGAGCCATCGCGCGGAGCGCCAAGGCAGGGGCGTTTCGATTACCAGCGTCTCGCAATGATTGTGGAACCATGCTCCAGTCGCTCATTTGCCAACCTTGACTCATGGTACCCGTTTCCGTTTCCAAACGACCACCGGTACGGATGGCAAAGTAATAACCCACTTGCCGCGCGTCGGGGAATTCGACGGGACTGAGCGACTCGTTGTCGCCAGCTCGTTCTCCGCGCCGCTCATACTCGATCTGAAATTGCACGGGCCCGATCACACGACGCTTGAATTGCAATTCCCAGACGCTTTCGTCGTCCGCCGAACGCACCAAGTCACTAACCGATTCGCCGTTGGCGCGAACGGTCTTGAGCTCTTCAACTCCCATGTCAGGCAACTTGACCGACAATGTTCGAATCGCTGCATTCTGAACCACAAATTCGGCTAGTAGGATCGTGCGGGTCTGGCCTTCACGCAGTGTCACGTCATGCAGGATCTGGCCGGTAACCCACGGAGCCAACTTCTCAATGCCGAGTTGCAGACTCCAATCGCGCTGAAGTAGTCGAAAGGCGAGCGCCCCTTGTCCCTGCGCCCCCAGTGAGCGCGGATCGGCTTCGGAAACATTTTGGCGAGTCATCGTTCGTAGTCGAATTCCGGTAATCGGCTGCACCACCAGCTCGCCCGACTGACGTGTGGCCTCATTCAATTCGAAACGCGGAATCGACCAATCGCTGGCGTCAGTCGGGGCTGTACCTGCCAAGGTCAATGAGAACTTTTGCGGGCCCATTGTCTTGCCGTTCAAATGCAGCACAATCTGCCGCTGGCCGTTTTCGGTGAGCTCCGACCAGTGATGTAGCGCTTCACCTGTCAGCGATTCCACTTCCAAACCTTCCGGCAACGGAAAACTCAACTGGAACAACCCTGTGCGGCTGATCTCGGCGACGAAATTGATGCCTAACACAACGCGTTCGTCACCAAACGAGACAACTTGTTTGCTTTCAACTCGAACTTCAGGAGCGACAGGCGAGACCTGAACGGATAGGCTGCCGCCCTGCGCACCATACCGATAGACGCGATGAAGCGTCGTTTGTGTGTTGGTCATCAAACTGGCATCAAAGTCGCCGAGATTGACCAGTGAAAGCGCTTCGGTTTGCATGTTTTCTGGCTGTGCCTCGGAGCCAAACGCCAATGCAATCAGCCCAACCTCGCCTACTGCTCCCTCGACTCTCAGCGGCGCCAACTGGACAACGGTCGGTAGCGCTTCGAGACTGCGTTGCGTTTCCACCGTGACAGTGAATTCAGTTGGTGCAGTGGGATCTATCTGGATTTGCAAGCGACTCTTATCCGCGTCAAACTGCCACGAACTGAGGGGACCGTCAACGGAGCTAACGGTCAGGCCTTCAGGAATAACCAGGCTAAGCTGCTTCACGCGTCCCTGTGAAGCGCGAATCTTCAAACTGTGCCTGCCATCGATGACACCGGGACCGGGCGTGAACAGTCCAGCGCCTTCGACATAGAACTGCGTCGCCTCGGTAGTCAAATCGCGCGTCTGCGGTCGCAAAATAATTGTCGCTGCGCCTGGCCCCAGTAGGATTTTCACCCGCACTGACGACGAACCGGTTTGTGGCTCCGCGGCTTGGTCCGCAGGTAACGACTCGATCCGTGCAGCCGAATCGCATATCACTTCCCAATTGGCTTCGTCGTGACTGAGTTCGATTTGTTGCAGCGCCGCACTACCCGTTAACACTGGAATTCCAGTAGCAAATTGAATCGCTTGTAACTGATATTCGAACGACGCCGTATACTGTTTTGGAATCTGTTCCACTGCATCTCCACCAGCTGCATCGTCATTGGCTGTTTCGTCATTGCTGGGATCGTCATTGGTTGCATCAACTTCAGGCGACACATTTTCGGCCGTCTCTTCAACGACATCTTGTTCGACGGCTTCATCGCTCGGCGAGCCGGGGATTGTAACCACATACGTCAAGCCTTGATTGGGTAGCTCCAATTTGCTGAGCCGCAGTCCTGGTCCGTTGAACTGCGTCAGTACGGCTGGAGCGCGAAGCAATATAAAGCGGTCGCCAGGTCGACCTGCGATGGTGATGTCGGCGGAGGCAGTCAGTCGCTTGTCGCGACTTGATACGGTCCACTTTTGAATCAGCGAGCTGGCGGAGTGTATGTTTTCCGCTTCTGCTGCATTCACTTGATTGGGGGCATTGGAATTGTCCGGTGTTTGAACAGCCAGTAGCCTACTTGGCGAGAACAGGATGGTCGAGCCGACGAAGAAAATGAGCAACGAACTGGTGACCACGGCACCTTGCTCTCCTCCGGCAGACGGTAGATCATCTTGAGTTTTTTGGGCAGCATCTGTTGACTTGTTTGTTGAACTCAATTGAATCAGTTCCATCCACTGCATGGCTGTCGGCACGAAATGGAAAGCAAGGATCAATAACGCCAGTGCCCCGAAGAACCAAGGTGCGCCGTTGGTTTGCATCAGCAGGCCTACTGCCAGCAGTCCCAGTGCAAGCCATCGCACCAGCCAACCGATAGTCGACTCGCGAGCACTCCAAGTGATCAAGGCCAACAGGCCTCCCAACACAGCGATCGCGACGCCCGGCCAGGAAATGAAAGCTCTCCACTTGGGAATATTCCCCACTTCCAGATTCACGCTTTCACCCGAGGCTAATACAGGCAAACTAAGCTGTAGTGGTGCGGCAGGAGTGATCTGCTGAATGGCATCCCAACCCGCAACGCCTGCGACCACGATGGCGATCGCCAAGATAAAGACCTTGATCGAGACGATACGCATGACGGCAGCCAAGATGGTCAATACGGCCAGCGAAACCAATGGAATCAAACCACGCTCAACCAACCAATCAAAACCGTTGGGCCACACGATCGGCTGCGCCGGCTCAACGCTGCCTCCGCTTGGAATCAGCACATGATTTTCATCGGCTTGCACGTTCCATTGCGTCTTGAGTACGGGTGCAAAAACCGTCGGTAAAGTGAGTGACGCATGGCGTTTGTCCAGCGCTGGTTTGCCGAGTCGCAAACTCACTTCGACCGGAGCGTTGGGATCAGCCTCGCCAGGTAACGGAATCAGCGTTTCATCACCCGCTTGTCGCGCTGTCACCGGTCGACCATTGACCGACACCGCCCACAGTCGCACTGGCTCACCCGGCAATTTCAACTTCAAAGTGCGCTGTCCGCGCGACTTGACGTAGTACAACAGGTCCGTCACCAACTCGCCATCCTGCGACACTCGGCTATTGGCTTCGGAGAATTCGACGACTTGCGAGGCGGTTGTACCTGGATCAAACCACTGGACTTTCAACCGCAGGTCAAACGGTCGTTGAGTGTACTGCCATGTTCCAAGTGCCGGTGCCGTACTGAGCAAACGCAACTCGGCGGGCAGTTCTAGCGGATCCAACACCAGGAGTTGACTGGAAACCAAAAGCGGTTCCATTTCTACCTGCACCGGACTAACCACTTCGATATAGCCGCGATCACCTTGCACCCCAAGCGGCGCGACCTGTCCCGCCTGAAAAGAACCATCGGCCGGGTTGGGTTTCTCTTCAAAGGTGACCAGTAACGTATAAGCTCCAAGAATTGGTTGCTGCAGCGAGACGATCAACGTATCCCCTTCCCGCCGCCAATTGCGAATCTCTTGACCGTCGACAGTGACGTTGCCCAGGGCGGCAGGTACCGTCAACTGCCATTCGGACACCGGTGCTCCGGTAACGGAATAGTTGATCAGTGCACTCCCATACACGGTCCCTTGGCTCAACGAGTACAGGTGAAAAACATCCGACTGAATGCTGCGTTCCAACTGTTCAATTTGCACCGTCGCGGTCCAGCCTGGTTCACGAATGCGAAAAGCTTGTTGCAGATTGGCCACCGGTCGTGGGAAGTAAGACAAGGGCTTTTCGACTAACAGATCGATGGTTCCTATCGTCGCTCGAAAGCCAGGAGCGGCGACGATGCCGATGTCACCACGAACCGCCTTCGCTTCGGGAAACAAAATGTGGGGCAAGCTCCATGAACCTGATGTAGCAACTTCATTTTTCTCGAGCCGCAAGCCAACGAGCTGCCGTCCTTGAACATCTTGACTGAAAAGGATCTTCAGATTTCGCACGCCGTCCGAAGCCTCGGCGGATGCCATATAGTCGGCCACGCTCGCCCCAGTGACAGCGACAATCGAGTAGTCGGCTGGAAGGCCCAAATTCCATTCGCGGATCGTTGCCTCGCGAATGTCCAATTCGATATCCGCCATGATAACGCGATCGGATTCAGACAGTTGATACAACACCAATTGCGTCACGCTGACTTCCGGTTGCACTCGGTCGGCGACAATCGTAAAGCCATAGTCGGCGGATGGAAAGCGATAGACGTACAGTTGTCTCGCTTGCACTGGTTCGCCGGGAAATTGTTCGGGTGCCAATTGCGTCAAGCCGCGCAGTCCGGTTGGTTCTACGCTGACCGATCCCGAGTTTGAGATACGCAAATGACCTGAATTGCGAATGGCTCCTTGTGGTTGCAACGAAAGCCCTTCGACGAGAACTGGGAACGCTCCCAAAGGCGTTTGGCTACGCACGGTAACTTGACTAGTACCGGTGAGCGGTTGATTGAGCGTAATCTCCAACTGACGAGGATTTTCTTCGCCAACGACTTTCCAAGCGACGATGCTCTCACCTTCGACATTCAATATTTCACCCGGTCCGACCAATTGAATGGTCAGCGATTTAAGTTGCCCTTGCAACAACTGATAATTGATTCGATGTTCTTGTCGCAAGAGTCCAGGTCCCACCGTGGCTTCAATCGTGGAGCTGGTCGTGAAGAACAATTTGCCTTCACTGGTATTCCGCGCATTCTGCCATCGTAAATTGACCTGCCCCGTGGCAGGCAAGAAACCTTGCCAATCATTGCCGACCAACAGTGGGACAATCGCCGACTGCTCGCGCTCGAACTCGATCGCTGTATCCAGTCCGCTCAGTGTGATTGGCACTACGGCGCTGGCGGCTACGGTGAAATCCAATCCTTGCCAGTTCGCTTGATCGGTCTTGATCGCTGCGACAAAGTCGAGCACGATCGGAAAGTCGCCTACGCTCGGGAAAACTAGCTCATACACCGGACCTGTCTCGGAGTTGAGTAGTTCAAGTTGGAAGTCGGAACCGTCTGGCAATTGGCTGATAGCCACCTGGCCCGACAAGGCGCGCAATCGCGTAACCGCTACGCTAACACGCGCCGTACCGCGAAGTTGAAAGCCGATCGATTTGCCGCTTGGATGAAGTTCGCCCGTCAACGTCGTGTCCAGCAGCTCGACGGCAGGTGGCAAAGCGCTGCTGCGATCGAGCTGCAGTTCCAGTCGTCCGCCGGTGGCAGTTTGCAAGCGGGCACTACGACTACTGGATACCAGCGGGGCAAAGCCCTCTGCGACCAATATCTTGCCTGCCACGCCATCCACATACTGGATTTCGATCTGGGAATCGAAGCCAAGTGCTTTGCCGGGCGTCAAGTGCGCCAAATCTATTTTTGTAGGCACTGCTGCATGTTCACTGCGAATGCGGATCGTGGCAGTTTTAATCTGTTCGGGATCGTCACCATTTGTGTCATCGCGTTTCCCATCGTTACTGACAATTTGCTTGAGTTGCAAATCCAGGTACCGCTGCGAATTTACCGTGCGAACCGACCAAGAAGCGATCGATTCACCTTGCACATCGGTCACGTCGCCAACGCCGCTAAGGCCAAGGCTCACGACCTCCCCGCGACTGTTGTCACCTTGGACGATACGAAGTTGGAGCTGGATGATCTGGTCGATCGCTTTTACGCCCGCACGCACTTCCGCTCGTGCGCTGGCGGCGTACAAGAATGCTGGCGGCTTCGCGCGCCCCGGCGTCAGGACAATCGTATGAGTCTCTTCGGCATCTTGTGCTAGCGAGCTACGTGACTGCCCCAGGCACGTTAGGCTTACAACGAACAAGATCACGGCAATCAAAAACGTTTTGTGATGACTGAACATCGATCGATACCCTTACGATTCTAAGGCGCTAAACTTTATTTACTCTCGTGCCGGGGCTCTGCCTCGGCACGCACTGCACTGAGGCTCCTGCCTCTTTTCCCTCGTGCCGGGGCTCTGCCTCGGCACGCGCTGCACTGAGGCTCCTGCCTCACCTAGTCCTCTACTGTCCTCACCCTCGTTATGTTCATCCCCCGGGCCCTGTCGATATGTAGTCGGGAGAGCGAGGCTCCTGCCGAGCTTTTTCAAGCAGCGTCCTAACGTCCACAAGCCAAAAGTCGCACGACCCCTTGCTTGTGAACGGCAGGTAGCGGCCTCCCGTCGCGTCAGCTACTTTGAGCCGCAGAGCGCGACATCGCATATCCCCAGTCCTCAATTCCTCATCGTCTAGTTTCCAATTGTGATGGCTTGTACGATCATCGAACGCAACTGTTGCACGCGTGGTTGGCTAGCGACTTGTTCTGGCAACTGCGTAACCAAACTTGCTAACTGCGGCAATTCAACGCTGTCAGCCAAGGGTCCACCGCTGAGCTTGGCTGCGAACAACGCGGCGGTGGCGGCGAGCTGCATGGATGGCTCCGCTTGCTCCAACCTGCGTGCATTTGATTCATAGGGGATAGGCCAACGTCGTTCGACCATCTGACCGGTGGCTAGATCGCGGAAGCGCACTGAGACGTTGCCCACATCACCACTGCCGTTGGGTTTGATTTCGAATTGATAAACGGCCACTCCGGCCTCTGTGGCCGTCATTTCAGCCGCGTCGACTTGGTCGTTGCGGAAATCTTCTTTGTTCAGACGATGTTTTTCAAAACCAAGCAACTTGTAGCGACCGACACGCTGTGGATTGAATTCGACCTGCACTTTCACGTTCTTGGCTGATGGACGCAGGGCACCGGCAATCTGAGCGGCAAAGCTCTCGCCAATTGACTCCGCCGAGTCGAGCAAGTAGTAGCGGCCATCACCTTGCCGTGTCAGAGCTTCCAACACTTCATCATTCAGATCCAATGCGCTAATTCCCGCAGCGTCAAAGGCGATGCCAGTGTCACGCATTTTTGTCACCAACTTGGATAGACTTTCTGGGTTGGCGTTGCCCAAGTTCACAGCACCATCGGTCAGTAATACAATGCGATTCTGGGCTCCCACGAACTGCTGTTCAGCGGCCTTTTCATGTGCCAACTGCAAGGCAGCTTCGATGTTGGTTCCACCTTCGCTGGGTAAGCTTTCGATTAGTTGCAATAGCGTCTCACCTTGGTTGCCAGGGACTTTGTCGGCCAGCAATCGCGGCGTATTGGCAAAGCTGATGAGCGTAATTTGATCGTTGGCACCCAGTTGTTGTGTAAGTGCTTGGAAGGCGCGCAGGACTGCTTGTCGGCGATCGGGGCGCTCCATCGAACCGGAGTTGTCGAGCAACAGCGTCAGTCGCAGTGGTGTGTTTTGCGAACGTCCGGTTGCAGCGGTTCGCATCGAAACTCGCAACAAATTGCGTTGCATTAAGAATGGATGAATCGCTTGTTCGACTTGGCAAGCCACCTTCTGATCGCTGCTGGGCAATGGATCATGATAGTCCAACGCGTTGACGAACTCTTCGATACGAATCTTAGCCGCTTCAGGCCATTGCCCTTGTGCGAGGGCAGTCTGCGCGAGTTTAAAAGAGACATCGCTAACATGCAGCGAGAAGGTCGAAAAAGCTTCGGTCGAGGCGGATTGTTCATCGAGTGCTACGGCTTGCTTTGGTGCTGACGGCTTGCCTTCCATCTCGATGTTACTTCGGCGACCGCGGGTCACCGCTTCGGGGCTAGGAGCGGGTGTGAACAACCGACCGAGACTAATTTCACGCTTTTGGAGTTCTTCGAGAGACTCGCTTTCTGAAACATCTGCTTGGTTGTCTTTTGTTATCCCTGAGTCGGCACGTGCAGGCACTCGAGCATCATACGCAAAGTCGCTATTCTGTTCTAACACTTCTTGCGGAGTGTTGAAATATTCGGTCTTGCCAAGCATTTCAGGGGTCGCAAACTTCTTTTCGTCGAGGGCCGATTCTTTCAACCGAGCCATCTGCTCCATCGTTCGCTCAACGTTTTGTTTACTTCCGCGAATGATCACGGTACCAACTTCATCAACGTATTCAATTGGTACATCACCAAACAATCCTTCTTCTACGGCAAGTACATCTAGCTCCTTATTCAGGTTGCCTTTCGACTCGCTTCCCGATTGCCGGCCGTTCGACTCGCCAGCTTCGCCTGCTTCACCGTAGCCATCCCTGCGACGATTGCTAAGATCTTGCCAGCCTTCAGAATGTGAATAAGCCATTGGCCCATCGCTAGGTTGCACTTCGAGCTCGTAATCCGAGTTGCCGAACGGGCGCTCTTCTTCATTTTCAGGAACAATAATTGACGGCGTTACCGTCCGCAGCAGTGCGGAAAAATCGTTCGACTCGCCGTCCAATCCGTTCTGTGAGTTCGGCTTAGCGGGCACTGCATCCGTCGGACCATTAAGCCCTTGAAAACCATAATCATCAATTGCCCAGTGATCGCCTGACTGCGGTTCTGCTGGGGCATTGTTCGCTAGCGCCACTTGTGGCTCGGCAGCGGGAAAGCCCAACTCAAAGCTCGTCGTCTCGCCAATGTCAGCCAACTGGCTAGACCGTCCCTTATCGAAATAAACACTGCTGTCATTTGCCATGCCTCCCATGTCGCCGCTGATCATGCCGCCACCACCCATGCCGCCAGCCATACGTCCACCGCTTGCCGAGCCACTGCCGCCCATGCTACCTGGCAATCCACCAGCGCTATTCAACTCAACGTCTGCGATGCCTTCAGTACCGCCGTAGCCCATACCCATATCGCCAGCGATGGGCTGGTCGATGCTCCTGGCCAATCCTTTGGGTTCAGCCGCCCAACCTTCTGCGGGATCGCTAGCGGAATTGCCTGCAATGTCTTCACCAAAGTTATGGACATTATCTTGACGGTAATAAGGAGACGGCAAGTTGGTACTGGCTGAGCTTTCTTCTAGCTGCCGCAACGCGTCCGCTTCGTGAGCTTCGTACACTTCGCGAGCAAATTGATCTCGCAAGTCGTCAAGTCCCATACCACTTTGCGGAACGGTCGACTTTCCAGCGATCACGCTCAGAAGCGATTCAGGCAAATTTTGCGACGTCGAACGCTCAGCCTGCTCGGCATCGAACAGGACAACGGCCGGCTCTGATTGCGCTGCAACGTCATCAAAACGACTCGGCGGAGCATGGCGGTCAAATTCTCTTCGAGCTAACGGAGTTGCTCTCCGAGCCATCTGAACGGATGGCAACATCAGTCCAATCAACACGCAGGCGGAAAGTGCCACTGTTCCAACCAGCGCATAACTCATCCGCCAACGTTTGGGCTTGGCCTTATTAGCCAAAGTGACTTTTTCTGGCGAATCAGAACTTGGAGCTGAAATTGGTTTGTCCAGCACCGCTAACAACTGACTGCGCCGATCGGCAGACAGCTGCCAAGCCCCATCGGTGGTCGCTGAGTCCACGTCGCTGGCTGCTTTAATGTCTGTTTCGGTAGCAGCTTCGTTCGCTGTTTCATTCGCTGTTTCACTGTGCAACTCGCCCATTCCGACTTCGCACAGCAAACCATGCAAGTGCTCGACGTGTTGATAATACGCAGCCAACTCAGCGCGCTGCTCCATCATCGATTGCAGTTGATCGCGTTCGAAGTCAGACGCCTCACCCATCACCAGATTCATCAAGCGAACTTGAAGCTCTGTATCAATTGGACTATTGTGAAATGTTTCGCTCATGATCCCTCGTCACCTCCCCGAGGCAACAAGCCCGCAGCCAGTTTTTTCACAACTTGATGCAGCCTGTAGCCGACATTGCTAATCGTCAGTCCCGTGCGCTCGCTAATGTCCCGGTACTTTAGATCTTCAAAATATTTCAACTGAACCAGCCGCCGATCTTTCTCCGGCAGTTGGCTAACCAACTGCCTCAATTCAGCCACGGTCTCCATCCTCACGATCAGTTCGTCGGGCGTTTCGTTGGTACACTCAGCAATGGATGTCGCCTCGTCGTCCGTCCCCAGCGTCTCACGGCGGCTCTTGCGCAGATGATGAAAAGCTCGATTGCGAACGCTGCGGAACAACCACGCCCGCGGCTCGTTGACCTCAGCCCATTTGGTGTGCAGTTGCAAAAAAACCTCTTGGACAATCTCCTCTGCCACCGCGCGTCGGCCGGTCAACGAAAACGCGAAACGCAACAAATTCGACTCCTCGTCGTCGAACAGCGTCCGCAACGTAAGCGCGCCCTTTTCGGGCGGATCCGTCAGATTGACCTCCGGAAGCGATTTCAACATGGCCTCGTCACGCTCTAGTTCTCCCATCCAGCCGAATTATCGTTGGTCTGTATAGACACGACCCGCGAGAAGATGAATTATTAGGGGCCATTCCACGCGAATGTGGAAAAACTTCGCTGGCTAAGAAGAAAACGCTTCAATCGCTGGAAAAGTTCCGGAAAATGGCACGCCCCAATGTCGAACGATTGTCTCAATCGTTTCCTGGGCAGTTGAACCATTGTCTCAATCGCCTCTGAACGACTAGACAATATTGGGGCCAATCGATCGATCCTTACAGTCCCCGAACCAGGAAAAACAAAAACCGTCGAAATTTTGGCCGATTTGGCTGTCGCCCGTGATGGGGTAATGCATCGGTGATGGCGAGCGAGTACGTCTAGATTTTGGCCTCGATTGCACCCAACAGATCCGTCCCACATACAACCGACCGTTGCAAAACAATCGCGTAGCGATGGCACGCGATAGCCTCGGGTGGAGCTTGGCTGGGACGTTTTTAACAAAAAACGTCCCAGCCGAGCGGAACCCCAGGTGCAGTGGAATGTGCACGAAGTGGCCGAGCAGAAGATTATCCCAGCGCGCGGATGTGCGCCGAGGCCGCAATTTGACGGTTTGTCCAATGAGCAAATATTGCTGCACAGCCAAACGTGGTTGGTTTGTGTCTTCTTGCCGCCATCGTCTTGCCTCCTCTGCCGCAGGTTGTTGCGATTCCGCGAAGACTCGACGCTCTGCCTCATGTTGGACGGCACAGTCACATCACACGCGCTCGACACGCGACGCGCTCGTCCCAGCCATCACCCAATTGTTGCGACCTCGAAATGGGACTGAGGTTTGGATGGACCAACGCTCGGTCACTGTTGCGGTGGAACGTCCGACCTGGGGTTCCGCTTCCGAACTCGTCTGAAACTCGTTCTCGCTCCACCCCAGGCTATCAACTGTCGTTGCTACGCAACTGTTCACTGCAGACTTGGTTGGTACCCGCTGACCGTGTGGTTGTGTATACATCATCGAGTTTAGTTTAAAGCACCTTTTGCCCGAACTGCGGCTCGAGTTGTTAGCCAGTTTGTTTATCCAATTGCGAAGTGGCTGGTTGGTGCTGCGCGAACTACCTCCATTGGTTCGCGATCTGTTGGCAAAGGTCTCACTGACCCATTGGAGCTCATCGCGATGGAGGCACTGCTCGAGCGCAAGTACTCCGAGCCGCTGCCCAAGAAGAATGTAAAAAAGGGTACGCGTAGATTTTGGCCCCGATTGCACCCAACAGATCTGTTCCACACACAACAGCCGGTTGCAAAACAATCGCGTAGCGATGGCATCCGATAGCCTGGGGTGGAGCTTGGCTGGGACGTTTTTAACAAAAAACGTCCCAGCCAAGCGGAACCCCAGGTGCAGTGGGAATGTGCACGAAGTGGCCGAGCAGAAGTTTATCCCAGCGCGAGAATGTGCCCCGAGGCCGCGATGTGACGGTTTGTCCAATGAGCAAATATTGCTGCACAGCCAAACGTGGTTGGTTTGTGTCTTCTTGCCGCCATCGTCTTGCCTCCGCTGCCGCAGGTTGTTGCGATTCCGCGAAGACTCGACGCTCTGCCTCATGTTGGACGGCACAGTCACATCACACGCGCTCGACACGCGACGCGCTCGTCCCTAGCCATCACCCAATTGTTGCGACCTCGAAATGGGACTGACGGTTGGATGGACCAACGCTCGGTCACTGTTGCGGTGGAACGTCCGACCTGGGGTTCCGCTTCCGAACTCGTCTGAAACTCGTTCTCGCTCCACCCCAGGCTATCAAATGTCGTTGCTACGCAACTGTTCACTGCAGGCTTGCTAGCAAATCTCACCGAATCGAGGGTTGCATCACCCCATGAAAAACCTTTCAAAAGTCGACAACTTTCCGATCGATGTTACCGCAGTCGACGCTTCGTTACGGCTGCTGGCTTACGACTGCGATCCCTTGCCGGACCAAGGATGCTACGAATAGGTAAGAAACGGCGTTGGCACAGGTTGGCATATTACGCTAAACTCTGGGAGATGGAAGAACCATCACCAGTCAGTTTCGCGACGAGCGACTGCCAATTGCGGCAAAACCAGGGAGGGCATAAGGCATGGCGAAGGAATCTTTTCGCTTTATCCACGCAAGCGACTTTCATCTCGAACGTCCGATGCAGGATATCCTCGATCTACCAGAAAACTTGCGTAAGACGCTGGTGGAAGCTCCCTGGAAGGGCGCCGAAGCGATCTTTGAACATGCAGTTGTCGAAAATGTCGATTTTATCGTGCTCGCCGGCGATCTTGTTAACCCAGCCACGACGGGTGCCCAGGGAATTGCCTTTCTACTCAATCACTTTGAAACCTTAAAAGAGCGTGGCATTCAAGTTTATTGGACTGGCGGCATGGTCGACGATGTCGATCGTTGGCCGGATGCGGTTGGATTCCCTGACAATGTCCATTTATTCTCCAAGCGAGAGGTCGAGACGTTTGTTTTTCGTCGCCATCAAACGCCTCTGGTGAATGTCATGGGGCGCAGTGTCGACAACAATGAGACGGTCCGTGCGGCAGAATATGCGAACGATCCCGACGACAATTTTGTGATTGCCGTGGCGCATGGAAATGCAGATTCGGAGTCGTTGGCAGCTGAGCGAGTCGATTACTGGGCACTGGGTGGCAAGCATCAAGCAGAGATCGTTCAGACGGAAGAACCGGCGATTCGTTACTGTGGATCGCCGCAAGCGCGTTCCATGGGTGAACCAGGTGCACACGGTTTCATACTCGTCGACGTCGATGCACAACGCAACTTGCAAATACACTCGATTGAAATTGACCTTGTTCGCTATTCGATTCAGGAAATTGATGCTGAGGACGTGGCGCTGGGGCGAGATTTGCGGCAACTACTGGCCAAGCGAGTGGCGCGACTGCAAAGCGAAGCTGCCGGACGCCATCTGTTAGTCAAGTGGCGCGTGCATATGGACCTGGAGAATGCGGCGATCGTCGGCCCGAGCGCACTGGAAGATTTGCTGGGTTGGCTACGTCGCGAATTTGGCCATGGTCATCCCAGCTGCTGGTCAACGGACATCGAAATACTGCCTCCTAAAGAGCTGCCAGCCAAATGGAAGGAAGAAGACACGATCTTGGGTGACTTCTTGCGTACGGCAGCTACCAATCGCAAAGAGAACGGCAAGCATCTGAATCTGAAGCCGATCATCGATACAGAAACTCCCGCATCCAATCTGTGGCAAACGGCCCTGACACCGGGCGATTCGGCAACACAGGCCATTACACTCGAGCGCGCAACACTGCTGGGCGTTGATTTGCTACGTGGTCATCAAGTAGAACTACTGGCATCTACCCGCCGCTTCGGAGGATCCGAAAAATGAAAATTAAAGATATTCAAATCGATGGCTTTGGAGTCTGGTCTGGGCTGACGGTCCATTCAATGCCCGACACGATGACCGTCTTCTATGGTCCCAACGAAGCTGGCAAAACGACGTTGATGCAGTTTCTGAGGACGATGTTCTACGGTTTCACTCCCGAACGTCGGCAACGTTACATGCCAGCCGTTTACGGCGGCAAGCCGGGGGGAGCCATTCGTGTAACCGGGCCCGGTGGCGGCTATGAAATCTGTCGAAGAGCTCAGCTCGATCAAGCTGGAGCAACAGGCCAGCTGACTGTCACCGGAAGCGACGGCTTGTCGCAAGGGCAACACCGACTTGCCATGTTGTTGGGGCAAGTCGACGAGTCGATTTTCACGAATGTATTTGCGATTGGCTTGCGAGAACTGCAAGAACTAAGCACGCTGGACGATACGGCGGCGGCGGACGAACTCTACAAGCTGTCGAGCGGCCTGGATCGCGTTTCGCTTGTCGACGTGACTCGGCAACTCAAGCTCGCGCGTCAAAAAATTGTTGGACCCACGCCCGACGATGGACAAATGCAACGTTTGATGTTGTCCCGCGAGAAGCTGAAAGATGAGATCGAACAGCTGACGGGAAACGGTCGACGCTGGGGGGAGCTGGCAGCACTGCGGAATACGCAAAACGCCGAGCTGGATGAGTTGAAGTTGCGGATAGCGCAATGGGAAGTCGAAGCCAAGTCGTTTGAAGTTGCTTTGCAAGTGCGACCCAACTGGGAGAAGCGGGCGGAACTGAGTGCGCGAGCGGCGGCCCTAAATGCTCGCACGGAATTGCCAGAGTCGTCAGCGAGCAAGCTGGCAGAGTTGTCGGAACAAATTAGTGAACGCGAAAAGAAGCTTGGCGAAATAAAAGAGCAGCGGCGACTGCTGCGCGAATCGGCTCGCAAATTGCCGTTACGCAGTGGAATCCTCGAGTTGGCGGCCAAGATCGATGCTGCCGCCGAGCAATCTCCTTGGATCAGCTCGATTCAAAAGAACGTCCAACGCCTCGAGTCACAGATCGGTCAAACGCGCGAGCAACTGGTCGCCGACGCCGTGCGCCTTGGAATGACTGAAGAGGATCAGCAAGCGCTTCTTGATGACCGACGCATGACACGCATGCCCGACCTATCGCGTCAAGCGATCAATACTTTGGCTGGACCGGCCAGCGAAGTGCGCATGTGGTCGACTCGACTGAAGCAAGCCAGAACGCAAAGCGAAGCGGATAAAAAGGAGGCAGATCGGCTGGAAAAAGAGTTGGCGGAAGCCATGGCAGCTCGGCCAGAAGGCGATATCCATTCCGCCATGCAGTCCAATGGCGACACGATCACCCTGCTCAGAAAACGTCTGAATATCCAAGAGGCACTCGATAAACAACTTGCCCGTCGCACGCAACTGGAGGAGGAAGCAGTTGATTTGGCCGTCGATGAAGCGCTTCCGGTCGAACGCTCGTTGTTGATGAGTATCCTGTTTGTCGGTGGGCTGTTCCTGCTGTTGTGGGGAACGGGCAAAATGCTCGACCTGTTCGGGGCCGTCGGTGACGACCCACAAACCGGCTTGTTCATGGTGATCATCGGCATGTTCATGCTCTTTTTTGGATTCATGTGGAGTAACGTGCTGGAGAAAACGACGGTCACGGATCTGGAAGATGTAGAAGACCAGATCGATGCGATCCGCAAAGAGATTCGCAAAACCGAAGCGGAACGGGAGGAAATCGACCGCCGCCTACCCAATCAGAAGGCACCCATCGAAACGCGACTCCGCGAGGCTGAAGCAGAAATCCAATCGTTGGAGAGCTTGCTTCCTATTCAACACAACCATCAAGCGGCAATCGAGCGTTTTCGCACTGCCCGACGCCGCGCAACCCAAGCAGGTGAATCGCTTCGCAACGCGCGGAATCAATGGAAAAAGACGCTGGCTCAACTTGGCCTTACCGAATCGCTTTCGCCGAAGAGCATTCGCATCATGGCCGAGGGCTACGAATCGCTGCTCCAGACCCGACGACGCTTGCAAAGCCTCGAAGAAGAACTCGAAACAAGGCAACTTGAGCTCGGTGCACTGACCCAGCGTATTGACTCGTTGTTCCGACAAGCCTTTGCGGCCAAGGCAGCCAGCGATGCCATTGCGGGCGATGACGCGGTCGACGAGTTTGACGACGAACCCCGTCGCGACCAACGAGCGACCGCCAAAGCTCCTACACCCGAGCCAATTCGCGCTAACGTGGAAATGGCAGCCCGAGCCCTCGAACAACTGACCAAACTCACCACGTTGGTTAGTTCCCAGGAACAATACATCCTGCAAAAGCGAGGGATGCGTGAGCAAGACCAACATCTGGCAAAACAATTGGCCAGCGTTCAAAAAAGTATCGATAAACTGGAGAGGACTCATAGCGCGACGCTCGCAGAATATGGCTGCGAATCGGAAGACCAGCTGCTCGAGCAATTGGAAATCAAACACCAACATGAACAGTTGCTGAAACAAGTTGCCGAGTTCGGTGAGCGTATTCAATCCATCATCGGTGGCAGCGTCCCGTACGAAACCGTCACACGTTTACTTGACGGACAGGGTGCTCACGACTTAGAAAAGCGATGGGAAGCAATAGGGCAGCGAACGCAACAGGCTGAAACACGCGTGGCACAACTGCACCAACGCCAAGGAGAGCTGGGGCAAGAGATGAAGTCGCTGGCGGCCAATACACGGCTATCTGAAGCCAAGCTCGAACTCTGCTGTATCGAAAACCAACTCAAGGCCTGCTCCGCACATTGGCAAACCTTGGCGGTAACGACCAGTTTGCTCGACAAAGTATGCGAAGTCTACGAGACCGAACGCCAACCTGAAACGCTTCGCGAAGCCTCTGCGTTCTTATCGCAATTGACCGAAGGTAAATACACTCGGATTTGGACCCCCTTGGGAAAAAATCAACTGCGCATCGACAACGCAGTGGGGCAAGCACTGCCGCTGGAAGTGCTTTCGCGTGGCACCCGCGAGGCCGTATTCATCGCCTTGCGTCTCTCGCTGGCTGCCGCCTATGCACGCCGCGGCGTGACCATTCCACTTGTGTTGGATGACGTGTTAGTCAATTTCGACTCAGTACGGGCCGAGTCTGCAGCAAAAGTCCTCCGCGACTTCGCAACTCTCGGTCATCAAGTTGTAATGTTCACCTGCCACGAACACATTATGCGGATTTTCTACGGCATCGATGTGCAAGTTCGTGTGTTACCACCTCAAGGACATCCCGGTGAGGCGGAAGTTTATTATCCCGAATCGCTCCCCGTACCAAATTTAGTTCATCAGCCAGCGCCCGTTGAACTGCTTGAAGAAGTCGATGACTTCGTAGAAGAGTTCATTGAAGAGGATCTTGAAGAACCCGCACCGGAAGAGGTCGAGACGATCGCAGAAAAGCCTCCTGAACCGGCGGTCGTAAAGCCCGAACCAAAACCGGTAGAATTCCGACTGCCAAAGCAACGCCCAGAGGTTCGACGTGTCGTCGTTGTTCAGCCAGAACCGGAAATTGACTGGCTTTGGTACGAAAGGAACTCCGAGCGCTTTGAGGCGGATTGGGTGGAATCAGAGGAACGGGTCGATGAAACAGTCCCTCCTCCCGACTTATGGTGGCAACGTAACGGTAAAGAAGTGCCAATGAGTTGATGTTGGGAGATTCGCTTCGCGGCAGGTTGGCTCTACAATATCAGTGACCAAATTGTATGGTCTTTGATAATGTCAAAACATAGCTAACTGGGATCATCCCATGCCGAGTCGAATACTGCTGCCACTCGCCCTCATTTTCGCGGGCGTTGTTATACAGTGCCACAATGAGTCAATTGCACAAGACATCAACGTGGTTAACTCAGCGCCGGGACGCCAGCCCGCAGTTCCACTGGCCGTTGTCGGAGAGCCCTTTGGCGTCGTATCCGTCGAGTTGCCGTTGCCGGTTGGATTTAGTGGTCGCGTACCACGTGTCTTAGTTGATGAATCGACCGAGAGAGTTTTCTACCCGGTCGTTACATTGCAAACGATGGAAGTGGTTGAGCAACCCAAGCAACCGCAACGAATTGTGGGACGGCAGGGCGGATTGATCGATCGCGTGCGCAGTGCGATTCGCGGTGAGCCGACCAAGCGACAAGTTCCTGTTGGCTTGACCGTGACCGCCCTTTTCACGGGTGCGGACCCTATCGAGTTGAAGTTGGTGGGTGATGTCAGCCAGCAATTCCGAATACAGCCGCAAGCCAATGATCGCCTACATGGCGAATTGCTGACTGCCTGGTGGGGCCAGTACGTACAAAATGCGCGTTCGGCGATTGCGGGTGACGACGCACCAAAATTGCTCCACAAATATTTGACGACCATGTTGGCCGATCGTCTGCAACTTCAGCGAGTGGACCTCGACCCGCCTGATCCAGAGAAAGAACAACTTGCACAGCCTTTGGAGACGCTGGCGCTGTTGGCTGCTATCGAACCGCTTCGCGAGCAGATTTTAGAAGACGTGATCAGCTATCCCGGCGACGTGGCAGACGCGGAGTATCCATTGCCCCCAGAACCACAATGGCTCTCTCGCCACATGCCTCCCGTTGACGAAAACGTGCCAATTGAAAGTCTTGCGACGCGCGTTCCACCCGAGTGTTTCTATCTGCGGTTTGGGTCATTTACCAATTATGTTTGGTTTAAAGAGATCTCCGAGCGATATGGTGGCGACATAGCACAAGCCGTTGTGCTGCGAGGCTTTAACTACGAAGCCTCAGCACGAATGGAACGCATGCTGGCCACCAAGTTGACCGCTGTAAGCAAGATGTTTGGTGACAAGTTGATTGGTGATATGGCGATCATTGGCAGCGACTTGTACATGAAAGAAGGGGCGACGTTGGGGGTATTGTTCTACGCAACCAATCCCCGCCTGCTAAAGAGTTCAATGGAATCGGACCGCAACGCGGTTCTTGCCAAAAACGCCGATGCGAGCTCCCAGATGGTCACCATTGCTGATCGTGAAGTCTCGTTGTTAAGTACTCCGGATAACCGCATTCGCTCGTTCTTGTTGGTCGATGGCGACTATCTGTTGATCACGACCAGTGAAACGTTGGTGCGACGTTTTATTGAAGTTGGCGGAGGTGATCGTTCGCTGGCGGCAACACCTGAATTTCGTTGGGCGCGGACGTGGATGCCAGCGTCAAATGACTACAGTGTGTTTGGCTATTTCTCGAATGAGTTCTTTCATCGACTGGTGAGCCCACAGTACCAAATCGAACTCCGCCGACGCTTGGAAGCGATCGCACATTTGGAAATCGCCGAAGTTGCTTCGCAGGCTGCATTGGCCGAGGGCGTTCCAGCCGACGATGTCGAAGCGCTGCAGGTGGCTGGTCTTTTGCCGCCCTGGTTTGACGTTCGCCCAGATGGATCGCGTGTGTTGCGCATCGATAATCGTTGGATCGATTCCACCCGCGGGGCGCGCAGTAGCTTCCTACCCATTGCGGACATGCCGGTTGAAAATGTGACGCAGCGCGAGGCGGAGGCGTACGCGAAAATTGCAGACTTTTACATGCAGCAATGGCAAAACATGGATCCCATGTTAGTCGGACTGCGACGTTTTCGCGTCGATGGATCGAAGGCGGAACAAGTTGCGTTTGAAGGTTACGTCGCCCCCTTCACACCCGAAAAGTATGGCTGGATCGCGCGGCAATTGGCCGCCCCATCGCCCATTGAAATGCAACTGCCAGCCGATGATGCGCTATCGGTACAACTGCACATGCGGGGGCAATCAGGACTTTTGGCTGCACCCGATGACTACCATTTGTTTGGAGGTGTCAAGGATATGATTCCACCAACTCCAGAAGATACACAGGGACTGATCAAGACGTTGCGTGCGCTGCGCGCCGCCCCTGCGTATATTGGAGCTTGGCCCAAACCGGGATTGATCGAACAACTGCCACTTGGCATCGGACTGGCACGGCCCGACTATGCCGGATTCTCACGCATGATTGGCGGACTATGGCGCTGGCAGAACAACGATTTGAGCCTGCTCTCGTTTGATCGTTCCATTTTGGAGCAAGCGATTCCACAGATCGCACCGCGCGAGTCAGCTGACTTGGCTCAGGCTCGTTTGAGCGTGGCCAACCTGAAAGGTTCCAAACTCGCCACATGGATCAACGACCAATGGTACAGTCGCGGTTGGCGATCGTCGCATGGCAATGCACAATTTTTGGACGACGTGCACCAACAGTTGAAAGTCCAGGGGAAGGAATGTTTGCAAGTCGCCGAGCGTATGCTAGACGTACGACTTCAATGCCCACTGGGCGGCGAGTACCAGTTTCAAGCGAATGCTCAAGGTGCTGGCGGTCGTTGGCAAAGCAGCGCATGGGAGGGAGTCGCGTTGGATGATCGTGGCAAACCAATCACCCCCGACTCCTATGTTGCACCATGGATTGACTGGTTTCAAGGAGGCAAAGTCCACATCACCCAGCAGCCGGACAGTTTGGCAATCATCGGTAGTTTTCAACTGGAAATGCAGCCACTGCGGGTAACCAGTGAAACGGCCGAACCAACGTTATTGCCACCTATGAATTTTGATCTCTTCGGACTACCCCTAAAGTTGTTTGGGAATGCGGCCGAAGATGCCAAGCCCGAAAAAGTGGAGCGAAAGAGCTTCTGAGTTGAATTGTCACAAGCTTGAGCTTTGGTTGGAAATTGCTATTAGAAATGGAGAGCCGACCAAAGTAAGCCCTTTTTAACAGGGCTGACGGCATCACGAGCGGTGCGTGGAACAATGACTGCGATTAATCCGTTTTAAAGCAAAGAAAAACGAAATCTTCATTGTTAATTAGTTGCCGTTAGCGACCCGCGCAGACATACTCCAACCTCTTGAAGAACGCACCCCGCTTGCTAACAAGAGGCAGACCAATGAAGTTGTCCGCGATCGCAATTATTACTTTAATCGCCACGTTTTGTAATTTTCTGAACGCTGTTTGCATTGCGCAAAGTACGACGGCAGCGGAAGGCGTTGCCACAGAAAAACCAACGAACCAGAGCTTAGTCGCGACCGGTTTCGTCTTTGAAGACCTCAATGGAAACGCCGTCCGCGACGCAGGCGAAGCTGGCATTGCATCGGTCAAGGTCTCCAATGGCCGTGAGATCGTAACAACGGCGTCTGATGGCAGATACGAACTGCCAGTCGGGGACGATACGATCATTTTTGTCATTAAGCCACGCGGTTGGATGAATCCACTCAACGCGGACAAGCTACCGCAGTTTTATTACATCCACAAACCTGCGGGCTCGCCATCAAGCGAGTTTCCCGGCGTAGCTCCTACCGGCGCGTTGCCTGCTTCGATCGATTTCCCATTGCATAAACAAGACGAACCCGAGGAGTTTCGAGCACTTTTGTTCGGTGATACGCAGCCGCGCAACGTTCAAGAAGTCGAGTACATGGCGCACGATATTGTGGAGCAAGTAATTGCCGAGGGGGCGCATGGCGCCTCGCTGGGGATAACACTTGGGGATGTCGTGTTCGATGATCTCAGCGTGTTTAAGCCGCACAATCAAGCCATCGCCTTGATTGGCTTGCCTTGGTACAACGTCATTGGGAATCACGATTTGAACCAAGATGCAGCCAACGACGAGCACTCCGATGAGACATTTGAGAGCTATTACGGACCCAACTACTATTCGTTTGACTATGGCCCCGTTCACTTCATGGCTCTCGACGATGTCGCGTGGCATGGGGCGACCGCCGACGAACGCGGGCATTACACCGGTGGCTTCGGCGAAAAGCAGATGGAGTTTATCCGTAACGATCTCAGCATGATCCCAAATGATCAATTGGTTGTTTTGCTGATGCACATTCCGTTGGTCAACGTCGAAGATCGACAAGAACTTTATCGGTTGATTGAACAGCGTCCCTTTTCACTTTCGATTGCAGCTCACACGCATTATGTCCGACATCATTTTATTGGTGAAGAAGATGGTTATATGGGTGCTGAGCCACATCATCACGTAGTGAATGTCACCGTGTGTGGCAGTTGGTGGCGTGGCGCACCGGACGAGCTTGGCATTCCGCATGCCATGATGAGTGACGGCGGCCCTAACGGTTACTCGATCATTTCATTTGACGGTACTAAATACGATCTGGAGTTTCGGGCGGCGCGTCGTCCAGCGGACTATCAGATGGACATCTATTTGCCTCAGGAAATTTCGACGGTTGACAGTCTCACCACCGCAGTTGTCGTTAACGTTTTTAATGGTTCAAAGAAATCAACCGCGCGGATGCGTCTGCTGCCGGACGGTGAGTGGCAAGCACTGGAGCGGGTTGACGGCGTGTCCCCCTATTTTGCCGACATCAAAAAATCCGAGGCTTCGGCGGCACCGCCCAACGGCTCTCCATTGCCCGGCCCGTCGATTACGGATCACCTATGGCGCGGCTTGCTGCCCGCACTTCTGCCGGAGGGCACGCATATGGTTGAAGTCGAAACGACCGATATGCACGGCAAAGTGTATACCGATCGAGAGAGCATTCGAGTCGTACCATTGCCGGTTCCCAGTCGTGCCGGGGCTCCAGCGGCACGCCCTGCACGCGCAGGTCGACCCGGGCGGTAACCGCACCGGGACGCCACATGCACATGGGATTGCCACATTGAAAGCCATCGTCGATAATTCGAAGATAGGTATTTGGGAATCCCTTATAGTTCATCCGATTTACGATTGAAGCCGCATTTGGGCGGCAGGAGTTAGTTCAATGCCATTGGTCCCACTGCGCGTTGTTTTGGATCACGCGGCCGAAAACAACTATGGTGTCGCTGCGTTTAACGTCAATAATATGGAACAAATCCAAGCGATTATGGAAGCCGCGGATGCAACCGATTCGCCGTGTATTATTCAGGCGTCCCGCGGCGCCCGCTCCTATTCGCAGGATGCATACCTGCGGCATCTAATGCAGGCCGCAGCGGAACTTTACCCGCATATCCCGATCGTCATGCACCAAGATCACGGCAATAGCGTCGAAACGTGTGTCAGCGCGATCGAGAATAATTTCACCTCCGTGATGATGGACGGATCGCTCGAAGAAGATGGCAAAACGCCTGCTAGCTATGAGTACAACGTTCGCGTAACGGCCGAAGTTGTGCGTTTGGCGCATGCGCGGGGTGTTTCGGTTGAAGGTGAAATCGGTTGTTTGGGGTCGCTCGAGTCGGGCGAAGGAGAACAAGAAGATGGGCACGGTGCGGTCGGGCAACTTAGCCACGATCAACTGTTGACCGACCCTGACGAAGCTGCCCGCTTTGTCGAAGATACCGGAGTCGACGCGCTGGCCGTGGCGATTGGTACCAGCCACGGAGCCTACAAATTCTCGCGCAAGCCAGATGGTGAAGTACTGGCGATGAGCCGCATCGAAGCCATTCACGCCAAACTTCCCAATACCCACTTGGTCATGCACGGCAGTTCCTCTGTTCCGCAAGAGCTGCAAGACATCATCAATAAGTATGGCGGAAAGATGAAGCAGACTTACGGTGTACCCGTCGAAGAGATCCAACGCGGCATCAAGAGTGGTGTGCGCAAGATCAATGTCGATACCGATTGTCGTATGGCGATTACTGGTGCCATTCGCAAGGTATTGATGGAGTCCCCTGAGAAATTTGATCCACGCGATTATCTCAAGCCAGCCCGGGCTGCGATGAAGGAAGTCTGTATCGCACGCATGACGTCCTTTGGACAAGCGGGTAATGCCAGCAAGTTGCGAGCTGCCGTAGCCGTCTGATCTCTGCAGCTTGATCCATGGGATGAAAAATAATGAGCGGTCGCAGGTTTGCGATCGCTCTTTCCATTTAGAGCTTAGGGCCCGCGCAAAAATAACTTTTACAACTTGATATTGGAGTTTTAGGTGATTCGTGCGAGAACAGTTGCATCATGGATGCAAAAGTTGTCGCAAGGATTCGTCGCAAGTATAAACTATTATCGCCGGAAATGAACGA